>CAZLEY010000111.1:0-1503 GCA_964558675.1 uncultured Dehalococcoidaceae bacterium | reverse complement strand
TGAATCCAGCCTGCAATATCTGGCACCGGTACTGCTCGATTATACGGTAAACAAGCGGGAGTTAGCTCTGACCGGCAATAAATGCGATTATGCCGCACCTCATGGAGTCTACCGATGCCAGGGAAAAGACCGGTGGGTTGCTATTGCCGTGTGTACCGATGAAGAATGGGATAGCTTTTGTCGGGTTCTGGGAAATCCAGCCTGGACGCAAGACCCCAGGTTTGTAACCATGACCAGCCGTATTAAACATAGCGATGAGCTTGACAACTACCTGGAGACATGGACAAAGAACTACAAGGCAGAACAGGTAATGACCATGATGCAGGATGCCGGCGTCGGTGCTGGAGTAGTCGCCAATTCCCGCGACCTGGCCGAGGACGTTCAACTGAACCATTACAATTATTTCCGCGAGGCAGACCATCCCTACTTAGGCAAGGCAAACTTCTATCACCCTCCCCCTATCAAACTCTCCGCGGTTGATGCTGACGTGAGACGACCTAACCTGCTTGGTGAGCATAACAAGTACATCTGTAGCGAGATTCTCGGTATCTCCGACGGTGAATTTGCTCAGTTGATGCGAGATGGTGCGTTCGATTAAAACGACATGCTGCTGATTCGGCCTGAGTTCAAACCAAAGAAATAACGGAAGCTACAGATATCATGCGTAAAGGAGATATTCGCCATGCTTGATTTCAGTTTTACTGAAGAGCAAGAAATGATCAGGAATATGGTCAGGGATTTCGGTCAGAAAGAACTTGCTCCGGGTTATGCGGAGCGTGTCAAAGCCGAAACCCTCCCACGCGAGCTTATTAAAAAGGTTGCCGACCTCGGCCTCATGGGGATGAATATACCGGAGGAATACGGAGGTGAGCCTAGAGACAATGTTACTGTTGGCGTTGTCCTGGAAGAGTTATCCAGACATGCCGATGATGCCGCCTGGCTGGTCTTCAACAACTTCGCAACGGCAAGCCTGGTCCTGCTCGGAAAGGATGAAATCAAGAATGAATGGCTGACAGCCATGGCAAGAGGTGAAAAGATAGTGCTTATGGGCGCTACTGAAGCTGAGGCTGGCTCAGACCTCGCCAATCTCAAAACATCGGCAATAAAGGACGGCGATTGCTATGTGCTGAACGGTGAGAAAAACCGCGTATCGTTTGCCACCCAGGGTGATGCGGCTATGGTATTAGCCAAGACAAATCCCTCTTCCCGAAGAGTAACTCCCTTTCTGGTCCCTTTCAACCTCCCCGGTATTTCCATAGCCCGGATTAACGATATGGCCAATGAGTCGATAATAGGCGGCATTGTAGCACTAGAAGGAGTGCGTATTCCTGAAAAGTACCTGCTCGGCGATGAGGAAGGTAAAGGATTTCGCGAAACTATGCGTACATTTGATTGTACCCGTGCTTTCGCCGCCATTGAAGCGCTAGCGGTAGCCGAGGTTACGCTGAAGGAAACCATTGAATACGCTAAAGAGCGGGTTCAATTCAATAAACCTATCGCCAA
>CAZLEY010000110.1:0-1503 GCA_964558675.1 uncultured Dehalococcoidaceae bacterium | reverse complement strand
CGCAGACAATTCCGACAAATCATCTGATGCTTTCATATCTAAGTTCTCCAGTCATTTTTCGCTATTTATACACGCCATATTCTTTGGCGGCATCCATCATGGCGCGCAGGTTTTCTATTTTACCCGTGTCGACGCTGGCGGCGGCGGTCAGGATATAACCGCCACCGGGGGCGCAGTCCTCGATAAGCTTGCGGCAGCCGTCCTTAACGTCCTGTGGCGTGCCCATTATTATTGTCGAAACGGGCAGATTACCGGCGATACAGTTGTTCCTGCCGACGGTTGCCTTGGCCCTGGCCATGTCCATGTATTCGAAGTACCACACTATCGACGCCCTGGGCATATCCTGGATAACCTCAAGGCGAGGTATGTAGTCACCCTCGGCAAAGGGCATGGGCACGAGACCTTCGTCAATCATGCCCAGGAGAAGCTTTTTGAAACTGGGCCAGTAGAAGGTCTCGAACTGCTTGGGGGACATGAAGGTCTTATTGCCTTTATGCAGAGGCATTATGACCAGGGGCGACATAGCGGCATCGGCCATGTCGACGGCCTCCTCGATAGCGATGGGGATTATCCGCTCCATGGCTTCGTGAATTTTCTCCGGCTGGCGGTACATATCCATGATGATGCCCGTTGTGCCCCGGCACATGTCCGTCAACATGTCAAAGGGGGCACCAGAAAAGCCGCCCCCGAAACCCGCGTAGCCCCTTTCAATAGCCTCCCGGCCAACCACGCTGATAGTCTGCATCCATTTCATGACTTCTTCACCGGCTTTAAACATAGTCCTGTAGGCCTGCTGTATCTCGGGGTCGGCGAAGCTCATCAGGTAGAAAAGAGGTATGCCGACGAAGGCCGTGAGGTGAGGTAGTTTGGCCAGCGGCGCGAAAGCCCCCGCCTGGCGAGGCATGAAGGTCCTGAGCCAGAAATCAGTCGGGTCCTGGATGAATTTGTCATACTCGTCGGCTTTTATGTATTCTTTCTCCACGTACTGGTAGGAGGCGACATCATCGGCAATGCCATATCCCGGCCATTTGTGCATATAGTGGTCAATCATTTCCAGCGCCGGTGCCGGCAGGACCAGACCGGGGCCCATGAAGGTATCCATATCGCCGAAATCATTCATGAACTTCATCCAAGCATCCCGCTGCTTTTCATAGTCATACATGACCGTCTTGAGGTCATAGCCGGCGTAATAGGCCGGGAAATAACCTACCGGCAACATACACGGTACCCTGTCGGCTTCCTCCATCTTGATGGCTTTGATAAACCTGGTTACCCTTTCTTTATAAAGCTTTTCGGCTTCTTTGTTTTTAAACTTTACGCCAGGAGCCGCGAGCCATTTTTTATATCGCTCTTCTCGCTTCTGCTCCGGGGTCAGCTCAGACCAATTTACGACTGTATCCATTAAATCCTCCGTCAGTATTTTCTATTTGTAAACGCCGAACTCCCTGGCGGCGTCCATCATGGCTTTAAAATTCTCGAACTTCCCGTTATCGACGCTGGCAC
>CAZLEY010000109.1:0-1534 GCA_964558675.1 uncultured Dehalococcoidaceae bacterium | reverse complement strand
TGTGCGTGGTGGAGATACCCTCGTTGCGGAAGACGCGGCCGATTTCATAGACCTTGTCCAGTCCGCCGACGATGAGTCGCTTGAGATGGAGTTCCGTGGCGATACGCAGGTATAAATCCTGGTCGAGGGTATTATGGTGCGTAATAAAGGGCGCCGCCAGGGCGCCACCGGCCGACGGATGCAGTACCGGCGTTTCCACCTCGATAAATCCACGCTCGTTGAGGAACTGCCGGATGGCGGTGATAACCCGACTGCGTACCTTAAAGACTTCCTTAACCTCGCTGTTGGCGATGAGGTCAAGGTAGCGCTGGCGGTAACGCTTGTCGGTATCGCTCAGCCCGTGCCATTTCTCCGGCAGGGGTTGGAGCGACTTCGCCAGCATGGTGAAGTCGGTTACCGAAACGGTGGGTTCACCGGTCTTTGTCCTCAGCAGGGTGCCTTCAACGCCGATGATATCGCCGATGTCAAGGTCCTTGAACAGCTCGCTGTGTTCTTTGTCGAGGCTGGCATTCTGGAATAACAGCTGGAGCTTGCCGGAGCCGTCACGTATATCAAAGAAGGAACTTTTCCCCATATTCCGCATTGCGGTAATGCGTCCGGCCACGCTGACTTTTTCCGATGCCTCATCGGTTTCTGTTTTTTCAAGCAGGGTAATGGCTTCCCGGGTGGTGTGGGTCTGCTTATAACGGTTCGGATACGGGTTAATGCCCCGGGCGCAGAGGCGCTCCAGCTTCTGCCGTCTCTGCTTGTTTATGTTGTCTAATCTTGATGTCATCTCTAATAACCTGCACGAATATAGTAAAAAGACTGAGGATTCATAATCTCAGCCTGAGTTATCAACATTATATGTTATCTGCGTGCTATGGTAAAGGGGTGTGGTTTTGCTTGAGTCTTTGCTCTCTTAATGTCTCCAGCCAGGCGGCTGACTTGACTTCTTTCTCCAGGAGGTACTTGAGGTAGCTGCTTATCACGTTCTCAATCTCGCGGGCGAGTTCCGGGTCTATTTTCACGCGGCTGGCGTTGCTGTAATCGCTGCTCTGCATGAGCCGCAGCACCTTCTGTGCGTTAACCGAGAGGGGATGAGCAAGAGACTGGCCCGGGCTGCAATCGGGGCAGAGCATGCCGCCGGCGGACGGACTGAAGGAATTGGTGGTGGGTTCCAGTTGCCGGTGGCAGGCGACGCATTCCCGGAGCTGGGGACGGTAGCCGACGCCCTCGAGGAGGTGCAGTTCAAAATGGCGCAGGACGAGGTCTTTATTGTCCGCCTGGCACAACCGGTCTAAAGTCTCCAGCGTTAGCTGAAAAATCGGGAAGTTCTCCTGATGGTCGGCGGTAAACTGGTTTATCAGTTCGGCGACATAGAGTCCGCAGGAGGTCAGCCACAGGTCGTTCTTGAGCGGGAGGAAGCTGTTGATGGTCTGGCTGCCGGTGATGGTGTCCAGGTTGCGGCCGCGGGCAAGTGATATTTGGCTGTGGGTAAGCAGCTCCAGGTGCCCGGCGAGCTTGCTTTTGGGCTTGCGGAGGCTCCTGGCGA
>CAZLEY010000108.1:0-1571 GCA_964558675.1 uncultured Dehalococcoidaceae bacterium | reverse complement strand
AGCAGCTGACTCTTAATCAGCAGGTTACAGGTTCGATTCCTGTGCGGCTCACCACAAAGCTGGACAGGCAACTGACTGGGTTGAAGCCTCAAATAGGTAATATAAAACGAAAAACAGCAGCGCCCTGAATGGGTTGAACTTCCTTTAGAAGGAAGCGTCCAGGCTTTCCCACTTGACATGGGACGCAATGGAGAATACTATCTTAATAGAAAAAATTCATTGGATAGACCAAAGTATAACCAGCTACTGAACGCAACCTGCATTAACAGTATAGAGGTATTCTTCTAGATAGAGCTATTCAATTTGACTAAAATCGAAAGGAGGGTAAACATGATTAAAAAAGAGAAGCTGGTGAAAATTGTTGGGGCCGGTAACGTAAGTTATGAACAAGCGACGCTGGATGAACACTCCAGGGATATGAGCTTCGTTAACACGGTCAGGCCGGAATGTTTGGTAAAGCCAAAAAATGCTGGCGACATACAGAAGATAGTAAATCTTGCTAATGAGACTCAAACGCCACTTGTTCCACTAAGTTCAGGTCCTCCTCATTTTCGGGGTGATACCGTTCCCGGCATTGGCGGGGCCGTTATCGTGGATTTAAGCGGCATGAAAAAGATCATCACTGTCGACCGGGCGCGCCGGGTTGCCATGGTCGAGCCGGGCGTGACCTTCGGTGAACTCATACCGGCGGTGGAAAAGGAGGGCATCAGGCTCAATATGCCGCTGCTGCCAAGAAAGTCGAAGACTGTTATCGGCAGTATGCTCGAGAGAGAGCCTGTAATAATGCCCAAGTATCAATGGGATATATCAGACCCGCTGGCCTGTCTTGAGGTAATCTTTGGAAATGGTGAAGAGTTTAGAACGGGACAGGCGGCCGGCCCGGGTACAGTAAAGGAGCAGTGGGCAGTCGGGGGCATACAAAAAGCGCCGTACGGGCCCGGTGTGGCTTCCTGGCACAGGCTTATCCAGGGGTCGCAGGGAACCATAGGCATCGTAACGTGGGCATCAATGAGGTGTGAAATACTCCCCAGTCTTGAAGAGCCCTTCGTGGTTGGCTCCTCCAACCTCGATACGCTGCTCGAGCTGACTTCCTGGCTGATAAGACTGAGAATGGTCAACGAATGCTTTATACTCAATAATACCAACCTGGCGGCAATTATGGCGAAGAAATGGCCCAAGGACTATCAGAACCTTAAGGATGCCTTACCCACATGGACTCTTTTCTATACTGTAGCCGGCTACGAGTATTTCCCGGAGGAAAGGGTTAGCTCTCATATCAAAGGCATTACTGATATAACCCAGCGGTTGGGGGTGGAAGCAGTAAAAGCCGCCGGTGGAGTTTCAGCAAATGAATTATTGAAAGTGGTCCAGCAGCCTTCCGGGGAGCCCTACTGGAAGCTTCGCTATAAAGGGGCCTGCCACGACATATTATTTTTGACCATCTATGATAAGCTCGAAGGCCAAATCGGAGCCATGAATGAGCTGGCTGAAAAAGCCGGCTACCCCACGTCAGACTTGGGTGTTTACATCCAGCCGATAGTACAGGGCACTGGCTGTCACTGTGAGTTTAA
>CAZLEY010000107.1:0-1707 GCA_964558675.1 uncultured Dehalococcoidaceae bacterium | reverse complement strand
TCTATATCCCGATGACGGAACCGCAATTAATAACAACCTTTTAAAGGTCAGGGGAAAAGTTTCACAATCGGATGCGATTGTCCATATCAATGGCATTCAGCCGAACGTTAATCACGAGGACGCTACCTTCTACTCGTATATAGAGTTAGATGAAGGGGAAAATGAGATTGAAGTGACGGCATCACGAGGTGATGAACGCATAAGCAAGGTCTTGAGCGTCAGCTTCGAACCTGTACCGTGGATAGACTACGCATGGCCTGATTTGAAGGAAGGGGTTGATTACACGAAAACACCTGTTCATATATCCGGCACCGTGTCCGAGCCGGATGTTTCGGTTGCGGTATATGCGGTGACCGACCACGAGTCTGCGGTATACGCCACGACCGACCCTGAGGCCGGGGTGCCGCCGGATGCTGTTCAAGCCACAGTAAACGGCCGTAACTTTGAAGCCGATTTATTATTGAAGACTGGACCTAACTTCGTAATAGCCAGAGTCGAGAAGGGGGGACTGACGAATACCAGAGCCATGTCCGTTAGTGTCACCGAGGATGGAGATGTGATATACACTACCGGCAAGAGCGATGGCACTTCCCTGGCATGGCCCTGCGCATATATAGAAAACATTGATTCGGATATCAGCATCGGAGTTGGCGAGACCAAGCTGTATGATGTTAAACTGAAGACAATCCCTTACCCCCACACAGCACCCCGGCAAAAGTGTATCTTTGGATTTCGCGTAGCCGATGCACCATATGCCTCCCGGCCCAACGGCATTACGGCCAGCATAGAGCCACCGGTTCTTTTAGCTTACCAGAATACAATCTACGATGTCACCATGGTGATAAAGACAACCGAGAAGGTTGTACCGGGAACATATCACCTAAGGCTGAAAATGACTCCGGTAAGCGAAAAATATAACGGTTTGAATACTATAATAGAAATTACTGTTACGGAATAAGGCAGCAAAGCCATAGTGTGATTGGCTACAAACCCCTTATAAAAAATCCCCGACGTTCATAAAATAAACACCGGGGATTTGTTCTTTTATTTAAAATAATCCTAAAGTCCAGCAGCCTGGATGATGGCCGGCACCCGCTTCTCCCAGCCGATAGCCATGATATGCACGCCCTGGCAGAGGGGCTTGAGCTGCTTGATAAGGTCGGCGCAAATCTGTATGCCGGTTTGCTCCCTGTCTTCTTTGGGGGCATCAGTCATCTTCTGAATAAGTTCATCGGGCACGAAGACACCGGAGACGTTCTTGTTCATGAACTTGGCCATACCAGCTGACTTCAGCGGAATGACGCCTGCCAGAATGGGAACTTTCAATTTCTCCACCCTCTTCATGAATTTAGCAAAACTGCCGGCGTCGTATACCGCCTGGGTCTGGATGAACCGGGCACCGGCGGCCACCTTCCTCTCCAGCTTGGCAATCTGCAGTTCCATGGAAGCCTCGGTATCCGACTCCACCTTGACCACCGCACCGGGGAAGAAAGACGGCTTACCCTGTAGCTCATTGCCGTTAATATCGGTGCCGCTGTTCAACTTGCCGATGGTCTGCAGCAACGTCACGGAATCAAGGTCATACACAGGCTTGGCTTCGGGGTGGTCGCCAAGCTGCGGCAAATCGCCGGTAATGGACAGGACATTCTTAATCCCCAGCACCCAGGCACTGAGAAGGTCGGACTGTAAAGCGATGCGGTTACGGTC
>CAZLEY010000106.1:0-1790 GCA_964558675.1 uncultured Dehalococcoidaceae bacterium | reverse complement strand
TGGAGAATGCGGGAAGTCTCTCATTGTAGGTGGTACTAATAATGGGGGCACCCCACTATGAGTGTCCTTTCGTCACGTTTGACGACATGTCTGAACTCTTTGATGTCTTTTAAAAGCAGTTTATCGGGTTCAATATCGTGTACGGATAATGTCATTTTGAGCCTGTACTTGTATATGTACATATACATATATGCTATTTGGGTAAATTATGTTAAAATTATGATTTTTTCTCTTACATTCTCCATATATTTTGTTACACCCGGTTGTTTAATCGATATCATACTGTGCCGCTAGTAGTGAATACCTCTGGAGTAGAGATAGCCTATTACGGTAGCTGGTACTATCGATAATTATCCTTTTACCGGCATTAATTATGCGGTCCAAGTCGCTATGGCTCATGATGTGGGCGTTAAATAGTACCGGCCACTCATCTAGCGCCCGTTGGGTGAACATCCGATACGCACACCTAACCGGTTTACTCCTGTGGCAAGGCTGGGATGCTGGCACTAAAGATTGCCATGATAAACCAGACCCTCCGTAACTGGTCACCTGTAATCCTAGCTTTAGAGGACTAAACGTTCTTGTCAAATCAGTTCAGTTAAAAGAGATCTCTTAGCGCCGAACCAGCCTCGGGGAATTGGAAGGTGAAGCCCAGTTGCAGCAAACGTCGCGGAATGGCCCGCTGGCCATCCAGGAGGACAGTCGCCATCTCGCCGAAGAGCAGGCGCAAGGTAAACCCAGGAATAGGCATGAGTGCTGGCCGCCTGAGCCGTTGTCCCAGCAAGCGGCTGAATTCGGCATTAGTAAGTGGAGCGGGAGCAGTCAGATTGAATGGGCCATTCGCAATCTCGCTTTCGATCAGGAAGCGGATAGCGCCCACTTCGTCGGCAATGTGGATCCAGGGGAACCACTGCCGCCCACTCCCCAAACGCCCGCCGGCAAAGAGACGAAATGGTAGCAACATCCGGGGCAAGGCACCACCTTCGGTGCTGAGCACCACCCCGGTGCGGATGACTACCTGTCGTACCCCTGGCATTTCTAGGGAGGCCGTAGAAGCCTCCCAGTCTGCGGCGACCTTGGCCAGAAAGTCGTGCCCCGCCGGCATCTCTTCCGTTATCTCTTCGTCGCCACCAGTGCCGTAGTAACCGACACCGGACGCCTGGATTACGACGCGAGGTTTACGGGGTGCCGCTTTGAAGGCCTGAACCACAGCCCGGCCAGCATTCAAACGGCTCTCGAGAATGCTACGCTTGCGCTCTTTCGTCCAACGACCCGAACTAATGTTTTCGCCGGCAAGATTGATGATGGCGTCGGTGCCATCGACCAGGGAACTCCACCCCTCGGTGGTATGACCATCCCACCATTTCACGCTAATGCCTGTCGGCAGACCGATAATTCGTTCTGGCCGTCGACTGAGAATGATAACCTCGTTGCCATCGCGAGCTAAGTTAGCTGCAAGTGCTCGGCCGACAAGGCCGCTTCCACCTGTTATCAAGACACGCATGGTCTTACCTATCGCTTTCGCCATTTTACGCCGTCTTGATAGCTAGTGCAAATGGCCAGTTCAAGCGTAGCTTTCTGGCCGAATATTACAGTGTAATAATAAGATGTTTTGTTCAAAATATAAAGCTATGACTTATTACTAACCTCTGATGGAAATCAAGATTAAAGCAGATTCGAAACAACGACCTCCGGGTTATGAGCCCAAGCAACTTTAAATGAATATGCCCTATTGAACAACATACTATATTCTTTTAGTCAACGACTCCGGCTGAATTTTCTGTAGCTTC
>CAZLEY010000105.1:0-1790 GCA_964558675.1 uncultured Dehalococcoidaceae bacterium | reverse complement strand
GAACCCGACCTTAACATTGCCCTTATCCTGTCCTAAGAATGGGGTCCACCTCATTCTGCCTATTACCACCCCAAGTGGGCAGTAAAGGACTCGAACCTTCGACCTCTCGGATGTGAACCGAGTGCTCTAACCAGCTGAGCTAACTGCCCGTGCGTAATTACACGTAAATTCTACGCCAGAAATTGTGTAAAAGCAAGTTGTAGTGCTATTTTCCATGCAAAACCAGGTTCCGGCCAAGGTTGACGTTTCCGCTCAGGAAAATGTATGATGTGGCGGAGACTAAGCACGGTAAGGCCTCTGATTGCCGATACTATTTATTCAAGAAAGTTGGATATGCTTAACATTATTGTTTGTGTCAAGGTAGTAATTGACCCCGAAGCCCCGGTTTCCACTTTTAAAATCGACCCCGAAGGACAACACGTTCTCCCTGGACAGGGCGTTCCGCCGGTATTGAATCCATATGATGAGAACAGCCTGGAGGCTGCCCTGAGGATTAAAGAACTGCACCCGAGCAAGGTAACGGTGATAAGCCTGGGCAGTAATTTACCTAAAGCCGTAGTGAAGAAGTGCCTGGCTGTCGGGGCTGATGACCTGGTCGTCCTTGAGGATGCCACTTTCGAGGAGATAGACGGCTACACAACCGCCTATCTCCTGGCGGAAGCTATTAGGAAACTGGGAGAATATGACCTTATCCTTACGGGCAGAATGGCGGCGGATACCAACGCCGGCCAGGTCGGCCCGGGCGTGGCGGAGCTGCTCGGAATCCCGAGCATTACGGTCGCCCAGAAAGTAGAGGCCAATGATGGCAGTGTCAGGGTGGAGCAGGTGTTAGCTGATGGCTATGAGGTAGTAGAATTACCGCTGCCCTGCCTGGTTACAATCAGTCATGAAATCGGTGAACTGCGCTCGGCAACCGTCAAAGGGCTCATGGCAGCGCAAAAACAGCCCTTTACCACCTGGCAAGCTCAGGACTTGGGAGCTGATATATCATCAAGTAGGCGGAGTAAGAGATTAAGGATGTTTATCCCCGAAAAGCAGGTGGAATGTGAAATTGTCGAAGGCCAGACTCCGGAGGAAGCGGGGGCCAATCTTGCCCTGAAGTTTGAGCAAATCAAGAATATATAACTGCCCCGGCGGGGCTTTAATAACAATAAAAGGAGGTTCAGAAGATGCTAGACCAGACCAGCCAATGGTACAAGTTGCAGTACCCGGAGTGTTTCGTTAATGAAGAAGCACGGATGGTACAGAAGACGTTTGCTGATTTTACCGACAAGGAGATTATGCCTGTCCGCGACAAAATCGATGAAGACGTCACCCATGAAAAAATAATTACTCCCATCCTGAAGAAAATACAGGTTGACCTTGGCGGCCAGAAAGCCTTGATACCGGAGGAGTATGGTGGCCTGGGAATGGGTTCCATACTTACCGCTGCCCTAAAGCAGGAGCAGCTGGGACGTGCCGACTATGGCATAAGTATGCACTGCGCCTGCACTGACTGGGGGTGGACACCAGCTTTCATTGCACATGTGGCACCCCTGCCTCCACCGGCGAAGGCATGGGCAAAAGCGGTGTTTGAGGAATTTGCCCCCAGGTTCACCGGCAAAGAGCTAGCCGTTGCCTGCATGAACTTTAGTGAAACAGAGTCCTCCGTTGATATTGAGAATGTACAGAATGAGAGCAGAACGGTAGGGGTGAGAGCCAAACTTGAAGGCAACGAATGGGTGATAAACGGAAACAAGTTCTGGGCATCTAATAGCGGCATAGCCGACCTCAACTGCGTGGTCTGCAAC
>CAZLEY010000104.1:0-1852 GCA_964558675.1 uncultured Dehalococcoidaceae bacterium | reverse complement strand
TTCCCAGACAGACGAATTGCTGTTGACACAAGCGCAAACGGCAGTGCTAGTAAACATAATGCTGGTTCACATTTTTTACCTTTTGACTGCCCGCTCATTGACGATATCAGCATTTAAGATGAACCCGTTTTCAAACAAGTGGGTTGTGGGTGGCATTATAATAACTGTGGGGCTGCAACTCATACTGGTATATGTTCTGCCACAGACCGGTATTAATCCCCTCCGTACGGCTCCTTTCCCGGTAGGATGGTGGCCGTTCATCATTTTGCTGGCGCTTCCGGGACTCTTTCTGGTTGAGCTCGAGGAATTTCTGGTAGACTTCATCAGGAAGCGCTCCAGGAAAACCTGAGAGCAGGATAATCAAAAGTGGGGGCACGATATGACAGAACTAATACTTCTGAGACACGGCGAAAGCATTTGCAATAAAGAGAACCGATTTGGCGGCTGGATTGACGCAGATCTGTCAGAAAAAGGGATAACCGAGGCCAAAAAGGCGGGTCTAACACTAAAAGAGCAGGGTTATATCTTTGATATTGCTTTTACCTCCGTCCTGAAAAGAGCCATACGTACCTTATGGATTGTCCTTGACGAAATGGACCTCATGTGGATACCGGTTTTCCGCTCCTGGCATTTGAATGAGAGACACTATGGCGCTCTGCAGGGATTGAATAAGTCGGAGACAGCAGCGAAGTTCGGCGAAGAGCAGGTACTCATATGGAGAAGAAGCTACGATGTAAGACCACCCAGCCTCGAAGAGACAGATGAGATGTATCCGGGCAATGACCCCAAATATAAGGATTTAAACAAAAAAGGCCTTCCTCTGGCGGAAAGCTTGAAGGACACTCTGAACAGAGTCTTGCCTTATTGGTACGAAACAATAGTGCCGGAGATACAGTCCGGAAAGCGAGCAATAATATCAGCCCATGGTAACAGCCTGAGGGCACTGGTCAAATACCTCGATAACATAAGCGAACAAGACATTTTAAGTCTTAACATCCCCACCGGTATTCCCTTAGTGTATGAGCTAGGCGAGAATTTGAGACCCAAGCAGAGCTACTATCTCGGCGACCCTGAAGAGGTAAAAAAGGCAATGGAAGCCGTGGCTAGCCAGGGAAAAGCGCGCTGACAGACTAGAAAATACCAGATGATTGATGACCTTGTCTCGTACAGATTCCCCCTTGATTCGATCAAATGCGTTTCTCTTTGCTAAAGGCAGAAATGGAATGCACGTTGCGGTATTACCTTAATTTGGTAAGGGACAAATGTTATAGAAATTGTAATATTTTGCGCTTTTTTTTGATAACTATTTTATCTTGGATACCTTATAATAAATTTTCGGCTTGAGACTAAAAAGTGTCAGGAGAAGGAGATAGGGCAGGTTACAAATGGACGTCAAAGCTCTCTACAAATTAGGTTATGGTGTCTATGTAGTAACCTCAAAGAAAGGCGACCGGATTAACGGTCAAATTGCCAATACAGTATTCCAGGTTGCCGCGGAACCTCCCACCGTGGCGGTAAGCATCAACAAAAGCAATCTTACCCACGAGTTCATCAAAGAAAGCAAAGTCTTTGCCGCTTCCGTTCTATGTCAGGAAACACCCCTGACCTTCATAGGCCACTTCGGCTTTAAATCGGGCAGGGACACAGATAAGCTTGAAGGTATTAACTACAAGATAGGCGAGACCGGGGCTCCCATAGTCCTCGACAATGCCGTCTCTTATCTGGAAGCTAAAGTGACCAGGGAAATGAGTGTGGGCACGCATACTATTTTCGTTGGCGAGGTGGTCAACGCTGATATAGTAGACGAACATAAAGCCTGTATGACCTATGACTATTACCACCAGATTAAGGG
>CAZLEY010000103.1:0-1927 GCA_964558675.1 uncultured Dehalococcoidaceae bacterium | reverse complement strand
AGGTTGCCGGTGACAGTGCCGGTGGTGCCATGGTCGTCTGGCAGGTCAACCCAACATCCACTACCACAGGCTGGTTTAAAGGAGGAAAAATCTACGCTCAGAAGTTGAGTTCAGCCGGGGAACGGCTATGGACAGAGGCCATACAGGTGTATGAAAATCCGTCCCTTAAATCTCAAGGCTATTCAGGTGTAGTGAGTGATAATGCAGGGGGGATTATCGTTGTCTCTAAAGTCGGTAAAAGTGGCCGGACAGAACTGGTTTATGCTCAAAGGATAGACCCTAGAGTAAACAAGTTGTGGGGAGCGGAGGGAATAAGGCTCAAATGAGAAGTATTCCCCAGCGGAGAAGCCGCTCTGACCGGTGATGGCGGCGACCCGCTCCCGTTTGATTAAGGTTGTGTGATAAACAGCATGGAGGCGAGCAGAATGAAAAAATCTGGGATTATAGTAATCATTGCTATACTCATTGGCCTAGCCGCCTGTACCCCGAAAACGTCGGTTGTGACGGAGATTTCGGATGCGGTGGTCCTGGCATCCGGCGCGACGCTGCAATCGGAGAAGACACGTATAGAAACGCCGGAGGTGCCCGGGAGCGATCAGGCTGACCTGACCGATGGCAATGGCGCCTTTGCCTTCGACCTCTACCAGCAACTGAAAACCGGTGAAGGCAACCTTTTTTACTCGCCTTACAGCATCTCGGCGGCGCTGGCCATGACCTATGCAGGAGCCGGCGGCGCAACCGCAGAGCAGATGGCAGGAGCCCTTCACTTCGAACTGCATCAGGGATAAGCTGCATCCCGCTTTCAACTGGCTGGAGAGTGAGCTTGCCAAACGCGGCGAAGGGGCCGGGGGCAAGGACGACGAGGGCTTCCGGCTGAACGTGGTCAATGCCATCTGGGGACAGAAGGGCTACGAATTCAAAGTGGCTTTTCTGGATACCCTGGCCGAGCACTACGGCGCCGGGCTCAGGATTCTGGACTTTATCAATGAGCCGGATGAATCGCGTATTACCATTAATGACTGGGTCAGCGAGCAGACCGAAGAGCGGATTAATGACCTTATAGCCCCGGGCGGCGTCACGCCTCTCACCCGGCTTGTCCTGACCAACGCTATCTACTTCAACGCGGCCTGGGAGAGCCAGTTCTTTGAAGAAGCGACCACCGACCTGCCTTTTTACCTGCTCGACGGCGGGAGCGTTACCGTGCCCATGATGAGGCAGACCGAGTCATTCGGTTATATGGAAGGAGATGATTACCAGGCGGTGGAGCTGCCGTACGACGGTGAGGAGCTTTCGATGGTCATACTGCTGCTGGCCGAAGGTAAGTTTACCGAGTTTGAAAACAATCTTGATTACCAGCAGGCGGACAGGATTATCGGCAATCTTAAGGACAAACGGGTAAGGCTCACGATGCCGAAATTCGAGTTTGAATCGGATTTTAGTCTCAAGCAGGTACTGTCCGCCCTGGGCATGGCAGAAGCATTCTCGGGGAGCGCTGATTTTTCCGGCATGACGGGCAATAACGATTTGTTCATCGGCGACGTTGTGCACAAGGCTTTCGTTTCCGTAGATGAAAACGGCACCGAGGCTGCTGCGGCTACGGCAGTCATGATGGTGACGTCAGCGCCCGGCCCGAAGCCGGAAGAGCCTGTTACCGTCACCATTGACCGTCCTTTCATCTTCCTGATTCGGGATATCGAGACAGGAGCCATACTGTTTATAGGAAGAGTGGTAAACCCGGCTCTCTGATTTAACAGGAGTTGAAGGAGGATGATGTGCCGAAAAATCGGATTAACATGCACCGATTCAACAAAGAAGAATTTTGTTGCCTAAGGTAACAAAAGAGGCATTTGTTGGATAACAGTTGCTTGTTAAGTGTGATCGGGCAAAATAAAAGGGCTGGCCATCCCGCCACCGGGAAAATCCAGCC
>CAZLEY010000102.1:0-2014 GCA_964558675.1 uncultured Dehalococcoidaceae bacterium | reverse complement strand
GAGCCGTTTCACACCACGGTTGTCATGCCGGGGCAAACGCTGGAACTGGACAGGCTGGGTAATCTTATTATTCATACGGGAGGTGCTTAAATGCCGAAGGTTGACCCGATTACTTTTGCGGTGGTCAGAAACAGGCTAATCTCCATCGCCAATGGGATGATAGAGACGGCCGCCCACTGCGGAGTTTCAACTTTTTTAAGCACGATAATGGATTGCTCCTTTGCTATCCTTGATGCTGATGCCGGCATTATTGCACAATCGGAAAAAGGTATCCTTCTCTTTCTGAGCAGCTCGAGTCCCGCTACCCGGAGTTGCATCGATTTCATCGGCAAAGAGAACATCGAGCCAGGAGATGTTATTATCTCGACCGTGCCCGAGTTTACCGGCAACCACACCTCGGATGCCGTGCTCTTTACCCCCATTTTCTTTAAAGATAAGCTATTTGCTTACGCCACCAGCAAGGCACACTGGCAGGACGTCGGCGCTAAAAATACTTATCCCACGGACGCGACGAATATTTATGAGGAAGGGCTGCGCATACCCCCGGTGAAGCTGTACAGGAGGGGTAAGCTGCAACCGGAAATTCTGGATATTATTAAGTGGAATTCGAGAGCCCCGGAGCAGGTGTGGGGAGATATCCAGGCCCAGATGGCCGGCTGTCATTTCGGCGAAAAGCAGGTCACGGAACTGCTGGAAAAATACGGCGTCGAGACAATAGATGCGTGTATTCAGGAGATGTATGACCACAGCGAGCGCATTACCCGGCTGGCTCTCGAAGAGATACCTGACGGCACCTGGACGGCGGAAGATTACATAGATAGCAATGGAATTGACCTGGATAAACCTGTAAAAACGAAGGTAACGGTAACTGTTAAAGGCAGTGATATCACCATAGATTTTACCGGCTCGGACCCTGAGCAAAGAGGTCCCATGAACGGGTTGTGGGTTACTACCCTGTCTGCGGCAAGAATGGCCGTAAAGGCATTAACCAGTCCGGAACTGCCGGCCAACGAAGGTTCCAACAGACCTGTTACCGTGATAGCTCCCCGAGGCTGTGTCTATAATGCCGGCCCCACGGCGCCATGCTTTCTGTGCGGCAATGTAGCGTCGACGATACTGGAACTCATCAACAAAGCACTTTATAAGGTCCTTCCAGAAAAAGTCCCTGCATGTTCCGGGGGTGATGTATGCGGTATAGGATTTTTTGGGGTGGACCCTCAAAAAGGGAGGCACTGGGCAACCCTATCCAGCGCCGCCATCGGGAACGGGGCGGACTTCTTCTCAGACGGTGATAATTGCACAGTGCATCATTCTATCGCTGGTTCAGGAAGTGGCCAAGGGGAGTCTATAGAGTTGACGGAAGCAAACTTCCCCCTATTTATAGAGAGTTACCAGCTTGTGCAGGATAGCGGCGGAGCCGGGAAACATAGAGGCGGACTGGGTTCCAGTCTTCAAATTCGGCTTCTCTCACCCGCAACGCTTTTCGCCTTTATTGAGAAGGCTAAGGCACCACATTGGGGTATTGACGATGGCAAGGAAGGCCTTAGAAATTACGCCGTAATTAAGCCAAAAGGTAAAAGAGAATTTGAGGTCCTGAAGACTTCAGGCATGCAACTGGCCGAAGTTTGCAGGGTGGTGGCTACCGCCGGTGGCGGAGGTGGCTACGGGAATCCGCTGGAAAGAGATATCCAAGCGGTACACCGGGATGTTATCAACGGTTACATTTCGGTTGAGCATGCCCGGCAGGATTATGGTGTAGCTATTGACCCACCATCATTTAAAGTTGACGAGATGGCCACCCAAAAATTACGGAGTAATATATTGAAACAATAATTAGTTAAATTCGGTTGAGGCAATAGGAACGGGTGGAAATAGAAAGGAATGAGCAGCCATGAAGTATCACACTTCACATAGTAAGAGAGGGTTCATGAATACACTTGGGTCGGAGGGAGACACTGATGGTGATTAAATCCACCGGGATGATGCTTTGAATATTCACATTCCCCGTACCAAC
>CAZLEY010000101.1:0-2221 GCA_964558675.1 uncultured Dehalococcoidaceae bacterium | reverse complement strand
TGGCGAAAGTTTCTCCAGGAATTTGACATGGACACGTTTATTGGTCCCGGCCTTGTCCTTCCGGGAAAGGTACTTGAAGCCATTGACTTTAAATTAAACAAATGGCCGGGGCATGGCCTGCCCGACGATATCGAGACTTACCAGTTCATTGAAAGTGAGTATATAAAGCCAGAGGAATATGATGCGCTCATTAAAGACCCTTCTGATTTCTGGCTGAGGACCTTCCTGCCTCGCGCCGCGGGTGCCTTTAAGGCTTTTGAGAAGCTGCCTCAACTGACGGCTTTTATCGGCATACCGGTTTTCTATGTAGCACACTTCGCTGACCCTGAGATACAGGCGGCCTTAAAGACACTAACGGATGCCGGCACTGAAACTATGAAATGGATGGCGGCGGTCAGGGATGTCAGCCGGGAGTCGCTGGAAGCAGGTTTCCCCTCTCTCGGAGGCGGGTTTTCCGGGGCGCCCTTCGACATGATAGGCGATATGCTGAGAGGTACCCAGGGGATAATGATGGACATGTTCCAGAGACCGGACAAGCTCCATGAAGCGATGGAAAGGCTGGTGCCTATAGCTATTGATGAGGCCGTAGCTGGAGCCAATAACTCAGGATGTCCGATAGTTATGATGCCGCTGCATAAAGGGACAGGCGGTTTTATGTCCAACAAGCAGTACGAGACCTTCTACTGGCCAACCTTTAAAAAGCTCCTCCTGGGCCTGATTAACGAGGGGCTCGTGCCGATGCCATTCGCTGAAGGGAACTACGAACCCCGCCTTGAGATTATCAGGGATATGCCCCGGAGCTCGATAATATGGTGGTTTGAACATATGGATATGGCCAGAGCCAAAGAAGTCCTCGGTGACACCGCCTGTATCGCCGGCAATGTCCCCGTCACGGCGCTGTGTACGAGCACGCCCCAGGATGTCAAAGAACGCTGCCGCAAGCTTATCGAAGTCTGCGCTCCAGGCGGCGGTTATATATTAACCGGTGGGGCAACTATGGATAGGGGAAACCCGGATAATCTGCGCGCCGTGATGGAAGCTTCCAAGGAATTCGGCGTGTACAAGTAGAGTTGTTACGCATAGAAGGGGGCCTACACCTGAATGAAACAGCTGCATGCGTGTCAGAGAGATATAAAGTGAGTAATGACAAAGTAAGAGAGATTGAGGATAAAATAGCTGACCTCAAGGCTAGGTGGCCAGCTCACTCGGTGCCACCGTCAATGTGGCAGAAGCTGGAGGAACTGGAGGATGAGCTAGAGAAGGCAAAAGCGGGGAGAGGCTGATGCCGAGTAAGATGGCCCTGGTGAACTACAACAAGTGCCGCCCTGACCAGTGTGACAGAGGAGTTTGTGCTGCAGTACTGGCATGCTCCCATAAGCTGCTCAAGCAGGAGGCTGCCTATGAGATACCCATGACAGACCCGTTTCTCTGTCAAGGCTGTGGTGATTGTGTCCGTGCCTGTCACCTAAAGGCAATCGAGACAGTTAGAATGTGAGCAACTCAGGCTCTGAGGGTAGCGTTCTTTCGAGAGGATAGGTTACCGCACATCAGAGTAGCATGGAAATAGCTGCCCCTGACGGGGCGAAGGGAGGTACTTATCGGTGTGTCTAGCTACAGTATATCTAAACAAATGGAGCAGCAAACCACTGATTCAAGATATTGTTCATATGCAAATACACAGCAACCAAGTAAAAATCGAGACGCTGTTTGGAGAAGAAGAGGTTATTCCGGGCAGAGTGGCCGAAATAGATTTTGCTACTTCGAAGATATTAATCAATGAACGCCATGATTCTAAGAAAGCTTAGCAAGGAGAATTTGTGGTGTCAACCAAACATCCTGATCTTGAATCAACAGCAGGAACGAAACAACATAGCTAGTTCACCTTTCGATGAACTAGCTTCGGAATATGATGCCTGGTTTGATAAAGATGGAAGCCTCTTCTTCATTGAGGTGCAAAACACGGAAGAGCCAAGGGAAGGCTATTTCCCCGGTGCTGGATTTACAATATTGGCGGCTGGCAAAAGGGCGGCGGCTGGGGAGGAGAGATGACTGACTTTTTGGTTTGAAGTTCGGTGTCACAGCAGATGGGGAGGTTCGATATGATAAAAATGAATCTGGACAATTTAGAACAGTACCTGCAGGAAAGTCTGAGCGGTTCAGTCAAGTTGAAAGGAGTGGGGGAGATTGGTGCCTTAGATGAGCAGGCGATGAAGGAATTTGG
>CAZLEY010000100.1:0-2444 GCA_964558675.1 uncultured Dehalococcoidaceae bacterium | reverse complement strand
GGAGTTTATCGAGGAGCACCTGTCCGGTTGCGCCGACTGCCGGGAAACCCTGGCGGAATTTGAGGCGGCAGGCCGCCAACTATCATCGCTCAGAGAAACGCCAGTAGCGTCGGATATAAGGACAGCCACGCTATCTAAAATCAAAGCAACCAGAGCATTGCCCGAAAAATCCTTTAGACGCTGGCTACGTCCAGTCACAGCGGCGGCTGCCATTGTAGCTGTCATCGCTGTTTTACTGGTAGCACAGCCGTGGGGTATGGAATCTCCGGAGGTGATGGCAGCATCTATTGTGCGCAACAGCCCGGAGGTGCAGGCGGCTTTAAACGGTGAAGAGATAGAAGAGGTTGAAGTAACGACCAAAGTGGTTGATGACGAAGGCAACGTACTGATGATGCTGGTCAGAACCGAAGAACGAGTTGTTGCTGCCGAGGTTAATCTGGAAACGAAAAAAGTTACCGAGATAGTCCATGTGAATGTTCCCGATTTCCAGCCGGGCGATGAGCAAAAGGCTATCGCTATCGCCAAGACCGACCCCAAAGTCCAGGAGCTTCTGGCACAGGGAGGCGTTATTGGCGAGGTGCATCTTGGCTACTCTATTGATATTGAGCGGGTTACCGGCCCTGATGGGGTGACCCCCAAGGAGGGAACAGTCACGCCTACAGCGTTGTTGACTATAGAACTCGATGGGAAAGACTGGAATATCGTAGTTAATCCCCATGAAGGAAGGGTGCTCAGCATCGGACAGTCGCAGCCATCGGATGCCATGATACTGGTACATATCCACCGATTTTTATCCACTGTCGCCGCGCCGATTCTGCTGGTTCTAGGCATCCTGCTAATATTGGGCCTGGCTTACAACAACAGAGCCGCCAGGGCCGCGGCGGGTGTTGCATCACTGGTGCTGGGTGTCATTAGCCTGTTCATCGAGTTGTACGGCATGTCGTCCATATGGTGGCGTTTGGTCACGATTGTAGGAATTCCTGTGGTCGGGCTTGTTATCGGGATAACAGACATCAGGCGAAGGGTTACCAAACGATATATTCCCATCACCGGGATAATCCTCTGTGCACTGGCACTGGTGTTTGATCTTTTTCACGCCATTATCGTACCCGGGGGGAACATCGGCATAATAATTGGAGTGGCCCTCATCATCGCAGGTATTATAGCTTACGCATTTAAGGAGCAAATTATGACCATAAGAGTTTCAGGAAAGTGGCTGAGGCCGGCTATAGTCGCGCTGGCAGCAGTGGCCGTTCTAATTGTAGCTCTTGTGCAGCCCTGGCAAAATCCCTTTTCTCCGCAGAATGTGCTGGCCAAAGCCCACGAGGCCACGGCAATACTGCAATCGTACCGGATTTCTTTTCACTCCGATATCCCTTATCTGGGCGAGGATTTAGAGCTTACCTTCGAGGGGGAGTTCGTCACCCCCGACCGCTACCGCGTTAAAATGGTCGAAGACGGCGAGGTAAGCGAGGGTATCCTGCTCGGCGACAGGTTGTTCGTCAGCGGCGGCGACATGTGGCGCAACACATATTTAGCCCTGATAATTTCGTCCTCGACCTTTCTTACTAAGGAAATGACGCTGAAAATGCTTGACTCCCTCGTCGATTTGGAAGAACTCCCCGATGAGAAAGTAGACGACTCGGCCTGTTTCCACTATCGCGGCTGGGTTGACTTGGCAAAGCAGATAGAAGATACGGACGGGCTCGACCCCTCCGACCCCGGATACGAAGATATGATGGAACAGGTTGAACGAGCGCGCGATATCAACTACATTATTGAGCTCTGGATAGGCAAGGAGGACTACCTCATCCGGCAGGCCATGCAGACGTACCGGGTTCCCGCGGAAGAAGAGGGGCAATGGAACGAGTATAACCTGACGATGAGGAACTATGATTTCAACCAGCCGATTACCATCGAGCCGCCGTTGACGAACTCCGGCGAACTGCAGCCAGGCTGGGAGGAAATCATAAACTCGACTTTCTCCAGGCCCGACTTTTCATCCGGCCATGCGATTTCCATTAACGATGACGATGAAAACCCTGAGCTCAAGAGGATAAAATTCCGTTTCTTCGTTGGGTATTCGGGTCAGGGTGAAGCCAAAAATGTCCGCGTAACCGTAACTACCATGCTGACGAACGAGGAGAATAAGCCAGTAACCGTGGAGTTGCAGCCGTCCCGGCCGGGGCCGATTGACCTCGAACAACGTGAGCATGAGACCTTTACGACCTCATGGGAGTACAATTCCGAAAATACCACCGAGGAAGAAGAGCTCGAAATGCTGGCGTCATCGCAAGTTATGATTAAGTATACGACGCCCTACGGGGTGGAAAAGATTGAGCAGCTTTATCCTGAAGAGCCGCCTTATCCCACTAAAACGCCGCCTTCTAATTAACCGGGGGTTCAGGACTAACTTCGGGCTTGCTATGCCGTTATAAATAGCC
>CAZLEY010000099.1:0-2773 GCA_964558675.1 uncultured Dehalococcoidaceae bacterium | reverse complement strand
TGGCTTCCAGGGTTGGCGGCTGTGGGTTATGAATTGTCTCTTCCTCGATATCCTGGGCAACATCACTCATCTGGTCTATAGTGGGCAGGACGTTATCAATCAAAGTATCCATCAGGGTATGAGCTAAAAAGTCAGCACCGTGCTTCATGGGACGACCATCGGTTTCCACCTTTTGTCTGATTGCCTCGGCACTGTAGAGGGGGGCATTATGGTTGCTCACAACAAAATTACATCCGAGGAAGAGCGCCAGTTCGGCTGTTTCCACAATATCCGACTCCACCATGTGGTTGATGCCATGTACTATGATGAAAAGAAAATCATCAAAATCGTCAATCTTCGGTGGGTGTATCAGCGGGCTTACACAATCCTCGACAGCAAGCTGGTGAAACTTGAATACCCTTTCCAGAAATTTGCCGTCTTCTTCCGTGGTCTCCGAGATATCTACCCACAGCAAGCCCTTACCCGATTCAAAAGCAGCTTTAGTTTGTTCCTCGCTGAGTTCGCGCTGTAAAGTTCCATCTGGAGTTAAATAGTAGGCTCTTAGTGGCATGTGGCACCTCCTTACACAATGTCTTATTATTTATATATTCCTTAAGAGAGAAACAGGAAAAATATGAAATATCTCAGCAAGGGATAGTCCCTTTCGTCTGTTTGATACTTCCAGTTTCTCACCGGTGAAAACATTTAACCAATGCTGTGGTGCATCCTCAGGCAGAAGTAACTTGTCATTCCCCCATACCTGCTGTCCGCAAGGAAAGGTATCAACGTTGACTAATCCGGTCATAAGTCTGGGGGCAACGGTCAGAGCCCACTTGTCCCCTATATTCCGGGCAAAAGCACAGACATGCTCCTGCCTTTGTCCCCCAACCCGTAACGGCACATAACCTCCGCCCTGGAATACATCTATATCGGCGCTCCGTATATCCCGTGCTTTATAGGTCACATAAAGCTTAACCCTGCCATCCTGCCAGGATTTCATAATCCGTTCGGCTAGCGATTGCTGTCCAAGCCGTTCTTGCTGAATTAACTTGTCCAAAAGCTTAATCCTCTTGCTAAAGTTAACCGGGCGTCGGTTATCCGGGTCAACAAGGCTAAAATCCCACAATTCCATCCCCTGGTAGAAATCAGGCACACCGGGCGAGGTTATCTTTAGCAAGACCTGTGCCAACGAATTCATGGCTCCGTAAAAAGCAATCCGTCTTTGAAAATGCAAAAAGTCACCTAAAAATTCGTTTTCTTCCGAGGTCTGTAAAATAGACTCAATAAATTCTATAAGCAGACCTTCATATTCCTGATTAGGCTGTAGCCAGCTAGTATGCTCCTTGGCCTCTCTGGCTGCTTTAATCACGTATTCCTTAAGACGTTTCTTAAGGCTGTCTGCTTCCCTTATCGAGAATGGCCAGGCGCCTAGCAGGGTTTGATAGAGGAAAATCTCCGTATTTGGCTCTGGCACCGGCAGTCCATTTGCTTTGCCTTTCTTGGCTTTATTCCACTCGCTCCAGCGGATTAGACGCTCCTCCCATTCCTCAGGAATCTCGGAGAGCACGTTTAGTCTGGCTCGGACATCTTCACTTCGCTTTGTGTCATGTGTTGATGTTGCGTTTAACGTGTGAGGACAGCGTTTTAATCGTGCCAGGTTACGCCGGTGAAACTTATCAACAGATAAACCCATTGAATCCGGTTGACCTCCCACCTCGTTAAGCGAAAGCAGGCGGTTATAGGTATAGAGAGCAGTATCTTCAAAACCTTTGGCCATAATAGCACCAGTCAACTGCTGCCATTTCAGTACGAATCGGAGCCACGCATCATTCTGTGCCGTTGTAAAGCTCTGTGGAAAGTCCAGAGTGAGTATACGCCGTAAGAAGTTTATGGCGCTGCTGTCTATATTCGGATGCCGCCGTTTGACCTCATCTACGGCATTTTCCAAGTAGAGCTTGTCACGGGGGGACACTTCTAAATCCCGTGTGTACGTCCTGTAGATGGGTAAGCATGCCGTAATCCCAATAAAAGCCTCGGTCAACTCTTCAGAGGACAGGTTAACAGTATGTCTATCTTGCTGAGCTAGTTGATTGAGGTATTGACCAATCGCTTCCATTTCCTCAGGAAACAGTTCGGCCATCACTTGCTTCTTTTTCTTATAGACGATATCAGTAAAAACAGACTGTCCACCGGTAAAGCGTGAGTATATCTTGCCTAAATCCCTGATGCCGTCGCCGTTAACGAATAGAGCATTTAGCATGTTGGTAAAGTCGTAGCCTGTTGTCCCGAAAACTGGCCACTCTTCAGAGAGGGTCTCATCACCTGCCAGGATCTTTTCCACCACCACATAAAAACATATTTCCTCCCTGACGTCACTCGCTTGTTGGGCTATGTTTTGTTGCAGGCGAAGGAGATACTCCAGAGGGTCGTACAACCCATCAATATGATCAATGCGCAGACCGGTAATCTTATCATCGGCAATAAGCTTGAAAATCAGAGAATGTGTTGCTTCAAACACACTCGGGTCTTCCACGCGGATACCCACCAAATCATCGATGTCAAAGAAACGCCTGTGGCCTGTTTGTTTACTCTTGTCCTTTCCGAAAGCGAGCCAATTCATATCGAAGAAACTTGTGTAATACGAATGATTACCCTTCTCCAAGACATCTTGCCACCACGGGTTTTCAGGGCTGGCCGCCATGTGATTGGGGACAATATCAAGCAATAACCCCATCCCGTATCGCTTGAGTTCCCGGTCTAGAGCATCAAACTCTTCCTCGGTGCCAAGTTCCGG
>CAZLEY010000098.1:0-2856 GCA_964558675.1 uncultured Dehalococcoidaceae bacterium | reverse complement strand
GGGCGGCACCTTCATCGCCATGGAAGGCCCCGCCTTCTCCACCCGCGCCGAGTCGAGACTCTACCGCTCCTGGGATGCCGACATTATCGGCATGACCGTCCTGCCCGAGGCCAGACTGGCGCGCGAAGCTGAAATCTGCTACGCTAGTATTGCCTGCGTTACCGACTACGATAGCTGGCACGAGACCAACGAGCCGGTCAGCGTCGAGGCCATACTGACGACCATGCGCCAGAATATTGAGAACGCTAAAAAGACCATCAAGCTGGCGGCGGGCAGGGTGCCCCAGAAGCGCGAATGCGACTGCGCTTCAGCTTTAGGTCCGGCGCTGGTTACCGAACCAGCCCTGATACCCATCGAACAAAGGGAGAAACTCGACCTGCTTATCGGCAAATACGTGAAGAAAGCCTGAGGTTATGTCAAGTACAGAATTTAACTGCCTGCCCACGATAATCGGCAGCATGCCCCACACCGACCCCCAACAGGCGTGCTCCCTGATAACCCTCTATCTAAAGGACATCCCCGCCTGGCCCCAGCTGCCCCGGCGCTCCTTCCTGGAAAACATGTATGTCCAGTACAGCGAGGGCTTCCCCGGCGTGGTTATCGAGGGCGACCACATTCACGTTGATAGCTCCAGAGACCTGCAAAAGCCCCTGGAAGAGCTTTACGCGGCCTATCTCGAGAATAACGTTGACAAATACCCCATCAGCCCCGACTACGCCGCCGGTTTGTACGCCTTCCTCAACCTTACCAATTTATCGCCGCGCGCGGTAAAAGGGCATGTTACCGGGCCGCTCACCTGGGGACTGACCGTAACCGATAAAGACGGCAAGGCTATCATCCATGATGAAGTCCTCGGCGACGCCGTTCCCAGGCTGCTACGTCTCAAAGCCGCCTGGCAGGAAAAAGAACTGAGTAAAATCTCGAAAAACACCATTATCTTCATCGACGAGCCGTATATGGCTGCCTACGGGTCGTCGACTGCTACCGGTACCTTTTCATCTCCCGACAAAATCGCCGATATGCTGGACGAGGTCTTCGACGGCATCAACGGCCTCAAGGGACTGCACTGCTGCGGTAATACCGACTGGTCCGTGCTGCTCAAAACCAGGCTAGATATCCTGAGTTTTGACACTTATAACTATGCGGAGTCGGTAAGCCTGTACCCCGCCGAAATTAAAAAATTCCTGGACAGGGGTGGCGCTATTGCCTGGGGCATCGTGCCCAATGATGTAGAGTCAGTTAGTGGAGAAACCGTGTCAAGTCTCAAGGACCGCCTTGAGGAGGCAATGGCCCCTTTCACCCGGAACGGCGTCCGCTTCCGGGACCTGGTTGCCCACAGCCTGCTCACACCCAGCTGTACCCTGATTCCCCTCGGCGATGAAGCCTCCGAAAAAGCCCTGGAGCTGCTCACCGGGTTGTCTGACACGCTGAGGAAAAAGTATAGCTAACCTCCCCCCGTTCGCTGTATAATGGTTTCATGTCCAACCCTGATATGATACTCGTCGGCATCATCATCATTGCCGCAATGGCGTTTTTCATCTGGGGCAAAATCCGCATTGATATCATCGCCCTGTGCGTGCTGGTGGCGCTTTTCGTCCTGAACCTAATCGAACCAGAACAGATACTTTACGGTCTCGCCAACCAGGCAACCGTTACCATTGCCTCTATGTTCATCATCAGCGCCGGGCTGGTGCGTACCGGTCTGGTGGAATGGGCCGCCCGCCAGCTCGACCGGCTCGCCGGGAAGACGGAGCTCCGCCTTATGCTTGTACTCAGTCTCACCGCTGCTATTCTATCGGCATTCATAATAAACGCCGCCATTGTGGCCATTTTCATTCCCGTGGCCATGGTACTGGCCCGGAGCCGTAAAATAGCCTCGTCCCGAATCCTCATACCGCTGTCTTTCGCCAGCCAGTTCGGTGGAGTCTGTACCCTGGTCGGCTCATCCACCAATCTCATCGTCAACTCCATTGCCGTAAGCCGCGGCCTGGAGCCGTTCGGCTTCTTCGAATTCCTGCCCCTGGGACTTGCCATGGTGGGAGCCGGCACGGTCTATCTGGCCGCGGTCGGACACTGGCTGTTGCCCGTGCGGAAGGGCGAAGCCGAACAGATAGACAAATACCGGCTCGTTGATTATCTCGCCGAACTCCAGGTAACCGATAAATCGCAGTTAATCGGCGAGACCTGGGAAACGAGCAAGGTAGGTGACGAGACTAAAGTAGAACTGGCCAATCTCCTGCGGGGAACAAAGGCGGTCACCAGACCGGCCCGGACCAGAATAAAAGCCGATGATATTCTGCTGCTGCACGGCAATGTTGAGCAAATTCTGGAAATTGAATCGAAATACGGTTTGAAAATTCTCAAGAATGCCAGAGTAAAAGACCAGGAACTGAGCTCTCATAATATGAAGTTAAGCGAGGTGCTGATACCACCCGATTCCAATCTCATCGGACGCACGCTGCATGAAGACGCCTTTTTCCGCCGCCATAGACTAACAGTACTGGCCGTTCAGAGACGCGGAAAAACACTGCGGGAACGCCTGGCTGACATCAAGCTGAAAGAAAACGATACGGTACTGCTCCAGGGCCATAAGGACGATATCGCCTACATCATGAACTCTCCCAACGCTATCGTTACCAACGAGCTAACCGACCTTTACCTGAGGAAAGACCGTGCTATCATAGCGCTGGTGGTGCTGCTGACCGTGGTAGCTCTCACCACGCTGAATGTCATGCCCATTATGTTGGCGGCTATCTTAGGTGCCGTGGCCATGGTGGTAACACGGTGTCTGACCATCGAAGAAGCCTATAAAGCCATCGACTGGATGATAATCTTCCTGCTGGCTGGCGTTCTACC
>CAZLEY010000097.1:0-2929 GCA_964558675.1 uncultured Dehalococcoidaceae bacterium | reverse complement strand
AGCTTGAGCTTCTTGCCAGGGTGGCTGACCAATGTATGAAGGAGGATATTCCCCTTCTGGTTGAGCCGGTGAGCTACCCGGTCGAGGAAGTTGGTGTGTCCTCATTAAAGTTTGCCGAAATGAAGCCTGAACTGGTGATTGAGACAGCGCGTCAGATTACCGCTTTACCCGTTGATGTTTTGAAAGCGGAATTCCCGGCCGATATGGAATTTGAGCGGGACGAGAAGAAGCTGCTCCAGTTATGTCAGGAGCTAGACCATGCATCTCGATTGCCATGGGTACTCTTAAGTGCCGGTGCCGATTTCAAGACCTTCAAGAAGCAAGTGGAAATTGCCTGTAAAGCCGGGGCGTCTGGCTTCCTAGCCGGACGTGCCCTATGGCAGGAGGGGGTTCAGATTCGGTCAAGGGAAGAGAGGATGAGTTTCTTCAAGAGCACCGCTGCTCCCAGGCTCAAGGAGCTAGCCGATTTAGTTAACAAGTACGGGAAGCCTTGGTATACAAAGATGGGAAGCAAGACGGGAAAATTCGAGGCTATAGCCGAGGGCTGGTATCAGAAATACTAATGATATATATTTAAGTGGAGTTATTTTATTATGAAACAGTCTGGCTACTTCAAAAGACGAACCAAAATAGTATGTACGATTGGGCCGGCGACTGGCACGGCTTTGGTCATAGAGCGTCTTATCCGGGGCGGCATGAATGTTGCCCGGCTTAATCTTTCGCATGGCACCCCGGATGTCCATGCTCGATATATTCAGAGCGTAAGAAGGATAGGTAAGCGGTTGAGGATGCCGGTAGCTATCCTTATGGACCTGCCGGGGCCTAAGTATAGAATTGGAAGGCTTAAAGATGGTCAGGCTATCCTGAAAAAGGGGGCGTTGGTGACTCTAACTACCAGAGATATTGAGGGGGACGCATCTGTGGTGCCAGTCAACCTCCCTAGCCTGCCCCAAGATATGAAAAAAGGTAACACCGTCCTGCTTGATGATGGGGCCATGCAGTTGAGAGTGCTTGGGAAAAGTGGTAGCGAGGTGAAATGTAGAGTAACCGTGGGCGGCGTGCTCACTGAGAGACGCGGGCTTGTCGTTCCCGGTATGCGGACATCAGTCCCATTCATGACTGACCTCCTGCGTGAGCATATACTCTTCTCCATCCAGCAAAAGCCGGATTATATAGCCATTTCATTTGTCAGTACTGCTGAAGACGTGTCCGCTGTTAAAGCCGTACTGCATGAGCACGATGCAGATATTCCCGTCATTTCCAAGGTAGAACGTGTACAAGCGGTACGTGATTTTGATGATATCCTCTCCGCCAGTGACGGCATCATGGTGGCACGCGGTGACCTGGGCGTAGACATTCCTCTGGAGAGAGTGCCATTTATACAGAAGGAAATCATCCTGAAATGCAACCGTAGTGGCAAGCCGGTAATCACTGCCACCCAGATGCTTGAGTCAATGGTAAACGCCGCCCGTCCGACCCGTGCCGAGGTCAATGACGTCGCCAATGCGATTTTTGACGGCACGGATGCGACTATGCTGTCGGCAGAGACTTCCGTTGGTAAATATCCGGTACAGGCAGTGAGAACAATGGCTAAAATAGCCCTGGAGACCGAGCGCAGACTCCCTTATGAAAACTTGCTTGCCGAAAGGGGTAAGTGGATTCAGCGCGAAACCGATGAGCTTATCAGCTATAGTGCCTGTCACACCGCGCAAAGTCTGGGGGCGGTAGCCATTGTAGCCTTTACCCAATCCAGCAGTACGGCCAGACGGGTATCGAAGTATCGTCCTAAAGTTCCTATTCTGGCGTTAACACCGATACATACCATATCAGGCAGGCTGCTGCTCCATTGGGGCGTCTATCCGTTCCAGATAGAGGAAGCTAAATCCGTCGACGGGCTTTTTGCTACCGCAACCCAAATAGCTAAAGAAACAGGCGTAGCGAAGCCAAACGATTTGATAGTAATTACCGGGGGTGTCCCTATTGGAGTAGCTGGCTCGACTAACATGCTTAAAGTGGAGAGGATAAGCTGATAATGGTGAGAGCGAGGGATACATATATGGAACAGCCTGACGGCAGAGTACGCGTAGTCATTGAGGGGGTAAAGCCCGAAATTGACAGTGGCCGGTTCCCGGCAAAAAGTGTCGTCGGGGAAAAAGTGGAGATAGAAGCCGATATTTTTACCGATGGTCACGATGCAATTACCGCCGTGCTCCTGTACCGAAAAGAGGGACATTCGAAATGGACGGAAACTCCTATGGAATTGGTGAATAATGATCGATGGAAAGGCTCCTTCTTGGCAACAGAACTTGGACACTATCTATACACTGTAACGGCCTGGGTTGACGGGTTTAAGTCATGGTGCAAGGATTTTCAGAAGCGGATTGAAGCTGGTCAGGAAGACTTAAACATAAATCTAATGGTGGGAGCGAATCTTATTGCTGAGGCAAGCGGACAGGCCTCCAAAGCCGATAGTCAGAAAATGAAGAGGTGGGTGAAGACTCTGGAATCTGCGCAAGTTTCACAGTCGGAAAAGATAGAGCTAGCCCTGAGCAAGAATGTCGCCAATATAATGGATAAATATTCCGACCGTCGCTTTGCTGTTACCTACCCAAGAGAGCTGCAAATCCTGGTCGACCGTGAAAGAGCACTCTTCAGCACCTGGTATGAGATGTTCCCCCGTTCTTGTGCTAACGAGAAAGGACGACATGGTACTTTCAAGGACTGTGAAGCTCGCCTTCCTTACGTTTCCGAGATGGGCTTCGATGTACTCTACTTTCCACCTATTCACCCTATCGGCAGAACCCTTCGCAAGGGGAGAAATAATGTGATTAATGCTGCCCCGGATGCCCCTGGGACCCCGTGGGCTATCGGAGGCGAGGAAGGCGGACACAAAGCCATCCATCCACAGCTTGGCACTCCGGAGGACTTC
>CAZLEY010000096.1:0-2972 GCA_964558675.1 uncultured Dehalococcoidaceae bacterium | reverse complement strand
TGACCTGCTGGAACGACAGCAACAGGAACGTGGATGCCTACCGGAGCCCCAAGATTGAGTTCTTCGTGGCCCAGCACCCAACGATGGAGAACGACTGTCTCTTCGCCGATATCATCCTGCCGATTAATACCAAGTTCGAAGAGGACGATATCGGAAGCGACATGGAAAGCGCTCATTTTACTACTATTTTCCGTGAAAGAAAATGCGTTGAGCCTATAGGAGAGTCCAGGAGCGACTATGAGGCGGTATGTGCCGTTGCTGAAAAACTGGGTATGCTGGAAAAGTACACCGAAGGTAAATCTATCGAGGAATGGATAAAGTACGGTTTCGACGAATCCGGCGTACCGGCGGCGGGTTTGATAACCTGGAAGGACTTGTGTGAAAAGGACTACTATATGATTCCAACTGATCCCAACTGGAAAAAATATCGGGCTGGTATGATAGACTTCTACGAGGACCCTGAGAAAAATCCTTTGAAGACACCTTCCGGGAAGATAGAGTTCTCTTCCATGAATTTAGCCAAGCACTTTCCCGATGATGATGAGAGACCTCCGGTACCCCACTGGATACCCTACGGCGAGTCCCATCAGGAGAGCCTGCTGCTTGACAGGGCTAAGAAATATCCCCTCCTCGTAGTATCCAACCACCCCAGGTGGAGAGTCCATGCCCAGCTCGATGATATTAACTGGTTCCATGAAATCGAGACATGCAAGGTCAGAGGACCGGACGGCTACCTCTACGAGCCGCTCTGGTTACACCCGTCGGAAGCCGCCAAAAGGGGGATTAAAAACGGGGACGTAGTCAACATATTCAACGAGAGGGGCGCCGTCCTGGCCGGGGCTTACGTCACCGAGAGAATCATGCCCGGCGTGGCTTACATAGACCACGGCGCCCGGTACGACCCCATCGTCCCAGGAGAACTCGACAGGGGCGGCGCCATCAATACCATCACCCCCCATCGCGGCACCTCAAGAAACTGCCGCGGCGGTATGGTCGTCAGCGGCTTCCTGTGCGAGGTCGAACAGGCCAACATGGACGAACTGAGAAAGAAATACCCCGATGCTTTCAAGAGACCTTACCATCGAGCCTCCGGGCTGCGATTCGATAGAGTATTAGTTGGAGGTGAACAAGAATAATGAAGGCAATGGTCATTGACATTAACAAGTGCAACGGCTGCTACAACTGCCAGATAGCCTGCAAGGACGAGCATGTCGGCAACGACTGGTCCCCTATCGCCAAACCCCAGCCGGATACCGGCCAGTTCTGGATGAAGGTCACCGACGTGGTGCAGGGAACCGTGCCCAAGGTCAGGGTAAGATATATGCACGATATCTGCCAGCACTGCGACGAGGCTCCCTGCATCCCCGCCTGTACTTCAAAGGCAATCTACAAGAGGGACGACGGCATCGTCATCATCGACCCTGAAAAGTGCACCGGCAGCCGTAACTGTATTGACGCCTGCCCTTACAATGTTATCTACTTCAACTCCGACCTCAACATAGCGCAGAAATGCACCATGTGCGCTCATCTCCTCGATGACGGGTGGAAAGTGCCGAGGTGTGTTGACGCCTGCCCCACCGATGCGTTGATGTTCGGGGAAGAGGAGGAGCTCAAGGAGGAGATAGCCAGGGCAGAGGTGCTGCATCCCGAGTACAAGGCCAAACCCAGGGTGTACTATATCGGGCTGCTCGATAAGTACTTCATTGCCGGGGCCGTATACGACCCGGAGGAGGACGAGTGCCTGGAAGACGCTAACGTCACGCTGACCGGTGCCAAGGGTAAGAAGGTGGCCTCGCTAAAGACGGACAACTTCGGCGACTTCTGGTTCGAGCGACAGGAGCCGGGCACCTACTCAATAATTGTAGAGAAGTCCGGGTATCTCCCCCGTAAGATAGAAGACATCGACGCCAGTAAAGATGTCAACGTGGGGGATATTGAATTGTACAAGGGATAAAAACAGGCTATCCGGATACGCATATTATGTCCCGCAAGCCGCTGGCCCGGGGCATGGATACCCGCACAATTATAAGAGAACATTAAGCTAAGTAGTCAGGAAAACCGACCTGGCGGCCGGCAGGTAAGCCTGAGAAGCTGCTGTCACCAGGTGCTGGCTTGAGTGCAGTGGTGTTGTCTTTATTCATGTTAGCCATAGACAAATAAAACACATTCGTACTATAAATATATTCAGAGAACCGAAATAACAGGATGTGATGCATGGCACAAAAAGGGCTGCCGACAAGAGGCGAAAAAACTGTTATTAAAAGTACTGACTTATCCTCGGGGAGCAAGCACTCACATCTGGCACTAATAGATGTCAAAGACGGTAAAATACTCAGGACCAGACAATTCCACTATGACTGGCAATATAAGCCTGAGGAATTCAGGCCGTGGAAGATAGAGGCGCGCGGCAAGACTTTCAACGTACCCTTGAAGTCGTTGATAGCCCCCTTCGGCCTGGGATATAAAAAGCGCATTTATTCGCCCAACCGGATTTTGTATCCGTTAAAGAGAGTCGATTGGGACCCTGACGGAGAGCGAAATCCGCAGAACCGGGGCAAGAGCGGCTATGTCAGAATTTCGTGGGACGAGGCTGCGGAAATAGTCGCCAGCGAGATAAAGAGGATACATAAAAAATACGGGCTGTACGCGATACTGGGCCAGGCGGACGGTCACGGCGAGACGAAAGCGGTACACGCCACTCACGGCTGCGGCTGCCGGCTGCTCGAGCTTATGGGAGGGTTCACCTTCCAGGTCAGGAACCCGGACAGCTGGGAGGGGTGGTACTGGGGCGCCAAGCACGTCTGGGGCTGTGAGCCGGTCGGTCTGCAATGGCCTTACAACGCCAATATTATCCCGGATATCGCCAAGCATACCGAGCTTATACTCTGCTGGGGCTGCGACCCGGAAACGACGCCGTGGGGGTTCGCGGCGGGGCAAATCGCCAGCCGGTGGTTCTACTGGTTCACCGAGCT
>CAZLEY010000095.1:0-3612 GCA_964558675.1 uncultured Dehalococcoidaceae bacterium | reverse complement strand
CTCCCCTACGAGCAGGTACAGGTCCTCAATATCAACAATGGCGCCCGCTTCAGCACCTACGCTATTGAAGGGGAAGATGGCAGCGGTGAAATTTGCCTGAACGGCGCCGCCGCCAGACTGGCCGTCAAGGGCGACCTGGTCATCATCCTTACCTATTGTGATGTTAACGAAGAGGAAGCCCGGGACTACATGCCAAAGATAGTCTATGTAAACGAGAAAAATGCAATAGTCCACAAGCTGGATGAAGCTCTTTTCGCCTAGGGAGTCGTTATGCGTGTTTCCATTAATAAAATAAAGGAAATGAAGCAAAAGGGTGAGAAAATCTCCATGCTCACCGCCTATGATTATGTTACCGCCAAGATAGTTGACGAGGCAGGCGTGCCGCTGATTCTGGTCGGTGACAGCCTGGGGATGGTTGTTCTCGGTTACGAATCAACCATACCGGTTACCATCGAGGAGATGCTGCATCATACCAGGGCTGTGGTCAGAGGCACCAGTAAGGCTCTGGTGGTCGGCGACATGCCGTTCATGACCTACCACGTCAGCGTTGAGGATGCCCTCAGGAACGCAGCCCGCTTCATCCAGGAAGCCGGCACTCAAGCGGTCAAGCTTGAAGGAGGCGTTACCGTCGCCGAAAAGGTGCGCAGAATCGTAGACTGCGGCATTCCCGTTATGGGTCATATAGGCCTTACCCCCCAGTCAATCAACCAGTTCGGCGGTCATAAAATACAGGGCAAGACTCCCGAAGTCGCTGCCAGGCTCCTTGAGGACGCCAGGGCGCTGGATGACGCCGGTGCTTTTGCTATTGTTCTGGAGACGGTGCCAGCCCCCCTCGCCGCGCTGATTACCAGGAAAATAAGCATTCCCACCATAGGCATCGGTGCCGGCATCAATTGCGACGGTCAGGTGCAGGTTATAAATGACATCCTCGGTTCTTATACCGACTTCGTTCCCAAGCACGCCAAGCAGTATGCCAAACTCGTTGATATTATGTCAAGCGCTATTTCCGAATACCATGATGAAGTAAAGTCCGGCAAGTTCCCCACCGATGCCCAGAGCTTCTCCATGGATGAAAGCATACTTGTCGAGATAGACAAGTAGTCCCGCATTTCTATCACACATTCATCCCTGCCTTTCTTTGAATAGATAATCGGTTTTCATGAAAGCTATAAAAACAATCGACGAGATGCGGCGGATAAGGTACCAGCTTACCGGGCCGGTCGGCTTCGTGCCCACCATGGGCTATCTGCACGAAGGACATCTATCGCTTGTAAGGAAAGCCAGAGACGAAAATCCCTCGGTTATCGTCAGTATATTCGTAAACCCCACGCAATTTGGTCACGGCGAAGATTTTAAGAGCTATCCGCGTGATACCCGGCGTGACCTGGCTATGCTGGAACCAATGACGGATGTTGTCTTTATGCCTTCGACTGCCGAGATGTATCCCGATAAATTCGATGGCTGGGTAGAGGTAGGCGGCATTACCGGGAGGCTGGAAGGCGCTTCCCGCCCCGGCCATTTCCGCGGCGTGACCACTGTTGTCGCCAAACTCTTTAACATCGTACAGCCAGCCTATGCCTACTTCGGTCAAAAAGATGCCCAGCAGGCAGCCGTTATTAGAAAGATGGTGGTAGACCTGAATATGAATCTGGAAATCGTTACCCTGCCCACGGTACGGGAGCCCGACGGGCTGGCAATGAGCAGTCGCAATATGTATCTTAATCCCGAACAACGACGGGCGGCAACCGTTCTCTACAGGTCGCTGAAGCTGGCACGGGAGATGTGGTTAAAGGGTAAAAGTGACGCTGACAGGCTGCGCCGGAACATGACGGAACTGATACAAAAAGAGCCGCTGGCGGATATCGACTATATCAGCATCGCCGATGCAGACAGCCTTGAAGAACTGGACACGGTCAGGGCAAAAGCCCTGGTGTCCATGGCGGTGAAATTCGGCAGCACCAGGCTGATTGATAATATCGTGCTGGAGTAAGGTAAAGACTACTCCCTGACCAGCACCAGCAAGCACAGCATTGCCAGGAAGGCAAGTCCCGCACCGAGGTAAAACGGTGCCGCCGGATTCACCGTATCCCAGAGCCAGCCGGCGATAAGACTCGCCGGTAGAAGCGTAAGTCCCACCACCCCATGATAATACCCATAGGCCGTGCCCCTCTTGGCCTCGGGAACAAGGTCGGCGACAAATGCGCGGGCCACTCCCTCCACGACACCATAGTAGATGCCGTAGCCGACGAAAAGCCCCCATATCTGCCATGAACTTGACGCCGTGGCAAAGCCAAGATAAACCAGAGCGTAAACAGCCCAGCCCAAGACAATAATCCGCCTTCTACCCAGCCTATCGGACAGCATTCCTGCCGGTACGGAAATGGCGGCATAAGAAACGTTAAATAAAACGAGCATAAGTATTATATGCAGGACCGGCGAGCCCATGTTCTGTGCCCGTAATATTACAAAGAAATCGCTGGAGTTCCCCAGTGTGAAGACTCCCATAACAATGAGAAATATCTTGAACCTGGCATCAAACCTCAGAATTGGATTGTCCCGCAATAATCCGTACTGGTAATCATTAGAAGAGGTCTTCCCCTTATCACGTACGAAGGCCAGTAAAATCAGCACCGCCAGCACCGCCGGCACCACGCCAATGAGCACCAGCCGTTGATACGCCTTAATGCCCAGCTCCAAGCTGCTGCCCTGCATGAGGTATATAACAACGGCGGCTATGGCCAGTCCAAGGACAGCCCCGGTGGTATCCATCGCCCGGTGCACGCCAAAGCCCTTGCCCCTTTCTCTAGACGAGGTGGAATCGGCCACCAGGGCGTCGCGTGGCGAGGTGCGGATGCCCTTGCCGAACCTGTCACCGAAGCGTACAGCCAGCACAGCACCCCAGCTAGATGCAATGTACATAAGGGGTTTAGATAGTGTGGAAACGGTATAGCCGAGCACCGCCAGGAACTTTCGCTTCTTTATCCTGTCGCTGATACGGCCGCTTAAAATCCTGAGGATGGCGTCGGTGCTTTCGGACAGCCCGCCGATAAGTCCGACGGCCAAAGCGCCGGCGCCAAGCACGTTGAGGACGAGGAGAGGGACGAGGGTAAAAATCATCTCGCTGCTGACATCCGTCATCAGGCTGACCAGCCCCAGGAAGAAGATATTGGGGTGCAGTCCCCAGATTTTTCCGGGGTCGGGTTCGGCATTTACAGGTTGTGATGAATTAACTTTCACAACTTATTATAGACCAGTAAGTCAAATGACTGGAAATACGCCTGTTTTTGATAATATTTAAATACATCCCCCCGCCCCTCACCTTTAATGTTATCTTTTCCCACCCGCCACCCTCACGGCCTCTACGGATTAGCCTTTAATTCTACACCCCACCACCCATAGGGGTGTTTAAGATGGACGCCAGCCTCTATTTTTTTATTTCTGCCTCTCCTTAATACCACCTCGTAAGGAGGGGTGGATAAAGGGGGTGAGGTTAACAGATACTTTCCGGCTAATTTTCCTTGACTGCGAACTCAATCTAAAGTAAAATAAAGCGTGTTTGCCGAGGTAGCTCAGATGGTAGAGCAGCGGACTGAAAATCCGCGTGTCCCCAGT
>CAZLEY010000094.1:0-3779 GCA_964558675.1 uncultured Dehalococcoidaceae bacterium | reverse complement strand
CCTACAAGAAACCTCTCAATCAACATATTCCTGAAAAATATCGGGATGTCTACATAGATATAGGTATGAAAAGACCTTCTCATTCGAAATAAATGTCACAAAATGAGTTGTTGTGACTTGAAGGGTGGAAATATCAGCTTCCACACGTATGAGCCAACTGATGATTTAGACATAATAACCTGGCGCTACTCTGCAGGGGAAGCAATATCATTAACTGTCATCTTGGAAAGCTGTACTTACATCGTACTAGGTAACCACAATGAGAGTGCCGGTACCGCCACCAAGAGGGCAATGTGAAAGAAATCGGCCAGCACGAATGGTAATACACCACGGTAGACGGTACCGACCGGGACGTCAATAACCCCGGAAAGAATGAAGATATTTAAACCAAACGGCGGGGTAATCAGACCTACTTCCATACAGCGTACCATTATCACCCCGAACCATATCGGGTCCATTCCAATGGCCTCAATCACTGGAAAAACAAACGGGAGAGTGAGGAGTATACAGGCAAAAATATCCCAGAAACAACCGAGAATCAGGTAGAATACGATGATCCCTGCAATAAATATGTATTTGGATACCTGGAGCCCGGCAACAAAATCACTTAGCATAGTTGGCAACTGACTTACAGCCAGAAATCGTAAAAAGATAAAAGCACCGGATATTAGCAGAACAATCATAGCCGTTATCTTGGCTGTCTCTACCATGGAATTGCGGAAATTTTCTCGCGTGAGTCGTCTACCGAACAGACTGATAAAGATAGCCCCGAAAGCGCCAACAGCTCCGGCTTCGGTGGGGGTAAATACCCCCATATAGATACCTCCCAGCACCAGTATGAACAGGCTTATCATCCCCCAGGTATGCTTTAACGAGGACACCTTCTCCTTTATATTTGATCGCGGTCCCGGCGGGCCAAGACCGGGATTAATTCGGCAGAGTATAAAGATAGTAATCGAGTAGAAGACAACCTCGAGTACACCGGGGATAAATCCGGCCATAAACAGCTTGCCTATCGATTGCTCGCATAGCAGTCCGTACAGGATAAACCCCAGGCTGGGGGGGATAAGTATGCCTATGCTGCCTCCCGCGGCAATACAGCCGGCAGCCAGTTTGCTGTCATAGCCAAGCTTCTTCATCTCGGGGAAGGCCACCTTGCCCATTGCTGCGGCAGTGGCATCGCTGGAACCGCAGACAGCCGCGAAACCGCCGGTAGCCACCGTGGTGGCAATGGCCAGACCCCCGGGTATATTACCTATCCATTTATTAGCGGCGTTAAAGAGGTCTCTAGCTATGCCGGTTTCGGATGCCACTATGCCCATGAGTATAAACAACGGAATGCAGCTTATAACATAGAAAGCAATCTGGCTGTATGGCTCTGTACCGGCGATTATAAAAGCATGGCGCCATCCTTCGAGAAAGGCGAAGCCCAGAAAGCCGACGGTTATCATAGCCACGCCGACCCATACCCGAAGGAATATCAGGGCAATCATGATAACCACACCGATAATGCCGACGACTTCCGGGCTCATTTTTCCACCGCCCTGGACACCAAAGAAAAGATGGCGTGAATCAGCAGCATTATTGATGTAAGAAACAGCAGGAGGTAACTAAAGCTTGATACTAACACGAACGGGTATTGCGGGACATCCAGCATAGCCGAGGCTACGCCCAATTCCCGAACAGTTCCAGCCCTCATAAAGGTCTGCGAAGCTATGAGACCGGATATGCCTATCAACAGTATGTAGTTGAAGCTGTCAATAACCTTCTGAAGCCTCTGGGGAAATTTACTGACGATGAGTTCTACCTTAATGTGTGCTCCCTGCAGGGCGCACCAGGCCAGCCCCAGAGTTCCAACGCACACCATCAGGTATTCAGTAAGCTCCATGCTGCCTTGTATAGGTCGAGCGAAAATGTAGCGTAAAACCACATCGGCCACGGTCAGCATCATCATTATTCCCAGAAGCACGGTTGACCCCATACCGGCCGCGGTAACTATCCGTTTTAATATTCTTTCCGTCGAATGCCCCAGTCGCATTACTCACTTCCGTGTAGATACGATTTTCAGACTGTTATCCCCTTTTCACAAGATGATGACCGTAGAGCTGTGCTTCGAAGTACAATACCCGACGGTCATCATACATGCAAAAGGGTTCCTGTTCCTGAGCTTCATTCCCGGGTTTATCGTATTCAAGTAAATTTTAACTAATCGTATTCTTCTATGAGCTTCTTCAAGCCTTCGTATACTTTTCTGGCCGGCCATCCTTTAGCTTCAGTTTTTTCGAGATATTCCTCGGTATATGGCTGGACCGCCGCCGCCCACACGGCTATTTCCTGCGGAGTAAGTTCGATAACAGTGTGCCCCATGGCCTTGGCTTCATCTACGGCGGTGACTACAAGGTCGATATCATATTTTAGAGATTCTTCATTTACCCAATCGTAGACATCTATTATTACATCTTGCTCATCGGAAGCAAGTTTGTTCCAGGTTTCAAGGTTTATCAGAAAGCCGATGGGAACAAGTCCAGCGCCAGCTCCGCCGAAATGGGTATGGTAATTAAACAGTTCCGTAATCTGAAAATCGTGGACGGCCGCCCAGTGGGTTATCTGTGCCTCAGCGAGACCTCTTTCCAGAGAGGTAGACCAGTCCGGTGGTCCCAGCTGCATGGCGGAAGCGCCGCTGGCATTAACCATATCCGCAAGCGGCCCGACTCCGGTTATCATCTTCATACCCTTAATATCCTCAATGTTTCTGACCGGCTTATCGACCGTATGCAACTGGTTAGGTGGCATGACACGGATACTCAGCCACTTGGTGTTCATCTCGGCATTCTCTTCGTCAAGCTCGGGGAAATCCACTAGAAGTTGCTTATAGATAGCAGCCCCGGCCGTCATGTCGGGGATGTCGCCGGCGAAGGGCAGTCCAAAAACCTCATTCAGGGCGTGTACACCCGAGGTCGCACCGACAACATACAGAGTTATATCGGCAATACCCTCCGATACACCGGTATAGGTATCTGGATACGCTAATAGAGACTGGGAGAAATAGCATTCTACCTTTACTTTGCCATCAGTTCTTTCCTCAATCATTTTGGCTGCCTGCTGGTGAAGCTCGCCGATGCCAATCCCCGGCGGGCCCCAGTCGTTAAACTTAAGCGTAATCACTTCTTCTTCCCGTGGTGAACCGCAACCGATAGTAATCAAGGTGACGACTAATATCAATGCTAGCAGTACCAATAATATCCGCTTCTTCACGTTTCTCCTTTCGACTCTTTGTCCGTTTCTTGTTTCTACTCAATGACCGTGTAAGCCTTTTACATAAATATCACCTCCCTTATTACGCTGTGATGGAGGTTGCTTTATAGTGATGTTATTCTATTACCAGCGTTACTGAATGTCAAGCTAATCTTGGGGATGATTTCCCGTTATTCTATTTCATTAGGCATTATGTGTCCTTGACCTGCCCCCACTAGTAATACCACTTGTTACCTCGTTACCGCGGTTAAAACAGTCTCAGGTGCTGGTGGCCGATATCCAAGAGCACTATGCGGACGTATCTGATTATATTCCTTTCGCCACTGCTCAATCAATACCTTAGTTTCCTTAAGAGTGGTGAAGATCTCCCGGTTCAAGAGCTCATCCCTGAGTTTACCGTTAAATGATTCGATATACCCATTCTCCCAGGGACTGCCCGGTTCAATATACAGGGTTCTTACCCCCAGATGGTTAAGCCATTTCCTTACTGCCTTGGCCGTAAACTCCGGGCCATTATCGGAACG
>CAZLEY010000093.1:0-3783 GCA_964558675.1 uncultured Dehalococcoidaceae bacterium | reverse complement strand
GGGTTGGTCGCTTGACCCTTCCGGTAACGGAAGGGCTAGATAGATGGTCACCGTCTTTCACATAGTGAAGGATACAGAACTCGGCTTACAGGTTTACTTGGCTCACCTATTAGTAGCTTGTTTACTCAGTCACTCCTGCCATAATACTTAAAGGGAGAAAAACCTATGTCAAAGACAACAAAGCTAATTATTGGCCTGCTGCTGGTAGTAGTTATTGTCCTGTCTTTCGGTGCCGGCTATACCTTCGGCCTCAGAAATTTCTCCAGACTGGGGGAGGGACTCGACACCATAGGGCAGGCATGGCATATCATCTTTACCGACTATGTAGACCGGGACAATCTTGACCCCAGAACGCTAAGCCATGCCGCTATTGAAGGCATGCTGGAGTCACTGGATGACCCCTACGCCTCCTTTCTGAACCCGGAGTACTACGAACTGGGCGTGAGTAGTCTGGAAGGAGAATTCGAAGGCATCGGTGCCTACGTAACGGTTAAGGACAAGCAGCTAATGATTATAGCGCCCATCGCCGATTCTCCGGCAGACAAGGTAGGCATTAAGGCAGGCGATATTATTTTAGAAATAGATGGTGAGCCTGTTGCCGATATGAGCTTCGCCGAGGCAATAATCAAAATCCGCGGCCCCGAGGGGACAGCCGTAAAACTCCTTATCCTTCATGAGGGTGAGTCCGAACCCTTAGAGATTGAGATAATCAGAGCCAGGGTAGAGGTACCCAGCGTACACTTTAAAATGGAAGGAGACATCGCCTATATCAACATTACCGATTTTACGGCGCGCACCGAGGACGAGCTATCCCAGGCCTTCCAGAGTCTGGCTGATGAAAAGAGCAAGGGCGTAATATTGGACCTGCGCGGTAATCCTGGAGGCTTTCTTGATACTGTAATTGACGTCACCAGCCACTTTCTATCTGAAGGCACGGTTGTTCAAATAATGAACAATCAAGGCAATGTAAAGATACTCAAGGTAAATACAGATAAAGCCGCCATTGACCTGCCTATGGTTGTGCTGGTAGATAACGCCAGTGCCAGCGGCAGCGAGGTACTGGCCGGTGCTCTACAAGACCACCGTCGGGCTATTATTGCCGGCAACATAACCTATGGCAAAGGCAGCGTCAATATTTTCCGTAGGCTTGACGACGGTTCCGGATTATATATCACTACCGCCCGCTGGCTTACCCCCAACGGCCACCTCATTGAAGGTCAGGGGATAGAACCGGACAAGAATCTTGAGCTTACCGGAGAAAATGCCGTCCAGTGGGCAGTAGATTACTTAACAGACAGCGATTAATGCTAAGGGGGTGCATAATATGGAGAAGAACCCTTCGAAGGTGGTGAATCAGGCCAGGCTCTCAATAGTGAAGGGGGACATCACCCTGCAGACTACTGATGCCATAGTCAATGCCGCCAACTCCAGTCTGATGGGTGGTGGAGGGGTGGATGGAGCTATCCACAGGGCAGGGGGTCCAGCCATATTGAATGAATGCAAGCAAATCGTCTCCAGACAGGGACCCCTGCCTACCGGCAAGGCCGTGATTACCACCGCCGGCAACATGAAAGCCAAACATGTCATTCATACCGTTGGACCGATATGGCACGGCGGCAGCCAGGGAGAAGCTGAACTGCTCGCGAGTGCCTACCGGGAAAGCCTGAGGCTGGCCGCCGAGAACCTTCTCTCCAGTATCGCCTTCCCTTCCATCAGTACCGGTGCGTACGGCTACCCCATAGATGAGGCGTCACGGATAGCCATGAAGACGGTTACCTCCTTTCTCTCCAAAGCCACCTCTATAAAAGATGTCGTTTTCGTACTCTTTGATTCCCGAACCTATGACGCCTATACCACCGCCTTACAATCAACAGGCGATTAACAACAGATTATGAATTTTTAATAATATGGTGTTACAATCATACTACAAACACAAAGGAGCAACGCGTAAATGCTGGTCGTCATGAAAAACGACGCTACCGAAGAACAGGTACGCGCCGTTATCCAGGAAATCGAGAAAATGGGTTACCGGGGCGTTCCCATACCGGGCGCTCAGAGGACAGCCGTTTGTATTATTGGCAACAAGGGGCCGGTGGAAGACTCGCAACTGCTGGCCATGGAAGGCGTCAAGGAGACCATTCCGGTTACCAAACCGTACAAGCTTGTCGGCAGGGAGACACACCCTGAATCCACGGTCATCGACATTGGCGATATTAAAGTGGGCTCCGGGGAGCCGGTAATTATGGCAGGACCCTGTGCCGTTGAGAGTGAAGAGCAGGCCCTTACCATAGCCCAACTTGTAAAAGAGCACGGTGCGCAGGTCTTCCGCGGCGGCGCCTTCAAGCCCAGAACCTCTCCCTACAGCTTTCAAGGACTGGGGGAAGCCGGACTAAAAATACTGGAGAAAGTTCGAAGGGAAACAGGCCTGCCCATCGTTACCGAGGCTACAGACAATGACAACCTGACCATTGTTGAAAGGTATGCCGATATTATTCAAATTGGCGCCAGAAATATGCAGAACTATTCACTGCTGCGATTGGCCGGTCAGATGTCCAAACCCGTGCTTCTAAAGAGGGGTTTTGCCGCCACTATCGATGAGTGGCTCATGGCGGCCGAGTATATCATGTCGGAAGGGAATAGCCGGATTATCTTATGCGAAAGGGGAATACGCACATTTTCCGACAACACAAGAAGCACCCTAGACTTAAGCGCCATACCTTCTGTAAAGGAAGCCAGCCATCTTCCCGTTATCGTTGACCCCAGCCATGCCGCCGGACGCAGGGAATACGTTATTCCACTATCCAGGGGAGCCATAGCCGTCGGTGCTGACGGTCTTCTGGTTGAAGTGCACCACGACCCCTCTCATGCCCTTTCCGACGGGATGCAATCGCTATACCCGCAACAGTTTGAAGAACTGATGAAAGAGATTAACCGTCTCAAGCCTTACTTGTAACCCACAGACCTGATATTGTCAAATAGACCTTAGCACTTAATAAAGCGGCTATGAACTGGGTCGATATTGTTGTCATCATAATACTTATACTCAGCTTTTTTGGCGGTATGAAAGAAGGCGCCGTCAGAAATTTCTTCTCACTGCTCACCGTCATCATTGCCATCCCTCTGGCCGGCCTCAGCTACCGGCTGATTGCGACTATCCTTTCCTTCCTGCCCGGAGATAACTGGGAGAACTTCATCGGCTTCTTCATTACCATGGCCATCCTGAGTGTCATACTGTATTTCTTGTTTTTCCTGCCAAGGAAATTCACGCAGCAGATCTGGAAAAAGGGCATTTTATTCCATCTGTTGGGCGGAGCCCTGAGCTTACTCGGTGCCATCATAGGCGTGGTTCTCTTTGCTATCGTGCTCCAGATTTACCCGATTTTCGACTGGCTGGAGAGGTGGGTAAGCAGTTCGGGTGTCCTAGCGTCCCTGGTAGATGCCTTTGGCTTCGTCCGGTCGATGCTGCCCGAAATATTTCAGCGCGTTATCACAACCGTTTGAAACATATTAAATATTTATTGACAACGGGGATAGCTTGTGCTAATATTTATACGTCCCCTAGCGGGGCATTTTGTACCTTAACAACTGGATAGCGGAAGGAAGGTTCAAAGCGAAACCCTTTTTTTTGGAGAGTTTGATCCCGGCTCAGGATAAACGCTGGCGGTGTGCTTTATGCATGCAAGTCGAACGGGTCACTTCGGTGACTAGTGGCAGACGGGTGAGTAACACGTAAGTAACCTGTCCTTAAGTGGGGAACAACTCTGAGAAATCGGAGCTAATACC
>CAZLEY010000092.1:0-3802 GCA_964558675.1 uncultured Dehalococcoidaceae bacterium | reverse complement strand
GCCTAATCATATGCTGATTGAACTCTTAATTCTTTGGGAAAAATCGTCTTAATTGGGATTTCCCATTTCAATTCTCAATGAGGTAGTCCTGTCCCTCATCGCTTCTGTAAATGAGATAATATATCTATGATACCTGGTTGTCAACCCCCATCTCGGAGCCCTGCAGTAGTCCTCGACATGCGAACTATGTACTGCAGCCCGCAAAATCCTCGTCAATCAGCGCTGGCGAAGCTCTCCGCTTGGAAAGAGGGGGAGCAACCTTCTCTGGAAATATAATATAAGGGGCGTCTAAGAGGGGCGAAGCCCCTCTTTTCTTATCCCCAAGGGTGGGGGGGAAAGGCGGGGATACTAAATCTCCCTTAATCCCCCTTTACGAAAGGGGGAGGAGGATGTATTTTGGATAATGACCGAATGGTGTATAATGACAGCAAAATAACAAAGGGCGGTGGATGATGAAGACGAACGTTCTTTATTTCGGGGATAACCTGGAAATCCTGCGCAACCGCGAGTACTTTCCCGACGAGTGCATAGACCTGATATATTTAGACCCGCCGTTCAACAGCAAGAAGGACTACAACATCCTTTTTAAGGAGAACGGAGGGGTGGAGAGCGAGGCGCAGATACAGGCGTTTACCGACAGCTGGCACTGGACGCAGAGCGCGCAGGACACCTACCAGGACATAGTGACGAACGGGCCGGTTAAAGTGAGAGACCTCATCGGGGCGCTGCACCAGGCGCTGGGGAACAACGACGTGATGGCGTACCTGGTGATGATGACGGCCAGACTGATAGAGCTGCACAGGGTGTTGAAGCCCAGCGGCTCGCTATACCTGCACTGCGACCCGACCGCCAGCCACTACCTGAAGCTGGTGCTGGACCAGATATTCGGGCCGACTAACTATGTAAATGAAATTGTGTGGAAACGTACAACAGCACATGGGGATATTAAACAAGGTGCACGACATTTCGGAAGAATACATGATGTTATTTTCCGATATTCAAAAGGGAAAAAATATATATTCAACCCACAATATAGTGCCTATGATGCTGAATATGTTGAGACTTTCTATAGAAATGTAGAACCTGACACTGGTAGAAGATTTCAAGCAGTAGACCTAACGGCAAGAAAACCGGGTGGTGATACTCTTTATGAATGGAAAGGTAAATTTCCTTATCATGGCCGTTATTGGGCTTATAGTAAGAAAAATATGGAAGAATTTGAACGACAAGGAAGACTTTACTATACCAGTAGTGGAATGCCACGCTTAAAGTATTATCTCGATGAGATGCCTGGGATGCCACTACAGGATATATGGCATGACATTTATCACCCTTTAGGTAGCGAACGTCTGGGTTACGATACGCAAAAATCGATTTCCTTGTTAGAACGCATAATCAAAGCCAGTTCTAACGAAGGAGATATAGTCCTCGACCCGTTCTGTGGGTGCGGGACGGCGGTGGTGGCGGCGCAGAAGCTCAACCGAAATTGGATAGGAATAGATATCACCCATCTAGCCATCGCCCTGATGCGCAACCGCCTAAAGGACAGCTTCAACATCGACGCCGAGGTTATCGGCGAGCCAGTCGACCTGACCAGTGCCAAAGCCCTCGCCACCGAAGACCGCTACCAGTTCCAGTGGTGGGCGCTGAGCAAAGTAAAAGCCCGCCCCGTCGGCGAGAAAAAGAAAGGGGCGGACAAAGGCATCGACGGCGTCATCCACTTCATCGACGACCCCACCAGCAAGCCCAAGCGGGTCACAGTCCAAGTAAAAAGCGGGCACGTACACGTTAAAGACATACGGGAACTAAAGGACGTAGCCAGCCAAGAGGCGATGGGGATTTTTATCACGCTGGAACCACCCACCAGAGACATGCAGGTGGAGGCGGTGGCGGCGGGGTACTACCACTCACCCATCTGGGACAAAGACTACCCCAAGATACAGATACTGACGATAGAAGAGCTACTACACGGCAAAACGATAGATATGCCCCTACAGACGCAGACCAGCGTCACTTTTGCCAAAGCGCAGAAGATAAGTAAAAAAGAAGGGGAACAAAAGTCCCTGGAAATATAATATAAGGGGCGTCTAAGAGGGGCGAAGCCCCTCTTTACAAATATTCGCCCTTCCCTTTATCAATTCCCATAGGTTCGATAAACTCGCTATAATAGGTTCGATAAGCTCACTATAAAAGGGAGGGGGGTAAAGGGGATGGGTATAGACGGATTGCTTCACATTCTCCTGCTGGGGGTAGAATGTCACCCTCACCCTACCCTCTCCCATCAAGGGAGAGGGAGCATCGTGCCCTGATTCCGTTTTTGCCTCCCAGGCTTTATAATTAATATATATTGACCAACCAGGGAGTCGCGGGAGGTGAACGCATGGTGAACGACAGGATAATACCGAGCGGTAAAGGCGTGACGGTGGTGGTGAGCCGTAACGTGTTTCCGGGACATGAGCGGGACTACGACGAATGGGTGCGGCAGATGGTGGAGGCGGCTAAAGAGGCCCCCGGCAACAAAGGCGTAACGATGCTCATACCGCCGCCGGGTAAATCCGGACTGTACCACCTGGTACTCCGGTTCGCAGATGAGAAATCCGTGCACCTGTGGGAAACCTCTTATATCCGCCAGAAACTATCGCATGAGGCGGATGCTTTCTCCCGGAGGAGTCGCCAGGAGGCGACCGGCCTGGAAACGTGGTTCTCTATCCCGGAATGTCCTGAGCTGGAGACACCCCCGCGATGGAAAATGGCCATCGTTACGTTCATCGCGGTATATTTGCTATCGATAATTATCATACCGGTGGAAGAAATTATCTTCAAAGAGGCGAATTTTTACCTGCTTAATATCTTGACCGTCGTGCTGCTGGTAGGCATTTTAACGTGGGCATTGATGCCCTGGTTCAGCCGTTACGTATTCAGAAAGTGGCTGTACCGGTAAAATTTTTTAAACCTCACCGCCTGTGTCCCCCTCTTCCTTGCGAGGCAGGACGAAGGAGAGGGGGAAAGTTATGTAAGAGAGGCTTCGCCTCTCTAAGACTCTCTATGGGGTTGTGCGGGGCATATCTGCGGGATAGCCTTAGATGCTACGAGGGCGGTGGGTGGGAAAAGATGTCAAAGAGGGGCGGATTGCTTCGTCCCGATTCCTCCGGGACTCGCAATGACAGCTACGCGGGTGGGGACGGCGTTTCTACGTAGAGAGCCTCGTGGGCTTTCTTGAGCCAGTCCGGAATATCTATTTTCTGGGGGCATTTCTCCAGGCATTCGCCGCACTCCACGCAATTATCGGCACGCTGGTCCGGCTGGAAAACGAAGGGGCCGTTGTACATTAAGCGCCCGGTCTTCTCATCGTCGTACATAACGGAGTCGTTATACATCTGAAAGATGCGCGGGACTTCCACGTTATTGGGGCAGGGCATACAGTAGCGGCAGCCAGTACAGGGGACAGGACTCAGGCGGTTATATGCCTTACGGATTTTATCGTATAATTTCAGCTCCCCGGCGGAAAGATTCCCCACGCCATAGCGGTCGGCGAGGGCAACGTTTTCCACAACCTGCTCCATTGTGCTCATGCCGCTGAGGGCTACCGAAATTTCCGGCTGGTTCCAAATCCACCGCCAGGCCCACTCGACCGCTTCAAGCTGGCGGGGCACGCCCGCAAGCACATTTGCTACCGGCTCCGGGGGCTCCTTGCTTAGCTTGCCTCCGCGGAGGGGTTCCATAACGACGATAGCCATTCCCTTGCCAGCGGCATACTCAACGCCGCGGCGGCCCGCCTGCTCGTTAACGTCCATATAGTTAT
>CAZLEY010000091.1:0-4329 GCA_964558675.1 uncultured Dehalococcoidaceae bacterium | reverse complement strand
GAATCCTTTAACGGCAAGATGCGGGACGAACTCCTGGAACGGGAGATCTTCACCATATTGAAGGAAGCTAAGATATTGATTGAGCAGTGGAGAAGGGAATATAATCAGGTACATCCATATAGTGCTTAGGGATGCCATCCTCCGGCTCCTGAGACTATAATAACTATGGCAACGACTTAAGAAGTGGTATCACTTCTGGGGACATGACAACATCAATGAATATTATGTAGTCATATTAGTAATATAGAATACTATTATTGCAATGGTAAGACAATATAATCATAAGAAAGGGTGTAGTAGATGATTAAAATCCCTAAGATTTGCAAGGCAGCCGTCCTTGAAGAATATGGCAAACCCCTTCAGATTCGCGAGGTTCCAATTCCAGAAGTTGAAGCTGGTGGAATCCTGGTAAAAGTGGAGTTGGCAGGTATCTGCGGAACTGACGTTCACCAGCAACGTGGAGACCTGACGATAAAAAGTCCCCTGCCCAATATACCGGGACATGAGACTATCGGCAGGATTGTAAAAATAGGAGATGGTCGCACCAAAGATGTCAGCGGAGAAGCCATTAAAATCGGTGACCGGATAATGTGGGCTCATGCTGATTGTGGAGAATGCTATTGGTGCGAGGTTGCCCGGGACCCGGTATTATGTGCAAAGAGATCGGGCTATGGATTCGGCCCTCCTGCTGCTCTTAGAGGTGGATTTGCAGAATATGAATACGTGACCCCCGCCACAAAAGTCGTTAGAGTCCCAGATGAATTAACGGAAGAGGAAGCAATCGGTGTAGGCTGTGCATTTAGAAGTGTTGTAGCGGGTTACGAAAGATTTGGCGGTATTGGTTTTCAAGACAATGTGGTCATTCAAGGGGCAGGGCCGGTTGGGTTGTATTCTCTTCTGATGGCGGTTGAAGGCGGAGCAGGAAAAACGATTATGGTTGGTGCGCCCAAGCAAAGACTGGAACTGGCCGTGAAATGGGGGGCGGACCACGTAATAGATATTGACGAATATAAAAGTCCCGCAGAGAGAAGTGACAAAATATGCAACCTTACAGATGGCAGAGGACCCGAAGTTATCATCGAATGTTCAGGTGTTCCCGCCGCTTTCAATGAGGGATTAGGGATGATACAGAAGGGCGGAAGATATCTTATCATGGGACAGAGTTCACCAGCTGAGGTTAGTATAGTACCAAGTATACTCACATCTAAATGTCTAACCGTAGTCGGTAATGCGTCCGCTGCGATTCCCCATTTTTACAAAGCACTTCAATTCATTAAAAATAAACGTACAAAATACCCGTTTGCCGATATTATTAGCAATAAATACCCGCTGGAACAGATAAACGAAGCACTGGCAAATATGGAAGCAGGTAAGGAGATCAAACCTGTAATCGACAACCGAGGTCGTTAGGAGCACATAAAGTAATAAGAAAATGTTTAATAATTTTATAGAGGAGAAAAATTATGACTTTCAGACCGTTTATACCAAGGCGGAATCGTGTTCTCGCCGCCCTGGAAAAGGGTGAAACCCCGCTGGGAATGCAGATGTACACACATTCTCCGGAGCTTATCGAGATTGTAGGATATACCGGGTTCGATTTTGTTATGATAGACATGGAGCATTCCCGGGTAAATCCCGAGACAATGGTGCACTGCATTCGAGCTGCTGAGGTATCGGGAATAACCCCCATGGTTAGAGTTATTGAAAATAATCCCGGTTACATCCGCTACGCAGTTGAGTCCGGCGCACAGGGAATCTTCGTTCCGCATATAAGAAACGCCGAAGATGCTAAAAGAGCCATCGAAGCACTCCGATACCCTCCCGAGGGGAAATGTGGAATCTGCCCGGCTATTCGCGCTTCCTGTTACTCCCAGGATGGTTGGGAAGAGTACATGGCACATTCCAACAATCAGACCATGTTTATTCCGCTCCTTGAAGACGTCGAGGCTATCGAGAATGCGGAGGAAATTTTCGCCCTGCTCAAACCGGGACGTGATGCTGTTGGACTTGGTCTGGCCGATATTTCAAACTCGCTCCTTACCCAACCGGGAGAAAAGGTTCAATGGCAGCACCCCTATCTTAAAGAAGCGTCGGATAAGGCTATGAGTTTATCTAAAAAGACGGGCATTCCTATCATAGGAATGGCATGGCCTAAAGCCGATGTCGCCAGCGCCAAGGCAGTCATTGCCGGCGGTACAAAGATATTAATATTTTTCCCAGACACTCATTTTTGGTACGAAATTTGCCGGAATATTATTAAGGAGATTAAAGAATAGGAGCCGAACTGGATTCTTCAGATAAGACAGGAGTCAACAAAGGAGTGAAACATGGCTAGAGGCTACATGGGAAAGCTGTTATTCGTGAATCTCTCCACAAGGGAAATTAGAGAGGAGACGCCTGACGAGAGCCTTTACCGAGATTTCATCGGGGGATACGGAATCGGCGCCAGAATTCTTTACAGCCGAATGAAGGCTGGTGTTGATCCCCTGGGACCGGAAAATACTCTCGGCTTTCTCACCGGCCCCCTCACCGGCACGCCGTCCACTTTCGCCGGACGCTACACGGTAGTGGGAAAATCGCCGCTTACAGGGGGGTGGGGAGATTCCAACTGTGGGGGGAACTTCGCGCCTCAAATCAAATTCGCCGGTTATGATGGCGTCTTCGTAACCGGGATAGCGGAAAAACCCGTCTATCTCTTTCTTGATAACGGCAAAGCCGAGTTGAAGGATGCCGGTCATCTGTGGGGGAAGGACTGCTTTGTAACCGAGGACATACTATTGGCTGAGCTGGGCGAAGGCGTGGAAAGCGTCTGTATCGGCCCATCGGGAGAGAAACTAAGTCTTATATCCTGCATTGTCACTAAAAGAGGGGCGGTGGCGGGGCGCTCCGGGCTGGGGGCAGTGATGGGTTCTAAAAAGCTCAAGGCGGCAGCAGCGAGAGGACAGCAAGAAGTTCCTGTATTCGATATTGAGGCGGCGAATAAATTGAGAAGAGACCATCTCGCCGTAATAAAAAATAAAAAGGATGGGATGGAGACTTTAGAGACATTTCACAAGTATGGAACGTCCCATGTTGCCGAAGGCTTTGCGCATAGCGGTAATACGCCAGTTAAGAACTGGGGCGGCGTCGGTATCGTGGATTTCCAAGATGCCTCCGGCCTCAGCGGGGATGCGGCGATAGCTAACATTGAAAGAAGGACGGGCTGCTGGCATTGCCCGGTTGGCTGTGAAGGTAGACTAAAAGCAGGGCAAGGAGAGTATAAATACCCCGCCGGTACCCGCCGTATCGAGTATGAAACCCAGGCCTCTTTTGGAACAATGTGTCTCAACAACAACACGGAATCACTCAACATGATTAACCATCTATGCAACTGCTACGGGCTGGATACCATCTCCGGGGGCTGTACAATCGCCTTCGCCATCGAGTGCTACGAGAACGGGCTTATTACCAAAGCGGATACCGATGGTATCGAGCTTACCTGGGGCAATCATCGGGCCATCGTCGCCATGACCAAAAAGATGATAAAGCGAGAAGGCTTCGGAGACGTGCTCGCCGACGGCGTAAAGAGAGCTGCCGAGAGGATTGGCAGGGGAGCTGAACAATACGCAATACATATCGGTGGTCAGGAACTGGGAATGCACGACCCTAAGAATGCGGCAGATCCCGAATCGCACGCCGCCGCGCGCTATCAGATGGATGCCACCCCCGGCCGTCATACGCAGCAAGGTTTTGGACCTTCCAGTTTCCCATACCATTTGATTAATACTACCGGGTTTTGTCTGTTTAGTGACCTCGTCGGTGGTGATGCTACCAGATACATCAAGGAATTCATGAAGGCGGTGACCGGCTGGGACCGCTCTGAAGATGAGTTGCTTAAATGCGGAGAGAGGATTGCCAATATGCGACACGTTTTCAACCTGCGTGAAGGCATCAATCCCTTGAAATACAAGGTTCACCCCAGGATAATCGGTCGCCCTCCGCAGAAAGAAGGACCGCTAGCTGGCGTGTCGGTAGATATCGAGGCTCAGATATATTGGGACCTGGGAGCCCTGGACTGGAACAGGGTAACCACCAAACCTAGCCGGAAAAAGCTGCTGGAACTATGCCTGGACGATGTGGCGGAAGAACTCTGGCCATAGCAGTAAATTCCCTGACCAGGATTTCACCATACATAATATGACACAATCATTAAAGAGCTCTTGAACTGACCTTCACTGGTTGATGTATCAATTGAGATTTGCATTGAACTTTTTTACAGTTTCAATAGGCTGATCTGGGGTGCCCCCATTATTAGTACCACCTACAATGAGAGACTTCCCGCATTCTCCA
>CAZLEY010000090.1:0-4644 GCA_964558675.1 uncultured Dehalococcoidaceae bacterium | reverse complement strand
GGGACAAATCTCCCTTAATCCCTCCTTACGAAGGAGGGAAAGATTAGCTTATAACTAAGATATACGGTTTGTACAGTCATCCTCTCCCCTTCGTAAGGGGAGAGTTAGAGAGGGATTTAACCAGAGGATGATAGAGTGTGGGAAAAGATAAGAAAGAGGTTAATCTTCTCCAATTAGCTTCTTAAAGCGTGGGTCTTCTCTTATATTATCAAAATCTTTATCTGTTTCAGCCATTTCTTGATATTTCTTGTCTTTGCCAATAGCCTTCTCAAGAGAGGTTAGCGCATCGTCAGCATTCCCTTTCAGTGAGTAAAGACAAGCTAGGTTATATAATGTTTCTGCATGCTCAGGACTTAGTTCTAGAGAGCGGTTATAGTCAGCTAGAGCTTTGTTATACCTTTTCAACTCATGATAGGTGCCACCACGGTTTGAAAGGGTATCTGGGTCATCGGGCCTGAGTTCTAAAGAGCGGCTATAGTCAGTTATAGCTTCATTGTACTTTTTCAACTCATGATAGGTATCACCACGGTTTGAAAGTGTACCTGGGGCATCGGGCCTGAGTTCTAGAGAGCGGTTATAGTCAGCTAGAGCTTTGTTATACCTTTTCAACTCATGATAGGTGCCACCACGGTTTGAAAGTGTACAAGGGTCATCAGGTTTTACTTCTAAAGAGCGGTTGTAGTCAGCTAGAGCCTTTTTATGTTTTCCTAATAATGCAAAAGCAGAACCACGAACATCAAGTGCTTCTTCATTATTTGGTTTAAGTTCTAAAGAGCGATTACAATCAAGCAAAGCTTCTTCAAATTTACCTAAATGCATTTTTATCTCTGCTCTATTCGTAAGAGTATCAGGATGGTCAGGTCTTAGTTCTAAAGACAAATTGAAACTTGCTAGAGCTTCTTCGTAACTTACCAAATAGTGCAAGTAATTACCTTTAAGCGCAGCAGCTTCGGCGTCCATACTAATGCCTAGTCTACTCATGTTTTCCATTTGACCTTCTAACATCCTTAACTTTTCATTCAATTCTGGCGATATGTCTTTCCTTTCTTCGTCAAATGAGAGTATATCAATTTTAGCCTCACGCACGCTGTTCTTGAATTCCTGAACTAAGTGCTGTTCCATCTTTTTAAGTTCTTGGGCGAATTGAGGTTGTATCTTCTCTAAATCTTCTATGGGGCTGGGGGGTGAAACGACTGTAGGCAATTTCTGTACAACCTCTCGTAGCTGGTCAATTATATCCAAGTATTCGTCAAAGGGAATGATTTCGATAGCAGTCACGTCGGAAGGTAGTTTTAGTTTCTCTTCCTGTCCCTTTTTTGCCAGTATTATGGTTGGCTTTCCTAATGCCAACATCATCCCCAGTTCCATGAAAACATTAGCATTGTTCTGTGATATATCGGCCATACCGTAGGCGCAAGTCTGTATCATCTCACAGATTTTACAGGTGAAAGCGTTAATTCCCTTTTCTTCTAAAGCACTTCTTATCTTATATCCGTCAGCTATAGCTTCACTTATAGCCTTATCACGGTGTTTCTTGTCGTAATCTGGTTCTTCTGCTTCTGCTAAGAAGAACGTTTTTTCTTCTATTGTTATAGGTTTTGTGCAGGGAATACCGACTAAAGGGCACCTCATAATTTGCCCCATAAACCACCTCACATCATTTGGTTCTCTTTAGTTCATTATACCCCTCATAGTCAACTCCCCCCTCTCCCCCCTCCCCCCTCCATCAAATCAAACCCTCTCACCACTTAAAAGGCGTCTTTCTTAAAGAGCCATAATATAAGTTGAATCCATCAATATAGACATTCGTACGCAAGGCTGTCTGCCTAATATGCTGAGACCGCCTTTGAGGGCGGTCTCGCTCCCTACCACCGAAGCGATAGGGGTAATAACTATTCTATCAAACATTATAACAGTCTGGTAAGGTCTTGTCAAGTCTAGTCAAGTCTTTATTGTGACTTTATCTACCCCCAAACCCTCTCACCACTTGACATAACTATAAAAACAATTCACGCCTGGCCACGCTCGGTTTGTTTCCCTGAAACCGCTTTAGCCTCATTTATGGCCAAATCAAACCTCCATCAAATCAAACCCGCTCTCTTCGTCGGGGAGGCGTTGGGCGGTGGTGCCCGTTATCTCGTAGATAATGGCCTCGCCCACCAGCCAGGTGCTCACGCCGGGGCGCAGGCAGCCGGTCAGCGTCTTTCCCGCCCGTCCCAGGGAAGCGTGGATGTGCAGCACGGGCTTGCCGTCCTTATCCGGGGCGATGATTCCCGCACCCACCACCTCATGGGCGCCGTCAACGGGGAGGAATATGGGGTCGGGGGGCATTTCGTCAGACCTGCGTGGGCCGGCCACCACCTCACCCCCGCCGATACCCCCGATGAGGATAACGTGTCCGGCCTTTATCGCCTTCTCGGCGGCGAATCGCTCGAGGCAGTCGGGCACGACATCGCCGTCCTCGAGCCTCACCACGAATACCCGCCCGATGCTTCCCTCAGATGCCTTCATTCTCTATCATTCCGCCGCAGGCAGACTACTCTATAGCATAAAGGTTCCCATCGTGGGAGCCGACGTAAACCACACCGTCCGCCACGGCAGGGGACGACGTTATTTTATCGCCGGTGAGGAAGTCCCAGAGCTTGTCGCCGCTGGCGGCATCCAGGGCGTAGAGGCGGCCGTCTTCGCTGCCTATATAGACAGTATTGTCAGCTACGGCCGGTGAAGACCTGACTGACTCCCCGGTTTCGAACGCCCAGAGCTCTTTCTGGCTCTTCGTATCTATGGAGACCACCCTGTTGTCGGCACCTGTGTACAGTAAGCCGTCAGCTATGGCCGAAGAGGTCCGTATTCTTGTCATCCACATCCTGTAGTACCATAAAAAGCCTGACTGGTTGGGGGGAGTGGGAGCCGCGCCGTAAATATACAGTGCTTTCCAGAAGGTGGAGAGTCTGTGCTCGAAAGGCCAGTTTTTAGCCTTGGGGTCGATGGCATATATCGCGCCGCCGGACGTGCTGAGATAGGCGACTCCATTGCTCAGGGTTGGAGAGGAAGAAGCGAATGAAAAAGCCTTGTATTTAAGGCGGAGCCTTCCGCTCTTTGCGTTCAGGGCATAGTAGAAACCGTCAATTGACCCGACGATAACGATGCCTTCGGACACAGCCGGAGCGGATGTGACAATGCCGTCTGTCTCAAAGTGCCACAGTTCTTCCCCCGTCGAGGCATCGACAGCGTAAATACAATAATCGTCGGAGCCGATGTAGACTCTACCGTTGGCAACGGCCGGTGATGACCGTACGGCGTATCTGGTTTTGTAAGACCACAGCTTTTCGCCGGTAGCGGCATCAAGCGCATATAATCGTCCGTCGTTTGACCCGCAGTAGACCACGCCATTGACAACTGAGGGCGATGACTCCACCCAGCTTCCTGTCTGAAATTCCCAGATTTTGTCGCCGGTAGCTGCGTCCAGGGCGTAAATTTTACCATCTCTCGAGCCTGAATATACCATTCCATGGGCTACGGCCGGTGATGAATGGATGCTGCCGTCCGTCGAAAATACCCACTTCAGTTTTCCCTCGGGAAGTATGCCGCTCGGGCCGGTGCTCCCGGTACGGCTCAGGTCGCGGCGGAACATAGCCCAATCCCCGGTATGCGAGGTAGAGCTCAGGACTTCATGCGGCCTGAATATTACATCCGTGAATTGGTATACACTGAACAGGGCAATTAGCAGGACAATGACGCTGACGGTAGTTATACGGATGATTCTCCGGCGTTTAAAGTAGGCTCGCCTTCTTTCTTCTAGCCTGGGGTCTCGTAAAAACAAGGTATTTACCATATCAAATCAGGAATCGTGCATATTCCGAGTCCGCTATCCACTTGAAATTATATCACACTCAAATGTCCTGTGTTTATTTCAACCGTTTCGCCGCACGTTGTCTTGTCTTACTTCCCACCGAAGTACTGCAGTGCCATCTTGATTTTCTCCTCAAGGCTGAGGTCGGTGGTGGTGGGCAGTGTGGCGACGGCTTTAGTGGCTTCGGCGGCGGAATAGCCGAGGGAGGTCAGTGCTGTCAGAACATCTGTGTTTTCCTGGGCTATCTGGGTGGTCGGGGTAGCTATCCAGGCAGCGCCGATTTTCTCCTTAAGCTCCAGGATGATGCGGTTGGCCACCTTCTTGCCGATGCCGGGAATCATGGTCAGCATATCTGTGCTGGCTGTGGCAATTGCCATGGTAATTTGCTCGGTACTCAAGGCCGAAAGCATGGACAAAGCCAGCCGTGGCCCCAGGCCGGAGACGCCGATAAGGGTCTGGAAGAGCCATAACTCCTCGGCGGAAGTAAAGCCGTAAAGGGCCACGTTATCTTCGCGTAAATGGAGGTGTGTATAGAGCTTGACCTCATCGCCGGGAGTCCCCAGCGTGCTCAGGGCGGTGGTGGGCATATATACCTGAAAACCGATGCCACCGACGTTAATAATCGCCTGGTCGCTGCCCAAAGACTCCAGTTTACCGTGAAGGCTGGCTATCACTTGCTCCCTTCTATTGACCGGCCAGAAGGTTACTCAGGTGAATCTCGCGCAGGTGGCAGATGGCGACAGCCAGGGCATCGGCGGCATCGTTTGGCTGAGGTACTTCGGAAAGGCCGA
>CAZLEY010000089.1:0-4694 GCA_964558675.1 uncultured Dehalococcoidaceae bacterium | reverse complement strand
TTATCATCTTTATGTGCAGTGGCTGGCCGACCAGCAGATACACTCTCTCGCTGATGATGCTGCGCGTAAAAACGTTCGGCTATATTTTGACCTGCCACTGGGAGTCAACCCCAACGGTTATGACGTTTGGCGCGAGCGCAGCCTGTTTGTTCAGGATTTTTCGGCTGGTGCACCCCCAGATGCAGTCTTTACGAAGGGTCAGGTCTGGGATTTCCCGCCGTTACATCCTGATAAAATCAGAGAACAAGGTTACCGCTACACCATAGCGTACCTGCGCCATAACTTGAGACATGCCGGAATCCTTCGCATTGACCATGTGATGGGTCTTCACCGGCTTTTTTGCATTCCGAACGGAATGGAAGCGAGCGAAGGGGCTTATATTCGCTATCGTAATGAAGAGCTTTACGCCATTCTAACCCTGGAATCTCATCGGAATCAGACTGTCCTCGTCGGTGAAGACCTGGGCACTGTGCCTGCCTATGTGAGAACTGAGATGGCCAGGCGTAAACTCTATCGTATGTATGTAGTGCAGTACGAGTTGGCGTCTAATGAAGTAACAAAACTTCCCCCTGTTCCCAAGAATGCAGTAGCGAGTCTCAATACCCATGATATGTATCCTTTCAACGCCTTCTGGCAGGGCTTGGATATTGAAGAAAGACTCGTTCTGGGTCTTTTAGATAAGAGAGGTGCTCAATTGGAACGCAAGGCTCGCCAGAGCACCAAATTGGCCATAATTAAATTGCTGCGGAACAAAGGCTTGCTGCAGAAACAAGCGGCGGATGTTAACGCTATACTTAGGGGCTGTCTCTCCTTTTTAGGTAATAGCCGTGCCGGAATAATGCTGCTTAACCTGGAAGACCTGTGGCTGGAAACACTACCGCAAAACGTACCTGGTACTTGTGAGGGATGCCCGAACTGGAGTCGCAAAATACGTTATAGTTTCGAAGCGTTTAGTCAACTGGCCGAAGTGAATGAAATGCTATATGAGATTAATAGTTCCAGGATAAAGTGAGGGAGTTTACTCCCGTTGTATTTCTGACTAAAATAAAAGTACTGTATAATATTGATAATATGGCGATGACAATTGAAAGTAGCTTAGGAGCCAAATATTTGGGGGACAGCCGCTGCCAGTTTTTAGTTTGGGCACCCCTGGCGGAAAGGGTGGACGTTCATATGGTATCACCCCGAGAGCGAGTTCTTCCCTTAGAAAAGGTTGCCAAAGGGTACCACCGTGGGATTGTAGATGACATAGCACCCGGGACACACTACTTGTACCAATTAGATGGACAGAAGGAGTTTCCTGACCCGGTTTCCCGCTTCCAACCCGGCGGTGTACACGGTCCTTCACAAGTGATAGACCCCCATTTCCCATGGGAAGATAGCCTCTGGTCCGGTATCCCGTTACAGGAATATATAATCTACGAGTTGCACGTCGGAGCCTTCACCTCAGAAGGCACTTTTAAAGCTATTATCCCTTACCTTGACCACATCAAGGAGCTAGGCATTACTACCCTAGAGCTTATGCCTGTCGCTCAATTTCCTGGAGAACGTAACTGGGGCTATGATAGTATTCATCTCTTCGCCGTGCAAAATTCCTACGGTGGGCCAGAGGGTCTGAAGCGGTTAGTGGATGCCTGTCACCAGAGGGGACTAGCCGTTATTCTGGACGTGGTCTACAATCACTTCGGCCCGGAGGGCAATAACCTGGAAGCCTTCGGACCGTATTTCACCAGTCGGTACCATACCCCTTGGGGAAAAGCCGTTAACTTCGACGGGCCGCATAGCGACGAGGTACGCAGATTTTTCATCGAGAACGCACTATACTGGGTAACCGAGTTTCATATCGATGCTCTCCGTCTTGATGCGCTCCATGCCATACTTGATACCTCTTCGTATACATTCTTGGAAGAGCTGGCCGGTGCTGTTCATGAGCAAGCAGCACTATTAAAGCGCCAGGTTTACCTCATAGGCGAGAGCACCGCTAATGACACTCGCCTCATTAGTCCACCAGAGGAAGGCGGATATGGACTGGATGCCCAGTGGAATGATGACTTCCATCATTCGCTTCATACGCTGCTGACCGGCGAGCAAACCGGGTATTATGAAGACTTTGGTCAACTTCAGCAGCTTGTAAAAGCGATTCAAGAAGGATTTGTTTATTCCGGGGAATATTCCGTGTACCGTCAACGCAGGCATGGGGTCTCATCTAAGGACATCCCAGCTCATCGGTTTGTGGTCTTTAGTCAAAACCATGATCAGGTGGGTAACCGTGACTGCAGTGACCGCCTGAGCCAGATTATTTCTTTCGACGGGCTCAAACTAGCGGCAGGTATCGTCCTTTTATCACCATATATACCTCTTATCTTCATGGGCGAAGAATACGGCGAAAAAGCACCCTTCCCCTATTTTATTCATCACTCAGACCCGCTGCTGATTGAGGCAGTAAGGAAGGGGCGCCGGGATGAGTTTGCTGCATTCAAATGGGAGGGTGAACTGCCTGACCCACAAGATGAGGCGACCTTCATGCAGGCTAAGCTTAATCACGATTTGAATAAGGGCGGAAAGAACCGGGTCCTTCTGGAATTCTACAAAGAGCTAATCCGGCTTCGTAAAGAAATGCTTCCCCTATCCTGTCTGAGCAAAGACACACAAGAGGTACTGGGATATGAAGAGAGCGAAGTTCTTTTCATACGCCGCTGGAAGGGCGATAATGAGGTTGAAACAGTATTCAACTTTGCTGATAATGATGTGTTAATCACCTTACCTGTTCCGGCAGGTAGCTGGAAGAAACGATTGGACTCAGCCGAACAGAACTGGCTGGGAAACGGAAGTGCCATGCCAGAACAGCTTAATTCGCCGGGAGAGGTCGCTCTTGATCTAATGCCCAAGTCATTTATTCTATTAACAAAGGGGGCCTAATATGGAGCGTTATATTTGTATTCATGGTCATTTCTATCAGCCGCCGCGGGAGAATGCCTGGCTGGAGTATACCGAGGTGCAGGACTCGGCTTACCCTTATCATGACTGGAACGAACGAGTCACCGCCGAGTGTTATGCGCCCAATGCGTCTTCACGCATTCTGGACAAGGAAAACCACATTACCCAAATCGTCAATAATTATGCGAAAATCAGCTTCAACTTCGGGCCGACTCTCCTGGCATGGATGCAAAACAACAATCCTGATGTCTATAATTCTATCCTTGATGCCGACAGAGACAGTCAGCAGAATTTCTCCGGTCACGGGTCGGCATTAGCCCAAGCTTACAATCATATGATTCTGCCTCTGTCTAACCGCCGTGACAAGTATACCCAGGTTCTCTGGGGCATCCGTGATTTTGAGCACCGCTTCGGACGGAAACCGGAGGGAATGTGGCTCCCGGAGACGGCGGTAGAACTGGAGACACTGGACATCCTTGCTGAACTAGGGCTTAAGTTTACCATTCTTGCCCCACATCAAGCCGGCAGGGTGCGCCAAATCGGCACCGATGCCTGGAGTGATGTCAGCGAGGCAAAGATTGACCCGACCATGGCTTATAAATTGCATCTATCCTCAGGTCGTGAACTTAACCTCTTTTTCTATGATGGCCCCGTATCCCGTTCCGTCGCCTTTGAAGACTTGCTGTCAAGTGGCGAAGATTTCGGTCGCCGGCTTGCCGATGACTTCTCGGATGAACGCAATTGGCCTCAGCTCGTGCATATAGCTACTGATGGGGAAACCTACGGTCATCACCGCCGCTTCGGCGACATGGCGCTGGCGTACGCGCTGAACTTTATTGAAGCCAATAATCTGGCAAAGGTTACGAACTACGGTGAATACCTTGAAAAGTACCCGCCTACCCACGAGGTGGAGATAATTGAAAATACTTCCTGGAGCTGCGCTCATGGAATCGAAAGGTGGCGAAGCGACTGTGGTTGCAATAGTGGTAGACATCCCAAATGGAATCAATCCTGGCGGGCACCGCTACGCCAGGCATTAGACTGGCTTCGGGATGAGATAACTCCAAAGTATGAAGAGAAGGCCGGGCAATTCCTGAAAGACACGTGGGCTGCCCGTGATGATTACATCGATGTAATACTTGACCGTTCGCCGGAGAATGTCCGGCAATTCCTCGGTAATCATGCCACACGTGAGCTTGGCGAATCCGACCGAATAACCGCACTCAAGCTTCTGGAGCTTCAACGCCATGCCATGCTGATGTATACCAGTTGCGGCTGGTTCTTCGATGATCTCTCAGGTATCGAAACCATGCAGGTTATCCAGTATGCAGGTCGGGTTGTGCAACTAGCCGTAGAACTGTTGGGCGATGATACCGAATCACGCTTTCTGGAGAGACTCCAAGCCGCTAAAAGCAATATACCTGAGCAGGGTGATGGCCGTCTTATTTATGAAAGATGCGTTAAGCCGGCCATGGTAGACCTGACCAAGGTTGTTGCCCATTACGCAGTGAGTTCTCTTTTTGAGGAATACGGAAAGGAAGTCAAAGTGTACTGCTACCATGTAGATACTGAAGACTGCCACACCTCCGAGTGCGGGAAGACCAGACTGGCGGTTGGGCGGGCTAAGGTCACTTCTGAAATCATTCATGATTCGGCACTGCTCAGCTTCGGTGTACTACATCTCGGTGACCATAACCTAAACGCCGGCGTCCGGGAGTACCAGGGGGAAGAAGCCTATCAGGTAATGGTTCAGGAAA
>CAZLEY010000088.1:0-4699 GCA_964558675.1 uncultured Dehalococcoidaceae bacterium | reverse complement strand
GTTCTTGGTAAGAACGGGGTCATCAGTTCGAATCTGATTGTGGGCTCGGAATAAAGGGAGGTTGAAATGGCAAAACAGAAATACGACAGGACTAAACCGCATGTAAACGTGGGTACGATTGGTCACGTCGACCACGGGAAGACTACCCTGACTTCGGCGATGACTCTGGTGCTGTCTAAGTATGGTACTACCGGTTATCGTTCCTTCGAGAGTATTGATAATGCTCCCGAAGAGAAAGCCAGGGGGTTGACCATTGCCATTGCCCATATTGAATACGAAACAGAAAAACGGCACTACGCCCACATTGATTGTCCTGGCCATGCTGACTTCATTAAAAATATGATAACCGGTGCGGCTCAAATGGACGGAGCCATACTGGTAGTAAGCGCTCCGGACGGCCCCATGCCGCAGACCAGAGAGCATGTGCTGCTGGCGCGTCAGGTACAGGTACCTTACATCGTGGTTGCCCTGAATAAGGTGGATATGATGGATGATGAGGAGCTCCTGGAACTGGTGGAAGTAGAGGTAAGAGAGCTTCTAACTAAATATGAGTTTCCTGGTGATGATATACCGGTGGTGAGGGTAAGCGCGCTCAAGGCTCTGGAGTGTGGCTGCGGTAAGAGGGAATGCCAGTGGTGTGGCCCGATATTGAAACTGATGGATGCCGTCGACGCTTATATCCCGGTTCCTGACCGGCCCAAAGACCAGCCATTCCTGATGCATGTCGAAGATGTTTTCAGCATCAAGGGTCGTGGCACCGTCCCCACCGGGAGGGTTGAGCGTGGTACGATTAGGACTGGTGACGAGGTTGAGATCGTAGGTCTGCACCATGAACCGCGCAAGGTGGTGGTTACTGGTCTGGAAATGTTCCACAAGACGCTGGATGAAGCCGAGGCCGGGGACGCCGTCGGCGCTCTCCTCAGGGGAGTGGAGCGCGAAGAGATAGAGCGGGGGCAGGTACTGGCCGCTCCCGGAACCATCAAGCCGCATACCTATTCCGAAGGCCAGGTCTATGTCCTCACCAAGGATGAAGGCGGCAGGCATACCCCATTCTTTAATGGCTACAAACCTCAGTTCTACATCAGGACCACTGATGTTACCGGGACCATTGAACTGCCGGAAGGGGTGGAGATGGTCATGCCCGGCGATAATATCACCATGAAGATTAAACTTATTTACCCCGTAGCTCTGGAGAAGGGTTTGCGTTTCGCTATTCGTGAAGGAGGTAGAACGGTAGGTGCTGGCACCTTTACCCGTATCATTGAGTAAATTATGGCCAAGAAAGCTGAAGCCAGAGGGGTGATTTACCTTGCCTGTACCGAGTGCAAGGAGAGAACCTATACGACGACTAAAAATAGAAGAAACGACACGGAGCGCCTGGAGCTCAATAAATATTGTCCCCGATGTCGCACTCATCGGCTGCATCGGGAGACCAAGTAGGGCAGTATTACAACGGGACGTGGAAGATTCCTGCAATGACACATCATACTACCACCAGGCGAAGAGGCTTTAGGCTTTTCACTTATATTGGTGAAATTATTAATGAGCTGAGAAAAGTAGTCTGGCTCTCGAGGAGAGAAGTCGCCTACTTAACGGTGCTGGTATTGATTGTTACTATTTGTGCGGGCATATTCCTGGGGGCCCTTGATTTTGGTTTTACCGAGCTTGTAGACAAGGTATTCATGGGTAGATGAGAACTTGATTCCCGCACTGAATTGAGGTTGTCTTATTTGCAGGATATTCAATGCCTTTTCCATAAATTTCGGTAGTGAGGTTATTTGTGGCGGAAAACGGAAAAAAGTGGTACGTGGTACATACCTATTCGGGGCATGAAGAGCGCGTTAAGAAAAACCTGGAGCAGCGCATCAAGTTCATGGACTCGGGAAATGAGGTCTTTGATGTGGTTATACCCACCGAGGATGAAATAGAGGTTAGAGGCGGGCGCCGGCGTACGATAACCAAGAAGATATTACCCGGCTATGTCCTGGTTCAGATGAATATGGATGAACATAGCTGGAGTGTTGTGCGTAATACCCCCGGGGTTACCGGTTTTGTCGGTAGTGGCAATACACCGACACCATTGCAGGAGGGTGAAGTCGACGAGATATTAAAGCAGATGTCAGCCGAGGTTCCCAAGGTTAAAGTTGGTTTCCGCAAGGGGCAGAGTGTCAGGGTAACTGACGGTCCCTTTATTGATTTTGTAGGCGTAGTCGATGAGATAAACATGGGAAAGGGCAAGGTTAAAGTATTCCTTTCCCTTTTTGGCAAGGAGACACCGGTAGAGCTTGACTTCCTGCAGATAGACAAGCTGTGAGGTATTTAGGGAGATGAGATGGCGAAGAAGGTAAAGGCAATAGTGAAATTGCAGATTCCAGCCGGGCAGGCAAACCCGGCGCCGCCGGTGGGTCCGGCTTTAGGACAGCATGGACTCAATATCATGGGCTTTTGTAAAGAGTACAATGACCGCACGGCCAATCAGGTCGGTTCTATTATCCCGGTAGAAATAACTGTGTATGAAGACAGGACATTTACCTTCGTCACGAAAACACCGCCGACTTCTGATTTACTGAGGAAGGCTCTGGCTGTAGAGAAGGCAAGCGAACGGCCCGGACATGATGTGGCCGGTACACTATCCCGGCAGAAGCTCCGTGAAATCGCCGAGCTTAAGGCCAAGGACTTGAATGCCAACAGCATTGAAGCCGCCGAGAAAATTGTCGAGGGAACTGCCCGAAGTATGGGTATAAAGGTGGAATAGCATGGTAAAACACGGCACAAAATATAAGGAAGCGGTAGCACTGGTTGACACGGCTAAAGCATATCAACCCCAGGAAGCGGTTGAACTGGCTAAGAAATCGGCGCACGCCAGCTTTGACGAAACTGTTGAGCTGCACCTGCGGATGGGTCTTGACCCCCGTAATGCCAGCCAGCAGGTGAGGGGAGTGGCTCTGCTGCCCCACGGCCTGGGCAAGAAGGTACGCGTCCTCGTTTTTGCGCAGGGAGAATCGGAAAAGGTGGCCGGGGACGCCGGGGCTGATTATGTCGGCGGCGATGACCTGATTAAGAAGATTGAAGACGGCTGGCTGAATTTCGATACCGCCATTGCCATTCCGGAGATGATGGGTAAAGTAGGCAAGCTGGGAAAAATCCTGGGTAGGCGGGGCTTGATGCCCAACCCCAAATCAGGTACGGTTGTGGCTATGGATAACTTGCCCAGGGTGATTGAGGACGCACGCAAAGGGAGAGTGGAATATAAACTGGACAGGACGGCTATTATCCATGTGCCTCTTGGCAAAGTAAGCTTCGAAGATAATATGTTGATGGACAATCTGACATCGGTGATTGAAGCGGTAATGAAAGCCAAACCCAGCGGTGCCAAAGGCCAGTACGTAAAAAGCGCCTTTATAACCACTACGATGGGACCGGGGATAAAACTTGACCTTGCCCCGACGCTGGCTTTAAGCTCAAGTTAGCTTTGAATGTTATATGGCTTTTAAGAGGGGCGTAAGCCCCTCTTTTTTCTTTGTTATCTTTTCCCATCCACCGCCTCGTGATGTTACTCCCCACCAGCGCCGCCCCCACCCAAATATTTCTTCCCACCCGCCCACCCTCGTGGCATCTACAGCTTATCCCTTAATTTTCCCCACCCGCCCCCGTATCAACTGTGGCTTATACCATAGTTCTCTCCACACCGCCCCCAAAAATTAGGGGCGGGGCGCAACTTTACGGGCTAGCCCGCGGGTGATGCGAGGGTGGGCCTGGGTAGGAAAATACAACAGGCGACTGGGGCAACGGGGTGCTTAAGGGGGTGAGGTAGAAAACACTGTAATTTTACTAATCGGTGGGTAGAATGACTTTACACACAAAAAGAGTTATGCTAGAATAGACTGACAATAGAATAGAGTCCTGAGACAGCGGGTGTCCTTCAGGTGAAGAACTTAATATGTGCCTGCCGAGGATGAAGCGTTACTGTATTAAATGCAGGTTTAGTTATGTCCTTGTGCAGATAGCACAGGGACTATTTGTTTACATAAAGCTGTTCTTCAGGTAAGTACGGTGGTATTTCAGGAGGTATCGAGAGATGGCGACAGAAAAAAAGGTGCAGATAGTCGAAAGTCTGCTGGAGGTGTTCTCTAAATGTAATATCGGTATCCTGACGGACTACCGGGGACTATCAACTGCCGAGATGAGTGATTTACGCCGCAAATTGAGGGAGGTGGGTATTGAGTACAGAGTGGTAAAAAATTCGCTGGCTCAGCTCGCGGCGAAGAAGACCGGCATGGATGAACTGGCTGACTCGTTTTCAGGTCCGGTGGCCGTTGCTCTGGGTTACGGCGAGATATCCGATGCCCCCAGAATATTAGCTGACTATGTCCGCGCTACGAAATCAACTCTTGAAATTAAAGGGGGCTTCTTAGGTTACAGACTTCTGACCTCGGGGGATGTAGATACACTGGCAATATTGCCGGCCAGAGAAGTGTTAATAAGCCAGGTAATGGCGGGGATACAGAGTCCCATCGTCGGACTGGTAAGCGTACTTGTGGCTCCTATCAGAGGCATTATGGGAGTGCTGCAGGCTAGAATTCAACAACTGGAGGGAGAATAAAATGGCAGAAGATGAAGTGAAGAAAGAAGAAGAAACCGCGGCGGAAGAACCAGCGGCGGAAGAACCAGCGGCGGAAGAACCAGCGGCGGAAGAACC
>CAZLEY010000087.1:0-4731 GCA_964558675.1 uncultured Dehalococcoidaceae bacterium | reverse complement strand
CTCGACATCGCCAAAGGGGACAGTGGTTGGTGACACATCGATTTCAGGCTCTGGTGCAGGAGGAGTTACGCTGGTAAATATTTCTACATAATTATTATCGAAATTACAGTCCGGCAGGTTACCAATTACCAGAGCCCCGTTAGAAATAGAGCTTCCCGATGGAATCGTCGCGTTTACGGTAGCTACGATAACGAGGTTGGCCTGTGTGTTAGCAGCTATGTCACCGACATCCCATGTTAAGAATGAGTATCCGGGTACAGGCCAGGATATGCCAAGCTGCTGCTGGATGAAATTGATAACCCACTGTGGTAACGACTGGCTTACCGTGCCCTGAGACGGAGTGGTTGACCGGATGGAAAGCGATTCCGTGGGGTACATATCGAAGACCAAGACATCACTGGCCTCATCAGGACCTCCATTATTGATGGTGATGGTGTAGGTGAGGTCATCCCCGGCTGGAACCGGGTCAGGACTGTCGGACTTGGTGATGGAGAGGTCGGCCTCTGTACCAGTATCGTTGCCTGATAATTCAACACAAACCCATTCTTCACATGGGGAGTTAGAGTGGATTCTTAAGTAAGCTGATTTAAGGCTATTAGATGTAGGTTGGAAGGTGACCGTGACAACTGCGTAAGCACCGGGAACGAGGGTCTTGTAGGAGGAAGCATTATCAGACGAAATGTGAAACTGGTCAGCATTCATGCCTATGATAGTAATATCGCAAATAAGCAGGTCTCCACTACCATCGTTGGTTATCATTACATCTTCGGAGCTTGATGAACCGACCTGAACAAAACCATAGTCGATGCTAAGCGGGTCTACTGTGATATCGGGGTGATGACAGCCAGCCGACGCGCTTGCAGGAAAGATGATTTGTAATAATAACGAAACGATTATCAGTACTGATAGTTTTTTCATATCCAGCTTCACTTTCTCCACGATCACGTGGCTAACAAAATGCTGCGGCATGTCATTTTAACATACCACATTAATCAATGTAAAAGATAACAAGAATATAAACCCATTCAAGATATTATCTCATCCTGCAGGTAAAAAGATGGAGATACAAGGTTAGAAATAGGGTAGAAATAGTAGCATCTAATATGAAAAGTTATCTAAAGTAAAGTACTGCCGTACCAAATAGCCAGTCACCTTCGTGACCATTAGGTGATTTGTTGGAGGTTATTCCTGTGATAAACATAGTATGGGATGCGTGTATCTGTAAAAACGTGTATATTATTGGTACTCAGTATTTTCAGTATCCTGGCAAGCTGGCAGGGTGTCAACGCGAGTTCTATGGTCTTTGAGCGTGGTGATGTTTGTAATAATACTTCAGGCTTACCAACCGAAGAACTGATTCAAAATAGCAGTACAACGGGATATGAGGAAGTAGAGAATACTGCCCTGCCGGATGATATATGCGCCGAGTCGTCCAAGTCTTACGTTCAAGTCAATCAGAATGTTCAGAGTGAATCCTGTTTGAATAAACAATGGGCGCTGGAACAGATTCAAGCCGTGCCGTTGCCGGGGATTGTTAAAAGTGACTCACCAGTATTGGTAGCGGTACTTGACACCGGTATCGACCGCGAACACGAAGACCTTTGTGGTACGGTTATAGCGGATGCCAATTTCACGGAAAGTGCCACTACTGATGACATATACGGCCACGGCACTCATATAGCCGGGATTATTGCTGCCAGGAATGATAACAACTCGGGTATTATTGGCCTGGCCCCGAAAAGTTATCTGGTTAATGTTAAGGTAGCTGATGATAAAGGCAGGTGCCAGATATCAGCATTGGCTGACGGCATTATCTGGGCGGTAGATAATGGTGCCAATGTAATTAATATAAGCATTGAGATGATAGAATCCACATCTGAACTGAGAGAAGCTGTAGATTACGCGTGGCGGAATGGGGCTGTTATTATAGCTGCCGCTGGCAATGATGGCAAAGAATTACCGGTCTATCCGGCATGCTACGAGAACTGTATTGGGGTAACGGCTATCCGGGAAAATGGTACCCTGGCGCCACTGGCGAATTTCGGTGACTGGGTAGACGTAGCCGCCCCCGGATTCAATATCTACTCTACCCTGCCTGATAATAGCTACGGGTACAAGCATGGCACTTCATTTGCTACTGCCTACGTCAGTGGACTGGCAGCGCTGTTATTTACTGTGGTAACTGATACTAATGGCGATGGCAGGCTCAATGATGAGGTTCGCCTGGCGATTGATGCCGGCTGTTATGATATAGGTATCGATGGCACAGGTCTGGGAAGTATTAATGCCGCCGAATCTTTTAATGAAGTAATGGTGAACCTTGAGCATTCGCCATAAGTGCTTCGGCCTCAATTTCGTTAGTCACAAAACGAATATTCCGCCCTCTGACTCCTGGCAAATGGATTGTGCCTGATTTCCTATCCGAATCATTGTCCCTCTGTTCTTAATAATGTCCCCTTTTATCTGCTTCCAACCGCCGAAAATTCCTTTATTTCCACGATATCTAGGCTTACCGCCAAAATATCCTGGTGAGAAATTTTCGCCAGAATCGAGTATAAAATAGATACGTACATTATAATTTCTCCTATAGGACAAGGTGTGGTATTGCAAATGCATTGTGTTTAACATACAATAATAGTTGCTTATTATACGTTGTCTCTTATAAATACACTGGAGACGTTAGTTAATTAAATAGGTAGAGCAGGTACGTCTTGTACGTCTATATCTGTACCCGAGAGGTACTATGAAACGAGCTATAGGACTGATCCTTATTATCTTTTTCTGTGTGGTGGGATTCCTCTCCGTATGGGGTAACGTGCCGTTTACGCCCGTCTTCGGTTCCAGTATGGAACCCGCACTTCAATCGGGCAGTCTGCTTATTATTAAGTCGGTAGAAGTAACAGACGTAGAAGAAGGGGATATTATTGTTGCCAATGTCCCCGGTACCATTCGTGAGGACTACAACTATCCACCGATAATCGCCCGCCGTGTGGTTGAGATTAAAAAAGACCAGCTTGGAATTTCACTCCAAACAAAGGGAGACAATGCCTACGATGACCCCTTCCTTATAAGGCCATGGGATATCAGGGGTACCGTTGGTTCCCAGATTCCCTACCTCGGACTGCCGTTACTTCTCTTACAGAACAGGCTGGCAATGGTATTCGTTATTGTTGCCATTGTCCTGCTGGCTCTCTTCCTGTACGCTAATGAGCTGAGCCTGGGTATTGGAAGGATATTCAGAAATGCATTATCTCCGATTGTTGAGGAAAGCCACCGGACAGACCTGGTACTTTCACGCCGATTTGAGGGCACGGAAAGAGCTTTAGATAATTTTGCCGGTGCCATGCAACTCTATGCCCAGCACATGGCCAGCCATACCAGTGCCATACAGGGCCTCAGTGAGGCATCTCAGTCGCTAAGAGGCAGTGCTGCCGAGCAGAATCGCATATTAGGCAAGCTGACGGAAAATTTTGTGCAGGAGAAGTCCAGGAAAGAGGTTTCAACAGTGGAACGGGTGGTTAAAGAGATTGAGAAAAAAACAATCCAGGCATTACAGGCAAAGGATGAACTGGAAAAGAAAATACCGGGTCAGTTTATCAAACCCAGAGAGGAACAGCTTCTGAGAGAAATCCTGCAATCTCCCCCGGGATGTGTCGTGAACCCCAAGGCACTGCTTGCAAGAACGCATTATCGTTAATGAATAGTTAATTTACCGGAACTATATTCAGCCGTTCAGAAAATGTTAAGACCCCTATAAGCTATCATCCAGGGCCCTTTGAGAATCTAGTACCCTATCCTGTAACTCTATCCGGTGTGACGTGTGGATTATTTTGACATTAAGCTTAGTATTATGTCAAATTACGCCATTACGTAATGAATACTATTTATATGTATCATCGGCAGAATTGCCCTGTAGGGTCTTTTTAAGGTAGAATCTTGAAGCTGGGAGAGGTGTCCGAGAGGCTTATGGTGCCGCTCTCGAAAAGCGGTCTCCGCGTAAGCGGAGCGTGGGTTCGAATCCCACCCTCTCCGCCAATTGACGAACTGAGTCAATTTGTCAATAATAAGCGAGGTGGTGGAGCAAAATGGTAAAAATCAATTGCACAGACTTATTATCTGATGACCCCAAGATTAAATACCCCTGTTCGAAAAATATTACAGTTCTTGCACGGAGGAATCCGGCGGCGCTTTATCCTGAGCTGGAATTCTTCGTGAAGCTCCTCAACCATGATAACAGAATTCTCAGGTGGACGGCGATGGATGTTATCGGCGCTTTAGCAAGAGTGGACAGCGCCGGAGCGGTTGATAAATTAATAGGCAGATTTACCGGGCTATTAAATACAGGCAATATGATTACAGCTCATCACGCTATTACCGCTTTGACTGATATTCTCCTTGCCAAGCCGGAATACCAGGCGGAAATCACCGGTGAGCTTTTAAAGGTTGAGCATTATGATTATGAAACGGTTGAATGCCGGAATATCTCTATCGGCAAGGTTATCCTGGCAATTGGCATGTACTTCCATAGGCTGGAAGATAAGCGCGCGATAATTGAATTTGTCAGGCGACAGACCCGTAATACCCGCAATGCCACCAGGAAGAAATCCGAACTGTTTTTACTGAAGAATAAAATTAAAAATGGTTTTATACCTATAAGCTTAAGAGGCAAACAAATCGCGGAGAGGTGCTGGAGTGGCCTATCAGGCGCGCCTGGAGAGCGCGTGTAGCCTT
>CAZLEY010000086.1:0-4830 GCA_964558675.1 uncultured Dehalococcoidaceae bacterium | reverse complement strand
CCGAAAAAAGACCGCGGCTATCATCTCGCCCAGTGCCAGGCTTTCGCCTTATCACGCCGGGATAGAGCTACGGTAGCCATGCTGAAAGAAGACAACTGGTGCCCGGGCGCCGTGATAGCCTACGGTCTGGTGCCGAAGCCAGACGATCCTGCTGGCAGGGCTGCGAATACATACGATTGCTTCGAGTACGGGAAATACATCGGTATCCTTACCGCTCCGTTGCGTACGGCTACTTTCGAACCGGATGCCGTCATTATCTATTGCGATACCAATCAGCTACGAATCATACTCCTTTCGTTGAAAATGGAAGATAGGCCGCTGGTAAAGTCGAACTTCTTCCCCTTATCATGTTCCAATTCCGTTGTGCCCGTAATGTTAAACGGCGAGTACTGGATAAACCTACCCGACCCCGGTGAATATGCCCGGGCGCTTACCATCGCGGGAGAAATGATGTTCTCCGTGCCCAGGGAAAAACTAGCCGAACTGACGGAAAACCTCAGGCAGTTTGACAGGAACGAGTCCGGGTTCGAACATGAACAAATGATGATGAGACCGGATTTCCGCCAGCCGGACCTTTACAAGAGAGTATTCGAGGCCTGGGGTATGGACCACGAGTAATCACAGGCGTTTTAACTAACTATATATCTCCATCCCATTGTGTAAACACCCGGGTATCTTACGCATAAAAGTGTACATTTCATGCAGCTTTTACGTCAATTTTACTCTGGATGAGAGATATTCCGCGAGTTAAATATTTATAAATCGCTTTTATTTAATATTTAGAGAACTGCGATACGGCGAACCGGCAGATGAACGAAAAGTCAAAAAACCCTGCTAACCCTGTCGATAGCCGACATTTGACAGAACAGGCCATATGAAATCAGAACTGAATGCTTCGGATTGGACACAAGATGAAATTAACCGATAACTCTATAATCAAGCGATAGCTGTATTGGACGTCGTTCCTGGTATTAATTTAACAAGAGCACTGAAGATCCAATGCAATGGCTAATTCATTGCATGAAGAAATGAATTGTTAGCAGGGTCACTTTCTGACGAAATGTGACTTTTAGCCTGAAGGAGTGTTTTTATGGTGGAGACGGGGGAGAGAGCCTGTCTCAAAAGCTTGAATAATTTACAATAATGGAGCCTAATCCAATGGTGGTTGAAGTCAAGCCATCACTAAAATACATTGTGGATCGGAGAAAGTTTAAAAATATTCTGAGTAACCTTCCCACGTTGCAGTTTCGAACTAGACAAAGTCCCTTGCTTTATTCTGGTCCAGACCTGTGACAGAGTTCGCAGATTGAAAGCCGTAGCCATGAGGCTAAACTCCGCGCGGACATTTGCCAGACCTCTTAGTAGAAAACGTCTGGCTCCCAACTGTTCCTTAAGAATGCCAAAAGTAGGTTCACTCAACTGCTGCCGCCGGGCGTATAGATTACGTGCCTTGTCTGTCTTCATCCACTTTCTATGTTCGCGCAGCAACATATCTGAAGGCCCGATCCAGAGAGCGCGCCCGGCATGGGCATCCCTGGTACAGACTCCAAAAGCTGGGCACACACGGCAGACTGTTCTCGAAGCACAGTAGACACGATTTTGACCTGAATCTTTTCTTTTGCATGGTCGAAACCCACGGAAGCGGAGCCGATGTCCTTTTGGACAAACGTAGCTATCCGTCTCTGCGTCATAGAGAAATTGATCCTTGAAATAGGGTTTTTTCGCTGCGCCTTGGTACCGCTCCGCCATTACGAGTGTCTGGCCCCGGTTCTTGCCTGCTTCCAAATTAGCGGCGGTATGATAGCCGCCATCCGCCAGAGTTGTTGGGATACGTTCTCCGGTCAATTCTTCGGCCTGCTCCAGCATAGAGACTAACTGCCCGGAGTCGGCCGCAGTGTTAACCACGTTAGCAGCAGTGATTAACATCCCGTTTCCCTTGGCTGTCTCCACGGCTAAGGGAGATACCATCGATTGGGCATTGTAACCATTTATGATTCCGTCTCGCCCCTTCATGAGTTGAGAGTCTTTATCTGTCAGATTAACGCGTGTCAGCTCTTCATTCTGCTCCAGCCGGCCCATAGCTTCCCTGATCTGCTGTCGTAGGAACTGTGCCTGTTGCAACTCCTTTGGAAGTCGCGGTGGAGGCGTATCCTCTCCTGCCTCGTTTTGAGCCTCCATCTCGGCAATAGCTGCTTCAGTACGCTTAAGTAACCGCTTTAACCCAGAAGCATCATAAATTCGATCACGAGCAGCATTAGCTGGTATCTTGGTGCCATCCACAGCCTGTACTGCTAGATCAACCAGTCCTAGCTTCACAGCAGTGGCTACTGTATATTTCAGGAGTCTCCGCATCGGCTGTCGATGAGCCTGATAAAATCGCCAGAGGGTGTTGTGGTCAGGATGCTGCCATCCCGTTAGCCATAGAAAGGGTACCTGATCTCGACAAGCTGCTTCCAGCTTACGGCTGGAGCGTATCCCGGTCATAAAACCATATAGCCAGACACTGAGTAAAGCCCTTGGATGATAGGACGGAGCTCCTAATGGTTCTCCGTCCGGACTAACTTCTGACTCGATCCAAGCCTCACGATCTAGAGAATCCACAAACTCCGCTACGAAGCGGGCAGGGTGATCGACGGGAATAAGCTCTCCCAGGGTTGGTGGTAGAAGCCAGGCTTGCTCGCGGTTAAATGAACGTAATGGCATCGGGCTAACCTCCACAGTATTAGCCCAATTTTATCATACTAAGCTAATTTTGAGACAGGCTCGAGAGTCGAACTCTGCCCGAATACATTGCTGAGTATGCCTAAGATTCTACTCCTTAAGGGCCTGGCCCAAATATGCACTAAGTCAGCGTGTAGCTGGTTTCCGGGGCCAGGTCTGGATTTGCAATAGCCTGCCATTCATTTTACACTATTTAAGAATACAAAGGAGGAGTGAATGAAAGATTTTGCTGGTAAGATTGCATTTATAACCGGGGGCGCTTCCGGTGCCGGATTCGGTCAGGCAAAGGTGTTTTCAGAAGCAGGCTGTAAGATTGTTATTGCCGATATTCGCCAGGACCATCTGGACGAGGCAATGGCGTATTTCCGGGATAAAAAGGCAGAAGTCCACGCAATACAACTGGATATTACGGACCGTAAGGCATATGCAGCTGCCGCAGACGAGGTGGAAGAGGTATTCGGCGGTCCCCCCCAGCTTCTCTTCAATACCGCGGGTGTCAATACCTTCGGCCCGGCTGAAGCCTCGACATTTGAAGATTTTGACTGGGTTATAGGTGTTGACCTCGGCGGCGTCATCAATGGTATGGTGACATTCGTGCCGCGCATGATACAGGCCGGTAAGGGCGGGTACATCGCCACCACCTCCTCGATGTCAGGTTTTATGGCGGCATCCGGGTGTACTCCATATTCCGTCGCCAAAGCCGCGGTGAACAGTCTTATGGAGTGCTACCATCAGGCGCTCAAGCCTTATGGCATTGGCGTATCCTGCCTGTGCCCGGGTGGTATCAACACGAATATCCACGAAGCCACGTTTACCCGGCCGGAGCATCTGAAGAACACCGGCTATCGGGTTGATGAAAGGACCATTGAGTTTGAGAGTAAAGTTAATGCCCAGGGGATGGACCCCGTGGAGCTGGCACTTATACTTAAGAAGGGGATTGAAAATGAGCAGTTCTTCATTATTCCGGTTCCGGAACCGGAGAAGATGTTGAGGTACAGTTTAGAGCGGATTATCAACTACGCCACTCCTGAAGGCATGAAGAGACAGGAAGAGCTGATGAAGGAGCGCATGGAAGAAATGCGGAAACACATGGGCAACAAGAATCTCTTCGAGGGCGCAGCCGAAGCCGGATGGGGGAAAGCCAGGCAGGATATAGACTGGGTGAAAGAACAAAGAGGGCCTTTTTAATCAAGTATTCAACTAAACAATGAACAGTCTAACGGAGGAATATAATGACAAGTAAAGTACTATCAGTAATGAGTCCTGAAGCTGGAGTCCAGAAGGGTACGGGTGGATTTCCGCCCGGTATGGGTGGACCTCCACCGGGTATGGGTGGGCCTGCACCGTCTTCACCTTCTATGGCCAAGCGGCTGGACACACTGGAGAACAAAACAGTGTATCTGGTGGATATCGGTTTCGGCGGAGGCTACAAGTTTATGCTGCAACTACAAAAGTGGTTTGCCGAAAACATGCCGTCCGTCACCACGATACGCAAGCGGAAAACGGGAATGGTGTTCATGGACGATACGACGGACTTATGGGATGAAATTAAGGAGAAAGGCCATGCCATTGTCCTTGGCGTAGCCGGCTGACCGGGATGTGTTGCAGCGGTCGCTGCAAGCGGCACGAAGCTTGAACAGACCTACGGTATCCCGGTTGCTCCCGTCTCGACGTACGAGTATGAAAGCGTTGTACAGGATAACCCGAGAGCCGCGTCTTTACCTTTCATTTATACTCCGCATCCGGTGATAGGTTTGCCTCCTGAAGTCCTTGATAATTATATCGTAGGCAATGACCCGGATACCGGTAAACCTGTCATCGATGAAATAATTGACGTATTAACGAAACCGGTAAGCGAAACGAAGGTGGAGCCTGAGTCTTCTGGAGCCGTAAAAGCCGGGCCTCCCCAGGTACTCCTGGAACCGGATACTGAAGACAACTTACAGCGTCTGTTCTATGAAAGAGGCTGGACGGACGGATTACCCATCATACTTCCTACCGAGGAGCGGGTGAAGAAAATGCTCGCCGGCACCAGCGCTTCTCCGGACGAGGTCGTTGGCGAATCATTCCTGTTTGATACCAGAGAACTCATTAAGTACACCGTTACCA
>CAZLEY010000085.1:0-4844 GCA_964558675.1 uncultured Dehalococcoidaceae bacterium | reverse complement strand
ACTGGAAAAGGAGTAAAATCATAGACAGCCGCATATTTTATAAGAGTAGATTCGAGAGGAGGATAACAACATGACTAAATGGCATGATTTCCTGGAAAAGGAAGGCAAGGCACCCCCATGGCCTTACTCAATCAACTATGACAAAGAGCAGGAAATCGAGACTGACGTCCTGGTCATTGGCGGCGGCATCGCCGGATGCTGGGCGGCTATCAGCGCCGCCAGGAAGGGTATTAGGGTGGCGCTGGTGGAAAAGGGCGATACTATCAGGAGCGGCGCCGGGGGTCCCGGCTGTGACCACTGGTGCAACGTTCCCGCAAACCCGCACTCCAAGGTTGACCCCGATGAGTGGGCAAAAAAAATGACCGAGCGTCCTGGCGTCCTGGGCATGCTGATGAAAGAGCCTCTCAAGTGTCCCTACGGCAACGGTATCGGAACCCAGATTCAATGCCGTGAAAACTACGATACGCTCCTTGAACTGGAGCAGATGGGCGGCAAAATAAGGGACGTTGACGACGAATACAAAGGCGCCGAAGGCAGGTATGACGATACCAAATTCATGTTTTCACCCCGCACCAGCCCCAACCATTCTACTGAGGTTGTTATACGTATCTGGGGAACCACTTTTAAGCCTGCTTTGAAGAAGGAATGCAAACGTCTGGGCGTGAATATTTACGACCGCGTCATGGTTACCAGTCTGTTGACGGATGGAGGTGCCCAGGGAGCCAGGGTGGTTGGTGCTATGGGCTTTAACAACCGCACCGGCGAATTCATGATTTTTAAATCGAAGGCCGCCATACTGGCTACTGCCGGCGACTTTTCTCTGTGGATGTTGAATACGGAGATGGCTGGTTATAATACCTTCCCTGGCTCTCGAACCAAGACCGGCGACGGCGTGGCCATGGCATGGAGAGCCGGCGCTGAACTTACCCTGATGGAGCAGACCGGTATCCTTATGATTGGTACCGGTCACAAACATACCTGGTACGGCGGCGCCGGAGACGCCAGCTATGAGAATATTCAGCTGGTCGATGCCAACGGCAAAAAGCTGCCCTGGCCATTGCAGGGATGGCCGGACGGGGGCGCCATGAGGCCATCGCCGGAAGTGTCTGAAGCTATCCGCCAGGGGATACAAAAAGGGGAATATGCCCTGCCGTTCTACGGCGATTTCCCCGCCATGCCGGATATCGAGCGTAAAGTTACCTGGAAACTTATGCTGGGAGAAGAATCCACCACTAAAATCATTACCAATACCTATGAAAAAGCCGGCTTCGACCCCTCCAAACACCTGCTCCAGAACTACAACTTCATCGAAGGAACGAGTCCTTCCCAGTGGCGCACCGCCGGTGGCGGTGGCCCCGTCATTGACTGGGACTTGAAATCGACTCTGGATGGGTTGTACGTCGCCGGGGAGCAAACGTTCTCCGCCGGCGACCACAGCTACGCGGCCGCTACCGGCAGGTATGCCGGCCGGAAAGCCGCCGACTATTCGCGGCAGATAGGTGAAGGTAAAATATCCAAAGAGCAGGTCGCCCTTGAAAAAACCCGCATCTACGCCCCGATAAAACGCAGCGATGGCATCGACTGGAAGGAGTTGCACGCCGGTATTGCCAGGACAATGCAGTACTTTTGCAGTGAATTTAAGACCGAGTTACTTCTTAACATGGGGCTGGATTCCCTGAAGGATATTGAAGAAAACCACGTACCCAGGCTGTACGCCCTTGACCCGCATAAATTGATGCGCAGCATCGAAGACCTGAGCCTGCTGACACACGGTCAAATCGTCCTGAATGCATCTCTGGCACGTCAGGCAAGCAGCCAGATGCTCAATTTCTTCAGAATCGATTACCCCGAGGTTGACCCGCCGGAATGGTGCAAATTTGTGACTATCAAGCTGGAGAACGGCAAGGCCAAAGCGGGCGAATTGCCCATGAACTACTGGGGTGATATGAAAGCCAATTACGAGGCTCATAACAAAGACTACACCGGAGTCTATGAAGGAAAATAAGGAGGCTGTCATGGCTCAGAAAAAGATATATGCTTTGCCTAATATAGTTACCCCGAACACACCGGTGATTTTTAATCCTGATATCTGCGACGGGTGCAACACTTGTGTAGAAGTCTGCCAGGTAGATGTCTATATACCCAATCCCGAGAAAGGCAAACCGCCGATAATACTGCATCCCGATGAATGCTGGTATGGCGGCTGCTGTGTCAACGATTGCCCTCGCCCCGGAGCTATTTCCTTCAACTGGCCGGTGCAGCAGCGAGCTTACTGGAAAGACAAGGCTACGGGTAAGGTCTTGAGGGACAGTTATTAGCGCTCAGGCTGTAATATCGTTCAGCACTTGGTATGCTAGAAAAGCTGGAAGAATAGCTTATCGGGCAACTGCCTTCTAAAGGCCGGGCGCGCCGTTATGTTGTCAGATTTATCGCTATAACGACCCTGCCAATTTATTTATGATGCTTATGTTTTTACTGTAATAATTTGCGGTTATTAGACATCAGATTATAAAAGAAGCGGAGTACCCTGAACCATTTTGTTTTACTCCGCTTCTTCTACTTATAAGCTGCTACTCCTCAACCAGGCCATGGGCGATAAGGTACTCCCGGGCAACCTCATCCGGTTCCATCTTGTCGTTGTCAACTCTGGCGTTCAGGGCCTGCCATACCTTCTGCCCTTCACTGACTAGAGCCGGGGTAGCTGGCTCTCCGCCACCGGGGAAGGTGGCTACCAGATCATTGAGGATATCCTCGATTTCAGGGTATTTATCGAGGACCTCCTGGCGGACATAGGGTGCCAGGTCGTAGGGAGGCCAGAAAGCCTTATCGTCCGAATACACATGCCATGAATTTTTAGCGATAATGGCATCCGTACCAAAGGCCATAGCGATATCACACTCGTGATTTTCCAGACCCAGAAGTGATGCTCCCGGTGCCCCGGTCATGAGGGAGTTCTCGGCGACTTTGAAGCCGTAGAACTTCTCCAAAGCGGGTAGACCATCGGGGCGTGTGGAGAACTCGAGACCTACGAATGTTTTAACATCCGCTCCTGAGTTATAGAGCGCCGCGAGGTCAGATATTGTCGTCAAATTATTCGCTTCGACAAAATCGGGCCAGGAAACCAGAACGTAGGTGTTGTTGTTCCAGATGGCATCCAGCCAGGCAAAACCGTTGCCGGCATCCTCTTCCTTTACCATGTCGTATATCTCGTTGTTGTCAGCACCCGGTGTGTACTCGTGCCCCAGGTGAGTCATCCAGGCCGTACCTGTATAGTCGGCACAGATATCGATATCCCCGGATTCCATGCCACCCCGGAGGATATCCGTGGAAAGGTCGGAAGTCAGGGTAACCGTGAAGCCATTCTCTTCAAGAACCTGCTTCATCAGCTGGCCGATAACGTATTCCTCGGTGAAATTTTTATTTCCGACGGTTACCTCCTTGACCTTCTCTCCACACCCCGTCATCATAACGGGGACAAGACCGATGATTAGTGCTAAACATAACAAAACAAACTTTCGCATCTCCATACCTCCTAAAAATTTCTATTAATTTTTACAGCTTAGGTTGTTAATAAGCCAACATCCTTTCTATCACCTATCACCCCCTTTCAAGCAGTTTTCGCATTAATTTTCAGCCCCTTTGGTGTCATCCGGCTTTCAATTAGCTCCAGGAAATAGCCCAGGGTAATAGCCAGAAATGCGGTGGGGGCGGCTCCCTGTATGATGATTAAAGGCTCTCCGGCGAACACCCCGGCCAGCGTTATCCAGCCCAGGCTGCGAACGCCGATAAGCGCCGCCAGCTCGGCTGTACCCACGGTTACAATAGTGGATATGCGTATCCCGGTCATAATCACCGGCTGGGCCAGGGGCAGCTCTATCTTTTGCAGGATTTGCCAGCGGGTCATGCCCATTCCCCGGGCAGCTTCAATAACGGCGGAGTCGATGTTATTCATGCCGGCATAGGAATTGCGCAGGATGGGCAGCAATCCGTAGACAAAGAGGGCAATGAATGCCGATCGCAGGCCGAAACCTATCAGCGGTACCATAATCGCAATAACAGCCAGGCTGGGGAGGCTCTGCGCCACATTACCGGTACCGATTACACCCGGTGCCAGCCTGTTAAATTTGGGGCGCGTAATCAGGATGCCCAGCGGCATAATGATGACTATAGCCGCCAGCACGGGGACAAACACCAACAGGAGGTGGGATCTGGAGGCGCTCAGTATATCGCTATAGGTGAAGGCAATCGACGTGCCTATCCTGCCCAGGCTGGTAGTCCAGACGGTCAGGCCGATAAGTATAACCAGGAGACTGATAAGGACTATCCGGCGTCTCACTTTGAACCCCCGGTTTTTACGGCTTCGTGCAGGGCTTCCTGGATAGCGTCAAAGGTCAGGATTCCCTTAAGCCGGTCATCCCCATCTACGATAGGTAATATCTTGAACCCGCTGCCCAGCATCAGGGAAAGTGCCTCGTTGAGCACGGCGTTGACATCGGAGGTCGTCGAAGACGGGCTCATGACATCTTTGACTATTTTTCCCCTGCCGGTTTTCATGGCTTCCGCGCTGGCCCATCCCAGAAACTTCCTGTCAGCATTGATAACCGCGATGGAATCTACCCCTACTTTTTCCAGCCGACTCCGCACCTTATCCACTTTCTCGCCAATGTCCGCGGTGAGCGGCGAACCGGTCATCACATCCTTCACCCGGAGCAACTGCAGACCTTTCAGGGCACGGTCGGCACCGACAAAACCCTCGACGAATTCGTCCTTGGGCCGGTAAAGGAGGTTAGCCGGGGTATCGTACTGCACCAGTCTGCCTTCCTTCATCAGGGCTATCCTGTCCC
>CAZLEY010000084.1:0-4886 GCA_964558675.1 uncultured Dehalococcoidaceae bacterium | reverse complement strand
CCAAGCCATTGATAGTTACTGTCATCCGAATATCACCTGTGACGGATGACGACGGTTGTGTTTTCTGTTGACACCCCGCCACTGAGGTTATCAGCGACAGAGCTGCGAGAAGTATAACAAACAGAATGACAATCTTTTTCATCATTCACCACCTTGTGGATGCCGGCAACCTGCTGTTATCCGCGACCCATTCCTCTAAACTCACGGGTAACTTCATCAGTCTTATTATCGGCAATGTCCTTGAGCCTTTTGTATATTTCATTTAGCGGATATGGCATATCTGGGATGGTCTTACCATCATCGGGGCTGAAGTAACCCTGGGCGGTTACGAATTTATTAATGTCCTGGTAATACACTTGGATTCTAAGGTCGAGGTCGGTGCAGGGAATGGTAGACAGGCTGTAGTGGTCTTCCATTTCCATAAAACGGCTGCCCCTCATAAAATCGGCGAGACTGTCCAGTTCCTCCTTGGAAATACGCCCGGCTTTCCATATTTCCGTTGTCTGCATCGTCGGTCTCAGCCCGGTTTCTTCCACGAAGTAAACAAAACCATCCTCATATATGCCGAAATAGCTACTCTCACCACGCATCGTGTATAGGATTCTCATCATGACAACCGGATTGCCCGCATGGAGCTGCTCTCTCAGTTCTTCTGGGAATTGGCTGGCATCGGGGAAAATTTCATGGGTAGGAGGGGGCCCCATCAGATCGAACCCGTAGCCTGCCACTACCGCAGGATTATCTTTCTCCCATATCTTGAAAGAATAGTAGGTACTCATGGATAGATATTTAGGCGCCGCATTTTCCCCCAGCGGCACGCTAATTCCCCAATTCCCATCCTGCACCTGGATAAACTTTTCGGTGGGCCACCATGATAATGGGTCGTCTCTGACGTATAACTGCGTCTGAAGATGGGTTCCGTCCGGAAGTGTACTGGTGCCGGAAAATACAATTACTTCACCGTTCTTAACATGCACATGATTGGCATCAATCTTTTTCCCTGATTCGGGAGACGGTGGTGGTGTGGGAGCAAGTTCCGAGGCAGGCGCGATGGTAATCTCCACCGGTTTATCCAACGTTAGTATGAATCTTTGATTCCATGCGTCTATATTGCCTAATGCGAGTTTGTAATCACCGACGGGTACCTGCTGACCATTTTTATCGCGCTGGTCCCATGTCAATGTGTAGCTTGCCGTCTCTCCCGGTTCTAAAGACTTGGCTTCTGCCCCTTCAGGAAATTCGCGTATTACCAGTCCGTACTTTAAGGAAGGCATCACCATTATTTTCGGAGGAAATGGTTCCATTAGGAACATATCGGTACTATTGTTCTGGAATGTAAGCTCAATCACGATGTCTTCACCAGGCGAGTAAGAATCCTCGTTTATGGTTGCATCCACTTTCACCCAGCTTGCCTCCGGCGGCATTCGCCCTACTTCTGGTGGCCCGAAATGAAACCCGCCAAACCACATATCTTTCCCTAGTACGACTACTATCAGGGCTACGAGAGCTACAGCGCATATGATAATAATCGACTTCTTTTTCATTTACTCTCCTTCACGCAATCGCTCTCAGCTACTCCAGCGGTATCCTGAACTCCCAGGGGCCTTCCCAGTCGCTGAGCTTGGTTATGGTAAAGGTAAGCTCTTTAGCGTCGCTTGGTATAGGGTCTAGCTTTTCCGGTTCGTATCCCCATCGCAACTGAAGGCCGTCTTCAAGAATATGCATACTTGCGACGCCAGCCTCCTTCACAACGCCGTCAACGGTATAGCGGGCATAACCAGCCAGCATCCACTGCGGCGGTGCCATCTGAGGTCCCTGGGGCAGGGTATAGCTGGGCGAGGTTATGAAAGCGTTAAATATGACACCTTCGGAGGTCATTTCCACGCTCTCCAGAGTGATGGTCAAGGTGATGCGCTGCTCCTCCCGCCCCCATACGAAGGGCAGGTCCGTCACGGTCTGTGATTGGTTTACCGCGATAGTACGCTCCATCACACCCTGCGGGGGCAGGATGAGTACCCGGGTAGCCAGGCCGCCGATCGAGCCACCATGCTCTTCCATCGACGTTCGGCTGGTAACGGTCAACTCGATATCATACCAGCCGGGAGCCACTTGATGGCCGTTGTCGTCATACTGGTCCCAGGTAATCTTATAAGGCACGGTTTCACCAGGGTTTATCAAGCGTTCTCCGGTGCCCGCCGGGAACGTACGCACGGTACCTTCCGGCTGCCTCTCGTTGAGCCTGACGATATTGACCTCTGGGGGGAACGGGTTCATGATAGCGGGGTCTGGCGTCCCGTTGATGAAGGAAAGGTTAATTTCGATACCCTCTCCAAGCTCATGGATGCTAGGAGCGATTCGTTCGAATTCAATCCGCGGTAGTGTGATGCTTGGTGCAGGTTCAGGTGTCGGCGTCGGCGCAGGTTCAGGTTCCGGTGTAGGTTCTGGCGCTGGGGCAGGAGTTGGAGGCGGAGAGCCCATTTCAAGGATGCCGCCGTACTGCCAGATAACGACAGCGATGACCAGAACCACTACCGCTGTCGCGGCCGTCGCCACACGACCGAGCGTGAAACTTGACCAGAACCCTTTCCGACTTTCTTTAGTTTCCAGTCGGTCTCTTATCTTTTCCCAGAGCTGGGGTGAAGGTGTAACCTCATCAGCCATAGCCGTGAGAGCACCACGCAAATTCTCCCGCATGGCGGAAAACGCCCCAAGCTCGGCGCGGCACTGCGGGCAGTTTGGCAGGTGCGTTTCTATATACGCCTTCTCTTCTACAGTTACTTCGCCGTCAAGATAGGCGGTCAGCAGTTCGCATATGTCCTTGCAGTTCATGTCACTGATGCCTCCCCACCCTCCATTTTCATTTGTTCCCTAAGATACTTTAGTGACTGGTTAAGCCTTGACTTCACTGTGCCCAGCGGTATCTCAAGCGTCTCCGCAATCTCCTGGTAGGACAGGTCGTTGAAATATCTCAGCACCAGCACGGAGCGGTGCTTCGTATCCAGCACCTCCATCGCCTTAAGGAGCCGTTCGTATTCCATTTTCGTTATGGCGATTTCTTCCGGCTGGGCGGTATGCTTCATTTCCGGCGGGTCAATCCCTTTCCCTTCAAGTGAAATGGCAGCCGGTGCTTGCTGAGGTTTCTTCCCGGCGCACTGGTTGACGGTGATGCGGTGCAGCCAGGTAGTGAGCTTGCCTTTGTTAGGATCATAGGTATGCCGGGACTTCCACACGGAGATAAAGACCTCCTGCAAAGCAACCTCAGCCGCCTCTTTATTGCCGGTGATGAGGTAAGCCGTTCGATAGACCAGCTTCTCATACTGCCGATACAGTGTTTCAAAGGCGGCCATATCACCTGTTTGCCACTTTTCAGTTAAGTCTGGCATCTGACCCCTATACTAAAATAATATAGGCCTTTTGCATCGAAAAGGTTCGTTTTCCGACTATCTCTATGGCTACAGACCATTTCCACCAGAAGCTCCGTAGTTCTTTAATATATACAAGTCATATATAATTATTTCATATATGACATAATTTTATCATAAAGCTATTTAGCCTTACTATTTGTCTTTACGACTTTAGAAAAAAGACTCCGGGCAAAGACCGATAAGATGCCAGATAGGAATGGGGCCGGCTCTGCCCGAAGTCTATCACTAGGAACACTTTTTTATTCTGGCTTGTTGTCGCCTTCAATGTAGACTTTGCCTTCACCCTTAATCGAGATTGTCGGCGTTTTTTCCTCTATATCGTAAGCTACCTGCATGTTCACTGTTATCTCGACCTCCCCAAGACTGATAGGTAGTGGTGTCTGGATAATTACTGGAGCCGGTGCGGGTGCGGGTACTGCCATTTCATACCCCATGCCACCCAAATATGGAGTGGAAGCGCTCTCGTTGATGTAGGTTGGATTACCCAGCTTCACATCGGCGAGTTCGGCTATTTTCCCCGCTTTGGCTTTCGCATCGTCAATGGCCTTCTCCCTGGCTTCATCATAATAGGCAGAAGGGTCTTCAACGGAGAAATTCAGGTCATCAATGCGCGTGTAGTCGCCGCCCGCTGTCACCACGGCGTCAATGATATCGCCGATTTTCGCCATATCCCGTATCTTGGCTACGACATCGTTGGTTACCCGGTAGCCGATAACGACTTCCTGCTGCTGTTCATCGTCCCAGCGTGTTCTCTGTCGGATACGGAAGTTCTGCGTCTGGATGTCCTTCTCCGCTACACCGTTGTCGGAAAGCGCTGTCATCACCTTTTCCATAGCTGCCGAGGAGCTGGCCTGCGCCTCGGCAACAGTTAGCTCCTGTGCCTCAATACCCAGTCTCAGAATAGCAATGTCCGGACTGACGGCAACTCTGCCGGTGCCGCTAACCCAGATACCTTCCGTCTGGGTATTCAGGGATACATTCACATCGGGGGGTGTTGCTACCGGAGCAGGAGCAGTTGGCGGGGCAACCGTTGGCGGCGTGGGCTCCGCCGGGCTGTTGTTACCACAGCCCGTAACGCCAGCGGTGAGCAATACCGCCGCCATCAATAAACTAATCGTCACGATGATTCCTTTTTTCACGTCTCTAAACCTCCTTTATGTGTCCTGCAAGTATTTCTGCCGTTATAATCTTTTATCATGTTTCCATTTTCCACCTCCCGGAGTACCTGCCTGTAATAATATAGGCGGTTCCGGGTAAAAAGGTTCGCAGGTTTACGTAGTATCAAAAACCTGTCTCGAATAGTTAGAACGAATAACCCTGCTGAAGGTTATCCTGTATTTGTAAAAATTACGCATTCTATCAGGTTTTTTTCTGTCGAATCTTATCCTATTTCCCGGGTGGATTTGCGGGCGGTCTCGCCGAGGGATATACAACCCCTCCGGCAGTATACATTCGCTCTGC
>CAZLEY010000083.1:0-5261 GCA_964558675.1 uncultured Dehalococcoidaceae bacterium | reverse complement strand
CAACGGCCCCATCACTCGGCGATTCAAGGCCGTAGTATATTTCTCCCAGAAAGAATGTCATCGCCGCCCCCATGCACATCAAACACGGCTCAAGATTGGTGAACAGCATAGCGCTACGCCTATTTTCCCAGGATAGCCCCAGCTTATCGGCTGTCTCCAGGGCTAATAACTCGGCATGTATCAGAAATCGTTTCTCGCGCTGCTCCATGGTAGTTGCGCTGGCAATGATTTCATCGTTAAGGACAACAACGGCTGCGATGGGGAATTCACCCAGTTCAATAGCCTTCTCAGCCAGCCCCAGGGCTTGCCGCATATAGTATTCCGGCTGTCGTCTATTACTCATTCCGCCTCCCCACTTCTTAATGCCGGAAGTGCCGGACGCCGGTTAAAACCATGGCGATATTATGCTTGTCGGCGGCGTCTATCGACTCCTGGTCACGTATCGAGCCGCCGGGCTGGATGATGGCAGTCACGCCTATTTTCGCCGCGTGCTCCACAACATCGGAGAACGGGAACATGGCGTCCGAGGCCAGGACGCTCCCTTTAGCTTTATCGCCGGCCTTCTCACCGGCTATCCGGGCGCTGATAATCCGGCTGGGCTGCCCCGCCCCCATGCCCGTCACCATCTTGTCCTTGACAAGCATAATGGCATTTGACTTCACATGTTTGGCCGCCCGCCAGGCGAAGAGCAAGTCCTCTTTCTCCTTAGCCGTCGGCGCGCGTTTGGTGGCCACTTTCATATCCACCTCTTTTTCCGGCAGCGAGTCCGAGTCCTGCACGAGGAAACCGCCTTTTACCCGGCGGTAGTCGGTATACCCGCATTCCTCTTTTCCGTAGCCGGGCGGCAGCTCCGCCACCAGGATACGCAGGTCTTTCTTCTTCTTCAGAAGCTCCAGCGCCTCCGGTTCGTAAGCGGGGGCAATGACGATTTCATAAAATACCGGCCTCATGGCCTCCGCCATAGCTAAAGTTACCGGCCGGTTGGCGGCGACAATGCCACCATATGCCGCCACCTCGTCGCCGCTGAAGGCGCGGCGGTAGGCCTCGGCGATATCCTCGTGACTGGCCAGGCCGCAGGGATTGGTGTGCTTGATGACGGACACGGTCGGGGCGGCGAAATCGACCGCCGCCCCCCAGGCGGCATCGGCATCAAGAATGTTGTTAAAGGAAAGCTCCTTGCCGTGCAACTGATTGGCCCAGGTGATGCCGGTGTTCTGTCCGGCGCCGACGGCCAGTTCGGCATAGAAGGCCGCCGTCTGGTGGGGGTTCTCGCCGTAGCGTAGTCCGTACCGCTTCTTCATGGCTACCGTCATCTCCTCGGGCATCCTTCCCTCTGGGAAGGACTCACCCTGCCTCAGGTACTGCGATATGGCCGTGTCATAGATAGCCACATGCTGGAAAGCCTTCTGAGCCAGTCTCTTGCGTTCGGCCTGGGGTAAATCACCCTTCTGCAATTTCTCAAGTATCGTCTGATAGTCGGCCGGGTCGACGATGACAATGACACTGGGAAAATTTTTGGCCGAGGCGCGAATCATGGTCGGCCCGCCGATGTCGATATTCTCCAGCGCCTCTTCCAGGGTAACCCCTTCCTTTGAGACCGTCTGTACGAAGGGGTAAAGATTAACCGCCACGAGGTCAATAGCGGTAATTTTATGTTTGGCAAGCTCTTCCATATGGCCGGGAAGGTCACGCCGGGCTAGGATGCCGCCGTGAACCGCCGGGTGCAGCGTCTTCACCCTGCCGTCAAGCATCTCGGGATAACCCGTAAGCTCGGAAATACTGCTTACCGGCACGCCGGCTTCGGCTATCGCCTTTTCGGTCTTGCCGGTGCTGAATATTTCATATCCCAGTTTGCTGAGTCCTCTGGCAAAATCACCCACCCCGGTCTTGTCAGAAACACCGATAATGGCTCGCATTGCATCTCCTTTCATTATTACAGAAATGTTAACTTAGTCAACGTCTTCCGGCGGCGGGGGAATGACAATACCCTTTCTGGCGGGATAACTTTCTTCCAGGACCACTTTCTCACTATCAATATCAACGGCAACCGAGACAACCCACTCCGTCGGCTCACCGAACCAGATGGTCACGCTGGGATGTATCTCGGCATCCTCGGGAACCCCTTCCGAGACTATCCTTTCCGAGGAACCTTCCGGCGTTATATCCACCTTACCCCGCGGTATCCCCGTCGCAACTATGTCATAATCAAATCTACGATAGCCAGAATATCCCTCCCCCTCAGGATTCGGGTTCAGGGCCAGCCAGCTTATGCCCGTCTTATACTGGCTTTCTTTTTGCAGCCACTCCTGTGCCTTGGGTGTATTCAGCGCTATTTCAACCAGCTTGACCTTTTCCTCATCAGTCAGCCACCTCAGGTTTTCGGGAAAGTCCCTGGGGTGCTCGGCAGGGAATACTCCTGATGCCGGCCCCGGCGTTGGCTCAGGCCCCGCCGACGGCCTGCCAGGCATCAATTCAACGTTTACTACCTCCATTTTCTCCCGGTCAATGGCTACATGAAGATGCTTTCCTGCCGGTTCGCCAACACTAATGTGAACATCCGGATTAATAGTTACCCTATCTGAGGGAAACACCCTGTCCGTGGGTAGTTTACCGTCGGCTATTTCTTCATATTCCAGACGCGCCCACCCCGTTGCTTCGGAGTCATTCCAGCCTACGGCGGACCAGCCCACTTCGGTACTGTATACGTCTTCCGTATCCAACCACTTTGATACCTCTGGGTCGGCAAGGGCTATCTCAATCATCTTTTCCTTTTCAGCATCCGTCAGCGGCTTGATTGCTTTGGGGCTGCCGCAGCCACCAACAAGGATAGCTATTGATATCAGTAGGATTGCAGGTAAATACAACCTCTTCTTCACCTTCTACCTCACCCCCCGTATCCCCCTCACCTTGAAAGGAAAGGGGGAGGAATTTAAAAAGAGGGGCTTCGCCCCTCTTAAACTCCCCATATTAATCTATAACTACCCTCGCCTCCCCCGCCTGTTTAACCACCTCCCCGACAGCCTTTGCCCCGGGCAATTTTGTGAGAAATTTATGGATATCCTCAGATGCGCAGACAACCACCATGCCGATGCCCATATTGAACACGTGGTACATCTCGTTGCGGTCAATGTTGCCCAGTCGCTGAATCAACTGAAAAACAGGCGGAACAGACCATGTCCGGCTGTCAAAGCGGGCGGCCAGGCCTTCCGGCAGGATGCGGGGCACGTTATCGATAAGACCGCCGCCGGTGATATGAGCGATTCCCTTGACGAGCGGCAGTAACGGCTTCAACTGGTTATAATAGCAGATGTGCGACTCCAGAAGCGCCTCGCCGACAGTCCCATCCAGCTCATCATAGTGTTTGTTCAGTGCCTTAGCGTCATCGCCTAATACTCTGCGGGCAAGCGTGTAGCCGTTGGTATGAAGTCCGTTTGAAGGCAAGCCAAGAATTACATCACCCTCAGTAATCGACTTCCCCATGATAATCCTGTCTTTCTCCACCACGCCTGTAACGAACCCCACCAGGTCGTAGTCGCCGCCGCTGTAGACATCTGAAAGCTCGGCAGTTTCCCCGCCGATAAGCGCACAGCCAACCTCGCGGCAGGCCTGGGCCACCCCCTTGACGATGGATTCCACCTTTTCCGGTATCAGCCTGCCGATGCCTATGTAGTCCAGGAAGAAGATAGGCTCGGCGCCGCAGGTGAAAATATCATTAACGCAATGATTAACAATGTCAATGCCGACGGTATCGTGCCTGTCCAAAGCTACAGCTAACTTCAGCTTGGTGCCAACCGAGTCGGTGCTGGAAACGAGGACCGGCTGACGATAGCCCTTGAATTCGTACATGCCGCCGAAGAAGCCCACGCCACTGAGGACCTCGGGACGCAGGGTAGAGCGGGCATGCTTGCTGATGAGTCGGGTAGCTTCGTTGCTGGCATCGATATTGACGCCGGCTGAGGCATAGGTCTCGCCTGTCATGGCTACCTCCCGCGCAGAATATAGTTACACCCTAGATTACCAGAAATTGAGCTTTAGCTGCAAATGGCGCTGTCATTGCGTTGAAAAAATAGCAGGTTAACAAATTGGTTAAATAAATGCTTGACTTTGCCAGTTATTGGTGCTATAATATCTCCAAATAGAGGGGGTAGCAGAAATGGTTTCATCACTCTGGCAGGCCCGGCAGACAATACCACCTGAGGTAGTCACCCTTATTCTTGAAAGTATAAATGAGGCTTATGATGATTATTATAAACATATAAGCGATTCTTCAAAATCAATATGCAGTGCAACTACAAAAGCAAATTTCATAAATGACCACATGATATTCCATGCACGAGAGAAATTGAATGGTCATCCCGATATTTACTTTTTCCTAAAGAATGGACGCACCCATTTGCTCGTCTGCGGGCGTTATGAACTGAAATTTAAGAAATTAAACATGAGCCGAAGACCTAGTAATATACTCACAGGCGCGGTTATTGATTATAATGACCAGCAAATAAACCATCCTACACAATTAGCCTTTCCGGGTATGGTTAACAAGGCAGCTAATCTTATAGCAGGATACCAGCAGAATAAACTTAAAACAGGTATTGAAGCTGTATATATAGTATGTCCAGACGGGAGCCGAAATAGATGGGAGTGGAAATTAGGGTTCTACGAAAAACCAGTGGAAAAGATTACATCTTTACCCACACCGGATAGACCAGTGAAAACAGTACGACCGAAACGAGGTGTGAGAGATGATGAAGCCACTCAAGAACAAAGAGGAATACTTCAATCCCGAGATGCTAACGTTAGCAAGACAAGCCAGGGGAATCAGCCAAAGGGATCTAGCTGAAAAGCTTGATGTATCATCTGCATGGTTGTCAAAAATTGAAGGTGGAATCAAGAATACTACTCCCGAGCTATTAATACGAATTTCAACTATCTTAGATTATCCCATCGATTTTTTTACTAATAGTAAACGTATATATGGTCCCGGCATCAGTGAGTTATTTCATAGAAAGCGTAGGAACGTCCCTATAAAGACGCTTGACAGAAACCAAGCACAGATGGAAATAAGAAGAATGAACCTTACCGATATGTTAAATGGGCTGGAAATTGATGACATAGAAATACCTACGTTTGATATTGAAGAATTTAACGGCAGTGTTCAGGATATAGCTAAGGCAACTCGTGCATTTTGGAAACTACCGTCAGGCCCTGTTCATAACGTTACTAAAACCATAGAGGACGCAAGGGGCATAATCATCCCATTT
>CAZLEY010000082.1:0-5264 GCA_964558675.1 uncultured Dehalococcoidaceae bacterium | reverse complement strand
AGGGAAAGTATGAAATGGATGTCGGCAGTCATGGAAGTCAGCCAGGAGGCGATGGAGTTGGGATTCCCGGGCGTGATGGCGGGCCTGGCCAAGGCGCCCTTTGATACCCTCGGCGATACGCTTAGAGGGACGCGGGCGGTAATGATGGATATGTTCCAGAGGCCGGACAAGCTCCTGGAGGCAACGGAGAAAATAGCGCTCCTTACTATTGACTCGGCAATATCTTCGGTAGGTGGCTCTGGTCCGCCGATAGTCATGATGCCGCTGCATAAAGGTGCTGATGGTTTTATGTCCGAAAAGCAGTACGAGACCTTCTACTGGCCTACCTTCAAGAAGGTCATCATGGCCCTGGTCAACGAGGGCATCTTGCCGATACTGTTCGCCGAGGGCAGCTACAATACGCGCCTGGATATTATCAAGGAATTACCGAAAGCCTCGGTGGCATGGTGGTTTGACCAGACGGATATGGCCAGAGCCAAGGAAGTTCTGGGCGACAGGGCCTGTATTATCGGCAACGTGCCTACATCATTGCTGATGACCGGTACACCCAAGGAAGTCAAGGAGCACTGCCGCAAGCTCATCGAGGACTGCGCCCCGGGCGGCGGCTATATACTAAGCGGTGGAGCCAACATTGATAAGGGCAATCCGGATAACCTGCGCGTCATGATGGAAGCCGCCAAAGAATACGGCGTGTATAAATAAGAGAAAATCACTTTTTGACCGGCCGACGGCGCTTAACCGAGCTCTTTTTTCATGAAATCTGCTCGTAAATAAGGTTTGCTGTATCTGAAAGGACCGGAATGGAAAAAGAATGGGCTGCTATGACCTGGGAGGAGAGACGGGAAGAGCGGTTCAAGCGATGGCTTAAGCCTGTTGGTATAAAATTCAAAAGTCCCCAAGCCGAAAAAAAATATAAGGCCAAGGCAACCCGTATGATGAAGGCCATAAAAATGGAGATACCGGACCGGGTTCCGGTTCATATACCGGCCGGCTCCATCGTAGCGTACAATGCCGGTCTTACCCTCGAAGAAGCCCTGTATGACCACGAAAAAATAAAGCCTGCCTGGATTAAGTTCCTCCAGGATTATGACATTGACTCGGCTGACGGCCCCGGTTTATTTTCCGGGAAGGCCTACGCAATTTTAGACTACAAGGTAAACAAGTGGCCGGGGCATGGTCTCCCATCCAGCCAGAGCATGCACCAGTTCGTCGAAAAAGAATACATGAAGGCGGACGAGTACGACCTCCTTATAAAAGACGAGTTCGACTTCGGCCTCCGGTACCTTCTGCCGCGAACGTGGGGCGTCTTCGAGCCCTTTGCCAATATTCCCCCGTTTTCCTCCTACCTGGGACTGCCCCAGCAACTCATGGCCATGTGCCAGGACCCGGCCTTCCAGAAATCATTCAAGGCTATCTGGGAAGCCAGCCAGGAGAATGCTAAATTTCAGAAGGTTGAGGCTGAATGCAGTCAGATATCCCTGGAAATGGGCTTCCCCCCAGCAATGGGCGGCATTACGCTGGCCCCTTTTGACACCGTAGCCGATATGCTGAGGGGCACCTACGGGACGGTCATGGACATGTACCGTCAGCCGGAAAAGCTGCTCGAAGCCCTGGAGGTAATAACGCAGCGGAGTATTGAATCGGCGGTAAACATGGCCAGTTTCTCCCTCAGCCCGATGGTATTTATCCCCATGCACAAGGGCGAGGACAGTTTTATGTCCGTCAAGCAGTTTGAGAAGTTCTACTGGCCTACTTTCCGCAAATTGCTATTGGGCCTGGTTAACGAGGGCTGTGTGCCCATGATGGTTATTGACGGCAGCTATAATGAAGCCCGCTTGAAAATCATTAGGGACCTGCCCCGGGCATCAGTGGTGTGGACAATGGAGAAGACGGATATGTTCAAGGCCAAGGAAATCCTGGGTGAATCCGCCTGCATCGCCGGTAACGTGCTGGCGGCACAGTTGTACACGCAAACGCCACAGGCTATTAAAGAGTACTGCCGTAAACTCATCGAGGTCTGTGCCCCGGGCGGCGGCTATATCCTGTCGCTGGGCTCAGGCATAGATAAGTGTGACCCGGCGAACCTGCAGGCCATTATAGAAGCCGCCAAGGAATATGGCGTGTATAATTAACCGGAGTAATAAGATATAGGGTCGTTGATACTTATCGGGGAGTATCACAACCCCCCTTTAAAATAAAAGAAGTGGAGGCTCTGAAGATAAAAATGGAAAAGAAATGGGCGGATATGTCCTGGGAGGAAAAAAGGGAGGAGAGGTTCAAGCGGTGGCTCTCTCCTGACGTCAAATTCGATAGTCCCGAAGCGGGAAAGCTCTACAGGGAAAGGGTAAACCGGTTTATCAAAGCCATCAAGCTGGAAGAGGCCGACCGTGTACCGGTCATGCTGCCCGTGGAATTTTACCCGGCGCTTTATGCCGGAGTTAATCTCAAAACGGTTATGTATGATTACGATGAACTCAGGCGCGCGTGGCTCAAGTTCATGCATGATTTTGATACGGATTCATTCATCGCCCCCAGCCTCGTCTTCCCCGGCCCAGTTATGGAAATGATTGACTATAGACTGGTGAAGTGGCCGGGGCACGGCCTCGCCGATAACGGGCCGATATATCAGTATATTGAAGGCGAATACATGCCGCCCGAGGAATACCATGCCCTCATCAGAGACCCGGCCGATTACTTAATGAGGTACTTTCTACCTCGCTCCGCTGGCGCCTTTTCGGCCTTCAAGAAGCTGAGTCCGATAACCCCCTTTGTCGCCATACCGGTCTGGTATATCGCCCAGTTCGGCGACCCGGAAATCAGGCAGGCCTATCAGACTCTCCTGGATGCCGGTCAGGAATGTATGAAGTGGATGGCTGTTGTCGGCGAAGTCGGTCAGACGGCGCTGCAAGCCGGCTTGCCCAATATCTGGGGTGGTATGTGCGGAGCCCCCTTTGATTTCCTCGGTGATATGCTTAGGGGAACACACGGGGTAATGATGGATATGTTCCAGCGGCCGGACGAGCTACATGAAGCCATGAAAAGGCTGGTTTCCATAGCTGTTGATGATACTGTATCTCAGGCCAACGCCTCGGGGTGTCCGGTTATATTCATGCCGCTGCATAAGGGAACGGGCGGTTTTATGTCCAATAAGCAGTTTGAGACCTTCTACTGGCCCACTTTAAAGGAGGTCTTCATGGGCCTGATTAACGAGGGCCTCGTGCCGCTGCCATTCGCCGAAGGTAGCTACGAACAGCGCCTGGAGATTATCAAGGAAATGCCCAGGGGCTCGATGATATGGTACTTTGAGCAGATGAACATGGCCAAAGCCAAGAAAGTCCTCGGCGATAACGCGTGTATCGCCGGTAATTTGCCGGTTTCGGTGATGTGCACCGGCACGGCCCAGGATGTCAAAGAAGGCTGCCGCAAGCTTATCGAGACCTGTGCCCCCGGTGGCGGCTATATCCTGACGGCGGCGGCATTTATGGATATAGGCAACCCGGATAATCTTCATGCCATGATGGACGCCGCTAAAGAATACGGCGTATATAAGAAATAGGCAGCTACGGATATTGGATGACGTGACAATACGTGGCCGTACCGGAGAACTCTGCATGTAAAACGGCTTCGCGGTCAGCAAATAGTAACGGAGGCTTCAGAGACAGTGTTTAAGAGACCACTTGATTGGGTGGAGCTTACCTGGCAGCAAAAACGGGACGAGCGCTTCAAGCAGTGGATAAACCCCGACGATATAGACTTCGTCAGCCCGGAAGCTGAAAAAAATTACAAGGCACGGGCAACACGGCTGGCCAGGGCTGCCAAGTTGGAGATTCCGGACCGCGTCCCCTGTGCGGTGCCGACCGGCTGGTTCCCGGCAATGAATGCGGGCATTACCCTCAAAGAAGCCATGTACAACCCCGAAAAGATGAAATGGGCCTGGCTTAAATTCGTGGATGAGTACGATTCGGATACCTTTGACGGTACCCTCTTCTTCCAGGCCCCGATTAGCGACCTCCTCGACGAGAAAACGATGAAATGGCCCGGCCACGGCCTGCCGGATGACTCACATTCCTCCTACCAGTACGTCGAAGGCGAATATATGAAAGCCGACGAGTACGACCTCTTGATGAAAGACCCGCTCGATTTCCAGCTGCGGTACTACTTGCCGCGCGCTATGGGAATTTTCGAACCTTTTGCCAGTGTCCCTTCGTTTTCGTCCTACCATGGGCTGCCCATGCGACTTTTAGCTATGTGTAATGACCCTGCTTTCCAGAAATTCTTCAAGGCTATCTGGGAAGCCAGCAAGCGTATGCCGGCCCTCCAGAAAGCCTCGTTCGAGACAACCCAGGCGGCGTTCGCCAAGGGTTTCCCCATGTTCCGCGGTGGCATGGCCGTGGCTCCCTTTGATGCCTTTGCTGACGACCTCAGGGGTACCCACGGCATGGTCATGGATATGTACCGCCAGCCGGAGAAGATACATGAGGCCATGGAGTTTGTCCTGCCGCAGCTGCTGTCCGGAGCTATCGCCATGGCCAATGCCTCCAACTGCCCGGTTGTCATGATGCCCCTGCATAAAGGTGATGATACCTTCATGTCCGATGAACAGTTCGAGACCTTCTACTGGCCTACCTTCCGCAGGCTCCTCGTTGGCATGGTCGAGGAAGGCCTGGTGCCGTTCCCCGTGGCCGAAGGCGCCTACAATCGACGGCTGGAGGTAATCAAGGACTTACCGAAATCAGGAGTGGTGTGGATGTTCGACCAGACGGACATGGCCGAGGCGAAAAGGATTCTGGGGGATACCTGTTGCATCGCCGGCAACGTGCCTGTTTCCATCGCTTACACCGGCACGCCCGAAGAGATGAAGGAATATTGCCGCCAGCTTATCCAGAACTGTGCCCCCGGCGGTGGCTTTATCCTCTCCGGTGGTTCCACCTTTGACCTGGCCAGACCGGAAAACCTGCGTGCCATGATGGATGCCGCCAAAGAGTACGGTGTATATTAATTCAGCCGTTAAAGGGGGTATATGAATATGGAAACCACCAGGAAATGGGAGGAGATGACCTGGCAGGAAAAGCGCGAGGAGCGGTTTAAAAGGTGGCTCAACCCGCCGGGAGTGAAGTTCGTCAGCCAGGAGGCGGAGCAGCTCTATCAAGCCCGCCTGACGCGGCTTATCAAGGCCATCAAGCTGGAGGAGCCGGACCGCGTGCCGGTAATGCTGCCCACCGGCAACTCCCCGGCCTACTGGGGCGGCGGCAACCTCCGCACCC
>CAZLEY010000081.1:0-5328 GCA_964558675.1 uncultured Dehalococcoidaceae bacterium | reverse complement strand
TTTATTACCCCCTTTTACGATATTATATCTGGTATCGTTTTAGGGGGGCAGGTCAAAAGGCTTGACAAGGTGAAAAGGTATCTAGGATAATACGGAAAAGCATATAGGCTTTTATTTCTACGTGCTCCGATGAGTAAGGCCTCAATTGAAGGTCAAACAAATAAAAACATAGGGAGGTAAAAATGATGTAGTTATGAGAATTATCAAATACTGATGATTAGAATAGGAGGGGAAAAAGAGTGAAGAAGCTATTATTAATACTTGTTACAGTTGTGGTGGTAAGTACCGCGGTCTTTGCTGGCTGTGCCGAGCCAGCTCCGGAACCATCCCCGGCGCCAACCCCGGCACCAACCCCAGAGCCTGTTAAGCCGATAACTATAAAATTCGGTACCGATTTACCGCCGGTTTTACCGCCGGTTCTAGGCGTGCACTGGTGGGCGGAGGAGGTTACTAAGGCAACAGAAGGCCGGGTGAACGTTGAGATGTACCCCGCCAGTTCACTGTGCACTCAGGAAAGCGCACTTGAAAGCGTTCTTTCCGGAATAGCCGATATGTACCTGCTAAGTGTTTCGTCACATCGGAAGGTATTTCCGGTCAATGAGATAAGCGGTTTACCCGGTGTTGGCTTCCCCGATGAAACCCTGGAGGCCAATACGGCTCATATGAATACTTTCTTTGAGCTTCTTAAAAAATATCCGTCCGCAGCCGCGGAGTACAAAGACTTCGGCCCAATGTTCTTTTATATTATCTACTCAGAATCTTATCTCATGTCCAAGGGTAAGGAAGTCCGTGTTCCCGCCGACTTAAACGGAATGAAAGTAGGCAGCAATGGTATCAGGCAGGAGCTTGCGGAAAAAATGGGTGCCGCCCCGGTGACGGACATACCGCCGCTGGCGTACGAGAAGCTGCAAACGGGTGTCACTGAAGCCACTTTCGCGGCCATAAGCGCGGTTCACGATTTCCAGCTTTACGAGGTAACAGATTATGCGTTTGACCTTCCCTTCGGCGGGGGTGGCATGCCGTGTGTCATCAACAAGGACACCTGGGCCAAGATATCACCGCAGGACCAGCAGATAATGATGGACCTCGCTTCCGAAGGGGCCAAGATAAGCCATCAGGCACTCGCCGACCTCAACACTCTCGCCTGGCAGGAGATGGATGATTTCGGCATGAGAGTAACACCGACCAAAGAAGAGGCAGCGCTATGGGAAGAGCAATTTAAGATATTATGGGATGCATGGGTTGCCGAAAATGAGGCCAACGGGGTTACCGAGGCGACAGAGATATTGAATTGGTGGAAGGGCGAGTCGGACAAGGCATGGGCTAAGTAGTTCGCTCTCAGCCAGCAGCGGGGATGGTGCCGTGGGGATAGTACCCATTCGGCACCATCCCTCTACCCGGGCTACCGGTTAGATTTTTCTGACTATTTTTAATAGGCAGATATTGGATGGTCTGAAGTACGATGGCACATAACCTTATGAAGGTGCCTCTAAAAACGGAATCTGTGGTGTACTCAATAAATAGAGTAGCGGCGATTATGGCTGCCTTTGTCCTGGCCGCCATGATGCTGCTGACGGTGGCTGACGTTTGTGGGCGGTATTTCTTTAACAGCCCGATAAAAGGAACCTGGGAAATTATCGGTTTTTTGCTGATCTGCGCCGGCACCTGGGGGCTGGGTTACTGCCAGATGCAAAGGGGTCATATCAGCATCACTATAATATTGCAGCGGTTCCCCCGGAGGCTTCAAGCGTTAATGCTGAGTTTTACCTATCTTGTCGGCCTCGCCGGCTTCTCTTTGCTATGCTGGCGCATGTTTCTATTGGCGCACAAATACGCCACAACCATGAAGGGTTATGTTTCCGACACTCTGGAGATCCCGCTTTACCCATTTATGTTCGCTCTGTCAATCGGCGCTGGACTAATAGCGTTAATTCTTATTATCGACCTGGTGCATTCTTCTATTAATGTAGTAAGGAAATGAGCCCGACTGAAGTAGGACTGATTGGCTTTGCCCTCATGTTAATACTCATATTGGTGGGGGTGAATGTTGCTTTTTGTCTGATCCTGCTGGGTTTTGCCGGCTTGGCTATCATTATAAGTACCGAACCGGCGCTATCCAGCATTGCGATTATCGCATTCGAAAGGGGTAGCGCTTACGACTTCGCCGTAGCTCCTCTTTTTCTGCTCATGAGCGCCTTCGTTTCCCGCAGTGATATTGGCAAAGAAGCCTACGAAATGGCAAGTACCTGGGTGGGACAGTTTAAAGGCGGCCTGGCTATGGCGACATCGGTCGCCGCCGGCCTATTTGCTGCCTGCTGCGGCTCCAGCCTGGCTTCGGCTTTGGCTATGGGGAAGATAGCCTATCCCGAGATGAAACGCCACAACTATGAGGCTAAACTATCAACGGGTATTATCGCTGCCGGAGGCACACTGGGTATCCTCATCCCGCCCAGTATGGGTTTTATCCTCATTGGCATTCTGACCCAGATGTCCATCGGCAAACTCTTTATAGCCGGCATTATCCCCGGGGTCATCTGTGTGGTTTTCTATATAGTTACAATTGCCATCATGTGTAAAATTAATCCCAAGATTGGTCCTGCCAGCCCCAAGACCACCATCAGGCAGAAATTCGGGTCACTCAGGCTGACCTGGCCGGTACTTACGCTATTCCTGCTGGTTATTGGAGGTATCTATGGGGGTGTTTTCACCCCTACCGAAGCCGGTGGAATTGGGGCTTTTGGGGCTCTGGTCATCAGCCTGGTCCGGAGACAGATCAACAGAGCTGGTATCTGGGAGTGTCTGCTGGATACGGCGAAAATGTCAGCTATGATGATGGCTCTAATCATAGGCGCCTTCATCTTTAATCAATTCCTAGCGGTAACCAGGATACCCTTCGTTGCCAGCGAATGGGTAGTCAATCTAGGGCTGAACAGATACTACATCATTGTTATTATAATATTCATGTATATTATACTCGGCATGATCTTTGATATATATGCCATCTTAATCCTCACGCTCCCGATTATCTTCCCCACGATGACGGCGCTTGGCTTTAACCCCATCTGGTACGCGGTGATAATGGTGCGGGTGATAGAAGTTGGGCTGATTTCACCGCCATTCGGTATAAATCTTTTCGGCCTGGCCGGAGTGGTTGATGTTCCTATGGGTACCCTGTACCGCAGTGTAGTACCTTTTATCATTTCCGATATATTAAATATTGCGTTACTAATAGCAATACCTTCGCTCTCCACTTTCTTACCAGATTTGATGCTATCCAGGTGAGTCCGTTCAGAAGTGATTGTCGTGAGTTATCATATGGAAGATTGTCGTCCACACATTGATTTTTTACTTAGAGGTATTTTGGGGATAAGCTTTTCCATCAGATAACTCGATATAATTTACTTCAGTGAGTCAAACTCGCATTTCGCTAAAATGCACTTTGCCCTAGGTAAACGCAAAATTAATTAACGGGATAAACTATCGATGTATCTCCTGAATAGCTATTGCGTTCATATGATGATAAATCTTAAGTGTGATCACCACGTCAACATGTCCCAACATCTCGCTGATATCTTTTTTGTCACCTCTCCTGTACCCTCCCCATTTTTAAACGACATCGCTTCAAGTGGGATATATGGCGCTTCTAAACTCGGCTGGGTATTTGGTTAGTTTGGATTAAGCCATACGTTCATCCCGATGTTTGTTTGAAAATAACAATATAGTAAGTTGTTACCTCATTGCACAATTTAGCGTTTCGTGACATTTCGCCATCTGTAAATATTTGCTCCTAGCAGCCGCTTTTTATTGCTAGTGTGTCTAGTGCACATATCTCTGGCAAATAAACCACACGCATGGCTTCCCTAAAGGAGTATAATATCTATATGAGTTTGACAAGCGATATCTATTACAAAAATATTTTTTAAAAATCGATAAAAATTATCAGGTCAGATGAGTGATTTTTTATATGTATTTTTCGCGGAGTCTACTTTAGAATAACTAAAATAAGGAGGTAGTCATGTTCAAGGTTAAAGCAACTGTGGTCGATTTTATCGGAGACAAAGAAAAATATCCATGCCATCACCAGTATAATATGGGTGATGAGTTCGTCTTTGATGGCGCGAGTTTCATTGGGGGGATATGCCCAAGTCTAGCGATTTCTGTTGTTCCGAAGATGATGGAACTTCATTCAGCGGGGCCGAGATACAAGGATTATGTACATTACTATCCATTCCTGTACGCGCCAGTTAGTAAAGAAGACCCGAGCTTGAAGAAATACGATGGCCTCGGATACAAGAATATCTTCACGACTTATACCGAACCTAAATACAGCGCGGCTAACCTAGTCGGTACAGGCGCATTCCAGTGGCCACCCCCGGATAAAAGAATAACTCATAGGGACATCAGGATGATATGCCCTGACTACCGGACTTCTGTGGTTGTAAAGATTGAAGCCTTTGATTTAAGTGATAAAGGGCGGAATATCCCTTACTACAGGAGAGAAATGGCAATCTTGGACAAACTCATCAAAAAACCGGGCATCAGGAAAGATGAAATACTCGGCGAATTTTCTAAAGACCAGATTGAGGGAATATACCCCGCACTAAGTCAGGTTATGGTGGAGTCTTTGCTCGAAGAGCTTGAGCTCATGGATTACCTTGAAATCAAGGACGAAAAAGTCTTTGCCAGACAGAAAGCTCAAGCGAAATTAGATGATTTCAGAGGGAGTCTGTCAGCAGAAGAGAGACAAGCGCTTGATATATAATTTCTCAGATAATTATCATAAACGGAATGCAATCTCATTCGAGTAATTTTTATCATTGTAATTAAACCTTTTCCGATATTTCCAATTCCTAAAGGCTCGGTGCTGGCAGCTTTCTCGTTCGGGCGAGGCACATTTTATGTCAAAATTTTGAAATGGGAGTACGTGCCAATAAATGGAATCTTCTAGAAAGGAGAATTCAGGGAGTATACTCCCATTTCATCAACTATTTGTAGATCACTTTTAAGATATCCTAATATTTGTCAAGAGTAATTTTAATTTCTGTTGACCTCTCAGTTTCTCTCATTTAAACTATTATCCGGGAGATGCTGTAGTCATAACAGGTTGAGGAGCTTCGGCTGCCTCGTGTGCCCTGTGGGCTACCATCTCCCTCCGCTTCCTCTGTGATTTGGCAGAATTACCTACGGTCCTGCGTCGACGTCTAGCTTGTTTTATCTCTTCCGGCACCTGATAATTCGTTAGTACCAGCTTTCTCGCTTCTTCCCAAGCAATTGTGACCTGCCCCCCTAAAACGATACCAGATATAATATCGTAAAAGGGGGTAATAA
>CAZLEY010000080.1:0-5777 GCA_964558675.1 uncultured Dehalococcoidaceae bacterium | reverse complement strand
GGCAGGTTATCAACCAGTCGGGACGGCTGTTGCCCACGGGTTCGATGGCTTTTCTCACCCTCTGCACACGGCGCTCGGTGTTGGTGAAGGTGCCGTCCTTTTCGGCAAAAGTCGTCGCCGGCAGGACCACGTCGGCCATTTGGGCGGTCTCCGAGAGGAAGATGTCCTGGACGACGAAGAATTCCAGTTTCCGGAATGCCTCACGGGCATGAGTGGCATCGGGGTCGCTCAGGTAAGGATTCTCGCCCATGAGGTAAATAGCCTTAATCTGTCCCTCATGTGCGGCGGGAATAATCTCTGTTAAGGTCTTTCCCGGCTCTGGATTCAGCCTGCATCCCCAGGCCTCCTCGAACTTCTCCCTCAGAGCCTCATTGCTGACGGACTGGTAGCCGGTGTAGACATTGGGGAGAGCGCCCAGGTCGCAGGCACCCTGGACGTTGTTCTGCCCCCGCAGCGGGTTTACCCCGGCGCCGGGCTTGCCGATATTGCCGGTGAGCATGGCCAGGTTGGCGACCGCCATGACATTATCCGTACCGTGGGTATGCTGCGTGATTCCCATGGTATAGATAATGCTGGCCGGGCTGCTGGCGGCGTACATGCGGGCGGCCTTGGCTATTTTCTCGCCGGGCACGCCGGTGACGCTCTCGACGAAGTCCAGCGGGTAATTCTTTAGAGAATCCTTGAAGAAATCATAGTTCTCGCATCGCTCCTCGATGAATGAGGCGTCCATCAGCCCTTCGTCGACGATTATCTTCATCATCCCCATCAGCAAAACGACGTCGGTGCCGGCGCGGTGTTGCAGCCACAGGTCGGCATCGCGCACCAGGTCTATCTCCAGGGGATTGGCGACGATAAGCTGGGTAGTGCCCTGGTGAACGGCCTTCCGGATGTTCATGCCGATTATCGGGTGGGCCTCGGTGGTGTTCGTGCCGATAGCCAGGACGCACTTGGCGTAGTTCATATCTTTTATGGAGTTGGTCGAAGCTCCGCTGCCGAGGGTTGTGACCAGACCGGCCACAGTTGGGGCATGTCAGAGGCGGGCACAGTGGTCTATGTTATTGGTGCCCAGCACCGCCCTGGCGAACTTCTGCATAATGTAGTTGTCTTCGTTGGTGCATTTGGCTGAGGAAATTACGCCTACTTCATCTCCACCGTAATTCCCCAGTTTCTCCGCCACTAAGGCGAGGGCTTCCTCCCAGGAGGCCTCTTCAAGTTGGCCGTTCTTCCTGACCAGCGGGGTGGTCAGGCGTGCGGAGTGGTTGACAAAGCCGGCGATTCCGAAGCGGCCCTTTACACAGAGGCGTCCCTGGTTGGCTGGCCCTTCCGGGTCGCCGCGCACGCCGACTATCTTTTCGTCCTTGATGCCCAAGTACATCTGGCAGCCGATGCCGCAGTAAGGGCAGATGGTCTTTACCTCCCGTTCCGGACGGACGGTTTCCTTGGGCGTCAGGGCTCCCACCGGGCAGCGTACCATGCACTCGCCGCAGGAACGGCAGATTGAGTCTATTAAGGGAGTGTCGCCAAAGGTAGCCACCTTCATGGAGTAGCCGCGGTAGGCCATATCTATGGCGCCGACACCGGTTATTTCCTGGCAGGCACGCACGCAGCGGGCGCAGAGAATACACCGGTTGCGGTCAATGTCGAAGAAAGGATTGGAAGTATCAATAGGGACTGTCGTTGTGTCCTTGCTGACATGTACTTCATGAACACCCAGGTAATCAACGACCTTCTGCAATTCGCAGTTTCCATTGGATGGGCAGACAACACAGCGGTCGGTTACAGCAACATGGCGGAGGCATATGTCGTAGGGTCCGCAGCGTTCCCGGCGGTGGCACTCAAGGCAGTCGCAGGGGTGAGTGCTTAATATCAGTTCCAGCGCCATGCGGCGTACCTTATTGATGGCGGGTGATTCCGTAGTTACCACCATCCCGTCGGTGGCGGGCGTGGTACAGGCGGTGGGAAATCCGCGCATCTTTTCTATTTCAACGACACAGAGGCGGCAGCCTCCGTATGATTCAAGGTCGGGATGGTAGCAGAGGGTGGGGATGTAAATATCGGCCGACCGGGCAGCCTCGAGCACGGTCATCCCTCTGGTAGCTTTAATCTCTTGGCCGTTGATAGTTACAGTTATCTTTTCCATGCCAGGTTCACTTATTCTGGGAGTTGGCTACAACCGTTTATTGTTTTTCGGCCGTCACCGGGACCGGCTCGCTTGGAACCGTTATTTCCTCCCCGGAGACCTTGACCACGGCGTTGAAGCGTGGCGGACAGACCTCAAGGCAGGTGCCGCATTTTACGCATTTCTCTTGGTCGATGATGTGTACCATTCTCTTGTCGCCGGTAATAGCTTCGGCCGGGCATGCACGCATACATATGCCGCAGCCCTGGCACTTATCGGGCAGAATATAGAATGAAATCAAACGGGCGCAGGAAAGGGCCGGGCACCGTTTCTCGTTGATGTGGGCCTCATATTCGTCGCGGAAGTAGCGGAGTGTGGTCAGGACAGGGTTGGGCGCTGTCTGACCGAGCTGACATAGAGACCCGGCTTTAATCTGTTCACCCAGTTCCTGAAGCAGGTCGATATCGTTTGGTCTGCCTTCACCGGCGCAGATTCTCTCCAGTATGTCCAGCATTTGCTTGGTTCCCACGCGGCAGGGGACACATTTGCCGCACGACTCGGCCTGAGTAAAGGAGAGGAAATAGCGGGCGATATCAACCATGCAGGTCTCTTCGTCCATGACCACCATGCCGCCTGAGCCCATCATCGAGCCGGCCGCCGTCAGCGACTCGTAGTCGACTGACTGGTCCAGGTACTCGGCGGGCAGGCAGCCGCCCGAAGGCCCACCGGTCTGGACAGCCTTGAATTTCTTGCCGCCGGGGATACCACCCCCAATCTCGTAGATGATTTCACGAAGTGGGATACCCATGGGTACTTCAATCAGGCCGCTGTTGGCGATTTTTCCGGTGAGGGCGAAGACACACGTCCCCTTACTTTTCTCAGTACCGGTTGACGCATACCAGTCGGCGCCCATGGTAATGATTACCGGTATCGTGGCCAGCGACTTTACATTATTGATGTTGCTCGGTTTTCCCCATAAGCCCGAGGTTGCCGGAAACGGGGGGCGGGAGCGTGGCATACCCCGTTTGCCCTCGATGGACGCCATAAGGGCCGTCTCTTCGCCGCAGACAAAGGCGCCGGCGCCTTCTTTCACGTGGATGTGTAAACTGAAGCCGGAGCCCAGTATGTTCTGTCCGAGAAGTCCCTTTTCTTCAGCCTGCTTGAGGGCGAGCCTGACACGCTTTACGGCCAATGGGTATTCCGCCCTGATGTATATATAGCCTTCGGAGGCACCGATGGCGTAGGCGGCGATGGTCATGCCTTCGATTACCGTGTGGGGGTCGCCCTCCATGGTGCTGCGGTCCATAAAAGCACCGGGGTCGCCTTCATCGGCGTTGCATATCATGTACTTCTGGTCGCCGGGGGCATTGCGGCAGAACTCCCACTTCATGCCGGTAGGGAAGCCGGCCCCGCCGCGTCCGCGCAGGCCAGAGCGCTTAATCTCGTCAATGACCTGCTCGGGAGTCATCTCTTCCAGGACCTTGGGCAGGGCCTGGTAGCCTCCGGCAGTCATGTAATCTTCAATTCTCTCCGGGTTAATGCGCCCGCAGTTACGGAGTATGATACGCTGCTGCTTGCTGTAAAATTTAATATCCTTGAAATGCGGCACGGCCTCACCGGTTACGGGGTCTTTATAGAAGAGGCGCTCTACCGGCTGACCATCCCGGAAATGAGATTCCACAATCTCGGGGACATCTTCAACGCTGACATGCGTGTAGAAGATATCTTCTGGCTCAACAAAGGCAACAGGCCCCTGTTCGCAGAAGCCATGACAGCCGGTATAGTCCACCTTGATTCCCTGTAAACCCAGCTCTGCCACGGCTTTTTCCAGGGCCTCCGTTATTTCAATTGATTTGCCCGATACGCAGCCGGTTCCCTGGCAAACAAAGATTGTGTGCTGGTTATTGCTGCTCGGCTTTGCTTCTGTCACCTAAAACCTCCGCAACTTTCTTAGTCGTCATCTTGCCATAGGTTTCTTTATCTATAGTCATTGTCGGCGCCAGAGCGCAGGCGCCTATGCAGGCGACGGTTTCCAGCGTGTATTCCATGTCATCTGTGGTCTCGCCCGCCTTGATGCCCAGTTGTTTCTCTATCTCGCTCAGTACCTTGGCCGCGCCGCGTACGTGGCAGGCTGTGCCGCGGCACATTCTGACAATCCTTTTACCCAGTGGCGTCAGCTTGAACTGGGCATAGAAGGTGCTGACTCCGTAAATGGTGCTTTCCGGTATTCGTAGAAACCTGCCGATTTCCTTCATGGCTGCGGCCGGTAGATAGCGAAACTGCTCCTGAGTATCCTGCAGGATGGGAATTAGCTCCTGTTTCTCACCTTGATAACGGGAAAAAATCTCCTGTAATTTGTCCTGAACATCCGCTTTGGTCAAATTATCTTTTATCAGGGCTATCACCTCCTGTCTTCAAGAGCCTGACCAGTTTCCAGACTATATTTTCACAAAGTGTGTGTATATCATCATTGGTCAGGTAGTCGGAAATGGTGCTGTCAAACAATAAGCTCCCTTCCGGAGCGAATTCATCGTCGCCTTTCCACAGGACGATGGTTACCGGTACGCGGCTGAAGGCGTTGATGGTTACCGCCGTGTCGCCGTAGTCAGCTCTCTGCCCGCCCAGGATTCTGGCGGTTTTCAGCAGCTGCTCGGGTTCGCCGCCGAAGAACGTGACCAGCGGCTGTATGGTTCTCTTGGAGAAAGTGGCAAAGTAGTTAATGCCGTCGTGCAGTTCCTTGTAGGTTATCTTCTTGTCGGAGAGGGGGGTGCCTTTTGCCCGCGTGAAATAGTCGAGTATCAGGATTTTATCCTTGATGGGGACGGCTTCGTCTCCGTTGGCAGGTGATACCTCGCCGTCGGGGTAGCTGATTCGGTAAGACTGGTTCAGGTGGTCTATAATTACGGTTTTTTCAGAGGCTATATATTGAGTGCCGGTATTATGGCATTGTTGCTCTATATCTTTAATACCGGCCAGTCGCTCGCAGGCTAGCTTATAGGCGAGTCCGTGCGCATATTCGCGTACATTATGCTCCGGTGCTGTCAAGCGTCCCCTTGTCATATTACACGTTTCTTTCGAATACGCATCAATATCATGTTATTGCGAGGGTGAAACCCGAAGCAATCCGCCAGTTCGGGGGCAACGGATTGCTTCGCTCCGCTCGCAATGACATATTATATCTCAAGCCAGGAGTCTGAATAGAGCGACTCTCCCATGAGTACCCGGGTTGTCTTGGCGTAATTGGCCATCTCTTCGCTCAGGGAGGAGATATCCGGCCGCTCCCCGTCCATCATCTTCTGCACCAGTTCCACGATGTCGGGTCTCTCGCCGCGGGCTATCGCTATCAGGTCTTTATCAAAGGCATCCACAATGGCAGAGTACAGCCCATACTTCATCAACATCGCCAAGTAAGTCCGGTTCAACCATGGCCTGAGTTCGGTGGGCGCCCCGTTAGAGACATTAGATAAGCCTATCACGGATTTGCACCCTGGAGCAACATCACCTAGGCTACTCATGAATTCCAGACATGGCTTCGACTGGTTTGACTCAATATTAACTACCGGCGTGGCAATAGGGTCGAACCAGATACTCTCGTTAGGTATGCCCATCGCATTGGCTGTAGTCATGAGCTCAACGGCTATCATGGCTCTCTCGTCAG
>CAZLEY010000079.1:0-5855 GCA_964558675.1 uncultured Dehalococcoidaceae bacterium | reverse complement strand
TGCAATTATAGTTGAGACAGACGTAAGCGGTAGCTATGCCATCAATACTTGAGTGGTACCTGGTGAAGGGGGCAATGTCATCTATCTCAGGAGATTCCTGGTCGGTAGGCCGCAGAATTACTATCTTATTGGGTACGAATAGCTTTTGAATTGCGTCCAGCATTCGTTTGGTATCGTCGGCTTGTGAGCCACCGGCAATGACAACCTCGTAGGAAGGTCCGGCGGCGAAGTCTACGGCGACCATGAGTTGGGTATGTGCTGACGGTAATTGCCTGACATTCTCGTAGAAGGCCTGTCCAATCTTGGCCGCTTTGTCTTCAAAATCAGTGTTGGCAGTTATACGTCCCAACCGAAGCAGGTTCAACATTGCTATTGAATTCCCTGAGGGGATGGCGCCATCATATATCTCCTTTTGGCGAATCAATAAGTTCTCACCATCATCAGCCGTAAAATAGAATCCGCCGTTATCGTAATCCCAAAAATGCCGGACAAAATCCTCGTTTAATTCCAGCGCCGCCTTTAGATAATTCACATCAAATGTTGCCTCATAGAGTTCCAGCAGTCCGTAAACGAAGAATGCGTAATCGCCAGCATTGGCGGTTACGGCTGCCTCCCCATCACGATATCGATGGAGAAGCCGCCCCTCAGAAGTACGGACATCCTTAAGAATGAAGTCGGCGGCGCGCTTGGCGGCACTTGCATACTCAGGCTCATCGAAAACCTGGGCACCCTTTGCCAGCGCAGCAATCATGAGACCGTTCCAGTCGGTTAGAATTTTATCGTCTTTATGAGGATGGATGCGTTTCTCACGGTGAGCAAACAGTTTCCGCCGCACCTCCGCTATCTTAGTCTGGAGTTCAGGGACTGATATATTCAGGTCGGAGGCAAGTTCGTCGATTGATTTGGTCAGGTGTAAAATGTTGCGCCCGTTTTTTCTGCCGGCAACCTCGTCTGTGAAATTACCATCCTCGCTAATATTGAACACCCTGACGGTCAGGTCTGCTTCCTCTGCAGAGAGCATCTTTTGAATCTCATCCTTCGTCCACAGGTAGAACTTACCTTCTTCGCCTTCGCTATCGGCGTCCTCAGCAGAGTAGAAGCCACCTTCCGGAGATGCCATGTCCCGCAGAACGTAGGTGAAAATCTCGCGGGCTGTTTGAGCATATTCCTCCTTTCCGGTTGCCTGATAGACTTCCGTGTAGGCAATTGCCAGAAAAACCTGGTCGTAGAGCATCTTTTCAAAATGCGGCACCAGCCATCGTAGGTCTGTGGAGTAACGATGAAAGCTGAATCCAACATGGTCATAAATACCGCCACGCCTCATAGCCTGGAGGGTTTTTTCAACCATCTGCAATGCCTTCTCGTTACCGGTACGCCGCCAATACCTCAAAAGAAAGAGCAGGTTATGGGGTGTGGGGAACTTTGGCGCCTGGCTAAAACCACCGTACCGCTCATCAAAACGCTCTGCAAGCTGTTCATACGCAAGGTGGAGCACGGGATCGTTCAATTCTTTTCTAGGCGCTTCCAGAGTTGTTCCTTGTAAAGCTGTGGTAATCTGACTAGCTGAACTCAATGCTTCAGTCTGTCTTGTCGCCCAGATATCCTTGATGCGCGGTATGAGTTCCAGCATTCCAACGCGCCCAAACCTTGTCTCTTTCGGTATATAGGTGGCGGCAAAGAAGGGCTCTTTATCCGGCGTCATAATGATTGTCAGGGGCCATCCTCCGCTACCAGTCATCATTTGACACGCGGTCATATAGACCATGTCTATGTCGGGTCGTTCCTCACGGTCTACTTTAATAGAAATAAACGTCTCATTCATGAGTCTGGCCACTTCAGGGTCCTCAAATGACTCATGTGCCATTACATGACACCAGTGGCAGGTCGAGTATCCTATGGAAAGAAAGATCGGCTTGTTTTCTTTCCTAGCTCTGTCAAACACCTTTTCTGCCCACGGATGCCAATCGACGGGATTACCGGCATGCTGCAGTAAATATGGGCTCTTTTCTTTTAAAAGTTGATTGACCATCGATTAACCCATCGTGTTATACAATTTTAATATCCCGTTTCACAGTCATAGTTATATAGTGATTTGTGTCTTATTCCGTAAATTCAATTAACACTTCTTTTACGTCCCATAGAGGTTCTATCTTTTCCATGACTTCTTCTTTTATTGCGGGAGCAAACTGGTGTTTCGCCGGCAGGTCAATTACCACTCGCACACTACCATCTTTCAATTCAATATCTTTTACGAGGTTCGTGCGTACCAGGTCCAGTCCGCTAATCGGGTTCATGACCTTCTTCAAGCGTTTTCGTATTACTTCTACGGTTGTAGGTGTCTTTACTTTAACCAGACCATGACGCTCCTCGTAATTAACAATGGCAGAACGCAAGCCCTCTATAGCCAGTACCGAGCAATGCGCTTTAATTTTTGGCAGTCCACCGAGGGCATCCGAGGCCTGCTTCCAAGTAATCTTCTTTGCCTCATCAAGCGTTTTCCCCTTGGCCAGCTCCGTAATGATGGAACCGGTGGCAATATTGGAAGCACAGCCGTAAGATTCAAACTTGATATCTGAAATTTTATTGGTTTTGGGGTCGACTTTAATATATACAGCGACCATGTCGCCACAAGCTGGGCTGCCTTCCATCGATTTCCCGTCGGGATTATCTATTTTACCCACATTACGGGGGTGTCGAAAGTGCTCCAGCACTGTCTCGCTATATGGAAATTTCATTTTAATCCTCCTCTTCACGGTTTTTTTTACCCAAGGGACTGATTTTTCGCAGTTCCTGAACTACCTCAGCGAGTGTTTGAACCACAGCATCTACTTCCTCCATGGTATTGTAGCGCCCTAAAGTGATGCGTATCGAACCGTGGGCTCTTTCGTGGTCACCGCCGATGCCGTAAATAACGTGGCTACCCTGAAGAGAGCGGCTGAAACAGGCGGAGCCGGTGCTCACGGCAAAACCGTGCATGTCAAGATGCAGCGTTATTGATTCACCTTCAACGAAGTGGAAGGAGATGTTCACATTGTGCGGAATCCTTTTCCGGCGGTGACCGTTGAGGGTTGTGTCTGGTATCTCAGCCAGTATGCGGTCAATAGCACGGTCACGCATGGCCTGTAGCCGCTTGTTTTCTGCCGGGGTAACAAGCTCGGCTGCTTTGGCAAATCCAACGGCGCCGGGTACGTTTTCCAGGCCGGCACGAAGGTCGAACTCCTGAAATCCCCCATCCATCCACTTGGCTATTTCTGTTCCTTTACGGATATAAAGGCCTCCGATACCCTTTGGCCCATGTATGGTGTGAGCGGATACGGTAATCAAGTCCACGGGTATCTTCTTAACATCCAGAGGAACCCGGGTGAAAGTATGAGTAGCGTCGGTATGAAATAGAACCCCCCTCTCATGGCAGATATTACCGATGCTGGCAATATCCTGAATCGTCCCGATTTCCTGGTTAGCATGCTGGATGGAGACCAGGATGGTCTCATCAGAAATAGAATCTCTGAGCTGGTCCAAGTCAACAAAGCCTTCACCATCTACATCCAGATAGGTTATCTTGAAGCCCTGACTCTCGAGGGCTCTGGCACTGTGGAGTACTGGAAAATCCTCGATTTTTGACACAATAATGTGTTTACCTTTCTTTTTACCAAGGGCAAGGGCGACTCCTTTTAGAACCATATTTGATGACTCGGTACTGCCTGAAGTAAAGATAAATTCTGCGGGGTCTGCATGTAAAAATCCGGTAAGTTTTCCTCGAGCTTCGTCCAGAGCTTCGCGAGCCTCTATACCCTGGGTATAAGCAAACTCAGAGGTAGCCACCGCATAGGTATCGAAGAAGTAAGGCTCCATTGCCTCCAGCACCCGCTCATCCAAACGGGTAGCTGCGGCGTTATCCAAATAGATACGTCTTTCGAGCATTTTCCACCTCCGATTATATGAACAGGGTTACTGTTGAGTCTTTAGCCTCGTCCATATAAGTTCCAACTCCGCAATAATCTGATATTAAATCGTCACGCAAGTCTTCTCTCTTTACACCCATTATATCCATAGTCATGTCACAGGCAAGAATCTTGCCTCCAAGCTCCTTGAAATCCTGCATGAGTTTCTCTAGAGAAGCCACCTTGGCCTGTTTCATTTTTCGCTTCACCATCCACTTGCCAAAGCCAAGCATGTTCATCTTGGAGAGAGGCCCCTTTTCCACTCCCCCCCTCTTGAGACGTTGGAGTCCCCAAAAAGTGAAGAATAGTGATGCTTCCATGCCCATTGCAAGTGCGCCATTACCTAAAATAAGGGCACTGTAAAGCTTATCCATATCACCACTATGAACTATAATAGCCGCTTTGTTAGCCATAGTTATTGCCTCCTTCTACCGGCGTATTCTTATTTTCCAGACCCCATCCGTCCCTTCTTCTATGTCCAAGAGTTCTAATCCCATAGCCTTTACCGCCAATGGTATTTCTTTCTTGGAAGAAGGATGAGTCCCGGTGACCTCGACTATGTCACCTTCTTCCGCTTTCCTTAGCGCCTTGCGCGTCTCTACCAGAGGCACTGGACAGGTTTCACCAATACAATCAACTTTTATCTCAGCCATCTCAAGCACCTCTACTGATATTGTTAAATATTACGTATGGAGCTCTGAAGTACTTTTCATCGGCTTTCTAGATATACCAGGGCTCCTTAAAGGATATAATAATGGAAAAATAATCTAATGTATGTGACCTATATCTCATGGCAGAGGGATAACAGAAGGATAACAGGAAAAAGTTAAGGTAAATTGCTAACAATGATTATCTAAATTGTTTAGCTCGCATCTGCCCAGTCTGCGTATAATTAATGTTAAACGCAAGTAACTGAGAACCTGCTTAAATATTGAACACGATTAGTAGACTATATCCATAGTCTCCTCCCGGAGGGGAACTACCAACAACCCCTGGAAAACAACAATAGAAAGGTGATAGAGGCACAGGGGGTACAGGAGGCACAGGGTGATAGTGGGACACAGTACTACATCTGACCTACTCCTGTATCCCTCTGCCCTGTGCCCTCTAAATATTGGTTAACCACTGAATGTCAGGGAGGTCTACCTGGAAAAGCGAAAAGCATCCCTATTAGAGAATAGGACTTAGACATCATCCGAGCGGTCATGCATCTGGTGCTCCGCAGAGCAACCTCAAGACCTTAAAACGATATTTTTGGTCATCGACACAGAAGGCACAGGAGGCACAGGGTGATAGGGAAGACACAGGAATAATGCCTGTGCTCTCTGCCCTCTGTCCTGTACCTGTGTCCTGTACATCTTGCATAATTTTTAGCGGGGCGGGGTTCGTAATGTTGAAGAGAAGGCAGAAGGTAACACAGGGCAGCGGTTTGATTGAGAAGACGCCGATGCGGTGCGCTGACTGTAGGGAATCATTAAAAACGGCTGTCAAAACACCGCTAGGGTCAACTCTGAAAAAGGTCATCATCACAGGAAAAGCGACTTTAGAGAAATCTAGGACACCATCGCCAGAAGAAAAAAACTCGGATCATCCTGAAGCCAGTAAATAAGTATGAGGTCAAGCTCGCCCTGAACCTAAGTCAGGGCTAATGTAGGAGAGACTATGGATATAGTCTATTCTGACTTATCCTCCACATGAACAAGTCATACTCTTTTTAGGTACCCCCGTTCCTTGCATTTATTCATGTCACAAAACATCTCATTGTTCAATTACGAAGGTTGAAATTAAATCTACTTCTAATTTACTTTTTATCTGAAATAAGAAAAAAAGTTAAACAACGGAAAGACTTTATTGCGCATAATGAGGTGGACCCCATTCTTAGGACAGGATAAGGGCAATGTTAAGGTCGGGTTC
>CAZLEY010000078.1:0-5981 GCA_964558675.1 uncultured Dehalococcoidaceae bacterium | reverse complement strand
GTATCCCCGATGCCGAGCCAGAGCAGGGTGCCGATGCCCACCGTGCTGCGGATAACGCCCGTCCGGGGCGTGCCGGCTTCGGTGATGCCGATGTGCAATGGATAGGGCATGTTTTCGGCGATAGCCTGATAAGCCTCGATGGTGGTGGGGACATCAAACGCCTTCAGCGAGACTTTTATTAAATCGAAATCGAGGCTTTCAAGAAGGCGAATCTGCTCTAAAGCGGCCTCTACCATCCTTTCGGCGACATTTAAATTTGGATTGTCAGTCTTGGGCAGGCTGCCGGCGTTCAGCCCGATGCGTATCGGCGCGCCCCTCTCCCTGGCGGCGATGGCTACCGCCTTTACCTTCTCCGGCTCGCCGATATTGCCCGGATTGAGGCGGAGTCCGTCAGCGCCGCTTTCCAGCGCCGTCAGTGCCAGGCGGTAGTCGAAGTGAATATCGGCGACCAGCGGTATGGAAATGCCCTTCTTTATGTCAACTATAGCCCGGGCAGCTTCGGCATCGGGCACGGCCACACGTATCAACTCGCATCCGCAGTCCTCAAGCTCCTTGATTTGCTCGATAGTAGCCCTGGCATCGCGGGTATCGGTCTTGGTCATCGATTGCACCACAACGGGAGCGCCGCCGCCAATCGCTACATTACCGATTTTAATTGTCTTGCTGATTCGTCTGGGATTCATGGTATCAGGCTATCTCCAGCTATAATTCGCGCGATATCCCGGTAGGTAATCGCCACCATAACAGCTATCAGCAAAATGAATCCAATTGAGTGCACCATACCTTCAACACGGGGCGACACACGCTTGCCCCCCCGTATCCACTCCAGCAGTACGAAGACAATCCTCCCGCCATCCAGAGCCGGCAACGGGAAGAAGTTAAAAATACCTATTACCAGACTGATTATTGCGGCGAATTCCAGCAGCGGGCTTATGCCGGACCTGGCCGCCTCTCCCGTCATCTGCACGATACCCACCGGTCCTGCCACCTCCACCGGCGCTGTGCCCGCAATCATGCTGACTATCCCGTCTTTATACAGGAAGAGAATATCAATCAACTCCGTAGCGCCCTTCGGTATCGCCTCCCAGAACGGATAGCTCCGGCTGGAAACGGTTTGATTAAGCTCGGCGGCTTCAATATCAAGGAGGATGCCGATAGCACCTTCGCCTTCCGGTGGCCGCCACCTCGGTACGACACTGACAAGCTCTTCCGTGGCGTCGCTGTGCCTTGTCAGTATGGTGATTTCCTCCCCCAGGTTGAGCTGAATACCCCGGATGAGGTCAACGATATTCTCAAGCGACTCATCATTCACACTCAGCAGCCTGTCTCCGGCTCTAATGCCAGCCACAGCCGCTGGCGAGCCGGGAGCGATATCTTTCACCACCACCGGTTCCGTTACCACATTATGGGGCACCATGAAAGCAATCGAAAACGCGAGAAACGCCAGCACGATATTCATCAGCGAACCTGCCGCAAAAACCAGTATCCTGACGCCCGGCTTCTTACCTGCCAGGCTCCTCGTCTCAGCGGGGTCCACCTCACCGGACATGCTGTTGAAAGCCCCGAAGGGAATCCAGTTTATGGAGTATATCGTCTCCCCCCACTTCTTGCCGATTATGCGCGGCGGGAGACCAAGTCCGAATTCCTTGACCATTACCCCGGAGGCCTTGGCCGTAATGAAATGCCCGAACTCATGGAAAAGGGCAATTATCGAAAGAACAACTATCCCTACTATTATCGCTATCAGCATTAACTGCCCCCACCGACCAGCCTGACAACGCTTTCTCTAGCCCAAGCGTCAGCTGCCATAATCTCTTCCAAGGAAGGTTTTTCTACCTTCTTGTGCTGCTCCAGCACCCTCTCAACCACATGAGCGATATCAGCAAATCGGATACGCTCTGACAGGAACAACTCAACCGCCGCCTCATCGGCAGCGCAGAGCACCGCCGGGCAGGTACCCCCGTTCTTTCCAGCTTCAATGGCCAGCTGGAGACAGGGAAACCGGCTCGAATCTGGCTGCTCGAAGGTCAGGCGGTCGATTTTACTGAAGTCGAGAGCAGGGAGGTCAGGATTGGCAACACGGTCGGGATAAGACAGGGCATACTGAATCGGCAGACGCATATCCGGATAACTAAGCTGGGCTTTCACCGAGCCATCGATGAATTCCACCATGGAGTGAATGATACTCTGGGGATGTATCAGCACGTTTATATCATCGATGGGCATATTGAACAACCAGTGGGCTTCAATGACCTCAAGCCCCTTATTCATCAAGGTAGCTGAATCGATGGTTACCTTTTTACCCATATGCCATGAAGGGTGCGCCATGGCCTGCTCAACGGTTACATCTTTCATCTGTGCCATTGAATAGTTGCGGAATGGACCCCCGGAAGCCGTCAGGATAATGTTGCGGGCAGCCTGCCTTTCTCCATTGAGACACTGCCATATGGCGCTGTGCTCACTATCAACGGGCAGAATCCGGGCGCCGCTCTGCCTGGCCATGTCCATAACGAGTTCGCCGGCGGCCACCAATGATTCCTTATTGGCGAGCGCTACATTCTTGCCGACCTTCAACGCTGCCAGGGTCGCGCTTAAACCGGCAGTCCCCGAGGTCGCTATAACCACGGTATCGACATCAGGGTGACTGGCCATATCCTCCAGCGATAGAAACTGGCACCCCTCATCCCTCAACCATGATGGTGTATTCTCATTATGTTCGTCGCCCGATAAGTAGCTGACGAATTCCGGCTTGAACTCGCGAATCTGCCCTGCCAGTATATCTATATTCCTGCCGGCAGCCAGCGCTACAATATGAAATCGTTCCGGAAGGTTACGTACAACATCAAGTGTCTGCCGTCCTATGGAGCCGGTTGACCCCAAAACCACCAGACGCTTTACCACATCGGCCATAATATCTATATCTTACAACAAATAAGGTGTTGAAGCTATTTATGCGGGGTATTCCAACCCACCCACTCAATCCCTCGCCCTTGGAAAGGGAGAATTTTCCGTCTACCTCACCCCCTGTGTCCCCCTCTCCTATCAAGGAGAGGGGGAGCGTTATGTAAGAGAGGCTTCGCCTCTCTAAGACTCTCTACAGGGTTGGGGGACATATCTTACGGGATAAGCTGCCGATGATACGAGGGCGGCGGGTGGGAAAAGATACTAAAGAAAGAGGGGCAGGAGGACGGGAATGATATCACGGCAACATGAAAACACAGAGGGAGTTCTAACAGCGCGAACTCCCTCTCCGTTATTTAATTATTACATTCAGCCTATATGAACTGCCTTTACTTGGAAAGAGGTATATCCCCCAGGTTTACGTCTTTTTCGGTGCCGATTTTGTCAAAGGTCTTGGCGGCAAACCCTTTGGCCTCTATCTTCAGTGAATATGTCCCTTCTTCCAGCCCTTCAAACCAGAAGTCACCAAAACCGTCGGTGGTCGCCGTCAGCTTCTTGCCATCGCTGCTGAGCGTGCAGGCGGCACCTATGACGACCTCCTTCTCCACCGGGTCATATACCGTGCCGGCCACAAACTTCCGGGGTATGTTCAGGTAATATACCCGGGGCTTGGCTTTGTATTCAGGGTGCAGTACCTCGGCTTTGGCTATCTGCTCCTTGAACTCCGACTCCTCGCCAAACTTTATCGCCTCCGTCGGACAGGCATCGACACAGCGGGGTACCGTCCATTCGCCACTGTCAAGCAGGTGCGCACACCCGGTGCACTTCTGCGCTATGTTGAGACTCTCATTGAAGAATATGGCGTCATAAGGACACGCGTCCACACAGGCCTTACAGCCCGTGCACTTCTCGGGGTCGATGATAATAAGGCCGTCATCCCTTCTGTAGATGACCCCCTCGATGGGGCAGGCCGGTATGCACGGCGCTTCGTCACAGTGCTGGCAGGGAATCGGAATGTAATGCATCTTGACCTTGGGTACAGTCCCCCGGATATGCTCGGTCTGCCTCATCCAGAACTGGCCGGTATCCGGCTGGGGCTTGGCATAGGGCGTCCAGTCGTTGCCGACATGCTCGTCCTTGCAGGCAATCTGGCAGCTGTAGCAGCCATTACAGATTCCAACGTCTATTACAAAAACCTTCATTTATTCCATACCTCCTTCGACCCAGGCATTGAAGCGCAGCCCTGAGGCCGGGTCATATTCTCTTTCAAAGGCTTCGGGGTAGTCCCTCCGCCATTCATCCCATTCCTTGCCACTGACCTTTTGTACATCGACCAGGTAACCACTGGTGGCCTGGCCAACGGCGTTCTTGGAAGCTACTCCATAGGGGGCAATGGTGTTGATAGCTCCACCGCGGTCTACCCAGCCCGGAACTATCGGGTCATGCCGGGCTCCATGGTCAACATAGGCAACTCCAGGCATCACCCGTTCCCACACCCGGGCGCCACAGAGGACGATACCTCTCTCGTTGAAAACCTTGACGATGTCGCCGTCTTTGATACCTCTCTCAGCGGCGGTTGAGGGGTGCATCCAGAGAGGCTCGTACATGTACCCGTCAAAACCCAGCACCTTGCAGGTCGGAGCTTCCCTCGTCCAGGTGATATCATCACCCTGAGCGTGTGTTCTCCACCGGCCGTGATTTGACATAAGCAGCAGGGGGAACATGGCAGCCCTTTCGCTGGAAATCCTTTCGTCGTGTGTCTCGCTCTTTTCAATCCACTTGGGAATAGGCGGCCTTTCCTTATCATCCGGGAAGTGCTCGGCCAGCCTGGCTGAATAGAACTCCAGCTTACCGGTCGGTGTGGGGAGAGGATTATTTTCCGGGTCATCGTAGAATTTCCTGAAACCTGGCGAATCCTGCTCCCAGTCCTTGGCCGCCGGGAAGACGAAGTATTTCTTTTCATTAAAATCTTTCCATGAAATAAGGTGTTCAATTTCCATGTCATCAAAGACCTGCTTCTCCAGGTCCTGGGTGTTTTTACCCTCGGTAAACTGCTCTCCGTAACCGAGTTCCTTGGCTACTTCAAGGACTACCTCAAAATCGCTCTTGGATTCTCCCACAGGCTTGACGGCCTGCTCCTGGATAACTATGCTGTGGAAATTAACACCCTGCCTGACATTGGTAACGATATCCTCTACTTCCAGCGTGGTATTGGCGGGCAAAATAACATCGGAGATGAGGCAATCATTCTCAAGCCAGGGGTGCTGGGCGACAACGCATTCTATCTTGGGGTTCCGGAAGGCATCAATCGTCCAGTTGCCGTGGTTCCAGCAGGTAATCCGGCAGGGGGTATCCGTCCATATCATGTGTATTTCGTAGCCGCCATCCTCCAGGGGGTAGGTGTATTTGATGAACTGGTCTTCGGTAGGCGTCTCGATGGCGCCGCTGCCCATGAAGGTTAGTGGCGGCTCTTCAATGGCCTTCTGGATAAAGGTCTTGGGGATAAGCTGCTTTCCCCAGGCCATGATAGTGGTCTGGACCGGCTTGGTCAGGCGTTCACTGAGTGCCGGATTGAAGAACCGGGTGCTCCTGAGTCCTTCGGCTCTGGGCATACCGGTATACGTTATCTGGCTCTGGTGGACACCGGGACCGCCCAGTCCCTGCATTCCCAGCAGGATGCATTCAAGACGGCCGGGCTCATGGGAGAACGGACCCCGGACATAGGAGCCGCCGAAGTAGTGGGCAATGGAGGTTATCTTTTTAGCCCACTCCCTGGCAAACGCTTTAATTGTCCATTCTGGCACGCCGCACTTCCTGGAAGCCCACTCGGGCGTCTTGGGTATGCCGTCTTCCTTGCCCAGGACATAGTCCTCGACCTTGTCCATGCCCACGGCGTGGGTCTTCACGTAGTCTTTCTTATAAGTGCCTTCAGTTATCCATATATATATAATTGCCAGCTGCAGGGCGGCATCGGTGTTGGGGAGTATCGGAATCCATTTATCGCCGTGGACGGCGGCGCCGTAGTTAAGGTCGGGGCAGACATATACCTGCTTGATACCGGCTTCCGTCCAGAAATAGCA
>CAZLEY010000077.1:0-6174 GCA_964558675.1 uncultured Dehalococcoidaceae bacterium | reverse complement strand
ATGAGCACATGCCCCTGGCTCAGCAGGGCTACCAGAAGGAGCTCCTTAATATCATCCTTGCCGATGACTACCTTGGATACTTCAGTAATAATGGTGTGTAGTACTTCCTGTTTTTTTATCTGCTTTACAGTCATTAGCTTCTCCTTTCGGATATTTCGACTCCTATCTTGTAGACATGAAGAGCGGTAGCTCAATATACTAGGTCACTTCAGGTCGTTCTTCCTTTTTGTGCCATACGGGTTTTAGCGTAATGATGAGCACCAGTGTTATCAGTCCGGCCGTCGCCAGTGGCATATTCAGATATTCGCGTGCTTGCGCCAGCAGGCTCTTGGTCTGATGGAGTTCTGACGGCGGCAGGTGGGACTGGTCGATATAAAGGCTGGTTGTGGTGGCGACAATATTCTGGATAAAGCTATTATTCTCATCTATTGCCTTCATGCTGTTAATAAAAAGGCTCGGGTCAGCGACAAGTATTACCTGCCCGCCGCCCAGATAATGGCGATAAATTACCGGCAGCGGGCCCATGGGTTCATCCTCTTCCCATATTCCGTTATCATTCTGGTCAAGAAAGCTGAAGGAGGAGGACAATGCGAGGGTGCTGCCATCTGCCGTGTTAATAAGGCAGGTGGCGTGATTGAAGACCAGGCTTTCGGTGTTAGCCGTCAGGGGGTCGGGTTCAAGGTGGGTAATCTTGGGGAACTGTTTATTTTTGTAATTGGTCAGCGGGTCAAGGAGTGTCTCACCTGAGAAACGCGTTTCCAATCCCAGATATTCCAGTACCTGATTGCCGTGACCGTAGTCGTCAGCCAGGATTAGCCTCCCTCCTCCTGTTACAAAGCGGTTCAGCTGCTCTAATTCCCCGGTGGTAACGCTGAGGTATGGGACAAGTAGAAGTGTCGCTCCTTGTGGTGAGGATGGCAGGTCGGTCAACGATTCCAGGGACTTCGCCGTGAAGTCGGTGTTTATATCTCTGGCGCCATTCCAGAGGGGGTTCTCCACCCGGAAGTCCTCGTCAAGCGGTAAGAACCATGTGGTTATAATCAGCATGATAACCAGGGCTGCAGTCAGTATTATCAGGAATTTACGTAGTCCCACGGCCTAACTCCTCTTTGATGGCTTCGGCAAGCTGTTCGGCTGTGGCGGCGGTATCCTTACGCTGCCTGTAGTCGGAATAAAGAGTATTCTCGGCTATTGTGGTCAACTCGGTAAATTGCCCGGTAATCTTCGGTAAAAGTGCCTTAATCATTCTAAGAAATTCCCGCAGCGTTAGGTGTGGTGCCATGTGAATACCACACATCTTCTCTATAGCCTCCAGTCCACCCCAGTAAGCTGATAATATTCTGCCTTTCATGCCGGTGAGCCTGGGTCTGGGCACTTCCAGTGGTATTGGGGCCGGTAGCTCTATTGTTTCCGTTAAAGGACTGCCCTTCTGTTTATACGCCGTCTGGCTTCTCCTGTAGACAAGCAGTGTCAGGGCAACCAGGATGACCAGTATCAAACCGGTAGTCAGCGGGTTGACGGCAATAAGCTGCCTCTTCACCTTGAGATTGGTAGCCCACGGTTCTAAAGGTTCAACGTCTATGGTCATTTCTTTTGGACCGATAAAAGAAAGGTCGATCGGGGACTCCAGTAACGCAGTAAAGCTACCATCGGGAGAAGTCCTGACGGTGCTTGATGAGTTATTGAGGGTAAGACTTACTCTGGCATCCGGGACGGGACCAAGCTCGTAGTTAACCGTGCCGTAAATTCGGATTGATTTCGGCAGGAGAATGAGGGACGGCGTTTGGGCATCTATGTGTATCGGCAGCATGGAGATGTTGATGCTCCGGGACTTGGAAACACCGGCATAACGCTCATAAGGGACAACGGTTACGGTTATGTTGTGATTGCCGGGCAATGCATGTTCTGGTGTGGTCACATCAACGCTAAACTGGCCCGAAACGGTTTCTTCGGCCGGCCGGGTATCATCCAGGAGCACTTCGATGGTCCGTTCGATATTACTGTCACCTGAGATTACCTGGCCGCTGATGGTAAAGGGCAGTCCGGGATGCACGGTCTGAGCCGTAGATATCTCAAGCAGGGTAGGGTAGAACATGGTATTAATTATTACCGGCGGGCTCTGGCTGGCCAGGTATTTTCCGGTATCACCGTCTATCGGTTCATATACAGCGATAAGGGTCATGGTGTCAGTATACTGATAAGGTATGGTGATATTGGCAAGGAATCCGCCGTTAGTTCCGGTAGTAGCGGTAGCCACCACCCTGTTATCCAGAGTAATGGTCAGTTTCTTATCAGGCAGAGATGTGCCATCGCCGCGTAGTATGCCAAATGCGGTGATAGTATCGCCGACGAATGCTGATACTGGCATGATGTTCAGACTGAGCCTTGTGGTCACCAGTCCTGTTATTTCTATATATCTCTCGGTAAGGCTCTGCCGGAGATTATAGAGCCTGTCAAGAAGCTGTCTGAGCTGTTCGATGCTTTCCTGCAGGCGGGCGTAGGCCTCTCTTATCCTGCTGTCCGTTACGCTGGCCGAAACCCTTAACAGCTTGCTCAGTGTGTCTGTGGCCGTTTCGATGTCCGCCAGCAGGAAACTGGCGTCTCGGATAAGTACCTCGGCTTTATCAAGCCTTTGTTTAGCTTCGTCAGACCGGTTGTGAGCTATAAGGTCTGATGCCTCATTTAGAGTGTTTTCCAGACTCTCAAGGGTGGTGAATAGCTGCTGGCAGAGGTCGTTATAACGGTCGATTATGTACCGTAATTCATCGGGGATATCAATCTCTCTTAGCTCTTTCAATGCCTCCTCGGCGTCCTGGTATTTCATGCTGGCAGCGAGGTTGAGAATCTGGCTGTAGTGGAACAGGAGGGCTGCCGTATCCAGTAGGTCTGTAGCCATGCTTGGATTCTCGTGGGGTGTCCGGTTGGGCTGGGCGAGAGCTGGTAAGCTGGGAGAGATAATTCCCAGTACGGCTATTACGGAGATTATGATAACCAGTCTTTTCATAATAAGTCGGGTGGTGACCTATATTTGTGTGAAAGCCTTGAAGACCTGAAAGCACAAAACAACGGCAAATCCCCCGAACAGCATGGTACCGACTAAATTCAGCCCGCGGCGTGACTTTTTATTAAAGTACACATATAGCTCAGTAACAATCAGGGCTTCTATGACGTAGATACTGTAGAAAGCATCCAGAGAGTTCTGTCCTGTGGTAATAAGAATTACAGTCGTTATTAAAAGCAAGGCGGCAACGGTAAGAATATAGTGGTTATATATCTTCAAGTGATTACCTCAAGTTCGATGCAGTATTTTCCACCGAGTTGTTCTTCATGTTCAATGGTAATTGGCTTATCCCAGGCTTCGGCGGCTACTGAGGCAACTATCGTGGCTAGGGGTCCTCCCAGACAGTGGTGCGACCAGTCGGCACTGTGTTCCAGACGGGGCTTGTTAATTTCTATGGTGATGTGGTTATTATGGAGAACGACCCTTGTCCCGTCGGCTACTCCAAGCCTTCCAGTGAATAGTGATGTTAGGGCTGATTCGAGTTCGTTCGGGTTGGCACCGGGTTTCGATTCCAGCATGCTGGTAGCAGTGCTCCCAATGGTGGATATTAGCAGGCCGACATCCTCGGGATCGGTTCCGTATCTAACGATAAGTCGCTGGGGCAGGGCTTTGGTTATTCTGGGATGTGACCCGTTGGAGTGCAGGGGGATGAAAGCACGGGGCCGGTCGCTGGTCAGCGAAGAGGGGAGATATATAGCCCTTGTTTTAATCCCGAGTTCCTCTATCAGGGTGGCTATATTATCGATACCGGTTTCCAAAAGGAGGCCGCAAACCTCGGGCGGCATATTGGGGATAGCGTTCCCCAGGGCGAGGAGGATGAAAGACATGATAAGCATGCAGATGCCCAGAGCTGTCAGCCAGACCACGTGGAAAATTAAAAAGGCTGGTAAGGATAGCATAACACCGGTAACCAGCAGGGCGAGGCCGGCCCATGTATACGGGTTTTTATTCTGCAAATCGATACTCCCATTAAATCAGTATAGCCAATTGGCACAATTTTAACATTAGTAGTGACATTTGTCAAGTACGACCGAATGCCGGTTTAGAGACAGAGTAGATACTAAAGCTGTAACGGGCACTGTAGTATCTACGGCAATATAATGTCAAGTTTTTGGGTATATATGGCTATAATGTCCTTATATCAGGCTGTGTCTTATTTTACCGGGTAGATGGTAGACGGGGTATAATATATCTTGGGTTGAAATCTGGAGTATGGTAAAATTTAATGGGTATGACTATAAAGACGGTAGCAACAAATCGCAAGGCTTTTCATAACTATCATATAGGCGATAGTATTGAGGCTGGTATTGTGCTCACCGGCTCTGAGATAAAGTCGGTAAGGAGTGGCCGGGTGAACTTGGGCGATGCCTATGTCAGACCTGAGCATGGGGAGTTATGGCTCTTAAACGCTCATATCGCCCGCTATGAGGCAAGCAGCTATTTGAGTCATGAGCCGAAGAGACCCAGAAAGTTGCTGTTGCACCGTAAGGAAATTGATAGCCTTGCCAGCAAGGTATCGGAAAAGGGGCTGACGCTGGTGCCGACCAGGCTGTATATCAAGGGCAATATTGCCAAGGTGGAGATAGCATTGGCTAAAGGCAAGAGACTTTATGATAAGCGTGAGTCTATCAGCCGCCGCGAAGTGGAAAGAGAACTAGCCAGGGCAACCAAAAGCCGTTAATATATAAATATATAAAAGGAGGTAGCCAAGTTAGGGCTGTCCTCAAACAATGGGGACGCGCGGGTTCGACAGGGGAAGTAGGTTACAGGATTGCAGGCTGAGGTGCCACTACCTCATTAAACTGGTGGCAAAAAACAAACGCCGAACCAGTAATGGTTGCAGCCTAACAAATAGGCTGCCATCCAACCCGACCCCGCCCTGACGGGTTGGGATTGGGTGCCGAAAGGTCAGGGTGCCATCGCCCCGATGCCGATGAGGGTGGTGAAAGATATATCGGCTGGCCCGGCTTAACTCGGTCAGTTGAGGTAAGCCGGGTAAGATAAAAGAGCTGACTAAACCTGTAGTATATCCTGGGCAGCTTCTTCTGGACGGGGAGTTCGACTCTCCCCCGTCTCCACCATATTATTATCAGGCTCCGGATCTATTTCGGGGCCTTTCCTTTTTATAAGCAGCCTAAATGAGGTGGCTAAGCCCAGTTCTTCAGGTCATAATAACCCCTGGCGACGCGATAGCGACAGATTTGCTGTCCGCCGAGCCATAGCTGGGTTATCTTGGCATCCCTGAGGCACTTCTCATAAGGGAAGTCCTCTGAAATCGCCATAGAGCCAAGCAGTTCGGCACCTTTGTTGACTATTTCCACCGACATGTCTGCGGCATAGACCCTGGTGGCGGCAGCCCTGGATACGAACTCCGGCGACCACGGAGGACCATAAACATCAAGACGGTCGAGCATATGGCTCAGGTTATAAACGCTTGCCCTCATCATGTCTAGTCCAATCGCCATATCGGCGATTATACTGGCTACCATGCTGTGCTGTCTGACCGGCTTAAATCCCCCCATGCGAGTCCCGGTATAGTCCAGCACTATTTCAAAAGCACGCTCGGCGATTCCCAGGGACATTGTTGCCGAATGCCACCCGGTTCCTGATTCGAGGAAGTGGTAGAAATTAGCATCCATACCGGGGCCAGCGAGTCGATATTCCTTGGGAACTCGAACGTTGTCATATTGTACCGTACTATTTATTGATGTCTTAAACAACATCTTCTTCTCTGGTTTACCGAATGTCAGCCCCGGGGTATCCTTGGGAACGTAAATCAGAGCGACACCATCATCTCCCGCGTCGGGATTAGTAGTACATATGGTCAGGTAGCATTCTGCTATCCCGCCGTGAGTCGGCCAGGCCTTACTCCCGTTTATCACATATTCATCGCCTTCAAGCTTGGCCGTGGTCTTAATCCCAGAACCTGCAAGGAGAGGATTCTCGGAATCAGCACCTCCGGATTCATCGGTCATGGAAAGGCAGGCGTAGGCCAGCTTACCGCTGCAGAAACTCGGAACGAACCTGTCCATAATAGCCTTGTTCCCGGCTACTATGGCCGGTTTAAGAATAATGCCCCAATTGATACCTGCGGACAGGCTTATGCCACCATC
>CAZLEY010000076.1:0-6191 GCA_964558675.1 uncultured Dehalococcoidaceae bacterium | reverse complement strand
AATGTCAAGCCGGTATGCTGTCATGGGCTGAATACCGTTCAAGCAGTTAGAGGATAGCAGAGGAATATTAAAATCGATTATTCTTAAAAGAGTGCTAGCACACAGGAGGAAAAACAATATGGAAAAGATTGAAAGGATAAGCCCCGAAAATACAAAAGAAGCTCAAGCTCTAGAAAATACACTCAGGATATTTGCCAGGATAATTGCCAGAGCGTGTATTAAGGAAATTGCGTCTGATGCTCAGGCGTTAAACGAACTGATTAAAGAACTAACGGAATTGTTTAACAGGACTATATTGACGCAACAACACTCTCAAGAAAGGCCCGTACTCACACCTACAGAGGTAGCAGAAATCCTGAGAGTGAGCCCAGCGACAGTGTACAAGGCGGTACGGAGGCATGAAATACCGCACATACGTCTTGGCGACAGGATTCTTGTGCCCCGGGGTGCATTAAACAAAATGCTAGCGGAAGCTACTAAGTAACATGGAGAAAGGGTTTTTTCAGGCCGAAGAATAGTGAGAAAGGGTATAACATGTCGCAGAGAAAAAACAGATCACAAAACGCCAAACTGAAAGAAAGCCCCATATATTCGCCAGAAGAGGAGGAATTGTTGGATAGTGGCCTTAGAATGCTCGCCTCAATGATTGCCGAAACACATATGAAAAGGATTGCAACTGAACCAGGATATCGCGATAAACTGAGGCGACGGTCTAACCCTGATGTAGTGTAGAAGACGTTAGCGAGAGCAGGTCGAGCAGACGGGCGATATCTTCTCTCGCTCATTATCTTGAGCTAATGTTCAGAAAATTGAGCATCCGGTTTACGCTCAAAATAACGTGATATTTTGCTACGAATTTGCTACTAAATATTTTCAAAGATAGTCGGACATAATGGACACTTACGCACGAAGTTGAAGTTTGGTCTAATGGTAGTTAGCTTCGCGGGCATACTCTTGACAGATTTCAAGACCGTCACCATCGGCCACTCGGACACCCCTCCTGGCTATAAATTTTACCTGAAAACCATGCCCTAAGGCAAAGCTGGCCGCTTTTTACCCGATTTGGGGTCGGCTGGGCGGCTCCCGGCCGGTGGCATAAGCCCTTCCATCCCGAATCTCGACGTAGTTCATATCGGTCAGGGCATTGAGGAGGACTTCCAGCAGGACGGGGGTGAGGGGAGGTGAAATCTTATCCCTCTCAAAGTCCGTGAACCTGTCCAGTATATCGTCGACCTTGATGCCGGGTTCAGCCTCGATTTTTTCAAGTACAGCAATTTCCCTCCGGTAGAAGGGCTGAGCGTAATCGCTGTCACTCAGGTCAACGGCTTCACACACGAATTCCGCCAGGATTCTGGTGTCACCGCAGACGAAGTGGCCTCCCCTCGCCTTCTGGTTTCTAAAAGCATCAAGGTTCATGTGAGCCATTTTTTCCGGGAAACCGTCCGGCAGCTCTTCAAGAGGGCGGTAGCCGACACCGTCGTACTTGGCCATACCGGGGTCTTTTTTATCAAGACCGCGATAGCGGTACATAACGTTTTCAAAGTATTTATTCCCCAGGAGGAAAACGCCGTGGATAACCGGCGTCATGGAAGCCAGCAGCCCCGGGCATATCCGGCCGGTAAACTCCACGCCGTCGTAAGAGAACTCGTCGCCAACCTTGTAGTTAAAGTGGCAGGGGAACATATCTTCGTCACCCAGGAAACCGGAAAGCTTGCATCTCACCTTAAACATGCTCTATTACCTCCGTAAAATAAAACGCATACGGCACAACAAATAACCTTTTTAACTACACTTTTATCCCCGTCCAAGATAAAGCTGGTCGCGGGGCAGCTGGATAATTTCCAGGACGTTTACGTCAGGCGGCTGGCAGGCCATAAAAACGGCGGCCCTGGCTGTCTCTTCCAGTGGCGTCATGGGGATATCTTCGGAGGTCTGGTCTCCGGTAACGCCCGGGTGCAGACAGCCACAGGTTATACCGAACTCCCGTCCCTCCAGCGCCGTGGTCTGGGTCAGGCCGACAAGACCGAATTTGGCGCAGCTGTAGGGGGCGTTATGCAGGCGCACGCGCTGCGCCGAAATGCTGCCGATGTTTATAATGCGTCCGACCCCCTGCTGCTTCATGATGCGGAAAGCCGCCCGGGTACACAGGAACGCTGCCCGCAGGTTGGTGGCGATAACCCTGTCCCAGGTCTCGGTGGACAGCTGGTCGATGGGTCCATTATCGAAGATACCCGCATTGTTGACCAGAATATCGAGTCTGCCGAAGCGTTCCATTGTCCCGGCAAACAGTGCTTCAATCTGCTGTTCGCTGGTCACATCGGTCGGCACTACTTCGGCTACAGAGCCACCGTCAACAATGGCCGCTTCCGTTTCTTTAAGTCCGTTAACACTCCGCGCCGCCAGCACTAAATTCGCCCCCTCGCGGGCCAGGGCAATGGCGATAGCCCGGCCGATACCGCGGCTGGCCCCGGTTACGAGCGCGACCTTACCATCAAGTTGTCCCATTAATGACCTCCTTATTCCGTATGCCGAATCGGGCCGCCGGTCTGTGTTATTTCTGGCTTATAGTGGAGCCGCTGATTTTGCATATGAATGGTGTCGTTTGACTGTAAATGTAGAACGGCTAAGGAGTATTATACAGGGAAGCCGGGCGGATTTCTATCCGGGGACAATGAGGTACGGGTATAGCCTGAAGCTGTATTGCCCAGTTAAGGCTCATGGGCTTCATACGCCGACAGGGGAGATTAAAGGACAATCGCCTTTATCCCTTCTGTGTGGCGTTCAGGGCTAGTGTAAAGCTTTTTATGCAGGTCTTCAGCCGGTTATTCTAGGCTGCGCTCTGGCCTTTTCGCAGTAGTGCTATACCAGCCAGAATCAGGCCCGCGCCCAGGATTATGTTTATAATGCCACTGGTCCTCGTGAATGAAGTCAGCCCGATTTGTGAGCGGGTCAGTCCCAGCGATGTCCTTTGTATTGTAAGGTAGTTGTACATGGCGCTTGGTTCTGCCCCGCCCTGTATTGCGGGTCCTTCCATCGCCCTCATGGCCGACTGTTGCGCCTTTACTTCGTCGTACTTGGAGTCTACCTGGTCGAGCGGCAGGGGGGCAATACTCTCGGCGATTTCGTCTTCGGCCGAGAAGGACTGCGGGATAAACATTACGCCGAAGGCAAGGCTGGCCACACCCAGAATCAGGACAATAATTCCAATCACACGCATTTAATTATACCTCCATTATCTATGTATATAGAATTTCTAGGTATAATATAACATAATACATGACATGTCAAGTGCTACAGCGTTATTTGTGTTCGGTTTTGGTTGGTGTGGTATTAATTTTTAGTTCAATCTGTCTGGGCTTAACTTTTTATCAAACCTCACCCCCTGTGTCCCCCTCTCCTGACGAGGTTTCACAGGAGAGGGGGAAGTAAAAGAAAGAGGGGCTTCGCCCCTCTTAAACACCCCAAGGGGTGGTGTGGGGAGTATCTACGGGATAAGCTGCTGATGCCGTGAGGGTGGTGGGTGGGAAAAGCTAACTTGGGTTGGGGAGGATATCTTACGGGATAGGCAGGCAATATGTTTTCTTACATAATCACCTTCGTCCCCACATGCTCTTGCAGCGCTTCCGGTACGGCGATGGTGCCGTCGGGCTGCTGGTAGTTTTCCATGACGGCAATGAGAACGCGGGGAAGGGCCAGGCCGGAGCCGTTGAGGGTATGGACGAACTGGGGCCTGGCGTCGGGGGCGGGGCGGTAGCGTATATTGGCGCGTCTCGCCTGAAAGTCGCCGCAGTTAGAGCAGGAGCTTACCTCCAGCCACTCTTCGCAGCCGGGAGCCCAGACCTCAATGTCATAGGTCTTGGTAGAGGTAAAGCCGATATCGCCGGTGCAGAGCTCCTTTATCCGGTAGGGCAGTCCCAGCTTCTGGCAGACATGTTCGGCGTTAACCAGCATCTTCTCCAGTTCCTCGGAGGCGGTCTCCGGCTCGGTGAACTTGTACATCTCCACCTTGTCGAACTGGTGCCCGCGCTTGATACCCCTGGTGTCTTTGCCGGCCGACATTTTCTCGCGGCGGAAGCAGGCCGTGTAAGCAACATGGTGTAAGGGCAGCATCCCCGGGGGGATTATCTCGTCGCGATAGAGGTTGGTCAGGGGTATCTCGGCGGTGCCCACGAGCCAGAGGTCGTCCTCGATGTCACGGTAAATATTTTCATCGAGCTTGGGCAGCTGACCGGCGCCGACCATGCATTCACGCCTGACCATATAGGGCGGGTATATTTCGTGGTAGCCGTGCTCGTTGATGTGAAGGTCAAGCATAAAGGTAATAAGGGCGCGCTGCAACCGGGCACCGAGTCCCTTGAGCACGTAAAAACGGCTGCCGGACAGCTTGACGCCGCGTTCGAAGTCGATGATATCCAGTTTTTCACCTAACTCCCAGTGGGGGAGGGGCTTAAAGCTGAAGGTCTTTGGCTCTCCCCAGGAGCGCACCAGGACGTTATCGTTTTCGTCCCTGCCTACCGGGACATCGGGCTGGGGGATATTGGGCACCTGTAAGAGTAGCTGCTCAAGCTGCTCGTCAAGTCTTCTAACCACTTCTTCCAGGTTTTGTATCTCAACGCGGAGGGCACGCCCTTTTTCCTGTGCCTTTTCTCTTTCTTTAGAAATGGCTTTGCGCTGCTGGCGTAGATTGTCCAGGTCTCCCACTTTCTTACGACGTTCTACATCAAGCCGAATAATCTCGTCAATCGGGGCGGTGTCCTGGCGGTTCGCTACCGCCTGCCGCACGATTTCCGGATTTTCCCGTATAAATTTAATATCGAGCATAGATTTTTCTACCTCACCCCTCGAAGAGTCTTAGACCTGTGTCCCCCTCCCCTTCGAGTGAGAGGGGATTATTTGCTAGAGAGGCTTCATCCTTTATATAAGTACCTGTGATTATGCTTATTAGCCTCGTTCTTTGAGCCAGGCTTCGGTGCTTATCTCTTTTCTTAACCTCAGGTCTTTCTGTCTCTTCTGCAATGACTGCGCCGCTTCTTCATCGCTTAAGGCGGGGTCGCGGAGTGATATAAACAACTCACAGGGGAACTCATCACACAGCCCGCAATGCTCAAGTTCTTTCTGGTTAACGCAGCAGCCATAAAGGGGGCAGACCTCCATATCGAACTGTTCCGTCCAGAAGGGTTTGCCCTTTACCTGATTGCATCCCTGGCATTGTTTTTCCATGAATTCACAGTCGCCGCAGTACAAACCACATGCCGCAGCTAGGGCTATTACGTTTGCCATTTTTACCCTCCTCCCTTTGTCCCCTTTCGTTGCTAATCTTTTACTACCCGCCGCCCTCGTATCATCTATGGCTTAGCCCTTTAATATTCCCCACCTCCTGAGAAGGGGGAACTCCTCAGGAAAAGTGGTGAAGCCCCTCTTGAACTGCCTATATTTTATCCTTTTTCCCTCAACTGCGGGAATAATATTACCTCTCTTATTGATTGCTGGTCGGTGAGGAGCATGACCAGGCGGTCAATGCCCACGCCGAGGCCGCCGGTGGGCGGCATGCCGTACTCGAGCGCCAGCAGGTAGTCTTCGTCAATAGTCCACCTCTCCTCATCGGCTGCCTGGCGTTCCTGCAACTGCTCCTCGAAGCGTTCTCTCTGCAGGATGGGGTCATTAAGCTCGCTGTAGGCGTTATCTATTTCCAGTCCACCGGCAACGGCCTGAAAACGCTCTACCACCCGTTCTTCGCTGGGCTTGTTCTTGGCCAGCGGCGACATTGAAGCGGGGTAGTCATAGACGATGGTGGGCTGTATCAGCCTGGGTCTGACGCATGTCTTCAACAATTCATCGACCAGCTTGGCCCAGTTTTTCTGCGGGTCGACTTCCATTTTCGTGGAGCGCATTTTCTCGCGGAGTCCGTCGGCAGTGGGATATTTGACGAAGTCGATACCGCTGTATTCTTTGATAGCGTCCCGCAGGGTAATACGCTGCCAGGGCGGTTTCAGGTCGATAGTGTCTTCGCCATATCGAACCTCGCTGCTCCCCAGCACCTGTTGGCTGACGTGATGTATCATCTGCTCCTGCATCTCCATGACATCATTGTAGTCGGCATAGGCTTCATAGCTCTCCAGCAGGGTGTACTCCGGGCTGTGCGTGGTGGAGATACCCTCGTTGCGGAAGACGCGGCCGATTTCATAGACCTT
>CAZLEY010000075.1:0-6519 GCA_964558675.1 uncultured Dehalococcoidaceae bacterium | reverse complement strand
GCTCCGGCAGGTTGAAATCGAACTGGATGGTGGTCATCTGCCATTCGCGCCCGATAGCGTCCTCGATTTTCAGGTCGATTTTGGGACCGTAGAAAGCGCCGCCCCCCTCATCGACCTCGTATTCAAGCTTGTTCTCATCGATAACTCTCCGCAGGGCGTCCTGCGCATCCTGCCACAACTGTTCGGTGCCTATGGATTTGTCGGGGCGTGTGGACAGGTAGACCTTATACTTCTGGAAGCCGAAGACGCGCCACATATGCAGTGAAAAGCGGAGCACCTCGGATATCTCGCTGTTCATCTGCTCCGGCGTGCAGATAATGTGGGCATCGTCCTGGGTGATTCCCCGGGTACGCATCAGGCCGAGTAATACTCCACTGCGTTCGTAACGGTAAACGGTGCCCAATTCTGCCCAGCGTAAGGGTAAATCGCGGTAGGAGCGCACCTGGGATTTGTAGGCGAACATGTGGAAGGGGCAGTTCATTGGTTTGAGGTAATAGTCCTGTCCCTCGATATCAATCGGCGAGTACATATTCTCCTGATAGAAGTCTAGGTGTCCGCTGATTTCCCAGAGCCGGCTCAATCCGATATGCGGGGTGTACAGGATTTCATAGCCGTTGGCGAAATGCTCCTGTCTCCAGAACTCCTCGATAACGGCGCGGATGCGCCCCGCTTTCGGCAGGTAGATAATAAGTCCGCTGCCTATCTCCTCGGATGTGGTGAACAGCTCCAGTTCCTTGCCCAGCTTACGGTGGTCACGCTTCTTGGCCTCTTCTATGGTGGCTATGTGCTCATCGAGTTCTTTCTGGTTATTGAAGGCGGTGCCGTAGATTCTCTGCAGCATGGGGAAGCGTTCGTTGCCGCGCCAGTAAGCACCGGCGATATTGGTCAGCCTGAAGGCCTTTATTTCTCCGGTGGACTTGACGTGGGGTCCGCGGCATAAATCAACAAAATTGCCCTGCTCATAGATGCCCACCTTCTCATCCGGAATCTCGTCAATCAGCTCCAGCTTGTAGGGCTGGGCGGCAAATAATTTTTTCGCCTCTTCCTTGGTAAGCTCCTTGTGGGTGAAAGGCAAATCGGCTTTGATAATCTCGCTCATTCGCTCCTCAATAACGGGGAGGTCATCGGGTGTGAGCGGGCGTGGTAAATCGAAGTCGTAATAAAAGCCGTCCTCTATAGCCGGGCCGATGCCGAATTTGGCTTCCGGGAAGACGGATAGTACCGCCTCGGCCATGACATGAGAGGCCGAGTGACGCATTATCTCCAGATTATCTTCGGTATTCACGGTTTTTATTATATCAGCGATTAGCTACGAGCGCAATTGGGTTTCAGGACGGTCAGGGCTGGCTGGGCAGGTAGTTCAGGCTGCTTTTACATTCGCGACTTCACTGTGATAGACTGAATCGTGCCCCTCTCTATAAAGAAAATTTTCCCCATTTTAGGGTTATCTATCTTTTCCTCGATGATCGGTATCGGCATCATAGCACCGCTTTTACCCATTTATGCCAAAGACTTGGGTGCCACCGGTGTCTGGATTGGCGTAATCTTTGCCGGTTACGCGATTTCCCGCACGGTTGTTCTGCCTTTTGTCGGTAAACTGTCGGACCGCCGCGGCCGCAAAATGGTAATATCCGTCGGCCTTTTTATTTTCGCCCTGACATCTTTTGCCTATGTCCTCGCGAATAACGTAGGTAGCCTGCTGGTAATACGGCTGTTGCAGGGTGTGGCCGCTGGCTTTGTCCAGCCCATCGCCCAGGCCTATATCGGCGATATTGCCCCCGAGGGAGAAGAAGGGAAATGGATGGGACTCTTTAACGCCACTTTTTTAGTAGGGTGGGGCTGTGGTCCCCTTATGGGTGGAATTCTGACCGATTATTTCGGGATGAATTCGGCCTTCTACGTTATGGGCGGTCTTAATGTGCTGGCATTTCTGGGTGTCGCCCTCTTCCTGCCGGAAGTTACCCACCAGAAGAAAGAGACTGCTCCGGGGTCTTCTTTTAAGGATATAGCGTCGAGCAATTTAAGCCGGGGACTCTTTAGCTTCCAGATTGGTGATTCGGCCCACCGGGGTATCGTTCAGACTTTCATCCCGGTCTTTGGCGGACTGACTCTCGGACTGAGTTCGTCGCTTATCGGTACGATACTATCGGTCCTCGTCCTGGGAGCCGGGTTGATTCAGATATTTACCGGCCGACTCGCCGACAGGTTTAATAAAAGGTCGATTGTGGTTATTGGGAGTCTTGGTATATTAATCTCCATGATTCTGGTTCCTCAGGCTGTCGGCTTCTGGTCATTGATGTTTTTTCTGGCTATCGCTATTATTGGTGACGCTACCGCTTTACCGTCTGCTTCGGCTCTTGTAATTGAAGAGGGAAGGAAATTTGGTATGGGTATGTCTATGGCCATGTTCAATATGGGCATGGGCGTGGGCATGTCCGTTGGGCCGATTCTGGCCGGCCTGGCATCCGATTTATTAGGCGTTGAATTCTCTTTTTACTTCATGGCGATTCTCATGCTTATTTGCACCATTGCCTTTGGCCAGTTTACCCGCAGTTATTTTGGGGCTAGAATCTAACAAGAGACATGTCTCTTAAGTCCTCAGTGCACGCGCCATCGTGACCGCTTATCTTTGTCGGCCTCACCATTAAAGGCCTGTTTTGGGGTCAATCCTTTGGCTATAGCCGCCGCCAGGACTGCCTTGGTAATGTCACCGGCGATGAAGGGTATGGCTCCTATCGTGAGTAGACCGGTGAACGTGACCGGTTCGCCTTTTACCATATTGAGCCAGAGTCCGAGTTGAATAAGTCCGGGGACATAAATAAGGACAAGGCTGGCAAAGAGCATTAGTCCGAGCATACTCACGAAGCTTCTTGACCTGATATATTTATCGGTAATATATCCGAGGAAAAGGGCAGCCAGGATAAAGCCGACAATATAACCGCCGGTAGGCCCGGCCATGTAAGCGAGTCCACCGTTCAGGCCCTGAAACCAGGGGACTCCCGCCATGCCGAGTCCGGCATACATGGTAAGACTGATGCCACCCCACCACCTCCCCAGGATTACAGCGGCCAGAAGCACGGCAAAGGTTTGCCCCGTTACCGGCACCGGACTCCAGGGAAGGTAGACTCTGGCCTGGGCCATTAGGCCGATGAGCGCTGCCATGCCGAGCGCCAAGGCCAGCTTCTTGGGTACGCTCAGTTCGTATCGTCTTCGGAAGATGTCATACCTGGTTTGGTCGATTCTAGCGGCTATTGCCATGTTAACCCCCTATCGTTATTGGTATGTTTCTTATTCGGTTTGGTTAGTCACCAGCCACCAGGGACTGGGTATATTAAACTATAACCTTATTATATTAATCAATGGAATGGATGTAGCCTGAAAGATAGCTGATTTACATAAAGTTACTACTATCGACTTGGTTTCTCGGTGCCTATGATAGCAACTTCCATTTTCTGCCCGCATTTAGAGCAGGTTACCATGAAGGTAATCGGTTGCTGCATTACCCGTTCGGCAACTACGGATACGATAGAGTCAACATTATCCAGGCGCCGGTCCAGCATGTCAATGCGCTGAATGATTCGCTCAATATCGGGTGTTGACTCGTCTTTTAACGGTTCTAACTCGTCTTTCTTCGCCAAGGTTTCATTCCTCAGGGCAAGTACAGTCAGAACCATTATATGTCTCGGGGGACGGTATGTCAAAAGCTGGGCGTGGCAGGTTCACCCGGTCTTATGTTGGTTTTAGAAAGTGTAAGTGGAGGCGGTTCCGTGGCCTGTCTGATTTACGGCACCTGCTCAAGTTTGTAAGTTATCCAGTACTCGTCTGTCTGGGGGTCTATAAAGTAAACGTAATTTCCTATGATTGTGCTGTTTATGGCGTGCGGTCCCTCTGTAAATTCCTTTGTCTCTGGTCTGGTATAGTTCTTCAATACCTGAAAAGACATATAGTTGCCGTCATTCAGAGCGCGTTTCATTAATGACCGTGCGAAATTTTCGCACTCGAATATGTCTTTCATATAGGGGATTTCATCGGTCTTATCGACTGCCAGCCATTCGGCCAGCTCCTCTTCCGATTCAAACTCTCTCAGCTCCAGCGGGACCTCTTTTTCTACTTCTATGTATTCTATAACCGGTACTTCCTCAATAACCTTCTTCTCAATAAGTGTTTCAACCACTTCAACCGTAGGTTTTTCTATACAGCGGTCGACATTTTTCGTTACCGTATGGACGATTCTCTCAGGTGTAAGAGTGAGCTTACTGTACACCAGTCCCCAGCAGAAAAAGCCCCCCGCCAGTGCCAGCGCCAGTACGGATAAAAGAATCTTGCTTGGTTTACGCAGGTTATTCAGTTCAGACAAAGCTAATCATTCCTAGTTGAAATTCTCATGTATGCAGGGAGACGAAAAACATATTTCTTCGCTCTGGGTAATTGAAGGAGTGATTATCTCGTCTCCCTCGTTCATTCTGCTGTAAATTATGCCCCAGCAGAAAAAACCGGCAGCCAGAAACAGCGACCAGAGTAAAAGCAGTATCTTGGTTCGATTGCTGAGACCATTTAGTTCGGACATCTGTTATTACCGCCTCCGATTGATAATTTGTCCGGTATTAATGGGACTTTCTATATATCAGTCTATAATTCAGGCTGTATATAGAGCATAAAAAATTCATGAATTCTTTGTTAAAATCAATCCAGTCTCTGGATGTTGATTTATAGAAAATGTAAGGGTATAATCCTAAAACAAGCATTTGTCTGCTTTGCATTAATGATTAAGGAGGGAAGTCAAATGGCTGAGAAAGAAGTGGGCAAGGTGATGGACTTCTTTGCCCATCCGGTAGTCGCTGGAATTGATATAACCGGGACGCTGAAAGTAGGGGACAAGATTCACATCCAGGGACATACCACGGATATCGAGATGGTGATTGCCTCGATGCAGATTGACAATGCCGATGTCAGCGAGGCCAAGAAAGGCGATTCCGTAGGTATTAAGGTTCCTGACAGGGTGAGGACGGGAGATACCGTTTACAAGGTCACCGACTGAGCTAAAATTGCCACCGTACTTACTTAAGAATAAACTTATTTCCCTCTTTTAAAGCCTTCCTGAAGGGAAGTCTTGGGATTAACTCTGAGATTTATAGCCGATTATATCTATCGGGTTAGGAGCAGGTTCATGGTCGCTGGTTTTAGTGATTATGATAAATATGATGGACTCGGTCTGGCTGAGCTTGTACGCAGGAAAGAGGTCAAGCCCGGTGAGCTGGTTGAAGAGGCGATAGGCCGTATTGAAAGACTCAATCCGCAGCTTAATGCCGTCGTCTACAAGATGTACGAACAGGCTCGCCAGACCGCCGGAGAAGACCTGCCGGACGGCCCTTTCAGGGGTGTTCCCTTCCTGCTGAAAGATTTATCGGCATTTTATACTGGGGTTCCTCTGACTAATGGCAGTAAGTTCTTTAAGGACTTTATACCGGACCACGACAGTGAGTTGGTCAGTCGGTTCAAGTCCGCCGGAGTTGTCACCATCGGCAAGACCAATACGCCGGAGTTTGGTCTGGCGTTTGTGACCGAGCCGGAGTTATTCGGCCCCGCCAATAACCCCTGGGACCTGACCCGCACCACCGGCGGTTCCAGCGGCGGTTCGTCAGCAGCCGTAGCCGCGAGGATGGTGCCTGCGGCCCACGCCAGTGATGGCGGCGGTTCCATACGCGTTCCGTCTTCCTGCTGCGGTGTCTTCGGCCTCAAGCCGACCCGTGGGCGTGTTCCGGCCGGCCCCGATTTTGGTGATATGTGGCGCGGCCTTGCCGGCGACCACGCTGTTACCCGCTCCGTGCGAGATAGCGCCGCCCTGCTGGATGCTACGGCTGGCCCTGATACCGGGGCTCCTTATTACGCGGCGCCGCCGGCTCGCTCCTTCCTGAGTGAGGTAGGGGAGGATCCCGGAAAACTGCGTATTGCCTTCACAGCGGAGCCTTTCCTCGGCGGTACCGTCGAAGAAGATTGTATCAAGGGCCTGGAGGCAACCGTTAAACTGTGTCAGGAACTCGGTCATGAGGTAGCGGAAGCTATGCCGCCGATAGACAGCCAGGCTATTTCCAGGGCTTTTATTATGATAGTATGTAGCGAAACTAGGGCGATGATTAATGAAGCCAGCAAATTGCTCAACCGCAAGGCTTCTTATAAGGATTTTGAGCCCATCACCTGGATTATTGCCTTACTCGGTGACAAATTCCCGGCGTCCGATTTATCTCATGCTATCAACTCGATTCAGCTTGCCTCGCGGAAGGTTGGAGAATTTTTCGAAAGATATGACGTCCTGCTGACGCCGACACTGGCTATGCCGCCCTTGAAAACGGGTGAGTTCCGATTAAAAGGAATTCAGGATGTAATGGTGAAATTACTCGGTCGTCTCAATGCCGGAGGTTTAATCAAGCGTCTTGTCGGGATAGACCTTCTTGCCGAGGAGGCCTATAAGTTTGCGCCCTACACGCCGCTTTTTAATGTCACCGGTCAGCCGGCCATGTC
>CAZLEY010000074.1:0-6945 GCA_964558675.1 uncultured Dehalococcoidaceae bacterium | reverse complement strand
CAGGGGACTTTGGATCCCTTAGCCCAGGTTCGAATCCTGGCTCGGCAGCCATCTTCTTTTAATATCCCCAGGTCATTTTCCCATTCTTCCACAAATACGTAACCTCCGTTTTGTGCTGTTCTGACCAACCATGTATACTGTTAGTAGTAGCGCTGCGAAGTAATTACAACACATTCGGAGGAAAGAGCTTAAAAATGGAAACCGAACCTCCTGAAAGTGGATTTGATGAGCTGATGCGCCTCTCGCAGCAATTCACGCGCCAGCAGGAGGAGCATGAGGAAAAGGAACGTCAACGCGCCGAGCAGGGTAAAAAGGTGCGGGGCGTGCTGGACGGTTTGAGGGAGCTTAACATGTTCATGGCTATGGAGCAGCTTCAGCCGGTAGCCACACCCGAAATCATTAAAGAAGTGAACGCCCTGAGAAGCAAACAGGGAACCGATGACCTCCGTAAGGTAATATCCAGCCTGGCTGAAGACCTGGAGAGTCGCCTTAGAGCTACCTCGTCTTCAAACCCTGACGCTGCTCCGCTGGTAAACTCCATGAGGACCCTCAATATACTTATGGACCTGTACTTCTCCCTGCAATAGTCTCAATTACTGACTCACTCTTTGGCCTGAATAGACGTTATTAAATATACGTATAAAATTTGGAGGAAGTGAATATGGTTCTTAATCCAGTGGGCAGCGCATCCAAGCAAGGATTACAAAAGGATTTATTAAAATACAAACAACTTGCCATCGAACTGGGGGCGACTGATGCCAAGGTCATCAGGGCAGATACAGTTGTCGTCGATGAAAGGGTGCTGGCGAAATGCGCCTACCCCAGGTGTTCTGATTATGGCACCAACGCCAACTGTCCCCCTTACGCTATGAGCACGGAACAGTTACGTAAGGTGGTAAAGAACTTCAGGTACGGCGTATTCATTAAACTGGAAGTGCCGTCGCAGGATGTAGCCGGTGCCGAGGCCATAGAAAAGAACCTGATTGCCCCCTATCGCCAAAAAGCAACCGAGATTGTCGCGAAAATAGAAGCTCAGGCGTTTTACGACGGCTACTACCTGGCGCTGGGATTCGGCAGCGGTTCTTGCAAGTCCATATTCTGTCAGGACACAGACTGCCAGGCTCTGGTGCCGGGACAATCCTGTCCGCACCACTTAAAGGCCCGGGCATCCATGGAAGCGGTAGGTATTGATTGCTTCAGTATGGCCACCAGAGTCGGGTGGGATATCTATCCCATCGGATATGAGACCACGCCGGAAGAAGTCCCTTACGGGTTGAGACTGGGACTGGTTCTTATCACCTAGCTCTCGCTGTGGAGAAGCGGGATATAAGGCGTTTTTTCTATAGCAATGAGTATTTTTACGGATGACAACTTGAGTATTTTGACCGATACATTATTAATATAGTCAGATATATAATCTGCGTAGGTGCACTTATTCCTCTCGCCTTACTAATGGGGGAAGCTGTAAAGGGGCATTACAGCTTCCCCTACCTCGTTTATAAAGGCTCAATTCACTAAATCTCTGTAAATACCCTTTCGTCTTCAGCGAATTGAAACTGCAAACGTAAAGCTGAATTCAAGGGTAACTTCCCACAGACAATGAGGGATACCCCCGTATTCTCCCGGCAAATACAAACTCTATAATAGTACAAAAGCAGTATTTAAAACAGTACCAATAGGCGATGTATCCACAGGGAACAGGCATTACAATGCTAGTAAGCATTACCAACCATATATAAGCTGGCAAAAGATATTTATAGCAAAAGACTTAAATACGCCAGAAGGATAAGACAATGAGTCCAAGTCATATATTAGTTAAATGTCCCCGCTGCTCCAGTACCAGCGAAATAAGCAGTGACGGGATAAGGACCGACGTATTCCTCTGTCCTGTTTGCCTCGAGGGTGAAATACGGTACAGCCCCGAACAACCTGTAACCGAAACAGAGCCAGGTTCAAGGCCAGGAAATCAGACGTTCGGTCACTATATTACGGCAGTTGTTAACTGCACAACCAACTGGAGACAGGAATGTGGGAAGAAATATGGTGAGGCATTTACACTCTGGGGAAAAAGGATTTACACTAATTGAGCTTCTGGTGGTTATAGCCATTCTCGGCGCTCTGGCCGCCGTAGCCGTTCCTAATATTGGCAGTTTCATAGATACGGGTGAGACTGAAGCCTACGAGGCAGAACTGCACAATATCCAGACAGCATCAACGGCGCTTATCTGGGATAGCAACGCCAAGCAGCTGGACCAGAATTATACCACCCCCACCGGAGATATGAGTACCATACAGGCCGACAGCGGCAATCTTTCGCTGGATATGTACCTGACCTGTCTGGATAACGGTATGATTAGGTCAAACTGCCTTTATACATTTAGCCAGAACGGCACCGTAACATCACAAACAACGCCATAGGCGCAGCCCGCTTTCACCAAGATAGCGTTTCCATAGTGAGCGACTATAGAAAAAGTGCATCCGCCAAGACACCTCTTCTATGTCATTTCTCCAATTAAGTGCCTTCCTTAGCTTTCGTATCTCCATCAATTCAGCCCAGCAAACCTCAGGTTTACATACACACGCGGCATGGCTATAATATAGTTAGCTGCTGAGCGGTTCCCTTAAGCCCTGTCAACGCTCCAGATTTCAACAGTAGCGAGTTTATATTATGAAGCTAGGTATTGACATCGGCTCGGTTACTGCCAAGATTGTCGTCCTTGACAGAGCCGATAATATAGTAGAATCCAGATACACCCGTACACTTGGACAGCCGATAGAGACCGTACTTACCATTCTTGAGGATATACTGGCTAAACACCCACCCGACCAGTTCACAGTTGCTGCCGCCACCGGCACCGGCGGACAGCTCATCGCCGACCTGCTCGGCATATCATTTATCAACGAAATTACAGCGCAGGCGGCCGGGACGACCCGCTTTTACCCTGAAGTACAGACCATCCTGGAAATAGGCGGTGAAGACTCCAAACTTATTATCCTTAAGAAGGAGTCGCCGGATGCTCCCCCAAAGGTCAGTGATTTCGCCATCAATGGCGCCTGCGCCGCAGGTACGGGCTCTTTCCTCGACCAGCAGGCTTCCCGTATGGGCATCCCCATTGAACAGTTTGGTGACGTCGCTTTGCAGTCAGAGCACCCGCCCCGCGTAGCCGGCCGGTGCAGCGTCTTCGCCAAGAGCGATATGATACACCTGCAACAGGTAGGCACCCCGGTACATGATATCGTGGCCGGCTTGTGCTTCGCCATGATACGCAATTTTAAAGGACAGGTCATCCGCGGGCGCGACCTCAGTAAACCCGTTTCATTCCAGGGCGGTGTTGCCGCCAACAAGGGAATCAGACGGGCGGTACTGGACGTGCTTCAACTGGAAGAATCAGACCTGATTGTCCCGGAACACTTCGCCGTCATGGGTGCCGTAGGGGCTGCCCTGGTCAGTAAGGAAAACATCCTGTCCGAAGATACTCTCCAGCGAATACGAGACTACATCACCTACCGGGAATACGATTTCGTTAGCCTGGCGTCTCTGGCAGGTGATGATTACGATATCTATACGGAACCAGTCAAAATAAGCTCAACACAGCCCGTTGAAGCCTATGTAGGCGTGGACATCGGCTCTATCAGCACCAATGTCGTGGTGATAGACCGGGACAATAATGTCCTGGCACGGCGCTACCTGATGACTGCCAGCCAGCCTATTGAAGCCGTGAAAAAAGGACTCTACGAAGTCGGACAGGAGCTGGGAGATAAGGTCGTCATCAGGGGTGCTGGTTCCACCGGCTCAGGAAGGTATATGACCGGGGAGTTCTTCGGCGCTGACATTATCCGAAACGAGATTACCAGTCACGCTAAAGCGGCTTCTTTCCTGTGCCCCGATGTTGATACCATCTTTGAAATCGGCGGGCAGGACGCCAAATACATCAGCCTCCAGGACGGCACCATCGTGGACTTCGCCATGAACAAGGTGTGTGCCGCCGGCACTGGCTCATTCCTTGAGGAACAGGCGGAGAAGCTGGACATCAACATCGAGGAGGAATTCGGCACCCTGGGTTTATCTTCAAAGCAACCACTCGACCTGGGAGAACGCTGCACCGTGTTCATGGAGTCCCAGCTAAACTTCTGCAAGCAAAGAGGCGCCGCTAAAGAAGACCTGGTGGGGGGTCTTGCCTATTCCGTTGTGAAAAATTACCTCACCAAGGTTGTGGAGGAGCACCAAATCGGCGACCACATCCTCTTTCAGGGTGGCACCGCCTTCAACCGGGCGGTAAAAGCTGCCTTCGAGGGTGTCCTCGGCAAAAAGGTCCAGGTGCCGCCCCAGCATGACATCCTCGGTGCCATCGGCGTGGCTATGCTTGCCCGGGAAGAGGTGGATACTAGTGGCCGACAGACCCGCTTCCGGGGCTTTTACCTGGCGGACAGAAAATACGAACTGTCGTCTTTCGAGTGCCAGAAATGCTCCAACCGGTGCGAAATCCACAAGGTCGTCTTTGAGGGTGAGAAACCCTTATTCTATGGCTCCCGCTGCGGCTTGTGGGACAGTAAGGAGAAGAAAGAGCAACGCCAGTCTTCAAATATACCGCGTCTCTTCGAAGAGCGTGCTCAGGCTTTAATAAGCACTTACCCCAAAGACTCGCCGGACTCCCCGAACGGGAAAACGGTGGGGATTCCCCGCGTCCTGTTCTTCCATGAGCTCTTCCCGCTATGGAAAGCCTTTTTTACCGAACTGGGATTCCAGGTGGTGCTTTCCGACCCCACCAACCGGCATATTATAAGGCAAGGAGTTGAGAATATAGTTGAAGAGCCCTGCCTGCCCATAAAGCTGGCGCACGGGCATATGCTCAACCTGCTGGAAAAAGAACCCGATTTTCTCTTCCTGCCCGTCCAGTGCACTATGGAAAAGATGTCCGATGACTTTGCCAAGGCCTGGAACTGCCCGTTAACCCAGAGCCTGCCCTACATCCTGCTCAGTTCGGTACGAATCAAAGAAGCTCTGAACAACCCGGCGGGTAAAAAAATTAAGGTATTGAGACCGGTCATCCACCCCGACCGGGGGCGTGACTGGACAAGAAAAATCCTGAGGAGAGTTGCCCGGGACGCCGGTGTTTCTTCAAACCACTTAATAGATAAAGCCTTCCGGGCCGGATTTGAGGCCTTCGATGCCTTTAACGAATGGCAGCAAAGGCGAGGTCAGGAGATTCTGGCGCAGCTTAAGCCTGATGAAAAAGCCATTGTCATCATCGGGCGCGCCTATAATACCTACGACGAGGCAATAACGCTGAATTTGCCGGAAAAGCTGCGCGACCTTAACATGCTGGCGATACCGATAGACTTCCTGCCACTCGAGTCCCTGGCCGGAGAACTCAGTACCGTCCACCCCAACATGTACTGGAAAGCGGGACAGAAGATACTGTGCGCCGCCAGGATGATTGCCCAGGACCAACGCCTGTTCGGACTATATGTCACGAATTTTGCCTGCGGTCCCGACTCATATTTAACAAAATTCTTCAGCAAGGAGACTGAAGGTAAACCCTTCCTCACTATAGAAATCGACGAGCACTCCGCGGACGCCGGCATTATCACGCGCTGTGAGGCCTTCATCGACACGATACGCAACGCCAGGACACGCGGCATGAGCATACCAATTCCGACGGTCAGCATCTCCTCTGACCGTACCGACAGCCGGCGAATTTACCTGCCTTACATGATTGACCACGGCTATGTCCTGGCGGCCGCCATGAGACACTGCGGGGCTGATGCCGAACCGCTGCCGCAGTCGGATGAACTAACCCTGGAACTGGGCAGGAAGTATACCACCGGCAAGGAATGTTTTCCGAGTATTATCACCACAGGCGATATTGTTAAGAAAACACTTACCCCGGATTTCGATGCTGACCATGCTGCCTTCTTTATGCCCTCGGCCAGCGGCCCGTGCCGGTTCGGACAGTACAGCCGTCTCCACCGCATGGTACTTGACGAGCTCGGCTTACAGCAGGTGCCCATCTTCGTCTTTGACCAGACCGGAGGTTATCATAAAGACATGGCAGCCTTCGGGCAGAGCTTCCGACTTCATGCCTGGCGTTCTATTGCCATACTCGATTCCATGCAGAAAATGGTGCTGGAGAGGCGTCCCTACGAAGTCAACAAGGGCGAGGTTGATGCTGTCTATCAGGAGTGGCTGGATTATCTCATTAAAACCGTCGGGAAGGACAGTGACGCTATGAAGCTGTTTTCCCGGAAGGTCAAGGATGCCCTGGAATCCGTGAAAATCGAGAGAAGCATACCAAAGCCGCGCATCGGCATCGTGGGCGAGATATTCGTCCGCAGCAACCAGTTCGCCAATGACTCGCTGGTTGGTAAACTGGAAGCGCTCGGCGCCCAGTGCGGCGTGCCGCCGCTTGAGGAATGGCTGGACTATATCGACTATGAGAGAAAGTACCGCAACCAGCACCACATAGAAGGGGGCTGGAGGGACTGGGCCAGGCAGAAGCTGACCGAGATTGTCCAAGAGAACGTGGCCGAGCCGATAAGAAAGCAGTTCGATGGCTCTATAGAGCTGTTCACCCGCGAGCTGCCAACACAGAAGATACTGGACCGTGGTAAAAAGTATCTGACTCCCGCCGTTGAGGGGGAAGCCATATTAAGCATGGGAAGGGTGGTGGAATACGCCGAGCACGGCTTTAACGGGATTGTCAACATCATACCTTTCGGGTGTATGCCGGGGACGATAGTGAGTCTGCTATTGCACCAGTTCCGCCACGACTATGGCCTGCCGGTTCTAAACGTGGTGGTGGAAGGCACCAAAGACCCCAGCCAAGACATACGGTTTGAAGCCTTTATCCAGCAGTGCTACGAGCATATGCATCACCACCAGCGGTAAAGTGAGGTGGACCCCATTCTTAGGACAGGATAAGGGCAATGTTAAGGTCGGGTTCC
>CAZLEY010000073.1:0-6947 GCA_964558675.1 uncultured Dehalococcoidaceae bacterium | reverse complement strand
GAAGCTAGGAGGGGTGTCCGAGTGGCCTATGGTGACGGTCTTGAAAACCGTTGTTCCCGCAAGGGGACCGTGGGTTCGAATCCCACCCCCTCCGCCAATAATATCTTTTCCCACCCGCCGCCCTCACGGCATATGCGCTTATCCCATAATTTATACCCATACTTACCCCACCAGTTTAAAATCATCATGACGACGAGAAATCTATTATATAAGTATTACAATTGTATTGCATAGAATTAGATCGGTGGCAATACTTTATAAATTAGTGCTACCATATCATCACAGTCACCACATCTATGCCAATCTTCTTTAGAAGTCACTTTACAGTAAATCGAAAAGTCTTCCCGAACATGTTTATTATTAATATCTATAACAATACGATTACCCTCGTAATTTTTATGATTGGGGTGACAGTTAGCATAGACCCAATTTACCTTGTAACAATCTCTAGGAAAGCTGGAATCCACTTCAACTTCAAGCATTAAACTATCTTTTGGTCTAAGAAAGCTCTTTTCATCTTTAGAAAAATCATAGTGCCCACGGCCTGTATTATTTCGCTTAATTTGTGTCGAGTGAAGCTCATTTCCAAGGGAATCATTAATTTTAATAATTATTGGTACATTATATTTTTGCACCATATTTAACTCCTCATAGTACTTCTTTATAGATTCTATTATGTCATGTGAATAACATATTACTTGTTCTGCTTTTCGTACACTAATCGGATTAGCATGATAAAGTAGATTACGTGGTTCAATTAATCGCTTGAGGAAGGTTCTTGTTTCATCTCGACTGTCTCCATCTGGGAACGCAGTTTTGAATGCTTCCTTAAAATGCTTTCGAAATAATACTGGATTACATATAATATCTATACACTCATCCAATAAAGCTGCATCTATTAATCTTGAAAATAGATTTGTCTTCTTTTCATACCTCGTCTTTATACTTCCTCTGATTCGTTTATTAATAACGTAATTTCCAGCTTCATCTATAGCGTCAAAATAATTATCACCATAATTATCTTTCATAGTTTCATCAATTAAACGTCTAAGCCAATATTCAAGAGATTCTATAGCTCGCTTACAGTAATCTCTTATTTCACTAATAGATAATCTATAAAAAGGCATAAGTCTAATAACTCTATGTTTTTTAGAAATCTATATATTTATGAATATATAATATTTACGAACATTTTGCTAACAGAAAGAAAATAACAAATAATGATATATTTATTGAGGCTTAATCCTCACCTTATTCAGCATGGCAAACCCCATCGGGTTAAGCTCGTAGCCCTCCACGTAAGGCTTCACCAGTATATAGTTCCGCCCGAACCATAGTGGCAGGCAGGTGGCATCATCCACCAGCACCCACTCCCCCTTATCATGCAGTATCCCCAACCTCTTAACATAACTCTAAAAACAATTCACGCCTGTCCACCCTCGGATTGTTCCCCTAAAGTTACTACTGTCCGGTTTGGATGGATACCTTATTCAGCATAGCGAAACCCATCGGGTTAAGCTCGTAGCCTTCCACGTAAGGCTTCACCAGTATGTAGTTCCGCCCGAACCACAGGGGCAGGCAGGCTGCATCGTCCACCAGCAGCTGCTCTACCCGCTGATAAAGCTCCAGGCTCAGTTCGGTATCCACCTCAACCGCCGCCCGGTCGAGTAAGGCATCTATCTCGGCATCGGCATACTCGCCGAAGTTATTATCGGCGCCGGTGCGAAAGAGAATATCCAGGAAGTCCTGCGGATGCGGATAATCCGCCACCCAGCCTATGTAAAACATCTCGTCCTTCTCCTGCTTCAGGTGATAGAGAAACCTCTGCGGCTCCATCTGCCTTACCATTACTTCCACCCCCAGGTTGTCCCGCCACTCCTGGATAATAGCCTCCAGTTCCTGCGATATCATACCCCCGTAGCCCGAGGTGGTAATGGTGATGGGCGGCAGTCCGGACACATCGCCGTACTCAGAGTCGGCAATCAGTTCCTTCGCCCTATCCACATCATATCCCGGCCCGGCCAGATTATCATTGAATCCGGGCATACCGGGGGGCAGTATGCCATCCGCCCTCTGCACCAAGTTCCTGAACACCAGCGATACCAGCTTGTCTTTATCAACAGCCATCGAGAACGCACGCCGGATGTTGGCATCGTCAAATGGTGGTCTGGTACTGTTGAAGCCGATATAGCCGAAGCTCAGCTCCGGCACGATTTCCAGCTCACGGTGAAAGGGGCCGGCTTCATCCGTGACTCGGTCAATATAGGAAATGGAAACACCGGTAACATCTATATCGCCGGTCTCATACATCCTCATCGGCACGCCGCTCCAGAGCTGGAAGACCACCTGCTCAACGCCGGCAATCTCTCCGTAGTAGTTTTCGTTCCTTTCCAAAACCAGTAAATCCTCCTCACTCCACTCTTTGAGCTTAAAAGGTCCGGTACCGTTCGGTCGCCGCCACCACTTACCACCACTCATTACGTTATCCCTGTCCACAACATAAGCCGTCGGGTAGGTCATTTTGGACAGGAAATAGGACTTGGGAGCATCTATCGTTACCTCGAGTGTATAATCATTGACTACCTTAACGCCGCTGATTTCCCCAGCCTTACCCGCCAGGACATCCCCCACCCCGATAATATCCCCGAGATATGTACCGGCCACATGAGACCCGGTAGCCGGGTCACAGGCACGCTCCCATGAATACTTGAAATCCCCCGCCGTAACTCCCTTCCCATCATGAAAGCTGACATCCTCCCGGAGATAGAAGGTATAAGTCCGGCCGTCTCCACTAATCTCCCATCTCTCGGCTATGTCCGGCGCCGATTCCAGATTATCATCCAGGCGAACCAGACCGCCAAAAATCTGCGCTACGTACTCGTGGGAAGTCATCTCCGCCGAAACCGCCGGGTCCAGTGTGATGGGGTCAACACCGAACAGGGTAAGAACACCACCTCCATCAATGCTAACAGTCGGAGAGATTTCTGGCGTCTCGCACTGGCAGCCCGCCAGTGGTAGACCGCACAATAATAGTACTGACAGCAGAATAAATAATATTCTCTTCATGGCATTACTCCGCATCTATGACGCCCTTTTCCAGCTAAACAAAACCCAAACACAATATAGCACAAACTCTCTGTCCCTGCCCAATATGCACGCCCAGACAATAAGTATTATAATCATATCTGGAAAAGAGGTGTATTGACGTATGCGAATCAATATTTTACCGTACCTGTACCGACGATGGGCGAGAATACGCAGGGAATTCCCGAGGTTATGGAAGCATTACCTCTATCAGAGTTTCCTGGCAACTGTAATCGTATTCGCCGTTCTTCTGGCCCTGACCCTGCAACATGCTGTGGTCATTGCCTCAATAGGCGCCACCGCTTTCATCGTATTTACCATGCCCAGGAATATCACCGCCAAGCCCAGGAGAGTTATCGGCGGTCATATAGTCGGCCTTCTTTCTGGCTCATTGTGCGCGCTTATCCCTCACCCTTCCACACTATCCCTCATCATCGTGCTTTCACTCGCCGTCGGGATTTCTATCTGCTTGATGGTAGCCCTGGATGTCGAACACCCGCCTGCCAGCGGTACCTCCCTGGGGACTGCCATTACCGGCTTCTCTCCCGATGTAATGATTGCCGTCCTGACCAGCAGCCTGATATTATCTCTGGCCCACCACTTCTCCAAGAGATTCCTGAAGGACCTTACATAGAGCGATCTTAACTGTTAACATCAAACATAATCCTATTTTGACTTTTTTATACACAGCATTGCCAAAATTATGCAATTTCTATGATTCTGATGTTGACAAACGTGTTAATTTGTGCTATTTTGATGTCTGTTGGCGTTATTAACGAAAGGGGGGAAAGAGTATGCTACCCAGTGAAATGATAATCTTGATGGCTATCTCCGTAAACAAAAATACCGGTCAGAAATTGCTGAGCCGTCCTATGGACGTCACTACCGAATATATTGGTTATTTATACAATTCCCTGGTTAATCGCGGTTACCTGAGGGGACACAGGTCAACAGGCTACAAGCTTACCACTGTAGGCAGAGAGGCCATTTTTGACTTTATAAAGAAACACAACACCAAGTCTGCGGATGTAGTCAGAAGATTGCGGCGACTGGGTATAGAAATAAGTCCAGAGCAGGAACACAGAATAGGCAAAATCAAGAGGGAAGCCATCAACGTAAAATAGTGGCATAAAGCCCCGTTTACCACCTTCCCTCTCTCAATAATGATACACAGGGGGCGGTGCTGGCCTGTGTGACCTCCTTTATTATAGTGAGCTATGCACTCATCGGACGGAGTGCATAGCTCACTATTTTTTAACGAATTAAAACAGCCCTTCCCTTTTCATGCTAATGTAGCTCTTGCCGCCGATAATAACGTGGTCTAAGACATCTATACCCACAATTTCACCTGCCTCGGCTAACCTCTTGGTCAACATGATATCGTCCTCCGAGGCTTCGGTATCTCCCGATGGGTGATTGTGGACAAATATTACCGAAGCCGCACTGGCCGATATCGCCTCCTTAAATACTTCCCTGGGGTGAACAATACTGCTATCCAGACTCCCGACCGATATCTCGGCCACCTTTATCAGCTGGTTTCTGGTATCGAGCAATATCGCCAGAAAATACTCCTTTTTCTTTCCTTTCAACCTGCCCCGCACCAGCGCAGCCACATCCTCAGGAGTCTTCACCAGCGACCTGTCCCCCAATTCTGAGTAACCCTCCACCCGACTCGCCAGTTCGACCGCCGCCTTTATCTGTGCAGCCTTGGCAATGCCGATACCCCTCACCTGAGCCAGTTCCTCCAGCGAGGCGCCGGTAATTCCCTTCAGGCCACCAAACTGGCTAAGCATCCTCTGGGCAGTCACCATCACCGACTCCCCGGCAATGCCCCGCCCCAGAATCAGGGCCAGAATCTCCTGTGCCGATAGAGCCTCCACCCCCAGTCTCTGCAACCTCTCTCTTGGCCTGTCGGCAACAGGCAAATCATGAATGGTCATTGAACTGTATTTAATACGCTGTGGCTTCCCCATACCAGCCCAGTCTAACACCAACTAAATAATGATGGCAAACCGTTCAGGGAAATACGATACAAGAAGCGGATGATACGAGGGAGGCGGGTAGGAATATACATCTTTATCTAAAACAGGACCTTTTTCAACGCCTGCCGGTCACCTTGCCATCAGGCATGATTTCTAACCCGATTTCCAGCTCCCTTTTGGGAGGTACTGGGTAATAACCACCAGCCGATTTGAGAGTGCGCTATTCCCAGAATAAGGGCTGACAGGATTTAAAAATGAGACGACAACATCTATTATCAGAATAACTTACCTGGGAATCGCTGTTTACCGAATTCCCGTATACAAGGAGAAATATGCTCTGTCTGGTCCGAAGTAAAGCATGCAAGAGATGCGGAGGCGACATCTCGGTGGAATGTGATATATACGGTGTCTATGCTGTATGTATTCAATGTGGTGCCACCTGGAGCAAGGAAGACCTGATTGTCCAGGCCACCAGGGACTGTAAAAATCGCTCCAAATCGGCGAAGGCCAAACAGCTGGTAATTCCCGGCAGCCAGCACTGACCTAACCCTAACCCCGCTAAGTTTTACCTGATAAGGACTTATCCCAAAACGCCATTATTGTATTCGTCATCAACTGGCAGACCCAACCTCCATAGAAGCCCTCCACAATGCATCCAGCCCATCCATATCAAATCCATAAACCTTCTCCAGAGCCTCATCGTAGCCGCTACCCTGTCTGAAGGTATTGAGCAGTTCAAACATTTTATCCCGTCCGTAATTATCAATAAGATATTCCACCAGCCTGTAGCTCTGGGCATAGGCAAGAAACGACTCCTCAGCGTAAGCAGAAAACGGGCTTGCCAGGCTGCGTACCGTGATGAGGTTTCTCTCCTCTCTGGCTTTATTTAGAACGGCGACGAAATTTAGCCCCATTTCCCCTTCGGACGTCATTGCCAGACCTTCATCAAGCCAGGTGGGTAAATCGCAATATGGATTAAAGGTCATCTGGTGTATTACCAGATGCGTTAGCTCGTGAGCGATAGCCCGTTTCCCCCATTCAAGGTCGGATTCATTCGGTGATATGCCGATAGCAATAATGCCGTAACGGGTAAAGGCGACCCCACCCGTCCACTCCTGAGGATAAACCATGGACCCCCTCAAATCCTGCGAACTGGCATAAATATAGATACTCACCGGGTTTTCCAGTCCAGCGCCGGTATCCTCTGCCAACCGTGTCAGCGCTCCCTGGGCGGTTTCCATCAGCTCACCGCCAAAAGAATCATCACCCTTATACCAATAAAGCGTTACCTCGCCCTCGGTGACACTCTGCCAATCATAGCGATTGTCTTCAATCTGTACCCTGGCCATGTCGGTTTCAGCCCTGCTGCCTTCAACATCGGTCACCGTCCACCAGTAGTCTACGCTGGACCCCGGCGGCAGCCCTCCCGTTTTTCTCATATCCCACACACACTCTTCCGCTACCGATTTTGCCGGCGTAAATTCAATATAGACCTCGCTGGTAATCAGGGCATGCTCCATGCGGTTAACCCGGTAATGAAGGCGAATATCGTTAATGTTGACATTACTCTCGGCGGATATATCGAAGACAAGCCTGGAAGGGAAATCCATCTCGGCAGAGCTACTGAGTACATCTAATCCACTGCCAGCCTGCACCAGGACGGGGTTCAATAAGACCAACAGTAAACAGAATACTATAGATAAGGTTACCTTCTTAATCATTCTTCTCTACCCATTAAAGACCTCAGGTAAGCGGTGATGAAGTCGTCCAGTTCGCCATCCAGCACGGCATCGGTATTACTTGTCTCGTGACCGGTCCTGTGGTCTTTGACCATCTTATAAGGATGCAGAACGTAGCTCCTGATTTGATTGCCCCACCCGG
>CAZLEY010000072.1:0-6969 GCA_964558675.1 uncultured Dehalococcoidaceae bacterium | reverse complement strand
CGGACAATCATCGCAAGGCTTATTCTGCCCATGCCACAACTGATAGCAGTGTTTACCAACCAAATCTTGCAGACTTTTACCGACAGAGCGTGCTGCTGCTTCATTAGCCCACTTAATCGTAAGCGAACTATCTTGAAACAGAACAATGTCAGAAATAGCATTTAAAATACACTTTTTCTCACTCTCAGACGCCGCTAGTGCCTCCTCCGCCTGCTTACGCTCGGTGATATCGCGGCACACACAGAAGATCAGCTTCTGCCCCGCACACACGGCGCCATTAACGCTGATATCAACGTCAATGAACGTGCCGTCCTTACGACGGTGACGCGTTTCCAGGTGTAAACCCTCCGCGCCAACACTCCGTCCCATCTCAAGCAGTTCATCGGGTGTCCATTGAATGTCCCAATCCCATGTGTGGAGCTGAAGGACTTCCTCGGGGGTGTATCCGAGCATCTCGGCAAATCGCTGGTTTGCCTCATACACCTTGGCGTTCTCATCGAGGATAACTATCCCGTCTAGGGACTCGTCAATTAGGATGCGCCGCCGGATCGCTTCGTTAGCCAGTGCTTCCTCCGCCTGCTTGCGCTCGGTGATGTCAACCCAGTTTGCCATGTAATACTTGAGCTTACCATTGCTTATTACTGGTGCCGAAGTTATCTCAACCCGGAAGCGCTCCCCACTCTTCTTCTGAAATAGCTCCTCCACTTTTTTTGCCCCCTTGCGCATAGCTTCCTTCAGGTCTCTGGTTGTCTTCTTCAGTGTTTCTTCCGTCCACCAGGGGTATGGGGATTTCTTGCCAGTAACCTCAGCGCGAGAGAAACCGGTCAGGTTTTCCAGTGCCGGATTTGCGTATCTTACTGACGTATCCGGGTTGATAACGACTATCGGGTCTGGTGAGTTTTCCAGCAGGCTGGTGCTGAATTCCTCAGACTCACGTAGTGCCTCCTCCGCCTTCTTGCTTTCCTCGTCCAGTTCCATGTCATGCAGGGCGAAGGCGATGTCATCGGCAGCTTCCTGGAATAGTGTTAACTCGTCAATGTCAGATGTAACATGCGGGGGAACGGCAGCACATAGAATACCATAGGTATTTCCCTCATGTTCCAGCCGTACGGATAATCTTGCACGGCTACTGGTTTTACGGGCTAAGGGGCATTCCCGGCAAATAGAATGCGTGTCTTTGACTAATACTATCTCGGATTGCCTCAGCGTGTTCTGAGCGCAAACTGGCATTACCCCTCCCTTTAACTGTTCAAGTATGGGTGCGAAATCTTCACCAAGAGCGGATTCGGCATAATCAAGCAACTTCTGTGATTCATCAAATAAAGCAACCCAGGCATAAAAGCAACTCTGGGTCTCGACAAGGTTTTTACAGACGTTTCTGAGCAGCTTGCTGCGGTCTTTTTCCCGGGTAATTAACTGGTTGATGTTACGGATGGAACGCAGTGTAAGGTTCAGGTGTCTGACTCTTTCCTCAGCCTGTTTGCGCTCGGTGATGTCGAGCCAATATGCCAGATGGTACTTGAATATCCCCTTTTCCATTACCCGTACCATGTTTAGCTGAACAAGAAAGCGTTCCCCATTCTTGTTTTGGATAGTCTGCTCCATTGTATTATTAGTGCCTGCCATGAGTTTTTTCAGGTCGGGGAGTCTTTGCGCCCATGTTTCTTCTGGCCACCATGGATATGGAGCCTGCCTGCCGACAATCTCAGACAGAGAGAAACCGGTCAGCTTTTCAAAAGCCGGATTGACATATTTTATGGAAGTATCCGGATTAATAGCGGTTATCGGATGTGGGGCGTTTTCCAGCAGGCTTCGGCTGAGTTCATCAAGCTCCACGGCAAGTTGTTTTTTTGTTCTTTTAGTGTTCCTCATATCCGTCACTTAATAGCGCATAATGGACATGCTCGGAGTCTTATTATACAAACTTTTTCTACCACTTGTTTTACCAGATGTCAAGTTTCTTGCCTTGGTGATAGGTTATATACTACAGGGACTAAAAATACAGCGAAATGCTTATTTTGGTAATTCCGATTCTGTACTCACACGATTCCCGGTTAGTACGGCACCGTCAGCAGGTCCATGGCGTTCCGGAAGAAAATCCTCTCCTTTTCTTCGTCAGATACATCCATGCGTTCGATTGATGACATTGTTTCTCCCGTAAGGCCGAACTTGGGACCCAGGGGTGCATCCGTCCCGTAGAGCAGATGGCCGGCACCGAAGAAGGCGTAACCGCACATCAGGGCGGCGGTGCTACCGTACACAGCCGTGTCAACGTAGAATTTGCGGAAATGTTCTTCAGGGTGTTTTATTGTCGGGTACAGCCCGGGAACAAGGGAAAGCGCCCATTTAATCCTTTTTTCAAAGAAAGGCACCATGGCTCCGCAGTGGTGGGTAATAAATTTGATGTTCGGGTGGTCATTAAATACACCCGAGGTTACCAGACGAAACATGGCTGATGAAGTTTCAAAGGGCCAGCTGAACACGCCGATATCCATGTCCAGCTTATCGTTTGTCGTCGGGTGAATCCATATGGGGAGGTCATGGCTGGCCATTTTCTCCCACAGGGGTTTGAATTTCGGATTGTCCAGTGGCTCCCCGTTTATTCGACTATATATCTGCACACCTTTCAGGTCCAGTCTGGTAATGGCTCTATCGGCCTCTTCCAAAGCAGCGTCCATATCATTCATGGGCAGGCAGGCCACGCCGGCGATGAACCTGTCAGGATGCTTTTCTATCAACTCGGCAAGCTCGTCATTGGCGATTTTAGCCAGTTCCACAGCATCATCCGGTTTGACATATTTCTCCAGCGGGATATTGGCAACCGTCAGTACCTGTAACACGTCCGGGTACCTGTCCATAAGGCGCAATCTTACGTCAAGGTCGGTAACCGCAGTACTGCGCGCTTCAATTTGTTTAAGTATCTCCTTGTTCTTCTGGGCGTAGGTCTCCAGATACTTCTTCGGCAGGATGTGTGAAAAAATGTCTATTTTCATTTTCCCTCCTTACAGTTTTTAATTAAAAAGTAAACCGGGCAGCATGTCAAGAATCCTTTTTTATTGAGAGGGGGCTGTGACCATTTGGCAACCCGCCGCCCCAGCCGCCTGTTTTATGTTCCCACCCAGGCCCACCCTCGCACCGACTGCGGCTTAGCCCGTAAAGGTTATGCCCCACCCCCAAGGTTGAGGGGTGGTGGGGGAAATATCTACGGGACTAGACGAGGATTATACGAGGGCGGCAGGGTGGGAATAGATATAAAGGAGGGGGGAGGCAAGCCATCAGTTAGATTCAAATAGAGACCTTATGAATATAGTAAACTGGTCAGCTTGAACTTTAGCGTACCTGATGCCATAATTCACCAGGATAAGTCTAAATTATGGAGTAGCTGCCCGTGCAGAGTGTCGCTCAGGCAATCGCTTTTGTCGGCATACTTGTGTTTCTGGCACATTTATTTACCGGGATATTCAGCCGTACCAGAATTCCCGATGTCATCCTGCTGATTGTCATAGGAATCTGTGTCGGTCCCGTATTCGGTCTGGCGTCACCGCCGGTCTTTGGAGTTGTCGGCCCGGTTTTTACCACCATTACCCTGATTATCATACTTTTTGAGAGCGGCATTGCTTTAAAACTGTCAATGCTGCGTTCGGCGATTAGTGGCGCCATGATTCTCGCGCCAGTTAGCTTCTTTTCAACCATGGTAGTGGTGGCCGGGTTTACCATCTGGCTTACCGACCTGGAAATTCTACCGGCCTTAATTTTAGGTGCCATTGTAGGTTCCACTTCAGAGACGGTCGTTATTCCCCTCGTACGGCAACTCAGAATACGGGAAGAGACCCAGACGCTGCTTTCCGTGGAGTCATCGGTGAATGACGTCCTGAGCATCGTGATTACCATAGCATTGGTTCAGGCGTATACGCTTGGGGAGTTTGAAATTGCCAGGGTATCCGGCGACCTTATAGCGTCATTTCTTGTCGCCTTGGTATTTGGCGTAATCGGGGCGTTTATCTGGTCGGTTTTACTGAACAGGATACGTGCCATTAAGAACACCATATTTACCACACCGGCTTTTGTATTCGTTATCTTCGGTATTGTTGAGTCGATGGGTTTTAGCGGTGCTATTGCCGCCCTTGCCTTCGGGGTGACGATCGGCAATATAGAGACAATCCGGTTCCCGTTTTTTAAAACGCTAACGGTAAAGGAGCCGGTCGGTCTTAATCAGACGGAGAGGATATTTTTCAGCGAAGTAGCCTTTCTCCTGAAAACGTTCTTCTTCGTCTATCTCGGCATTTCCCTGGAACTGATAAGCGGGTGGTTAATTACCGTCGGCATTGTGCTTACGGCCGTCGCCTTTGTCCTCCGGCTGCCGGCGGTTAAATTATCTGTAAAGGGAGCTATTGCACCGAAAGACGTTTCGATCATGGCCGTCATGGTGCCCAAGGGTCTGGCGGCGGTGGTCCTGGCCAGTATACCGCTTCAACAGGGAGTCATAGGCGGTGAGACGATTAAGAACATTACCTACGGCGTTGTCCTCTTCAGTATAGTGTTTACTTCTTTTCTTGTGCTTCTGCTTGAGAAAACGAAGCTGCCAAATCTGTACGCTTGGATTCTCTCGCCGGGACAGCCGGCATCTGGACCGAAATCAATACGTCGCGCCATGGAAATCGGCAGTAGAGCAGATAATGTTATTCCCGATGGTCCAAAGCTATTCGGGGGTAATGTGGATGGTGAAAAGAAGACTTCCAAAGGGGATAAAAATCCTTAGGTTCATACTCCGCAGGTGAGTGGACATCGGGTTGAAGTCGGATAGATGCTAGCCAGCGGGAGGAAAAGCCTCCCTGGCTGTGGTGAGCACCGTCTTTACCGTATCTGATACAGGTTGTTTCCTGTCTCCCGTTTTTTCAAAGTACCTGGTTAAGGTATCCAGGGCTCTGCCCTGTGACTGACTTATTACTATATAGTCAACAGACAAGCCATCCGGATATTTGGAGATAATCGCACATTTATCTGTGCCATTCTTTTTAGGGTACTCGTTTATCACCTTTTTTATCTTGTCAGCTAATTGTATGGGAACGCTAATCACCGCAAGGTCGCCATCACTATCAAGAATTAACAGTTTCCGGAGCTTGTCCGGGGTGCTGTCATCCGATGTGAGGTGCTTGAGGACAATAAGCGGATAGCTGTACTCGGCTTTGTATATGGGCACGGAAATCTCGATGTCACCTTCAGGGTAATACGATAGTCTATCCAGTACCCGGGGCGTGGTTCTAGAAGAGGGCTGGCGGCGGCGCTTTTTATATTCCAACAGGACGGCTTCACGGCTGGCTTCATCGAGTTCTATTATTGGTTTAAGGTATCTCTTGAGTATATCCGGCAGTCTACCTTTATTGAGGGCATGCTCCAGAATATGCTCCAGCGCCCAGAGTTCTTCAGGGCTAATCTCGACTGACGCAGGTACGAACTCACCCGGTCTGGTTTCCAGGCCGACGGTAGCATAAGGTTTCTTGGTGCGTTCTATTGTCTCCGCGCTGTGCCTGGCGCGTTCGTACGTAGACCTGTTTATAACCGATGAATACAGCTTTCCGGAGGCATCGCAACAAAGCATTCTTACCTTGTTCCGGGGTGTTTTTTCGTCAGTCAGACGCACCGGCATCAGAAATAAAACGTCATTTGGTTTGCTTCGGCGGAACATAATTTTGTGCCTGTTACCTTGATATACTTTGATTCGTGTGTTTATGGTAAGCTCATCAGTATGGTTTTGTCAATAGACAGATAGTAATGGTGAGTGGCTATATACGTCTCCGATAAATGAGGTCTGAATATCTAGTCTTCTGTATCCAATCCCCATTTTTTAAACATCTGTTTGTAAAGATCGGGCTGAGGGAAATCTGGCCTCATCATCAAGTTGGAACGGGTATAACCCCACATTCCGTCCTGAGCCTTTTTGAAGTCCGACATAAACCCTTCGAGTTTATCTCTCGGTACGGAGAACATCATCTCATCTTCTCCACCCAGTGCCCGCTCGTATTCGCCGGGGTCGGGCAGGACAATCCAGTACTGGCCGGTCAGCATCGGGTTTACCACGGAGTAAGCACAGGAAAAGGGGAAGAAATAAGAGTTTACCAGGTGTCTTTCTTCATTTTTTAACGATAGCAACATATTCCTCAGTTGGCCGGTATTGGAATAGATAATCACCAGGTCCGGCTCGAAGGTAGCCGTTATCAGGGGTGCGGTGACAATGCCGATATATTTTCCGTACTCGAAACTGTCATAAGGCGTCATTTGCTTGGCACGAGCCTCCTCATCCGGCGGTAATTCCACAAGACCATAGACCATTATAGGGCCGGGGCACCAGTTATCTTCTTTAAGCATGGCTATGGTATCTTTCTCGCGCCGTGACATGGCAAAGGCCTGGCACTGGGCAAGATGATAACCGCGGTCTTTTTTGGGTCTGACGGCTTCTTTGGGGATATCCCCTTCCTTCTCCAGCATTTTTACGGCTATGGGCGATGTCCTCAATCTCAGTAACCTCTCAAGCTCTTCCCCATAACGGTTGTATTCGGCCAGTGTTGTCATCTAATTTGCCTCCCAGAATGAAGAATTCTATAAACAGCTACAATTATGTAGTATACCGCGCTTTTTTACAAGATTTGGCTTCAGTGGGGGGTGGTGTAGGACTAGAACCGTGCGGCTGCCTTAAGCGTTCAGGATAAGGGATTGTGCCGGGATTTCTTGACAGCAGTGTTGATATTGGGCTACCATTTGGGGAAATCTATATGAGGAGGATAAAAAGCATGGCTGGAAAGAAATATGGAAAGTACTTTATTGAATACGACCCCAAATGGTTTCCTAATGAGCGCCGCCCGGTGATGGCGCGGATGCAGGACAGCATTATGAAAGGCAGCCACTTCTACCTGATACACTGGATGATGCCCGATTTCACTGCTGGTATGGACTGGGATTTCAAGTACGCGG
>CAZLEY010000071.1:0-6991 GCA_964558675.1 uncultured Dehalococcoidaceae bacterium | reverse complement strand
CCGCAGATGAAAGCCGATGTCCTGGAGCAGGATGAACAGGGACACTGGCAGATAGTAGATACCTGGGCGAACTATAAAGCGCGCGTTGATAGTGTCTGCGCCCGCCTATCCGTAGACCTCAGGAACGGCAATATGCATTCCTACAGGTCATTCGCGAAATCGAATAACGGCCCCGAGGTAACCCTGAAGAATGCGTTAAGCTGGACAGTCGGGATTAGTGACACCGCACAGGGAATCGAGATTTTGGGGACTCCGGTGGAGAACTGGCGATTCGGTTTTTCCACGGACGCGATTGAAGAAGTAGCAAGGCAGCTCGAGGGTGAGGCGGAAGGCAACCTTCTAAACGTGGTTATAGATGCCGGATGGGATATCAGCATCATGGCACCCAGCGGTAAAGATACACCGGAGATCGTATGGTCCTACGCTACCGAGGAATTCGACGTGACCACCATAACCGCTTCAGTTATCGACGACTTTGCGGTGAGTAAGGTTATATTCCGACCCACACCCGGTGCCGAGGCGCAGTTCATGACCGAGGAGACAGAAGGTTCCGGCATCTACAGGCTCGAGATATCCGACTACTCGGTGACCGGAGAGGAGACTATCGAGGCTATCAACGACCGCGGTAACTCGTCGAAACAATCCGTTTTGATGATGGTATCAGCGCCGCTGGCCGACGGCAGCTACGTGATTACATCCAGATACAGCAACAAGTCTATAGCCGTTGTGAATATGAGCGGGGATGACCAGGCTAACGTAATCCAGCATCAATATACGGAGGATAGCGCGGCAATATGGCAGTTAAAGTACATCGGTGGTGGATATTACCGGATTATTAACCAGAATAGCGGTAAATGCCTGGAGGTTGCCGACGCCAGGGAGGATGAGAACGTCAACATCCGGCAGAATACCTGGACTAATTCCGAGAACCAGAAATGGAGACTGGAGGATGCTGGCGACGGTTTTTACTCGATATCTGCTATGCACAGCAAGAAGTGCCTGGACGGGGAGATAAGCCTGGATGATGGCGCCAATATCCGGCAGCGTACTTATCAGGATGAAGACACGCAGCAGTGGATGCTCCAATCACCGGAGATATATCCTTCTGTGCTCTCGGACTACTATGTCTTTGCCGCTAAAAACAGTAACATGGGGCTGGATGTTTACGGAAGAAACATGGAAGATGGCGCCAAAGTGGGACAGTGGGACTATGTTGGCGGGGATAACCAGCAGTGGCAATTCAAGCCGGTAGGAGAAGGCTATTTTGAGATAATCGCCAGGCACAGCGGTAAACTGCTCGGGGCCACCGGAGCCAGTGTCGAGCAACAGACCGGTACCGGTGAGGATAGTCAGCGATGGAGCTTCGAATCAGTCGAAGGAGGTGCCTTCTACAAGATTACCAACCAGGGCAACAACCAGTGCCTGTCCTTTGAAGGTTCCATCACGGACACGGAAATCGACCTGGTGCTCTCGGAGTACGCCGGTAACGACAACCAGAAATGGGTACTTCATCCCAAGGTAATATCCTGTATTGACCTTATCCGGACTATTGCCGATTCGGACCCTGTTCCCAGCGGGTATAGGAAGTTAGGCTTCAATCTGAATTACAACGCTGATTATGGTTGCCCAGTTTACCTGTGTATCAAAGAGAATGTCCTGGGGTCAAACAATTTCAAAGTTATCGGTGCTGTTAATAATAGCAACATATCGGGTGGCAGTGGTTGGACTAAAATCCCCCAGGACCTGAATGAAGGCACACGTTATATTTTTAACGACTGGCGTTATAACATCTTTCTTTGCGTTTATCAGAAGGCCTTGGGGGTATATAGCATTAGTACAGTTATTGGAGGAAGCGATGTCCAACCACCCGCTGGCTGGTATATGATTGGTAATAACCTGAACCATTGCGCAGGTAGTACATATATTTTCTTTATCGTGAAGTAACTTCCGCGAGAATATAGATATTAGATAATAAGGGGGGTGGAAATGCCCCCCTTTTGATATGGTTACCAAGGCATTATAGTCCACTTTAGACTTCCCATATTTATTGGCTTTATCATATTACGGAGTAAGAATATCAAAAGCGAAAGGAACCAGAGGCTAAAATGGAGTAGGGAGGTTTAGCGTATTATTTGAAAAAGCGAAGTTATTCAGCGAATTTTTGTAAAAAAGTAGAAATTGCACAAAAGTCAGTTTTGTGCAGCGATATCTCCCGCACGGGGAGCGACTAGGCATCGATTGGGGTATAAGAGTGGAGAGGGATTAGTTTCAATCCACGCTCCCGCACAGGGAGCGACATGAATTTAGTAACCTTAGTAAACATTAATTGAAAGAAATCCTTCTCCTCCTTTTCCTTTTATCCTTAGAACCTTTAGGCCGACCAAGTCTCTTACCCTGTGCCACGACTCTCGCCAACCCTGCCTTAGTCCGTTCTGAGCGACGCTGTGATTCCATCCGGGCCACCCAGCCAGCGATGGCATACAGGAGCTCTCCAAGCTCACCAGGGGCCTCCGTCCAACTTTCTTGATAGGATAGAACCTTCACACCGCAGATCTTCAACCTGTTCACCAGGGATAGTATCGCCAGAGGACCTTCCCGGGACATCCTGTCCAGTGCCCATACCAGTACAGCGTCGAACTTCCTCTTCCTGGCATCGTCCAGCAGCCGGGCAAGCTCCCGCTGGTGCCCCGCTTTCCAGGCAGATTCCTGTTCCTCGTATACCTCCACAACTTCATAGCCGCGCTGACTTGCCCAGTCAGTAAGCACCATAGACTGGTTGACGGGATTCTGGTCCGTGGTGCTGGTGCGGCTGTAGATAGCAACCCTCATTTTCCGGTTACCTTGCCCAGCCTGATCAGTGCCTTCCTTACGGAGCTGAAATGGGCATTGACTCCATAATCGGAGGTATTCAGGATGCGGGCGATGGCCCGGTACCCGTAACCCCGGTCATATAACTTGACCACCACGGACTCCATGTCTTCCGGTATAGCCCGTGGCCTACCGGCTTTTCTTAGCTTTACGGGCATCTCCTCGGCCATTTCCATCAGTCTTCCCTTTCACCCAGTAGTAAAATAGTAGTAAAAAGCCTCACGACAATGTCCACTGAACCATTACCCTAGGCATGCGACCAGAAATATTTACCGCATGGCTATCAGGCATGCGACGAAATAAACCGCTAGGCATGTGACCGCAGGCATGCGCATGACTAAAAATTTTATATATTCAAGCATTTCCTTACCCTGTGGGCAGAGCAGCCGAGAATTTTGGCAATTTTCTCGATTCCGTTGCCCTCCTGTCTTAATCGGAGGATATCACTATCCAGCGAGTCGGCGTGCAGCAGCTTCGTTTCCTCCCTGACGACCTGCTCCAATTCCTTGGCCTTCTTGGCTTGCCCCTCTATCTGCCCCAGGTCCACATGCTGGTAGATGTGGCTGAGTTCATCAGACCAAAAGCTCGGCAGGGTGGTGGTGATCAGGCCACTGAAAAGGTCATCGAAAATAAGGGCTGAAGCCGGCCGCCTGTCTTTCGGTATCCTCTGGAAAGCCTCGGCGGCTTTCCGGGCCATAGACCGTAAATCCGGCCGTTCGCTGTCCGGCTGATGAAGACCTGGCTGCTTGAAGGCTATACAGTCGGCCTGCCTTATAACAGAATACTCAACGTCCCGGCTGGATTGAACGGCGAAGATCAGTGAGGACTGCCGGTGCCTGGCCACCATCAGCAGCGACCTTAGAAGCTGGTTTTCCCTGGTATTGAATGCGAGGCTGGCATACCGCAGGCCGGCCTCATCGGCCAGTATGACACTGCCGGCCGGGCACTGGTCAGGTGTGTTAACTAGTTTCACCCAATGTGGCAGCAGGTTCCTGGCCGCCTCCGGAAGTCCTACCCAGTATATGCTCATCCCGTGGGTGGCCGAGACAAACTCGGCAATACGGGCACCGAGGGCTGTCTTACCAGCTCCTCGGCGACCCAGGATGACGGTAACTTTGCCATAGCCAAGAGAATCGAGCCAGTCCTGGTAGCCTTCCGGTTCGGACTCGTCAGGTAGCACTATGCCGCCTCTCTCCTGGGGAACGGCCAGAGCTCCGTCAACGACCATCTCAGCTTCGGGCAGAGCTAGTTGGGCCTTCTCGATTTCAGCACCTTCCAGTATCCTTTTCTTCTCCTGTATTGCTATCTCTTTCTCCTGAAGCTTAAGGTCAAACATCCGTATCTCCATCTCGCTCAGCACCTTCACCTTGGCCGTCTCAGCTTGTTGCTTTTCCAGTGCCAGCCTGGAGTGGTTAAGGTTTATCTGGTCTTTAACAGAGTCTCCACTTACCCCAAGTGCTTTGGCCACTTCGCGTGAGAACCGATTGAGACCATGGTAGGCAGCTATGTTCATGCCTGCAGCAACAATATTACCAATTGGGTCTCCCGTTGGGGGAAAGAAAGGCGGATATCGTAATGATTTTTTTCTAGGCACTCTGAACCTCCATCATCAATTAGCCACCCCGTGGACTAAGCTGATAAGACCCAGTCCACGGGGCTTTCGGGGCTACTCCTCCTCAATGTCTTCTGGTTCGAGGTCTTCTGGGTTAATTTCACAGACGTCGTCGGGATCGACCATCAAGTGGTTAGGGTCAATACCTGACTGCTCCGCCTCATCCCAGAGTTCCTCGATGGGAATAAGTTTTCTCATTATCTCACCACCTCTCTTATTAATATTTATAACCATAACCTGTCGACCTCCGCAGGTTTGATATTAGCTTCGTTTTTTCCTGATATTACCAAGTGTACACCACTATATAGGCGGCGGCCCTCTGGTGATGACACCGGTATAGCTTCGGCCGTTTTGATCTATGCATGGGAGCTCTTCCATGGTGATGGAGTCGAACCATCCGTCATCCCGAGTAGCCTTTCCACATACAGGGCACGGGTGAATCAGGCGCATATTGACCAGGGCTTTTCCCAGTAATCCAATTCCCCAGGTACGCGATTTACCTTTACCCTGCTGTTGGGCGAAGTTACGCGACCAAAGTAACAGCTGAAGGGCGGCATCCGGCGCATTGTCATCATTGGGTACGTAGTTGCACCAAGAACCACCCACTTGCTCCTTCCAAGCTTTGTAGCTTGAGAATTGAGGGTTGCCAATGATACTTAATTCATAGGCTGGTGGTCGTCCGCGGTGCTCCTCAGTTTCGTCGGTGATCATGCCCGGTGCTAGCAAGTATACAGTCATCGCCCCGCGGAATGGCTCGAGTCTGAACGCGCAGATAGCTCCTTGGGGTAGCCTCTTTTTGAGCCTTGGGATAGCTCTCTTCAGCTGTAACCAGGCGGCGTCCAGTCCTGAGGATACCCAAGGCCAGGGTAAGGGTACCGCCACCCGAATGAGGGTCAGCGGGCCGTTAAGGAAGGTCCCGGCTGCTCCAGAGTCAGTTCCTAAATATGCCGCCACCCGGGCCTTGGTTTGAAGGGTCGATTCGCAGCGGTCGTGAAAACTCAGCCTGCATGGCCTGTGGGCAGATTTTGTACGGTGCAAACCACAATTGCGGACGCCAGGACCCCCGCACCGGCTGATTTCATCGAGGGTGTGTTTGGCAAGTTCTTCCTCGGAACTTACTAGTCTCCAGTCTGCGTTCGGCAGGCTACGTAGGTTATTCAGCCATTTCGCCAATGCATCCTCAGTCGATATTTTCGTATGCTTACTTTCCGAATTTACAGACTTTCTCGGTAAGTATAGCGGCGAAATTATTGGTTCCCCGTTTGGTCCCCCCGAACGGGCTTTTTGCAAATCGCGTCGCAGCCAGTATCCGTGCTCCCATGCCTCCACACCCACCCTGTGAGGTGAAAATTGAACCACGGGCTCGGGTAATGATTTACTGCGAAACCAGCTGGCTAATCTCTCTGCTTCATTCTGTGGAAATGGCGGTGTACACCGTGCAGCAAAATATTTGGCGATTATACCTATGTCGTTGGCGGGTACATCATAATCCAACGCCTCACGCAGAATAGCCCTTAAGGTCAGCCACCGACGCCCCTCTGGGACTCCCTCATGCCATAGTCGTAGCAGTTGGCGGTGCCTTTCTTCGAGGTTCCAAAACTCAATTTTGCTTATGCCATTAGCACGCAGTGCGTCATCAACCCAGTCGGATGTCGTTAACCGAGGTCTCTTGCTACTGACCTCAAGGATTTTGTGGTCATTGCTAACGGCGAGAGCCAGTTCATCAGGTAGCGTGGCAAGGTCGCAATGACTGGGATGGTAACCTGGCATCCACTGGTACCGTTTACCTGATTTGTGCATAGAAGGCGGCAGAACCAGCGTGGTATTCGTGCCGTGAAGTTCGACGCCTGGGCCGAGTACTCTGGCTGCCACGGCTTTACCGTTGGTACGAAAGAACCAATGCTCGCCGGCCCCTCCTGTAATGGAAACAGCGGTGTCCGGTCTCTTAAGATCTAATTTTTCCAAGGTTTCCCTGCCACCATTTCGAGGATCGATGTCAATGCCGACGATCCCGCCGCCCATCACAGCGCCGATATTAGCAGTTGGCCAACGCTGCCACCACTTTTGGAGGTCATCTTCAGTCACAACACAGGTATTCCAGCCTTTCACTAATGGTCGTTTGCCGGGGTGGGAGCATAATGGCCCGTGTTGTTCGCAACCCCCCACGCCATTGGCTGGAGTGCAAAGTGGAATTGGAGTGAAACCGAGACGAAGATAATAAATTGCTGCATCAAGTGGATTTCTGGTGAATTCCATGGTACTGCCCTCCCTTAATTGGAGGAGCAGGTACCAAGGTTAATTCAAAAAAAGTTTCGATGGGTGTCGCAATAGAGGTGTACGGCCTACCATTCAGGATTCGGACCACAAATTATCAAAATCTGAGTAGACTATATCTATAGTCTACATAGAGCTGGAATCGGCACTCGGACCCAAAGAATTCTTCAAGAGTCACAATTTACTTGTATATTACTTCTGAGGCTAGTGGGTGCAATTGAAACCATCATTGGATAT
>CAZLEY010000070.1:0-7035 GCA_964558675.1 uncultured Dehalococcoidaceae bacterium | reverse complement strand
TAGAGATTGACGGCATAAACTTCGCTGGTAATAAGTCAATTACATTTAAATATGATGGAAATGCTGTGGCTATTTCTTCGGGCGATAGACAGACCAGCAGTCGGGGAGCCTTCACCAGCGTTATCCGCATTCCGGATAGCACCGCTGGCTCTCATACAGTTTCCGCAACCGTGTCCGGCGACGAAGCGACAGCCACCTTCAACGTCGAACCGGAAGCAGTAATTAGTCCTATTTCAGGAGAGAGCGGCACCACGGTAATAATCAGCGGCACCGGTTTTGGCAAAATAAAGACGGTTACCATCTGGTTTTATACTACTGCGGTAGCAACAGCAACGACAAATACATTAGGCAGCTTCTACGTTAACTTCAACGTACCTGATCTTCAAGCCGGTCTCTATAACGTTGATGCTGAGCAGGGAGCTAATGTAGCCAAAACGAAATTCACCCTAATTGTTCCACCACCTCCCTTACCGACACCAGAGCCGCCGCCTCCCGAGCCATCTGCTTCTATCAGTATCAGTGTTACTGACGGGAGCATTGGTCAGGGGATTGTCATGGGCGGTTCCGGATTTAAAGCTAGCACAACGGTAACTATAAAATATGACAATGAGCTGTTAAATGCCGTCGCCACCGACAGCAACGGGGTTTTCGCCGCCGCCTTCGCCATTCCACCCAGCAAGTTCGGGAATCATACCATAGTTGCCAGCGACGGCACCAATACCTCGGAGGTTGATTTTACTGTGGAGTCAACACCACCGCCGATGCCGACATTGTTACTACCACAAATAGAGGGTAAGGTAATTTCACCGATACGTTTTGACTGGCGGGATGTTATCGATGATAGCCCCCCCGTAACCTATACTTTTCAGATTGCTACCAGTTCAGACTTCTCGATGGCCTCTATAGTTCTAGAGAAAACGGGCCTGACCAAGACTGAATACTCTGTAACTGAAGAGGAAAGCCTGAGGTTGGGTATTGGCGAAAAACCTTACTACTGGAGAGTAAAAGCTACAGATGGTGCCACAAATGAGGGAAACTGGGCAAATACGGGTACATTCTATGTGGTCAGTAGCGGTATGCCTACCTGGGCCATAATTGTAATAGCTGTCCTTGGTGGCATCTTTCTCCTGACGCTTGGTTTCTTAATAAACATGAAAACCAGATCCTCAAGGCAATAGTGCTTGTTATGATGACCAAGTCAAATGATAAGATGAGGTGCATATGGAGCAAATGGTAGCAAGTTGTAAACTAAAAGCTCTATTGTTCAATCAATAAATAGTTGCTGAAGGAGGTGAGTCATGTTTCATACCATAGGAGAGACAGCTGGTGAAATTTGGAGACTGCTCAATAATGAGGGACCGATGAGCATCTCGGCAGTAGCCAGCCGGATGAAGCAATCCCAGACCGCGGTGTATATGGGCATCGGGTGGCTTGCTAGAGAAGATAAGCTAACATTCACCGAGACGAAGAGGGGTATGCAGCTGTCCGGAAAAAAGTAATAATCTCCAGTAACAAAAACCGGGTTAGAGACTGGGAGGGGGTGTTGTTATGAACATCAATCCTGATAACACCGTTTTCGTGGTGCTATCTTTCGAGGGACCTGACGAATATTCTATGGCTGGTGCGCTTGGTGCCAGGGTCACCCATCTGCCAAGTACACTGGCGGATATCGGCTACCACGTTCATCACTTCTTCATAGGTGATCCCAACATGGGAGGTTATGAAGTCCTCCAAGAAGGCAAGCTCACTCTTCACCGCTGGTGCCAATGGATAAGTCAGTACTACCCGGAAGGAGTCTACTATGGGGAAGAGGGTAAGCTTTATGATTTTATAGAGTCTGCTCCTCCGTTTGTGTTGAATGAAGTTGTGACCCCCGCTATAACTGCAGGGAAACTGGTGGTAATTCTGGGAGAGGAATGGCACACCGCCGAAATAATGTGCCGCATCAGTGAACTACTGTACGAAGCTGGTATACGAGATAGGGCATTGATGTTCTGGAACGCTAACAGTACCTGCGGCTTCGACCGCATAGATTGGAAACGCCTTTCACATTTAACGACAATCACCACAGTCAGCAAATATATGAAACAGGTCTTACTTGATATGGAAATAGACGCCTTGATAATTCCCAATGGCATACCCGAAGCCCTTATGGATGAGGCAGATGAAAAAGATGTTTCAAGGCTAAAGGAAGCCATAGACGCTGGCTTCACATTGAGCAAGGTGGCAAGATGGCAACCAGATAGGGGATGGGAAGCAGCCATTGAACTTCTTAACAGGCTTAAGGAAAGTGGTACAAAGCCAGTCTTACTGGCTTGTGGTAATGCCGAGCCATATCGGGTAAAAATCGCACAGAAAGCCATCGCTCTCGGCCTTACGATAGGTGATGTTTGTATTGATGGCGATATCGAGGAGTACCACCGTGCGGCTGAACTCAAAGAGGAGTTTAATCCTTACTTAGAAGCGATTTCACGAGTTGCTCCGGCAGATATATTCAATTTTTTAATCCCTATACCCCACTCTTTTCTACGTGTAATATACCGGGCCAGCAACGTCGTCCTGGCCAATAATACTCGTACCCCGTTTGGCCTGGCCGGTCTGGAAGCAATGGCTGCCGGGGCGCTGGTTTTTACCGGGTGTAACGGCGAGGATTATGCTACTCATATGAGTAATGCGGTCGTATTAGATAGTCAGCGAGTAGAGGAAATAGATTTCTACCTGGACTATCTCAAGAATCATCCGGTAACGAGGAAAAAGATCAGTACAGACGCCAAACGGACTTCTCGGCGATGGACGTGGAAGGAAATAGTGAATACCCTGATTTGCAAGCTGGAATATCAGGCAGAAATCCAGGGGGTCAGTATACCTGCCGGCAAGATTATCCCTGATAACGATGGGCACTGATTACCGGGAAAGGGGTGAGAGCCATGTATTTAGAAACAAGTATTTGTGAATATCTGAGAGAGGAAATATTCCCCAAGTTTGCCCCACCTCCCTATGGAGAAATAGAGATGATAAGACTACCTGCTGAGAAACCCGTCTGTCTTTTCTTTGAAAGAACCAAGAACATAATGGTAGTAGGCAAAATATTCAAGCGGGGGATTATTCCACTGGAAGAGGCGTGGCTGGAGGCGGATAAAGAATATTCAAATTTAAAATTGCTTCGGGAAAGATTGGGAATGAGCGGAGACACTGATAATGTTGTCACGCCTCTGGGTGAGAAGAAGGAGCTAGATGCTTTACTTGTTACAGAGAGGGCACCGGGGCAAGCACTTGATTACTACATATCACAAGCCATTTTCGAGCAACAACACGAGGAGCTCTTTCAAGCATTGAGTCATCTAGCCCGGTTTTTCGCCAAGCTACATAAGGCTGGTGAAACTGAAAGGCCTCCCTCCCCTGATTTTCCCAGATTCTACTTCACCTCACTGCTGAATTCTCTGAATTTAGGCCCCACAGGCTATCTAAAAAGGGCTGAGATTGAAGAACATGCCATTTGCTGGTGGTATGAGGAAAGCGTTTTTGCCTCAGATAGGGAAACGGTAGTCCACGGAGATGCTACACCTACCAATTTTCTTTTTGATAATGGCAACGTGACTGCCGTTGATCTGGAAAGCTTGAAATGGGCTGACCGGTGCTGGGACCTGGGATTTATTGCGGCTGAATTGAAGCACCATTTCATGTGGCGGGCGGGTAATGGATGGGCATCAGAGCCATTTATCGGCCATTTTCTACGGCAATACGCGGTGGATTACGGAAACATCGGAATCTTTGATGTAATTACACGCAAGCTACCCCTTTATATGGCCCTGGGTCTACTGAGGATTGCCAGAAATTCATATCTCGATGATACGCACCGAGAGAATCTGATTAATGAGGCAAAACAATGTCTAAAATACGGGCTGTAATCTTCGATTGCTACAGCACACTGATAGACATCAAGACTAATGAGCAAAAGGACGATATTTTTGATTATCTGGCGCTTTACCTCCAGTATTACGGAGCAAAAACCGATGCTGGACAATTAAGGGCTAAAATCGACCTGAAAAAGAAGCAGCACCTAAAGTCTAAAGATGAACCTTACCCTGAAGTGGACTTGGAGATTATATTCAGGGAGATACTAAAGGAGAAGGGTCTCGACAGTCCGTTTCTAGCTGAATCCTGCTGCAAACTTTTCAGGTTACTCAGCCGCGAGCGATTCCAGCTTTTTCCTGACAGCTTTCACGTACTGGAGGATATGAGGAAGAGTAAATACCCATTAGCGGTTGTTTCCGATGCTCAGAAGGTATTTTGCCCGGAAGAATGTGAAATATTGGGTATAAGACAGTTCTTCAGATTTTTTATTTTATCTACTGATTTTGGTTTCAGAAAACCTGACTCAAGACTTTTTACTATTGCCTGCACGTTACTGGGTATGCCGCCATCAGATGTCGTATATATTGGTAACGACCCTGAAGCGGATGTGAAGGGAGCCAAGCAAGTCGGTATGCAGGCAATACTGCTGGATAGGAACTCAACGAATAGCAACCATGAACCGAAACCCGATTTTTATGCCAGCACCTTGTGGGAAGCGTGGGACTGGATAAAGAACCATAGCTAGTTTTTAGTCAAGTTTGAAAGTTAATGCTCTGAGCGAAAGTGCATTTTCACCAGTAAAATACTTATAGAAGGAGGGTATCATGAAAAAAAGACACCTTACCACGAATCAGGGTGTACCGGTTACCGATAACCAGAACTCGCTTACCGCTGGCGAACGCGGCCCGGTTTTATTACAGGACGTCCAGTTTATCGAAAAGATGGCTCACTTTGACAGGGAGCGCATCCCGGAAAGGGTTGTCCACGCCAAAGGGGCCGGAGCCCATGGCTACTTTCAGGTCTACAAGAGCATGAAGCCTTATACCAAGGCGAAATTTCTCCAAGAACCAGCGAAAAAGACCCCCGTGTTTGTGCGGTTTTCCACCGTAACTGGGGGTCGGGGCTCGTCGGATACGGTACGGGACCCCCGTGGCTTTGCCGTCAAGTTCTATACTGAGGATGGCAACTACGACCTGGTGGGCAATAATCTCCCTGTATTTTTCATCCGGGACGCCATCAAGTTCCCCGATATGGTTCACGCCTTCAAGGGCGCACCGGATACTAATATACCATCAGCCTCTTCGGCACATAACCGCTTCTGGGATTTCATATCCCTGACGCCGGAATCAACCCATATGATTACCTGGCTTTTTTCTGACCGCGGCACGCCGAAGAGTTACCGGATGCAGGAGGGCTTCGGCGTCAATACCTATATGTGGGTAAATGCCGAAGGCAAAGCGGTATATGTGAAATACCACTGGAAGCCGAAACTGGGTGTGCAGAACCTTGACCGCCGTGAAGCAACCCACTTGGCCGGTGAAGATCCTGATTACCTTACCCGTGACCTTCACGATGCTATCGCCGGAGGGGAAGAGGTTGAATATGAGCTTAACGTCCAGTTGATGGATATCGCCGACGAATTTAAACAGGACTTTGACCCCCTGGATGCCACCAAGACCTGGCCCGAGGACAAGTTCCCGCTGATGCCGGTAGGTAAAATGGTGCTCAACCGCAACCCGGAGAACTTCTTCGCCGAAGTGGAGCAGGCGGCTTTCTGTCCCGCCAGCATTGTTCCAGGAATCGAGTTTTCGGCTGACAAACTACTACAGGGCAGAACATTCTCCTACGCTGACACTCAGCGCCACCGACTCGGATCGAACTACCTCCAGCTTCCGGTCAACCAACCCATAGTGCCGGTCGACAATAACCAGCGTGATGGCGCCATGCAGATTGGTCAGTTCAATGGTCCGGTAAACTATGAGCCCAACAGCCTAGCTGGCGGTATGCCTGAAGAGGCTCCTGAGGAGGGAAAGCCGCGCGCATACCAGCCTGTAGGGGAAGTGACTCGTCGGAAGATTAGCCTGACGAATGATTTCGCGCAAGCTGGAGAAAGATACCGTTCTTTAAGCAAGATGGATCAAGAACATCTGGTAGATAATCTCATCGCAGACCTCATGCGCATTGACAAACCGATTCAAAAGCGGATGATTGAGAACCTAACTAAAGCTGACCCGGAGTTGGGACGCTCTGCAGCCAAAGGTCTTAAACTTTAACAGAGATGATGAAAGGGCCGGAATTGTAAACTAGCGTGAAAACCCTGCATCATTCTCCAGAATGAGCATTATTAAGAGAGTTGCTGGGACTGTCCCAGACTGCGCTCGTAGACTCTTGTTAGCTCTCTCAACCTCTCCTGGATTGTGGGCGTAAGCATATTACCAGTGAATCGCCACTCCCAGTTACCCCTGGTTGTTCCCGGCAGGTTCATGCGGGCCTCGGTTCCCAATCCAAGCACATCTTGCAACGGGAATATGGCAATGCGTGCCACGGAGCTTAAGACAAGGCGAATAAAATCCCAATTTATCTCACTGCCATCGGTACCCAAATATTTCAGGGCATATTCTCTCTCTTTCCTCACCTCCTCGGGAGGCTGGGTGGTTTGCGTTCCCGGCTCGGCGGTAAACCAGCCAACTGTGGTGTTATGATCATGGGTAGCGGTATATACCGCACAGTCTATGATATGGTTGTGGGGACGATATTCTGAAGCCTTCGGGTCATTCCCGAAGGCCATTTGCAGGATTCGCATTCCGGGAAGGCCCAACTGCTCCCGCAGGTTATCTACCTCCGGAGTAATGATTCCTAAATCTTCGGCTATCATCGGGACATCGCCTAATGCGTCTTTTATCGCATTGAACAGCGCTATGGCCGGGCCTTTCACCCATCTTCCATTCACGGCAGTCGGCTCTGTCGCCGGAATCTCCCAATAAGCCTGATATCCCCTGAAATGGTCCAGCCGCACCATGTCAACCATGGAGAATATAGTGCGAAAGCGGTCTATCCACCAGCGATAACCCCTTTGTGCCATCATATCCCACTGGTAGATAGGGTTCCCCCACCGCTGTCCAGTAGCACTGAAGTAGTCCGGGGGAACACCTGCTATCACTAAAGGATTACCCTGCTCAT
>CAZLEY010000069.1:0-7164 GCA_964558675.1 uncultured Dehalococcoidaceae bacterium | reverse complement strand
TTGACAAAATCGGCACCGAAAAAGACGTAAACCTGGGGGATATACCTCTTTCCAAATAAGCACAGCCGTAAATTAAACAACAGGATAGGCCGCATTAAAGGGGAATTTTTACCCGCCGTATATTACAGCGGGTGGCAGAGAACTTGAACTTGTGTACCCCTGCGGTAAAGCAGGGTAAATAAAAAGTTGAGGTTATTTAACAACTTCGTCGGATACTGGAGTATTCATTTATCCCGGCGGCCTGGGTGACGCCAGCCGTCTTCTCCATCTCAGCAGACTGATTTTCCATTTTCCGTTTTCTCGGATATATTCCATTTCGTAATATCCCTGCATCCAGTCCGGGGCATCCTCGTCGGCAGTGGTCGCAGGCCAAATCTGAATTTTGTGAGGCTGGGAAAACATTGTGTAAAGAAGCCAGCTACCTTTGGCTTTGTCTCCATCAATCGAGATAACGGGATGAATTACATAGTTTCCTTCCATCCCGATATGGGTTATAGCAATTTCCTCTTTATAAAACCTGGCGATTTCTTCTTTGCCCCTGGCACCTTTCGATAAATCTACAATGCCGTTTTCTGCAAAACAGTCAACCAGTCCATCCCAATCGGTAATGGTCAGGCAATCGACATAACGGGACTGTAGTTGCTTTATTTCCTCAATATCCTCCAAGGTCCTGAGTCTTTTCTCCAGTTCTTCCAGATTCATAATAAATCTCCTTTATTAAGCTCTCTGAGAATTTCATATTTAGCCAGACCATTCAGATTTACATTAGCATTTACCACCGTTCTATTAGTCCAATGCTGTCCTCCGCCTTTCGGCCGGGTTTATATATCAGCCAGAGTACTACTAAACCGATTTCTTCTGGTTTTTGTCATATTGCTCTGCCGGCCCCGCAGAAAAGTGAAAGATAGGTTTATCTATTCTCCTGAGAATCATCGGGCAATGCTTCAGCCCCTTTGGAATAAACACCATGCAACTCCTGGTAAGGATATGTTTTTCATCATCCAGCCATAGCTCTACTTCTCCGCACAAATCATGGAAGTCTTTCGGGTCGCTGCCGAAGAACGCCAGAATTTCATCAAAATCGTGCGTGTGAGGCTCTACCTGGATATCAGACGCCGTGTGAAACCACATACATTCGGCGTAGAAGCTGCCGTTAATCATATTGTTGTCCAGATAAGCCACGGGAACGGATATTTCGGGAAGCACCTTCAGAAATTCATCCTCATCCCGACAATCGCTCTCAGGCCTGCCGCTGTTGTCGGCGATAATGTATTTACCATATTTCGTTTCGGCCATTCTTAATTCCCTCCTGTTTTCCAATCAATGTATCCGGTGTCTGAATACTGGCGTATATGCCGGCATTCCTTAATGACCTGCTACTGATATCCGCCACTAATTTTTCCGCACATCACGCCTTTCTGGAAACGGGTGTAGGTGGTGGTGGGCGGTAGAGGGCTCGAACCTCTGACCCACTGCGTGTAAAGTAAGGGGATGCCGGTTCGAGCCCGGCCAAGCCCGCCACCGGGCTAATTTAGCTTCAGAATAGCAGAAAACCGTCCTGAAAACAAGGGCGGTTTTCCGTTTTCGGGGGAAGTTGCACCCTTGCCTTGAGGTTTTCTCCGCTTCCCACGGCCGCCGGATACTTGTCCGGTGGACTATTCTCGAAAGGGAGGGCAAGTAGAACAATGGGAAGCAGAAGACATTTGAGGTGGCAAGACATGAAGAAAGGTAAAATTAAGTTACAAGACCTGATCAAGTATTTCGATACCTATAACCGGAGCGAAGGTAAGTCAGTAGCTACTTTAACCTGGTATGACCAGACGCTCAACATGTTGCTCGGTTGGCTTGTTGAAACAGGCCGGCCGGTGACCCTGGGCTCAATTGATGAGAACACTGTCCGTGACTTTATCCTATGGCTACAGGAGCGCCTCGTTCACGGCCATAAAATGGAGGTGCAGTTGGTGCATAACCGGGTGCGTGCATTAAAGGCTTTCTTTAACTGGCTTTACCGAAAGGGCTACACCGACACCAATGTACTCCAGGATGTTAAACCACCACGTCTTCCCCAGGTAATGGTGGATACGCTGTCGGATGAAGAGGTAACCAGCATTATGGTCAGCCAAGGCCAGTCGACTATGGCTGGCAGCCGTAACCTTGCCATCATAGCTTTGCTACTCGATTCCGGGTTACGCCGCTCCGAGCTGGTCGGGTTGAAAGCCCAGGACGTGCACCTGGAAGACCAATACGTTAAAGTCATGGGTAAAGGATCCAAGGAGAGGATGGTAGCCTTCGGCAATACCACTAGGAACGCCCTGCTTAACTACTTGGTGCATTTCCGGGGCGAGCCAGCTCACCCCGGGGTTGAGGAGTTCTTCCTCACCATCGACTGGTATCCCATGTCCAACGAAGCGGTTAAGTCCATGCTGCGCAGGGTCGGTACTGCGGCTGGAGTGCCCCGGCTGCACGCCCATCTCTGCCGCCATACCTACGCCACGAATTTCCTGATTAACGGCGGCAATGTCCTGCTCTTAAAACAAAACCTGGGCCATACGACCCTGGCCATGGTGGACCGTTACGTCCACCTGGCGACCAGCAAGGCAGCCATCCTCAGTAGGAGTTACTCACCACTGGATAGACTCAATATTCGTGGTCTACGTCGAGGGGGGCATTGGGAAACGGGGAATCACTGGAATGGGGTCCCGGTATTTCAGCGGCGTCATAGCGGTTACCATCTAAAAAAATGAAAAAATCCAAAAAAGCGATCAGCGGGACAGCACTCTCGGCCTGATGTCTCTGAGAGGGGCATAACCGGCAGCCAGCAGCAGTTCATCGATTTCATCACACGTTATCTCATTACAACCATGTACCAAGGCATACATCCCACCACACATCAGGCCGTTTACCACGAGCTGGAAAAACAAACTTACACTCATGTGGGATACCTCCTTACTTTAAGTAGTAGAAGTGGCAGGATTCGAACTCTTGGTCTTTGGTTTTAGAGTTCGATGGCTCCACTTTTCTCTGGTACCGTTAAATCAAGATAGTATCTCATTGGCCGATTTCCCCTATTGATTTTGACCATTTGGTTACATTCCGCAATCTCTGAAAGTCCGGTAGGGGGGGAATATATTAGGTAGAGCATACAATTTTCAATTATAGTTGTAAATGACAGAAATTCACCACCCGTTTACAGACAAAACCGTAAGCTAAATCGTATTTGACAAGGTATACGCAATGTGCTATATATCGTGTACGAATATCAACGTTTTATCAGGGGCTTTGCCTCAAATGTCATTCTGAGGAGCGAAGCGACGAAGAATCTCGCCGCCGGGAAAGGAAACGATACCCTTCGCTACGCTCAGGGTGACATTAAAAAAGTACTTTTAGGGCAAGGCTTTTATCAGGCGAAAGGAGGTAATGCGGAGTAAATTAACCAATGATTTGAAAGATTCTGAGATGAGAAAGCCTGGGAAAAACGGCATTACCGTTATAAGTTAGAAAAAGCAAAATTAGATTAAAAAAGGATAATTAAGATGGCGCAAACGAAATACGGGCATTTAATAAAGACTATTCCCCCATTTAAAGATTATGGGTCCGGCTCTTATCGGCAGGGGACCGAGATGAACGGTAAATTCTTCGGATACGATCTCAATCTGAGATATGGCACCTTTTATAATTCCGGCAAACAGTTGCCTTACCAGACACAGGTATGCGACTATGATCAGATTATGGTCTGGATGGGGACAAATACTTATGACCTAGGTTACCTGGGGGCCCAGGTTGATTTTTGCATCGGCGAGGAAAAGGACAAGCACCGGATAACCACGGCAACAAGCATCTCTATTCCTAAAGGACTTCCCTACGGACCGATATCCATTGGCCCAATGGAAGACCGGTTTATTCTTATGCAGGTTGCAATTGCACCCGAAGTGAAGATTAAGCCGGTGCTTCCGGACGTACCGGAAGGCCCTTATGCTGCCTGGATGTTTTCAAAATACCATGAGAATTTTGAGGAGCTGGCTTTTATACGTAACGGACCGTGGCACTATGGCCCCCTTAATCCGGACACTCACGATGGCGCCATAACTAATATTAATGCTGCGGGTTTCGAATATAATATGTCGTATGAAAGCATGAATAAAGCGCCTTACAGATTCACACCGGACCCTGATAAACCGCATGTACATCCTTATACTGAATTCCTGATTTTCATTGGATGCGACTGTAATAATTTGAGCGAGTTCCCGGCCGAGGTAGAAGTATGCATGGGCGAGGAAATGGAAACACACCTGATTACCAAACCAACCGTCGCCATACAACCTAAAGGCCACCCGCATTGTCCGGTAAGAGTTTTAAAGCAGACTAAACCCTGGATGTTTATCGTCCTGCGTCCCTGGGGTCATGGAGGTGATGTCTACTCGGGAGGGGCGGATACAGCCCGGGAAGACCACCGTTAACAAACTTTTCAAGAACAGGCTGGGTTGAAAGCTGACGGTTGAATTGCCAAGGTTGGTCAGGCTATAATCAAGAACCTGCTGTCGTGAAGGGTATTTGTGGCATACAAAATTGGTGAGAAATGCATAAAGTGTTATGCCTGTATCTGGAACCGTGTCTGCCCTGAAGAGGCAATTATGGAACGTAATGGTAACTTTATGATTGACCTGGATAAATGCACCGATTGCGGAACCTGTTACACCTCAGAAGAATACTTTTGCCCGGTCCGGGCTATTATCAAGGTGTGACATTCCCCACCGGAAGAAAGGGGCTAAATCAGCATAAAGTAACAATACATAGTCGAACTGGAGGTGAGTATACAAGGTCACACAAAGAGGGAAAAACCGCGGGGAAATTTTTATTAGCAACTCTAGTTATAGTATTGATAGCTGGTGTGGTTCTTGTAGGCTGCTCTGATTCAACAACTCCTGAAGAAACGCCTGAAACAACGCCAACCCCAGCCCCCACGAAGGAATTGAAGGTTGGCAGTGTCCAGAATCTGACCGACCCCATGGGGCTGGAACAACAGAAATGGCTTGAACTCTTTGCCAAGCTTAAAAATGACCAGGGTGGCTGGGAAATCGGCGGCGATACGTATACCGTCGACATGATAGTCTATGATAGCCAGGGTGATGCCGCCAAGGCAAAAAGCTATCTCGAAAGACTGGTTCTCCAGGACGGTGTTAAATACATACTGGGTAGTCCCACGAGTGACCCGGCCGTAGATACGACGGTCACGGAGCCGAACAAGGTTATCTGTTTAGGCCTGGACGTTATGGGTACCAGCACAGACCCTGCAATTGAATATTACTGGACGCCTAACGGTATGTTCTTCGGCCGGGGTCTTATGTACGATATGTACAATGATCTGGCGTCTAAAGGGATAAAGAGCTATGTCTCGGCAAAAACGGACGACATGATGGGTCATGCTACGGACGGCATGTGCAACGCAGCCTGGCAGGTGGCGGCACCCGGGGTAGAATACCTGGGGACTGTTTTCTATGACCCCGCTACCGTCGACTTTGCGCCCGTAGCAACGAAGATAAAGAGCATGGAGCCCGATGTGCTGGACTGAAATTACGCGGGCGCCACAGCACTCTTCAATGCACTTTATGACGTAGGTTACAAAGGTATCGTTCTTCCCGCTCAGGTGGACCCCGCCATGTTCGAAGCTGTGCTCACTCACTGCGGTGCAGAGTTCATGGAGGGATGGCAATACTTCCTCCAGGACCCCAGAATGTACCCGGATCAGGACCCCGAGATGGTGGCTTATATGGACGCCTATGTTGAAGAATACGGCGAGTTCCAGACAGGCGGCTGCATGTGGGTAGCTTACTGGTTTATATTCGAAGATGCCATTGAAAACACTCAAAGCCTGGATGTTGAGGTTCTTAAGGCTTATCTTGATAATCATGACCATGCCGTAAGGACCCTGACCGGCTATTGCCAGCTCTTCGCCAGGCCAGACGCGAATAACTTACGCACCATATCCGGTGAACCGGCCGACTTCGTAGGAATCATCAAAGACGGTGAGCAGATACCCGTTCAAGGGATTGCCATTCAGGACCACTATCTGGCATCCATACTGTGTTATGGTCTCGTGGATGTATACAAGGCATACTGGGAGGAATACGGTTATCCCGAGTTCCCACCCGACCAGAAGCCCATAATTAAATTCTCGGATCTGGGAATAACGGGACACGATTAACCCAAGAATCAATCAGATGTAACAGGCAGGTCGCTCTATCTAAATTTCAGAGCGACCTGCCTGTTTTATAAATGGTTTTTGGGCTGAAAGATTCAAGTAGCCCCTTTGCCGTACGGCTGCTGGAGTTTCCGACTGTCAGGGTCAATATTGATTGAAAACTTGAAAAAGAGTAAAATCAAGTTCAGCCGCATAGCTCCTCGGGTTGCCGACCAGCTTCTCTGGAAGATATCACGCTTAAAATGCAGTTAAAAAGTTGAAAGGGGGTGATTTTATAATATAATCCGGCAAAAGAGCATAAAATTTTTAATATTATACACCGCTAAATTTACTATAATAATATATCAATTGATGTTCAAGGAGGGTAATTTAAAGTGGCGAATGGAAAATATGAGCATCTGGTTAAACCTCTGAGTGTTGGCGGAATGAACCAGGAGAGTTTGCAGACACCGCCAGGTGTAGCCGAGGGAGCGTTTGCAAATGGGCCGGGGAATGCCGACAAAATAGTCTGGCTAAATGGCAGAGACCATCTGGAAGGCATGAATCTTAATTTTACCTGGGGGTTCTATAGCGGCCTGGGTGATTGGCACACCGGTATGGACCCGCATATACACCCCTACCCGGAGTGCCTGGTATTTGTCGGCCTTGACCCGACCAATATTGAGTACTTAGGTGCCGAAATCGAGATAGCGCTGGGCGAAGAACTGGAGGTTCATACCTTTGATAAACCCACGGTCGTCATTGTTCCTGCCGGGTTCCCCCATTGTCCGCTGACAACCAAGAAGGTGACTAACCCCAAGGGCTTCGGATTTTATCTGATTTCTCTGGGAGACGTGCCTACTACCACCTGGCTGGGAGAGGGAGTGTCAGCAGAGTATTTTAAGGAAATGGAAGAAATGGCGGCTAAGAGCGGGATGAAAATTGCTATGAAATCGACGGTGGGGGATAAAAGGATAAAAGTATCA
>CAZLEY010000068.1:0-7226 GCA_964558675.1 uncultured Dehalococcoidaceae bacterium | reverse complement strand
GGGCATCTAATAGCGGCATAGCCGACCTCAACTGCGTGGTCTGCAACATGGACCCGAAGCTGGGGATAGATGCCTTTGCTTTGATTTATGTACCCGAACCCTGGCCCGGGGTTTCGCATGGCAAATTTGAGGTCAAATGCGGCATGCAGGGTGACCGGAACACCTCTACCTACTTTGACAATGTCAGGGTACCCAAGGAGTGGGGACTACAGGGACCCTTAGCCTGGGCTATCTTCCAAAATAATCTGTCTGCCCCCATGGCTATGAATTCGGGACATGCCACAGGTATTCTACAGGGGGCATTTGATGTCCTTCTTGAGTATACGGGAGAGAGGGTAGCAGGAGGTAAACCAATCAGGCAGCACCTTTCTGCGGCTGCGATGCTGGGTGAGATAGCCTCGGTAATAACGGTGTGCAGAGCCGCTTTTCTGGAACTGTCCCATGAGTTTGACCATCAGGAGATTTATGGTTCGTGGGACTCGGTTAGTATGATGGCTAAAGGGCACGCTGTGCATGTATTTATTACCCGGAAAGCATCCGAGCTGATCCTGAAGGGGATGGAATTGATGGGTTCCTATGGTTATGTCCGTGAGAATAACTACGAGAAGTATTATCGTGACTCTGCGGAAGCGAAGCTGGTTTTAGGTGGTGTGCAGTATGCTTTCTTTCTTACCTGCAAGCAATTTTATGACCTAGACATCTCTTCATTTGGCCCGGGTAAGCTCCAGAAGCCGGCTTGAGAGACAAGGATTGGTCAGGTGAAATGATGATAAAGGCGGGACAGGAAAATGATAGAAGCCGTTAAAAGCACGGTGGTTGCGGAGCTGGAAAAAATCGTAGGGAGTGAGTTTGTTTCCACCAATCAGGCTGACCTGTATATTTACTCCTACGACCTGACATTTGCCGATTCAAACTGGCCCGATATGGTAGTCCTCCCGCAGACATTGGAAGAACTGAAGGCGATTATCAGCCTGGCCAACAAAGAGAAAGTGCCGGTTACCCCTTATGTTGCCGGCGGCCGTGCCTATGAAATAGGCTACGTCGGGGAATTCACCAAATACGCCGAGCACTGCCTGGAGACCTTCAATTCCCTGGGCGTGAGCTAGGTGGTAACCTCCTGCTCTGACGGCTACAGCACTTTTAAAAACCTCTATCCTAAAATAAATATTGAAATGAAGTTCGAGGTGCTGCACATGGTGGAGTACCTTGACCGGCTCATAAAGGACGGCAGGATTAAATTCACCAAAAAGCTCCCGATGAAGGTAACGTACCACGACCCCTGCCATCTGGGAAGGCATCTGGGTGATGACGGTGTCTACGAGCCACCGCGTGAGGTATTGAATAGTATCCCGGGAGTAGAACTGGTAGAGATGGAACGCAATAGAGAAAACGCCTGGTGCTGTGGGGCCGGCGGCGGTGTAAGCCAGGCAAACCCGGAACTCGCCCTGTGGACGGCTAATGAAAGGTTAAAGGAGGCAAGAGCCACCGGGGCTACGGCGCTGGTTACCGCCTGTCCCTGGTGTGAGAGAAGCTTCAATGACGCCGTCAAGGAATATGGCGCTGAGATTGAGATTTATGACATTGCCGAGATAGCCTGCATGGCACTGTAAGGACGTTTCAGATGAAAATCAATGAACAGATAAGTTGTGTTGATTTCCCGTGCACGGATATAGATACCAATAGCTATGTACTTCCGTTCAGGGAAATTAACGCCGAAAATACCAGAATACTGATGATTACGGAAGCCCCGCCGAACGAAAAGTCGGATTATTTTTATGCCGATGGCAATCCCTTCTATTTACAGACCACCCTACAGGCATTCAATGACGCCGGTGCCAGCGTGTCTTCCATGCAGGATATCCTTAATCTGGGCGTATATATCACGACGGCAATAAAGTGCGGCAAAACACAATACGCTATTTCCAATAACACCATGCAAAACTGCTCGAAGCTCTTGGAACAGGAACTGGCCTTATTCCCGAATATTGCCGTATTCATGCTCATGGGGGATGTGGCTATAAAAATGATGAATGACATATGGAAAAAGCGAACAGGTAAGAAAGTGATACCGGCTGGCTCGACATATAAAATAAGAGGGCAGGCATACTACTTCGAAGACAAGAGGGTCTTTCCTTCATATACACCAGCCGGTAAGAATTTCCTGATTGAAAAATCTAAAAGGAGAATGGTTGCCGAGGACATCAGGGAAGCTTTGAAGCTGCTCTGACAATTATATCTCCCGAATATATTGTAAGGAGGACAAAATGGCAGAAGAAAAAATGGAATGGATGATAAGCGGGGACTGCACCGAGGCCTGCACTTCACCCCCGGTATGCCCTTACTACTGGGGCTCAAGCACTCCCACAGACCTCCACGAAGGCAAAAACCAGTGCGAGGGGGCTTTCACCTTCAATATTAAAGAAGGCTACTATGGTGACATCGACCTGGGTGGCCTGAAGGCAGGCATCGGTTTCAACACGCCTGAAGGAGGTATAACTGTACGCGAACCCTGGAAGTCAGTTCTATACATTGCTGCCAAGGCAGATGACAGGCAGGCGCAGGCTCTGGAGAAGATTCTCAAAACATGCTGGGAGATGATGGGTGAAGTTCTCAAGGTAAAACACACACGAATTTCATTCACCAAGGAGCCGGTCGGGGACCCGTCCAACCCGGGATACAAGCATACAATAGAATGGGAGGGGGCCTACAGTCTGAAAGCCGAACCTATCATGACCATGAATGGCCTGCCCAGGTATATCAGCAGCATGACGGGTGGCATAATCTACGTGGGCAAGTCTACGGAAAACAAATTTAATGATGCCGACCTGCCGCGGGGCAAATGGGACCGACCTGAAATGAGCAATACCTACTACGAGTTCACTCTTAATCCTTCCAAGCTCCAGTGGATGCCGTAGTCTGAATGGGGCCATGTTCTCAGGTGGTACTGCCGTATTGCAATTATCCCAGCGATATGTTAATTTGCTATAAAGTCTGTTAAGGAGTATTTAACTCTGAGGAATTGATATTATTATGAGCCTCTCAGCTTTGGGATATAATATTACCTTGAATTCTTTACTATAAGTCGTTAATATGTGGAAAGAGAATCAGGGGAGGTAATATATAGAATAGTTATATAAATTAATACTGGTTACAGGTTCAAATATAGTATAAGGAGGACAATGAACATGGCTAAAGATTTGTGCAACACGTTGGCTGATCTGAAGGAAGACGAAGCGCTGGCGATTGTTCAGGATAGACTTAATGCCAACGCCGACCCCCTCGGTATCCTCGACGATGCCAGACGTGCTATGGAAATCGTGGGCAGGCGGTTTGCCGAAAGCAAGTACTTCATCCCCGACTTGGTTTATTCCGGCGAAATCCTCAAAAGAATTAACGAAATGGTAAAGCCGAAATTAGCCAAAGAAGGGGAGACCAAGAGCGGGGGTAAGGTTATCATAGGCACTGTTGCCGGGGATATACATGACATCGGTAAGGACATTGTCGTCTTTATGCTCGATGTCAATGGTTTCGAGGTCCTTGACCTCGGTGTGGATGTCCCGGCACAGAAATTTATCGACAAGATAAAGGAGAGCGGCGCCCCTGTTGTCGGTTTAAGCGGCTTCCTTACACTGGCTTTTGATTCCATGAAACAGACCATTGATGCCATGAAAGATGCCGGACTGAGAGACAAGGTAAAGGTTATGATTGGTGGTGGCCAAATTACTGATGAGGTGGTTAAATACACCGGCGCTGATGCCTTTGGCAAGGACGCCATGGTAGGTGTTTCCCTTGCCAAGAAATGGGCAGCATAAAATAACAATCCTTACTGGATGATACACAGGAGGTTATAAAACATGGAAAAGAAATGGGAAGAGATGACATCGGATGAAAAGCAGGAGGCACTGTTTCAAAAATGGATTTCACCGGAGGGCGCAGAGTTTGCCAGCGCCGAAGCTGAGAAGTCGTACAAGGAAAGGGCAACCAGGATAAAAGATGCTATTCAGATGAAAAAATTGCCGGACAGGGTGCCAATCTTTGTACTTCCCAGCTTCTACCCAACCACTTATGGTGGCATAACCCCTCAAGTCGCCATGTATGACTACGATAAAATGTATGCGGCGTTTAAAAAATTCATCGTGGACTTTGCGCCAGACGGTCACCTCGGCGCGGCTGTGCCCGGCCCGGGAAAGTTCCTTGACATTCTTGACTACAAGCTATATTCCTGGCCAGGCCACGGCGTCGCGCCCGAGCATTCATACCAGTGCAACGAAGGCGAATATATGAAGGCAGACGAATATGATGCCCTGATTGACGACCCATCCAATTTCTTCAGTAACACCTATCTGCCACGCGTGTTCGGCGCCCTGGAGCCCTTCCAGCAGCTCCCCACCCTCACCAGCATACTGGAAATATATGGAGTTGCCTTTAACTTTATACCTTATGGCCTGCCTCCCGTTCAGGAAGCCTATAAAGCCCTCTTTGAGGCTGGCGCTGAAGTCCTGAAATACGCAGGGGTTATGGGCGCCTTTGGCAAAGAGATAACGGAACTGGGATACCCCACGATAGTCGCCGGATTCACCAAGGCACCGTTTGACGTGATTGGCGACACCCTCAGGGGAACCAGAGGGGTAATGACTGACATGTACCGGCAGCCCGCTAAGCTCCTCCAGGCTTTGGAAACCATGACGCCCATAATGATTAAAATGGGAGTAGGTTCAGCCAAGGCAGCCGGGAATCCTTTTATATTCATACCCCTGCATAAAGGCGCCGACGGCTTCCTATCCGATGAGCAGTACAGGAAATTCTACTGGCCTACCCTTAGAAGGGTCATGATGGGCTTAATTGATGAAGGGGCCGTGCCACTTCCTGCGGCCGAGGGAGGCTATAACACCCGCCTGGAGATTGTCCAGGACCTGCCTAAAGGCAAGACTTGCTGGATAATGGACCAGACAGCTATGCCCAAAGCCAAGAAGACACTCGGCCGCGTGGCCTGCCTCGCCGGCAACATGCCCTCCGCCATGTTGGATCTGGGTACCCCACAGCAAATTAAGGATTATGCCAAGGAACTTATCGATTCCTGCGCCAAGGGCGGCGGTTATATCATGAGCAACGGGTCGTTCTTTGATGAGGCAAAGCCGGAAAATATCCACGCTATGATGGACTTCGCCAAGGAATACGGCGTATATAAATAAAAGCCCTTCGAGCTAAAGTGTGATATAGCAATTGGAGAGGGTGTGCACAAGAGCTACTCTAGTGGCACACCCTCGATTCTTATGTAATGATGGGGAGATAATCATGCCTGTAGTCCGTGATATTCCTCTTAATTTGAAGCCCGGGGAGGTTCTGCGCCGCGAGGGGTTCAGAGGCCATTCCGAAGTAAGACCTCAGATAAAGAGTCAGATTACAGAGCTGCTGGCCAGTCTGGAAAATGCTCATCTCCTGGAGCCGGTGTTTGCCTATGAAATTTACCCGATAGCCAGGATGGCCACTGACCAGGTATCGCTGGAGGGTAATAAGGCGGTACAGGGCTCGTTATTACCTTCCATCTTCCCGGAGGCTAAAGAGCTTGCCGTCATGGTCTGTACCATCGGCCCCGGGCTGGAAAAACAGGTAACAGAATACAGTAAGAGCGGAGAGACTTTCAGAGGGATGCTTCTGGACGGCATCGGGAGCGCCGCCGTGGACATGCTGACTCAGGAAGCCTGCAGGTTCATGGCGGACAAAGCTTCATCCCGCGGCTACCAGACAAGCAGCCCCATCAATCCCGGTATGCCCGGCTTGCCCATTACTGAACAGTGGAATTTACTGGAACTAGCTAATGCAAGCGAAATCGGGGTAAGCCTGACATCTTCAGGCATCATGGTTCCCCGCAAATCAACATCCATGGTCATTGGCATGGGACCACAAATGAAAAGGTGGACACAGGCAGAAGTCTGTGCCCGCTGCAACCTCAGGGAAACCTGCCCTTATAGAATACAAAGGTAAAGAAGCCGTTTATCCCCCTACAGCATCACGGTGCCGCCATCAATATAGTACACCTGCCCCGATATGAAATCCGAGTCTGCTGAGGCCAAAAATACGGCTGCCCCCACCAGGTCGGATGGCTGTTCACGTCGTTGTAAGGATTGTTCCGAGGTGGCAAGTTCGAACGTCTGGTCACTACCATCCTGGTTCAAACTGGCTTCAGAAGCCGTGTACCCCGGGGCAATAGCGTTAACATTTATTCCTGAAGCTCCCAGAGCATGGGCAAGGGCGTGAGTCATAGTGTAAACCGCCCCTTTGCTACAGGAATACGGCATAAAGAATGGGGCCGCGGTAACCCGGGCTACATTAGAGGCTATATTTATAATTTTGCCCTTGGACTGCTTTACCATCAGGGGGGCTATGGCCTTACAAACCAGCCAGGTTCCCCTTACGTTCACCGTGAATATACGGTCCCATTCCTCCACCGTCCAGGTATCCCACGGCTTGGCATTGATTCCGTACCATACGGCAGCATTATTGACGAGAATATCTACTCTGCCATACTCTTCCATAACCTTATCCGCTATCTTTTTAGGGGCATCTTCATATGAGATATCGGCCTCCATAATTGCTACTTCCCCGCCTTTAGCCTTTATCTCCTTAACCGTATCCTCAGCCCTTGCAAGACTAGTGGTCGTTAGCAGCAGTTTGGCCCCTTCCTCGGCGAACCTCAAGGCGAAGGCCTTCCCAATACCGCGGCTGGCTCCGGTTATGATAGCTACCTTGTCCTTTAAAACTGGTGACATGTTTTCCTCCTTTTTTGTTGTGATAGAAACATTTGATAAATGCTGGCTTTTTGCCAACCTAGAAAAATCTACATCATGACCCCAAACATGTCAAGTTAAGAATCTCTTTATTATCCTCAATATTTTTCTTATAACAAACACATGGGAAGCATTTTATGCGAGTTTGACAATCTGATTAAGCTAACATATCATTAATTATATTACTCTTATACATTTCCACCAAGCCTGGCGGGGCGTAGCGCAGCCTGGTAGCGCACCTGAATGGGGTTCAGGTGGTCGCCGGTTCAAATCCGGCCGCCCCGACCATAGGCACAAAAGTAAGTGGTCAGACCACCTAATACTTCAAAAGTAGCAAGGGTGGCTGAATCTAACATAGACCACCTAATACGGTGGAAACAGGGCTGAGGTGGACCCCATTCTTAGGACAGGATAAGGGCAATGTTAAGGTCGGGTTCC
>CAZLEY010000067.1:0-7494 GCA_964558675.1 uncultured Dehalococcoidaceae bacterium | reverse complement strand
CACCACGGACGGGTAGACTACGGGACCGGGCATCGGGTTGGTGTCGTCGCCGATTTTCCAGTTCGGCGGGTTCCACCCCCCGAAGATTCCCCACTCAATCATAGTCAGCTGGTGACGTCCCGGTTTGCCGAGTCCCTGCATCCCCAGCAGGCAGACCTCGAGCCTGGCCGGCTCCGTCGAGTACGGACTCCTGATGCCGGGGCCTCCGTTGCTGTGCGATATTGAAGTCGTTTTGGCTGCCCACTCCCTGGCTAAGGCCTTGATTATCCTCGTCGGCACCCCGGTTATTTTCGATGCCCAGGTGGGAGTCTTGGGAACGCCGTCTTCCTTGCCCAGGACATACTCCTCGAATTTATCGAACCCTTCCGCGTGGGTCTTTATATACTCTTTGTCATAAAGTCCTTCGGTAATCCAGAGGTATGCTATGGTGAGGTGCAAAGCGGCGTCCGTATTGGGCAGTATGGGAATCCATTTATCGGCGTGAACTGCCGCGCCGTAGTTCAGGTCCGGGCAGACGTATACCTGCTTGATGCCAAGCTCCGTGAACCAGTAGCACAACCGACTGACCGTCTGGCCTCCCCACCCCCAGGTCGTCGTCTCCGGGTCGCAGCCCCAGAACAAAATCATCTCAGCATGTTCGGCAATATCAGGGAGGCTATTGGTATTGTTACGCTGCTTGCCTATCGGCTCGCAGCCCCAGACATGCTTGGCTCCCCAGTACCACCCCTCCCAGCTATCCGGGTTCCTGGCCTGCCAGGTATAACCGCCCATCAACCGCAGCAGCCTCCGGCAGCACCCGTGGGCGGCATGGATGGTCTTCGTCTCTCCATGTCCGTCCGCCTGCGCCAGTATCGCCGTCGGCCCGTATTTCCTCTGTATCCTCTTTATCTCGCTGGCTATTATGTCCGTTGCCTCATCCCATGATATCCTGACATAACGGCTCTTCCCCCGGTTCTGCGGGTTCCTTCCCCCGTTGGGGTCCCAGTCAACCCTCTTGAGCGGATACATGGTCCGGTTCGGAGAGTAAACGCGGTTTTTATACGCTATAGAGTAAGGAGGCAGCAGCGTCCTCAAAGTCGGTTCGAAGACCTTGCCGCGAGCCTCGATTTTCCACGGCCTGAACTCTTCCGGCTTGTACTTCCAGTCGAAGTGCAGCGGCCTGATTCTGACTATTTTGCCGTTTTTAACGTCAACCTGGGCGGCATTGGCGTCTTCGGTAACGCCCCCGAAAGAAAGCCCTTTAACGATAGTTTTTTCTTTATCTGGCATGTTTACCCCCAAATGAATTTTCAAACAGATTCGTCCGGACTATGTTTTCTTGTACAATTCAATATCCCCCACGTTGACATCCTTGCTGGCGTCGATGTCTTCTATCTTACGGGGGAGATACCCGGCCTTCTCTACAAGTATTGAGTAGGTGCCCGGCTCCTGTCGCTCGAACCAGAAGTCGCCGAAGTTGTCCGTCTTTAGCGAGGCCACCTTCTTACCCTTGGCACCGGTCAGCGTGACGTTAGCGTCTTCCAGGCACTCGTCCTCCTCCGGGTCGTATACGGCCCCGGCAATGAAGTACTTATCGAGCAGCCCGATATAGTACACCCTGGGTTTGGCCTTGTACTCGGGATGCAGCACCTCTGCCCTGGCTATCTCCTCCTTGAGCTCCTCCTCTTCCCCGAACATCAACGCATCGGTGGGGCAGGCGTCAACACACCTCGGCACTTTCCACCCGTCATCGAGGAGATGAGCGCACATGGTGCACTTCTGCGCTATGTTGAGGTCGGAGTTGAAGTAGATAACGTCGTAAGGGCAGGCGTCAATACAGTTACGGCTGCCGGTGCACTTTTCGGGGTCGATGATGACGATGCCGTCGTCCCTCTTGTATATCGCTCCCGATTTGCAGGCGGGGATGCAGGGTGCCTCGTCGCAGTGCTGGCAGATATCGTGCATGTACCTCACCCTGACCTTGGGCACGGTTCCCTGCACCACGTCGGTGACTTTCATCCAGAACTGGCCGGTATCCGGCTGGGGTTTGGCGATAGGTGACCAGTCGTTGCCGACATGCTCGTCCTTGCAGGCTATCTGGCAGTTGTAGCAGCCGTTGCACTTGTTAATGTCAATGACCATTGCCTTCATTATTTCTGTTCACCTCCAACTAATACTCTATCCATGCACAGTCCGATAGCGTTACAATGATATATTTCTGCCTCAGTTGTTGTCAAACGGCTGCAGCTTTATAACACCCAGGTAGACATCGGTCTTTGTTTTTACCTTTATCTCCTTGGGTTTAGAACCTTCAGCTTCGATTTTCACGTTATAATCAGCGTTATCGGCCGAGCCTTCGAACTCGAAATCGCCGAAAAAATTGGTCTTTGTCGTCATTTTCCCACCATTGCCGCTCAGGGTAACCGTGGCGCCATTGGCACATTCATCCGTGTCCCCGAATACCACGGTACCGGCCACGAACTTTTTGGGCAGATTGATATAGACGACTTTTTCCTTCAGTCCGTGCTCTGGATGCAGCGACTCCGCCTTGCCCGCAGCGATAAGCCGGGATACCTCACTATCGGGGTCGTCGAGGTCGCCGAAAGCCAGGGCACCGGTCGGACAGACCTCGACGCAGCGTGGCTCCTTCCAGCCTGCATCAAGGAGATGGGCGCAGAAGGTGCACTTCTGTGGGAGATTTTCCCCCTCGTTCCAGTAAATAACGCCGTAAGGACAGGATGATACTATCTGCTTCTGTCCTTTCGCCTTTTCGGGGTCGATAATGATAACGCCGTCGGGTCGGCGGTACACGGCCCCGCCCTGTGCCGAAGCTACGCACGGCGCATCTTCGCAGTGCAAGCACGGTATGGGAATATAAGCAAGCTTGACTTTCGGATATTGCCCCCGTTCTTTCTCGATAATATTCATCCAGAACTGCCCGGTCATGGGCTGCGCCGCTGTATAACCCGGATAGTCCTGCCCGCAGTGCTCGTCCTTGCAGGCAAGAAAGCAGTTGTAGCACCCGCTGCATTTGGCGATATCGACTACCATGCCGTATCTGGCCATTTACTTCTTCCCCTCCCACCTGGCTATCTCTACCAGGCAGGAGTTGCTGGCCATTCCCGGGACGTTTTTGGATATCATTCTGGCAGGCGTTAAAAGGTTCACACAGCCGCCCTTGTCTATGCTGCCCGGCTGGCCCGGCTCCAGGGGGTCATATTTGGCTGATGCCTGGAACGAGTGAATTACTCCTGGTTTAAGCCGCTCCGTAAGCTGGGCGATACCCAGTACTGCGCCGCGGTCGTTATACATCCTGACGATATCTCCGTGGCGGATACCGCGGGCTTTAGCATCCGTCGGATGCAGGCGAATCGGCCACCAGGCATACCCATCCTTGATGACGCGGTTGGCCGGGATTTCATCCAACCAGGGGGACTTGTTCTCATGGTGTGTGTGGAAAGAAAAACGCAGATGAGACGATACAAGCTGAAGCGGATATTTCTTCGCCAGCTCCGAGTCGTACCCTTCCCAGCTCGGTATGTACCTCGCCAGCGGCGGTCTTTCATCGTCGTCGGGGAAATGCTGCTGTAAGCTCTGCGAGACGAATTCTATCTTGCCGCTGTAGGTGCCCAACCCTTTTTTGCCGAACCTGGGGTTTGTCGGGTCGGGTATGTCACAGGGGCGTCCTTCGTAGTACCAGCGATTGGAAACGGTGGGCTTATAGTCCTCCCCGGGGGGAGGCACGACGTAATACCCCTTCTTCTTGAAATTTTCATAGGTCATATGTTCCGGCATTGAGGAAGAATTGAATATCTTCTTAATCCAGTCTTCCTCCGAGTTGCCTTCGGTGTACTCTTCCTTGAAGCCCATTCTTTCGGCGAGGTCGGTATATATGTCGTAATCCGGCCGTGATTCCCATAACGGCTCGATGCATTTCTTCTGGTAGACGACGATTCTGTGGTTATGCCCGACAGCGCCGGCGCCGTAGCCTCCGGGAGCCGCCCATTCGGATATATCGCTGTGCTCAAAATTGGTGCATGCCGGTAAAATAATATCGGCGAAGCGTGTTTCGCTCTGCCAGAAGCAGTCCTGGTTGACCGCGAACTCCAGGTTGGGGCTCTGGTACATCTTTACGAACCGGTTGGTGTCCGTCATCGTGGAGATATACGAGCCGCCGTGGCGGTAATACATCTTGATGGGGGCGCCGTTCGGGCCTGGCTCCGGGCAGGTGTAGGGCTTAAACTGCTGCTCAATCGATTCGCCGCAGAATCCCTCGCCTATCCAGCTGACCGGCGGGTTCATAATCGACTCCGGCAGCAGCAGGCGGTAATCTCTCTGCGTAACTTTATTCACCGCCGGCTTCTTGGCTACCAGCCCGAAGGTATCCCACCCTACGGACGAGTATCCCGGGAACTGGAAGGAGAAATCGACCGGCGGCCCCATGCTGGCGCCGCCCCAGACGTTCACCCCGGGCTTACCCAGTCCCTGCATGGCGATGAGAAACACCATGAGCCGGGTCCATTCGGTGGCATAGGCCTGCCGGCAGGCTCCACCGACACCGTACATGGCGCCGCAGCCCAGCATCGTGGGCTTTGAAGCCCATTCCCTGGCGAGGGCAGTAATATCACGTGCGGGGACACCGGTTATCTCCGCCGCCCACCCCGGCGTCCGGGGGGTGCCGTCTTTCTCTCCCAAGACCTGTTTTTTAAACTCGTCGAAGCCCAGGGTGCGGTTTTCCACAAACCATTTATCATAGGTTCCTTCTTTTATCCACACGTAAGCGATGGCCTCGGCCATGGCGGCGTCGGTGCCGGGGCGGGGGGCGAGCCACTTATCGCCGAGGGTAGCCGCCGTGTAGTTGCACCAGGGGTCGATGAACACCAGTTTAATCCCCAGTTCTTTCAGCCACATCCGCCAGATGACGGACTCCTGGCCGCAGTAGTTGCCGGCGGTGGCGTTGGGGTCGTTGGCCCAGAAAACGACCATCTCGGTGTTTTTTAAGGCGTCCTGGAGCATATCCACGTTATCGCTGACGCCCAGTTTCCAGTAATAGCCCCACGCATGTACCGCTCCCCAGAGCCACCCCTCCCAGCTATCGCAGTTATCAAATAGAAAGGTATAACCCAGCTGTTGAAAGAACCTGCCGAAAGGCCCCATTTTGTAGAACAGCAGGCCCCAGTTATGATGGGAGGAGGTGCTGCCGGTGATGGCGGCGGGACCGTAGGTAGCCCGTATCCTTTTCATCTCACCGGTGACGATATCCAGGGCTTTGTCCCAGCTTATCCGTTCATAGCCGGATTTACCCCGGTTCTCTGGATTTCTGGCGCCGTTAGGGTCAAAATCTATCCTTTTATAAGGGTATTTGATTCTTTTTTCGGAATAAACCCGGCTTCTTTCGGGGACGACATAAGGGTTCAGGGCGACCTTTCTGAAGGGTGAAAACTTCTTGCCTTTCGCTTCGATTGTCCATGTCGGCGGGTCGGTCTCGTCAAAGACTATGGGGCGTATCCGCGTTATCACTCCGTCTTTAACATGAACAAAGACAGCACCGCCCACGGTGCATTGCGTTAAAATCTGCTCCGACACAAGTGTTACCTTCTAAAACCTAATCGGCTAATACTCTCTCGAACCGCAGCCCGGAAGACCAATCGTAAGGCCTGCCGAACGCTTCCGGGTACTGCTTCCTCAATTCGTCCAGGTTGACCCTCTCTACCTCGACCAAGAACCCGCTGACCACCATGCCGGCGGCATTCCTCGACGACCATTTATACGGGGTTATGGTATTGATGGCGCCGCCCCGGTCAAGCTCACCGGGGACGATGGGGTCGTACCTGGCGCCGTGCTCGATGTAGGCAACGCCGGGCATTACCCTCTCCGTCACGTAGACTCCGGCGAGGACACCGCCCCTCTCGTTGAATATTTTTACCACGTCTCCGTATTTTATACCTCTCTTCTCTGCTTCCGACGGATGTAGCCAGACAGGCTCGTAGAGGTATCCGTCCGTCCCCCTGACTTTACAGGTGGGGATTTCCTTGAACCAGGTAACGTCGTCAAGGTTGGCATGCACCCGCCACCTGGGATGGTTGGACTGGCAGAGAAGGGGATATTTCCTGGCTCTCGGAAGCTGCAGGCTCTCCTGGTGCGATTCTCCGTAGGGTATCCAGTGGGGCACCGGCGGTCTCTCCTCATCATCGGGGAAGTGCTCCGCCAGTCTCTGCGAGTAGAACTCCAGCTTGCCGGTGGGGGTCGCCAGGGGGTGTTTCTCCGGGTCTTTATAGAACTCGTACATGCCGGCCGGGTGTTTCTCCCAGTCCGGGTCGGTCGGGACGACATAGTACTGCTTCTCTTTAAATTCTTCCCAGGTGCATAAGCCTGCCTGAGGGACGCCCGAACCGTCGAAGCCGTGCTTTATCCATTCCTGGACGGACTTGCCCTTGGTGTATTTATCCAGCATGCCCAGCTTCTCGGCTATCAGGCATACTATCTCGTATTCGCTCTTGGATTCCCCTATGGGCTCGATGCATTTATTTTCCAGGAAAATACTCTCGAACTGGTCGCCGGTGGTACCTTCGCCTATGTCCTCCGTTTCGTACTTGGTATTGGACGGCAGGATGATATCGGCGAAAAGGCAGTCGTTCTCCAGCCAGGGGTGCTGCGCCAGAATGAACTCAATCGACTCATGCCGGTAGGCTTTCACAATACTGTTGCCGTCGTTCCAGCAGGTCGTCAGGCAGGGGCTGTCGGTCCATATCATGTGTATTGGAGAGCAGCCCGGGACGGGGTATACGTATTTCTTGAACTGGTCTTCGGTCGGCAATATCTGGTAGCCGCTGCCGTAGATGGTGAACTCTCCCTTTAGAATAGCCTCGTGAACCAGGCATTTCGGGATAACCTGTTTCGGCATCGGCGCGAAGTTATCATACCCTCGTACCGCGCCCGATATGTCCGGCTCGATAATGCCCCAGGGCCGGTGCTTGAAACAGCGGCGCTTCAGCACCGCCGAAGAGAAAAAGGCGCCTTCCAGGACGGCGTGCATATGGACTCCCGGTTTGCCGAGTCCCTGCATCGCCAGCAGTATCACCTCTAACCTAGCCGGCTCATGTGAGTAAGGCCCCCTGATATAAGGCCCGCCCAGGCCGTGCGCTGTAGATGTTATTTTCGATGCCCATTCCCTGGCCAGGGCTTTTATTATACGGGAAGGAACCCCGGTTATCTCTGCCGCCCATTTAGGCGTCTTGGGAATCCCGTCTTCTTTACCCAGGACATATTCCTCGAATTTATCGAACCCCACCGCGTGGGTCTTTATATACTCTTTGTCATAAAGTCCCTCGGTAATCCAGAAATACGCTATCGCCAGGTGCAGGGCGGCGTCCGTGTTGGGCAGTATCGGTATCCATTTGTCGGCGTGAATCGCCGCCCCGTAGTTCAGGTCGGGGCACACGTATATCTGCTTTATGCCTAGCTCGGTGAACCAGTAGAACCACCGGCTGGCGATTTGCCCCGCCGCGAACCCCC
>CAZLEY010000066.1:0-7699 GCA_964558675.1 uncultured Dehalococcoidaceae bacterium | reverse complement strand
TGGGGGACTCTCCCAGTCCCCTCTTTTTGTATCTAATCACACTTAACAAGCTTTTGTGACCCAACAATCTACTTGAATGTTACCTAAAGAATTTCTAGAAATAGACCTGTACTCCGTATGACTTAAGCTCGGGAATATAAGTCTCTAACGATAGTTTGTTCAGAGGGTTATTCGCCAAGGTATATCTATAAACAATACCGGGGTATTGCACTTTTGGGCTCACCAGCGGCGAAATATCTTTGATATTATTCCCGGATAAGTCGAGAGCGATTGGGTTAGCTGTTCTACCCAGCGGGGCTATATCGGAAATTTGATTATAACTCAAATCGAGGAAATTTATAACGCCTAGGTTGGCTAACGGGCTGATATCGCTGATACTATTATTACCGCAAACAAGCGATGTCAAATCGGTAAGGTTTGCCAGAGGCGAAAGGTCTCTTACCCGGTTTCCCCGGATATTTACGAGTTGCAGCTTATTCAGATTGGCCAGCGGTGCAATATCGCTGATTTGATTGTTGTTTAAAGTGATTCCTTGAAGATTGACTATGCCGGCCAGCGGTGAAATATCGATTATCTGGTTGTCATCGAGAAAGAGACCGCTAAGCTTTGGCAGTCCTGACAGGCAGGGAATAGTCTGAATCCTATTTCCGTTCAAGAATAGCCCTTCCAGTTTGGGCAGGTTAAGGATGGGCGACAGGTCGCTAATTTCATTATCCAGCAGGAAGAGTATGCGCATATTGCAGCAGTATTCCAGTCCGGCGAGGTCGGCGATACCTTGGCCGCAAGCCGACAGGTTATCGATTTTCTCCAGGTCGCTGGCGTGAATGTCGCCTTCGGGCTTACCGATGGTATCGCGGACTACGGCTTCGAGATTCGCGTCGGGGAAGCTGACGGTCGCGTCGCCTCTTAAGAAATGCTTGTTGCTCCCAAACACCACCCCTGTGCCCAGAGTTAGCATCACCAGTAATACCGCCACGCTGATAACAATTACTCTAAGTCTCACGAAGTGACTCTCCTATGTTAATACACTCATAGTATCACTGATGAATCGTTGCTGCGCAATCATGCCAATACCCAGTTTTATGCGGGTAAATGCGCATTCCAGCCAGTGGATGGAGAGATAAAACACGAAGAAGAGATTCTCACAGAGAATTATTCTGCCATTACCACTTCTTCGGAGCCAACAAAATGAGTATTTGTTACCTCAATCAGGGCTACACAATGTAATTCTGTCACAATCTGCCTTTCAAGTCAGTTATTCACAGGGCCTACATTTGAACGGGAATGTACCTCTGACATTCCCGCTTTGCTAAACAAGAATGAGTAAAGAAAAGTAGTAGAAGGGAGACATTTTTTATCTCCCTTCTACTACTTATTACATAACGCGGGGAAATTAATTTGCCGTATACAATATCACCTCTTCGTCTGAAACATCATCAACATACAAACCGGTGAGGCCCCATGCGTCTCCAGGAGTATGTTCGCTCCAATTAATATTGATAGTGTCATATTCCTCATCTTCTACTTCCATATCCTCAAAATGGATATCTCCGCAGACCTGATCATCGTCCGAGACGTGATAACGGAAATAATAAGCCTCCAGGGCACAATAAATCTTTAGGTTATTACACGCAGGAAAATTACCAGGTTCGGTGTACAGAATGGAATTCTCTCCCTCGTCCGTGTTGCGAATCTTGATTTTCCATTCTTCATCTTCCTCGTCGATAAGTCTCATATAACCGTATAAGTCGTCATTTTCTGCACAATCGATGGGGTCAGCCCTTACCCAATCCTCTTCAGCCACCCACCAAGCGGCGGCCGTCCAATCATAGGTACCAAAAGGAACGTTCCACTCCAGAACGGGTTGTATTATTACTTCGTACTCAGGATCTACTATTCCGTTGAATATATAATTATTGATCCAATAATCGTCATCATCCGGAGGGGCGTTGGGCACATCCCATTCAGCGTAGAAGTAGGCGAGGTCGTCAACATCCCAGTCCCGCGAATACTCAACCCATTTAGAAGAAATACCAGGAGGTAGAGGTAAAGATTGTTCCTCTCCGAGCAATGCCCGCAGGTCTGCCTTTTTGTCTAGCTGTTCATTTATCACGGTCAGGATACAATCCCCGTGAAAATAGATCTTGATCTCATTACCGTTCCTGCCTACGCTGGAGCCTGAGGGCACCTGATAGACATGAGATGCTTTCGACGGACCTACAATTGGTACGGGCATCAAACCAACCTTGGAATCTCTGGTTCTTAAGACGCGCGTATTGTCAGGCCCATAAACCTCAGTTGTACCGTCAGAAAAGTGGTGAATAGTAGAGTTTACCGGTATTTTTTCTACATCATCTCTTGCCTCAATACCGAAAGGTTTCTCAACAGGTCTATAGTCATTGTCCTGAGCCAATACCGGCCCGAGACCCCACACGAGAAGGCTTACAATTACTATCGCTATGCTACCTATGATGGAAATTCTCCTAATCACGTTATGCCTCCTTTCATTTATAATTTTTCCGGCCTGCACTTATTTACTTTACCTATAGATATATCATAGGCATCACCTCCCTACCCTTTACCGAAGACCTCGATAGTACAAGGGACTGTACCATAATCCTTCTCGTCGATTTCAAGCCCGATTTCAAATTTGTATTGCCCCGCTGGGGTATTGGGAGATACCGTTATCATCAATACAGAAGTCGTATCACCGGAAGCCCCATACCTGGTAAGACTGATGCCGTCGGGGACATCGACCGCGTAAAGGCTCACGCTCTCCATATCTTTATCAGGAATTATTACTCTGATAATGTTATACCTGAATTCTCCAGCTTCTGTCTCGATAAAGTCACGGTAGGTAACGTGTGCTTCATCTGAACCACAGCTCAATACGGTATCCGTAGTTTCGATATTCTCTACTCCCTTACGGAAGCCATTGGCCCGGTAATCTAGCACCCCACTCGGTCCGGTGAGGATATCGTCGGCAGCTGGTTCCCTTATTGGAGGGGTTTCCCCTTCCGGCACGGTCGTAATCGGAATATGAGCCTCTGCCTGTCCGGACTGGCAAGCTGATAATACTGGTATGGCCATCACCACTAACAATACAGTGATAGTAACCGTAACCAGAACGCGGAACCTTTTCATTCCTAACCTCCTTTTATTATTGTGTTCAGATGAGATATGGCTTATTCCAGCGGCACTTGAAACACCCAGGGTCCGACGACCAATTCATCAGGCTTGTCCGGCGCGAAACTCAATGTTATTGTACTTATGCTGAAAACTAGTTCTTTAGCATCGCTTGGAACAGGGTCAACGTATCTGCTCCAGATAAATCTTGTTCCGTTTTCAAGTTCTTGCATCCCCGCTGAGCCCGCCTGCTTTACGGCGTTGCCATCAACACTGTATTCAGCAAAGACATGCATGAACGGAGATGCGGCTGGAGGCGGAGCATAACCAGGCAGCGTTCCAAAGCCATAGACTGTCATCCCCGTAGCGGTTAACTCAATTCTCTCCAATATCACAGTGATGTCGTTTTCCGTCTGGGACTGATTCAGTTCAATAGTCTTTTCCATCGTCTCCTTGGGGTACTGAATCAGTATCCTGGCTGTGGGATTTGCTACAATTCTTCTGTCAGTTTCATAGATGACTGTAATATCTTTAAAGGTGATATTGTACCAGCCGGAAGATACCTGCTTTTCCTCAGCGTTCTTCTGGTCCCAAGTGAAGTCTAGGGTTATCGAGTCATTTGGTTTTATCTCCAGGGACTGCGTGCCAGCAGCGACAGAAAACACTAGCCGCTCCTGTCTGGTCGGCTTCACCTGTATTTCCGGAGGGTATAGGGCTAACGTAATGGGGTTTGAAGAAACGTTGTTAAGTGAAAACTTGACTCCAACAGGTTCCCCCGGGAGATAATGAGCCTCTTCTGGAGCTACACTCACCTCAAAGGGTGGCGGGGGAGGTGGTTGCTTCGGTGGTGCTGATAGACTGATATACGCCTCTGCAACGAGACCTTCAGGTTGCGGTAAGAGATTGAATATTATGTTCCGACCGGATGGATTTACTATCTTAGACTGACTCACCATAAAGAAACACCCTTTAGGCTCACGGAAATACTTGTCTGGTGCTTCCAGGAGAAGCTGATAGTAGCCGTCTTTGAGGCTGGTGCCTATATCGACTGTTATGCTTTCTTCGCCATCACTTTTTACAGCTTGTACAAAAAGAAGCTCCTCGCCTTCAGCATTTCCTTCGTGCGATATAGTGAGTATGGCTTCTTCCCCTTTTTCCAAGCCATTGATAGTTACTGTCATCCGAATATCACCTGTGACGGATGACGACGGCTGCGATTTCTGCTGACACCCCGTCACTGGGGTTATTAGCGACAGAGTTGCGAGAAGTATAACAATCAGAATAACAATCTTTTTCATCATGCACCTCCCTGAGGACGCAAGCAACTGGTTGTTACCCTACACCCCCTCCTGTATATTCTCCAGTCACGGCGTCGATCCAGGCCTTGATGCGGTTGTCCTGCGAGCCTTCTTCCCAGAACAAAACAATCCAGGTATCGCCCTGCAGGTAAGCCTCTACTTTTGCCCTTGCGATCCATGACGCGTCCATCGTAAATCCCAGAACACCTTCCCTGGCGCTCTCGATAGCCTGTTCCTGGCTTACGTAAGGCCCCGGTTTGGCCTCTCTGCGGGCGCTTATGCTCCTGGAATCGCCTGTCTGGGCATCGACCGTAATGATAACGCTTTGCCATATGCCGGGGTAAGGCTCGGAGGCAGATTGTCCTACCGCAGGCGGCGGGGGAGGTTTCAGAGGATAAGGCATCAGTTCTTCAGCCTCTGCATTGATGTTGTCGAAAGTTACTTCCCAGTACCAGCCATGCACCTCGGCCCGTATATCACTGCGGGAGACAATTGAAGGGGGAAGCCCTCTCGTCGCCATCTCAATCGCCTGCCCCCGGCTTATCAGCTGAATATCAGAAGTGCCCTCTTGCGCAGTTGTAGGAAGGAAAAGTACAGATGGTATGCGATTTACAGGCACCATAAAGCTTTCCCCAGGTTCCGGGTCAACTGCCAGCATTACCCCCACGACATGCCCGGCGGCATTGACCACCGGCCCGCCAGCCATTCCGGGCTCACCGCCGGCATTCAGCCTCATTACGCGCAGTTCTGTTCCCTCAGCCAAAGGCAAGTCATACTTCGCATCCAAGACTTCGACCTCTATTTCACGGTACTCTCCATCGCTATAGCCTGACACAACCAAGTGCGTGCCTGCCTTTAGTTCGGATACCTCGTTATTACCAGCTACTATGAATGGAACCAAATTGTCCTTCTCTACCTTGATGCAGGCAAGACCGGTCGTATTGTCTGTTCTGGAAACGGAGCCTTCCAGAGGCAGCCCGTTACTGAGGACTACTTCCAGCCGCTCAACGTCAGGGGCGTCAGCAAGGAAGGCTAAAATATCGCCTTTTGACCTGAATATGAAACCGGAACTCTGACCGGATCTGCCTCCTTCAAGCAGAGACTTCACCATCACCGTTGGTTGTCTGGTGGTTTTGGGCGAGACCTCAAACATTGCTGAGGCTATCACCGTATTATCCCGGTAAACTCTCAGTTCGTAGTTACCCGGGTCAGCAGGAACCATCCATGGGTTTTGAAAAGCCGAGAGAGTAACTTGACCTGGCTCAAACGGCCCCAAATCACTAGGCAAACCTACTTCCACTTCTTCGCCGGTATCTATGTTGAAAAAGGTATACCGGGAAAACGTAATGTCTGTCTCAAGCAACTCGCTTATTTTGAGCCCGAGAAACATCCTGTCTCCCAAATTGAAGACCCTTTGTATCCGGTCGGGATGGGGGTCTATCCCTCTATCAAATGCCCAGGCACTGGTGGGGGGAGGAGCACCTGACTCTGCCGGGAATATAGCTATAACATCAATGATATCAGGTGAACTCTGCCGACACCCGGCCGGGGCTAGCAGCACCGGAAACATCAGAACTATTAAGCAAAAAATGATTAGCCTTTTCATTTTTCGTCCCTTAAATTTTTACATTCAACTATTCCAGCGGTATCCTGAACTCCCAGGGGCCTTCCCAGTCGCCGAAGCTGGTGATGGTAAAGGTGAGTTCCTTCGTTCCTTTCGGTACGGGGATGGACATAAACCAGACGTAATCGTAGCCGTCAAGATTGCTGCCGCCACTGGCACCAAGAACTGAACCAGCTTGGCATACCGGGCCGCCGTCGAGGCTGTATTCGGCGATAATACTCTCTAATGGCGGCGGGGATACCGGGTGTCCGTAGTCGGCATTGAAAGCATAAAAGCTGAGGCCGCTCGTCGTCAGTTCGACCCGCTTCAGGGTAAAGGTGATACCACCCACCGTCTTTGACTCATTTACATTGATAGTCCGCTCGATGACCCCCTCCGGGGGCAGTATAAGCACGCTTCCCAGCACCCTGGCATCTTCCAGTGTGCCGCCACCCGGAACCAGGAACAGGTACTGCCCGTAAGGCACCGGCTGCCCCTGTTCATCTCGCTGGTTCCATGTCAGCGTATGCTTGACCGTTTCACCCGGCAGGAGCGCTACGGTTGACGCACCGGAGGGAAAGCTGTAGACAGGGTTAAAGGGTGGCCCGGCCGTTCTTACCTCGACCACTGGCGGGAAAGGCGATATCTCATAATCTCCGGGGGTGATATTGGTAAAGGATATTTCTACGTTTATTTCCTCCCCGGGCAGATAGGTTTCTTTATCGAAAGACGCTTCTATCCGGATGAATCTGGCCGCTGGTTCAGGTGCCAACGACGGCGTTGGCGCAGGTTCGGGTTCCGGCGTAGGTTCAGGCGTTGGAGCTGGAGTTGGAGCGGGCGCGGGTGCTGGTGCGGGAGGTGGAGCACCTAACTCAGAGATGCCGCCGAACTGCCAGATGACGACAGCAATGATCAGGATGACGACAGCAGCCGAGGCTGTTGCCACACGCCCGAGTGTAAATCTCGATAAGAACCCTTTCCGACTTTCCTTCGTTTCCAGTCGGGCCCTTACCTTTTCCCATGTCTGAGGTGAAGGCACAGCTTCATTGGTCATAGCCGTGAGAGCACCGCGCAAATTCTCCCGCATGGCTGTTAACGCTTCGAGTTCAGCACGGCACTGCGGGCATCCGGGCAGGTGCGTTTCTATATACGCCTTCTCTTCCGGTGTCACCTCGCCGTCAATATAGGCTGTTAAAAGCTCACATATTTCTTTACAGTTCATCTCCTCTTCCCTCATGCCGACGCCTCCCCAGGGTTCATTTTTTCCTTGAGATATCTGAGTCCTTGGTTAAGTCTTGACTTCACCGTACCCAGTGGTATCTCCAGCGTCTCGGCAATCTCCTGGTAGGACAGGTCGTTGAAATATCTCAGTACCAGCACCGCGCGGTGTTTCGTGTCTATTGAATCCATCGCCCTCAGCAGTCGCTCGTATTCGAGCTTGCTGACCAGTATATCCTCAGGCTGTGACTGTGGCTTCATTTCCGGCAGGTCGATTCCTTTCTCTTCAAGCGAAACGGCGGCTGGCGCCCTTCTCGCCTTCTCTTTTGAACACTGGTTGATGGTGATGCGGTGCAACCAGGTGGTGAGCTTACCTCTATTCGGGTCATAGGTATGTCTGGACTTCCAAACGGAGATAAACACCTCCTGCAGGGTGTCCTCGGCTGCCTCTTTA
>CAZLEY010000065.1:0-7897 GCA_964558675.1 uncultured Dehalococcoidaceae bacterium | reverse complement strand
CAGACAAAACAATAATGGCACCGCCGGAACCATCAGTAGTTATCTCAGGGGCAACCGGCCTTGGTGCAGAGCCACCGAAGCATCCGGTCAACAGAAGGGCGACTATTAATGTCGCTGCGGTCACTGCCGTTAAAAAGAGTCTTCTAATAATTCACCACCTCATGACCTTACCAATTACATTACTCCAGTACCTTTATCGTACACGGAATTGTGCCGTAATCCTTGCCATCAATCTCCACACCGATTTCAAAATTGTGTTGTCCCGGTTCAATATTAGGAGAGATTTCTATTACTAGCACCACGGCCACTGGCCCCGGCCTGTGCAAGCGCATCCCTTCGGTAACTTCTATGCCGGTAGGGATGTTGACGGAATAAAGCCTCGGACTGCCTACAGCCCTATTGCTCATGCTTACGGATACAATGTTGTTCCTTGACTCCCCCGCTTTTGTTTCTATATAGTCCCGGTACCGGATATAGACCATATCCACCTCGAAGCTGCTGCTGATAGTGACTTTGGTGGTATTAATCGGCGGCCAGGGGTTCTCTATGCCTTCTTCATGGGAATTAGCCCGGTATGCTAGGCCGCCGAGTACAGGTATTATATCGTCAGGGTTTCCCCCTACCTGTATTGGAAGCTGTGGTGGAGGCATTTCCTTGACCGGTATCGGCTGGTAGTTTTCATTTCTCCCAGCCAGTCCGCTAAAGAGACCGGGGTCTTGGACGGCAGGATATACCAGGAGCAGACCGGTGATGACGATAGTGGCTAGGGCCGGCCAGTACCACCTTATCCGCCATCTCTTTCTTAAAATCAAATGCAACCCATAAGCAATTTGAGCCGCTCCGATGATGAGAACGATTATCAATCTGATGGCGAAGTGCCCGGGGAAGAACGCGTAGAAAAGAAAGACCGGTGGATAAAACGGGAAAAAGGCGCCAAGAGTGCATATTATACCATGGACTATGAGTAGCCAACCCACTATCTTTCTCATCATTGTTACCCTCCTGAATTATTTATCCATCACGGATTCAGCTTGATTCCCTCTTCTCCCCACAGCAGCTTTCCATCGGCGCTTATTCTCTGAGCATATGACTTTTCCGAACTGAAGGTGGACTTACCGATACCCCAGGCAATAACAGCGCCACCCTGCCCGTCATAGGCTATGGCATGAGTACGATGGTCTGTGACCACTGTTCCATCGCCAGGCCACATTGTTCTGCCGTCCGCATCTATTCTCTGCACACAAAGCCTGCTCTTTTTCGCCTCAGCCTCTTTGCAGCCAAAGGTAACAATTGCTCCCCCCGAGCCATCACTTATAGCACTGTTGGGTGAAGAGCCGGTGACTTTCACTCCGCCCGGCTGCCACATCATGTTGCCACCGGCACCTATCCTCTGGGCATACCCACCCCGTAAAAAGATGATAGCGCCGTCGGCATCATCACCGACAACGAGAAGATTATGTGGAAAGCCTCCACCTTCATATGCATTAAGTGGCACTCCATTGGGCGTCCACAAGACGTTCCCACCAGTATCAACCCGCTGGACATAGATATCGTTAAGGAGGGCCCTGGGAGAACCTTCTTCTATCCTCCCTTCGGGTACCTGCATCCAGACAGCAACGGCACCTCCAGAGCTGTCGCTCACCAGCTTCGGCTCTTCGGAATAGACCCCTTCCGGAGTGGTGTAAAGGAGGACGCCTTCCTCACCCCAAGACAGGTTTCCTTTTGCATCTATCTTCTGGGCGAAAATGCGGTTGGTGGTTTCCGGTTGGTGCGGTTTGGGGCCCGGCTCTGTCTGCAATTCCTCCCAGATAATGATGGCTCCACCGTTACCATCGCTGGTCAGACCGAGCGAGTGGTCGGTGTAGCCTTCACAGCGTATAGAGACTCCTTCCTCTCCCCACGGGAAATCACCATCGGAGTCTATGCTTGTTACGGAGAATGTCCCTTCTTCATAGTTCTCATCACTGGCAATTAGAACGCCGCCAGCGCCGTCACTTATCATATGGTCAACGCCCATAACCTCCCTCTGCCATACAATGTTCCCGTTAGTATTTACCCTGGTGACATGCGTTAAATATTCTATGGGTCGTCGGCCGGGAGGCTGTTTCCAATCCGGCTCGGAGGGATATCCGCTCCAAGTCACAATGGCTCCCCCAGAGCCGTCGCCAACAATATGGAGTTCGTGAAAGCTATCACACTGCTTATAGGCACTCCCGATGAGCACACCTTCCTCTCCCCACAGAGCTTCTCCCTTTGAGCTTATCTTCTGTACATAGAAATCGTGCTGATTGCCGCTTTTAATGTCTTCATAGACGGCTATTGCGCCACCGGCACCGTCACCCGTTACTCTGGGTCCATACGGCTGGCAAGCCTGACGCAGGCAGCTGCAGCCGGCGCTGGATGTCACTGCCAGCAGAATAACAATAAGAGCTATGACAACAATTATGCGTGATTGCTTTTTCATTGTTCACCTCAGCCCGATTCTCAGATTATTTCCTCTGTGCTGTTATGAGAATATATGGCGTCTCCATGTATAGCCCGTGACCATGCCCGTCGGGATAGTCCACCAGGACCTGACCGTAGTCCCAGCCACCGAAATTCCTGCCTTCAAGATAGAATGTGCCTGCCTGGGGCACACTGAATTCGAGGCGTTTGTTTATGGTCTGCCCGGGCTGCAAGGTCTCCTTATACCAGTCAAGTGCCGGCGGCGGTGGGCCGAATTCCTGCCTCTCCCAATTATAGACGATGTTTCCCTGACCATCCCAGATAGTAAGGTTAAGATATTGGCTGCTAGGTGCGGTTATCTCTACTGGCTCTTCTCCGTGGTAGCTCATGGTCAGGGTGGCTTCGACGGTTTCGCCTACCTGATAATCCGTTGCGGGTATCTCGATGGTCAGCGTGAAATCACGGTCTATTTCCGAGCTCTGCAACGGCATCGGTGAGAGGTGCGATTCGGTGAATATTTTGACGACTTTTTCCCGGTCGAGGTCTACGTATATCTCCAGGATATCCGATACGGTCGGTTGGAGCAGCAGCTCTGCCTTAGGGAAGATATAAAAGTGAACCTTCCCATCAACAGTCTCGTGCCAGCCGTCCCTGATGATGCTGGGGCTTTCTTTATAGCCCCGGCCACCCATCACCTCTTTGACCGTCTCATCAGCGAGGGCTACCTGTAAGGTTTTATTTTCTTCCTCCTCGGTCAGACTATGGTCAACCACGGTGAAGATTATATCCTCGGCCCTTTGTTCGGTAGCATTGACCACCAGCCGTAAATCTTGGTTAACCTCATCTTCTCCTCTGAGGATAAAAGATACCAGGTAGCGGATTATACCGGGTTCCACCCCGCGTGTGTAAGGTCCAACTCTGGTCTCATAGCTCCTGTCAGCGAGGTATTCACTGATCCCCGGGTAATTCATGGCTATCCCGATAAGCTCGTTCTCACGTTCCGGGGTAAGCTCCTCATCGGCCCAGGTCTCCGCAACAGCCTTTATCCGGGCAACGGCTTCATCAAGGGGTTCCCAGGGTGACGAACCAAGCATACCGTAACGGACTCTGCCGTCATCGATAATATACTTGGCTCCCATCAGACCGCCGAGCATGATGAAGTAGTCTCCTTCCCTGTTTAAGAAGAGAAGCAGGTGTTCGCCTTCAGCAAGGTGTACCCCTTTGACCGGCATCATCCCTGTTCGCTCATGGATACGTACCTTCAAGCTGGTTTCCGGCAGAGGGTTGAACACGTAGCTCTCCACTTCAAATACCCAGTCCCGGTAGACAGCATTGTCTATCTCTATAGGAGGCAGCCCCTCGGTCACCTGTCCGATGATGGCGGTTTCTGCGTTGGGTACGAAGTACTCCGGTTTCGTTATCCAGTCTTCTTCACCGGAAACAGCGGCAGGCTTGGCCGTTACCAGAGGAGATGATGTGGGTGGAGGCGGACCGGGTTCAGGTTGTTGCTGGCATCCCGCTACCGGGGTTATTACTAACATAACCATCAAGATTACAGTGAATATAGCTATAAGCTTTCTCATGTTGCCTCCTGCAATAGCGCCCTTCCTGTCTCTCTCATACCGATTGCCGCCAGTAAAAGTAATATTGAAGCAGGCAAGAAATAAAATCCCAAGCTGAATATACTAAGAAGGCTAAGAATAAGCATGACCAGGGCACTTACCCAGAGGAATGCTAATTCCATATGGGGATGCCTCCTAATCACCAGAATTGTTAGTAGCCCCAATAGTCCCATAACAGCTATTGCGGATAAGACAGGCAAAGCATCACCGGCTGTTCCTGCCTCGACTATGCTCACCATTTCCGTTTTAACTGAGCCGCCGGTGATTGGCGGCGTGGCGCTACGTCCCATAATAGGCAGCAACACCATGATAGGTGCCAGCAGTCCCCAGACTCCACCGACTATCCCGCAGGGCTTACCTATTCTGTTCAAGGTTTTCATTTCCCACCTACTGCTAGCAACAATATAACTTCCTTTATCCGCGGCGAAGTCCCTCGGCCTCACCAGTCACGGCATCGACTGACACCCGGAATCGGTTAACGGATAGCCCTGAACTCCTATCTTCAATGGAAGCGCCTTCTTCCCAGAACAAGACTATCCAGATATCTCCGCGCAAGTAGGCTTCCACCATGGCTCTTTCAAGCCATATCTCAGAAATCCCTGATGTTATACGTTCCCGGGCGCTGCTGATGGCCTGCTCACGGCTTACGTAAGGCCCCGGTTTTGGCTCTTTAGACGCTCCGGCACTGAGCGGGTCGCCCGTTTCGGCATCAACGGTAAGCACCACGCTTTGATATATGCCGGGGTATGCCTCGGATGCCGAGCCACCCGGCGGTGGAGACCTCAGGGGAAAGGGCATCAGTTCTTCAGCCTCTGCGTTGATGTTGTCGAAGGTTACTTCCCAATACCAGCCATGCAGCTCCGCCCTCACGTCGCCGCGAGCAACGACCGCCGCTACCGATTCTGGCAGCATATCGGTGGCTAGCTCAATAGCCTGCTCGCGGCTTATTAGTGAAGTTTCAGATGTTGTAGCTGACGGAGGCGGTGTCTTCTGCGGAGTAGGGAAAAACATGCTCATAATGCCGTCAACAGGCACCATGAAGCTTTCGCCTATCTTTGGGTCAATCGCCAGCATTGCTCCTACTAGATGTCCTGCGGCATCCATGACCGGCCCACCCATCATTCCCGGCTCCCCGCCAGCATTGAGTTTGATTGCTGGTAGATTCGTCCACGGCAAAGGCAACGTGGAGTCTGGCTCCAGAACCTTAGCTGGCGTCGTCGTAAACCTTCCTTCGACATATCCGGCGATTACTACCTCGTCGCCTGCTTCTAGCGCCACATCCTCATCAGGTAATCCCAGCGTGCTCAAATTATTTGCCTCTATCTTGATGCGGGCAGCATCATTCAGCGTATCAATGGCAGCAACGGAGGCATCAAAAGAACGCCCATCGAGGAGGACAACCTCTACCTTTTCCAGTTCGTCCCAATTCAAAAGGAACGTAAAGATGTACCCGTCCGGGCTTATGATGAAGCCAGAATGCCGGCCCAATCCGCCACCTTTGCTCTCTGCCTTCACCATCACCACTGCTTCTTGCTCTGTATCTGTCAACCCTCTCGGTCCTTCAACAACATTGCCAGCACAACTGCCGAAGAGGAAAGCCAGTATGAGCAAAGTCACGATTAACCATAATTTACTTCTCATTTTCTGCACCTCCCGACTACTCCAGCGGCACCTTGAACTCCCAGCGGCCTTCTTGGCCGCCGAATTCGGTTATCCTGAAAGTCAGCTCCCTGGTGCCCTTCGGTACTGGAATTGACATCATCCAGACGTATTCCTGACCCTCGAGATTACTCCCGCCGCCGATAATGTTCACTTTGTCCCCTTCTCTCACCGGGCCGTTGTCAAGGTAATACTCGGCATATGGAGCTGGCGGCATCTTGTCTGCGGGGGCTAGCGGGCCATAGTCAGCGCTGAAAGCATAGAAACGGGGGCCGCTGGCGGTCAACTCCACACGGTTCAGGGTGACGGTGATACCATTGACCGTCTTCTGCGACCCGTCTACAAGGATGATTTTCTCGATGATGCCCTCGACAGGCAAAATGTGTATTCCACCGACGATTGCCAGGTCCTCCAGGGTGCCACCGCCCGGGATAAGAAAATCATAGTAGCCGTAAGCTACCTGCTGACCCTGTTCGTCCTGCTGGTTCCAGACCAGTGTGTATTCGGTTGTTTCTCCTGATTGTACTGTAACGTTGCTTGACCCGGCGACAAAGGTATGGACTACCCTGTCACGCTTACCATCCGCCCGCACCTCGACTAATGGGGGGAAAGGTGCTATCTCGTAAGGCTCGGAGGTAACATTGGTAAAGGATAACTCTATGCCTATTTCTTCCCGGGGCACGTAGGTGTCTTTATTAAAAGCAGCTTCCATCTTGATGTACTTGACTGACCTTGGCGCTGGTGACGGATGTATGGATGGTGATGAAGATGGAGACGGTTGTGTTTTCTGCTGACACCCCGCCACTGAGGTTACTAGCAACAGAGCTGCGAGAATCATAACAGACAGAATAATGACCTTTTTCATTTGCAACCTCCCTGAGCTACTCCAGCGGTATCCTGAACTCCCAGTGGCCTTCCCAGTCCCCGAGTTGAGTTATGGTGAAGGTAAGCTCTTTGGCATCGACGGGGATGGGGTCAAGGTCCCATATGAGTCGCGCCCCACTTTTATTGAACTGCCCCCCGATGTCCACCGGCTGCTTGGTGATACCACCATCGACGCTGTATTCCGCCCGAGAATTAATCCCCAGGGACTCGGCTTGTTCCGGAGGATGTCCTTCAGGCAGGCTATAACCGGGTGGCGTTGTGAATATATAGACCGTCACTTTTACTGCGTTCAGTTCGATGCGCTCCAGGGTAACCGTAATCCCCTCCGACGTCACGGACTGGTTTACGCCCAGGTCTTTATTCATAGCGCTGTCGGGGTGCACAATCTGGAACCTTGCCGTCGGGTTCGCCGTATATCTCTTCCCTGTGTTTTGCTCGATAATTACGTATTCGTAGCTTATCTCATACCAGCCGGGAGCTACCTGCTCCCCGTTATTGTCCTTCTGGTCCCAGAAACCTTTGGTGTGGTACCAGGAATCGGGATAATCAGGCCCAATATCACGGGTTCGCGTGCCGGCGACAGACGAATATACAACTTCATCCTGACCTACTAGCTTTATCTGGCTGGCTGGGGGGAAGGGATCTATGGTAATCGTGCCGGAAGATAAATTAGTAATTCCTATCCCGTACATAATTTCCTCTCCGGGAAGATTACGGTCTTTAACGGATATACCTGCTTCAAACGGAAGTTGGGATTCCGGTGCCAGCAGAGGGGTAGCTGTCGGCGCTGGTTCCGCTGCCGGAGCCAGCGCTTCCCCGGTAATGAACTGGCAGGAAGATGTCAGCAATTCAATAACCAGAACCGGCAGAGCTACAATACACAGAGATAATGGTTTTTTCTTCATATCACTGATAAGTATAACGTTATTTTACTCCTTTCGTTATTCCAGAGGCACGGATTTTATATCAACAGATTGCCATTTCTCCATTAGGCTTCCCGCAAATATATAGCCGATTTACGGCAATAAAGTTCATTCCGTTTCGGCAAAAGACCTTCTCTAGTCTATCTTGAGCATCGAGTTCGCCAAGTACAATAGCTCATCCAGGGCTATATTCTTGGCCATAATCGTGTAAGAGGTGTCGCCAGTATCCCACCAGACCTCAATTTGCTCCATATCCCAGTACTGGGTTGACGGGTCGTCAATATCAGACTGGCAGAGGACACCTTGGTGCCAGTATCCGGTAACACCTTTGATTTTAACTTCTGTGAAGCCGGCTTCCTCAAA
>CAZLEY010000064.1:0-8001 GCA_964558675.1 uncultured Dehalococcoidaceae bacterium | reverse complement strand
TGTTGGAAGATACGCTTCGGCATCTTGCCGGGGATTTAGGGCTCAAGACGGGGCAGTTTTTCGGCCTGCTTCGGACAGCTACCACCGGTCGTAATGCCACCCCTCCACTCTTTGATACGATGGCAGTGCTGGGTAAAGAAAGATGTTTGAAGAGGATTAAGGTTGCGATAGCCAAGCTCAGCAATAACTGAGATTTATAAGGCAGAAAGGGGAATAATCAGGGGACTATATGACCACAGCCAATTCTAAATCTGCACATGATTTCATCCGGGACATTATCCATCAAGACCTCCGGACAAATAAGTACGGTGGCCGGGTACATACCCGGTTTCCACCAGAGCCTAACGGCTATCTACACATCGGACACGCTAAAGCCATTTATATCAATTTCAGCATCGCCAGTGATTTCAACGGCCTCTGTAATTTACGGTTCGATGACACCAACCCCATCAAGGAAGAACAGGAGTATATCGACTCAATCATACGAGATATACGCTGGCTGGGATTTGACTGGGAGGACCGCTTGTACTACGCCTCGGACTACTTTGAGCAAATGTATGAATACGCTGTACAGCTTATCAAGGCTGGCAAAGCTTACGTCGATGAGCTAAGCGCGGAGGAAATCAGAGACTATCGTGGCACCTTAACTGAGCCGGGCAGACTGAGCCCCTATCGAAAGCGCCCAATAGAGGAAAACCTCGATTTATTTAGACGCATGAGGGCCGGTGAATTCGCGGATGGCTCACGTGTTCTGAGGGCGAAGATTGACATGGCCTCTCCCAACTTGAATATGCGTGACCCGGTTATGTATCGCATCCTGCACGTTGAGCACCCCCGCACGGCCGATAAATGGTGTATCTATCCGGTGTACGACTGGGCCCATGGCCTTGAGGACTCCATTGAGGGGATTACCCATTCCATCTGTACACTAGAATTTGAAGACCACCGCGTCCTGTATGACTGGTTTCTGGATGAGTTGGGCATCTATCATCCTCAACAGATTGAGTTTGCCAGACTCAATCTAACCTATACTGTAGTGAGCAAGCGCATGCTGCTAAAACTGGTACAGGAAGGGTTCGTGCGTGGATTTGACGACCCTCGCTTACCGACACTATCAGGTTTACGCAGACGTGGATATACACCGGAGGCTATCCAGAACTTCTGCCGGCGTACGGGAGTGGCCAAGGCCAATAGCACCATCGATGTTGCCTTTCTGGATCATTGCCTCCGGGAGGATTTAAATCAACGAGCCCAACGTGTTATGGGTGTACTACGTCCACTGCGCTTAGTAATTGACAACTACCCGGAAGGCCAAGTGGAAGAATTCGATGCGGTGAATAACCCCGAGGACCCCGCCGCAGGGACACGAAAGGTGCCTTTTTCGCGCGTTCTGTATATTGAACAGGAGGATTTTCGCGAAGACGCCCCCGAGAAATACTTCCGTCTGGTGCCGGGCCGTGAGGTGAGGCTAAGGTACGCATACTTTATTACTTGCGTGGGTGTATTAAAAGATAAACAGAGCGGAGAGGTGTTTGAGGTCCACTGCACTTATGATCCAGCCACGCGAGGGGGTAATTCACCGGATGGACGAAAGGTCAAATCAACGTTACACTGGGTTTCGGCCGAGCACGCGCTAGAAGCTGAAGTACGTTTGTACGATCAACTGTTCAACAAGGAAGACCCTACTATTGTGGAAGATGGTACTGATTTTAGGAATTATTTAAATCCGAATTCCCTTGAGATATTGACATCGTGTCGAGTTGAACCGTTTCTTGCCGGTGCCCCACCCGGGAGACTATACCAATTCGAAAGGCTGGGGTATTTTTGCGTTGACCCCGATTCGTCTCTGGAAAAATTGGTATTCAATCGGGTAGTATCGCTACGGGATACTTGGTCTAAGATACAAAAGCAGCAGAAATAATAATTTCCCCCTTTCTGTTATCTGAACGCGGACAAGCGGGCTTAACCCTTGATTTGGAAAAGGAGGCCGGAAACGTTGCCCGAGGCGGATTGGCGCCGCACTTGAGAAACTGCACAAATCATCCTCATAGCTGGAGGGGAATTCGGGTTTTATATCGGGTTACCGCGTCCCTGATTTAACTTACGAGAATGGCGTACTCGGTTGGGTAGCCATAATAATTTACATAGGGTTGGTGACTGGTGGAGAAGAAGTCTGAACAGGCAACGATGAAAGCTTGGCTGATTGTCCTGATAGCACTCCTGGATGATGTGGCCGTACTGGCGCTGGTCTTCTTAGTGCTGTGGTTTTTTAATGTGAAAATTCCCCTATCGGTTATGATAATCATCGGTCTCGTCGTCGGCAGTCTTATTTTTATCGTGCACCGGGCACTAGTGCCCAGTCTGCGCCAGAAGAAACTAACTGGGTCGGAAGGGATGATAGGTATGGTTGGTGAGGTGGTGGAATCACCTGGGCCGGGTCTCATCGTAAGAGTGAGCGGCGAGTACTGGCAGGCGGAATGCCCCGATGGCGATATAGCAACCGGTGAAGAGGTAGAAATCGTGGGAGTTAACAGGTTGAAACTTGAGGTTAAGCGCCGGGTATCATGAGAATAGTAGAGCCGGGATACATTGCTTTATATCATTCGGGGGAGCTGGAACGCCGTGTCGAGAGGCTTGAAGCACGATTGGCCGACTGTGATATCTGCCCGAGAGAATGTGGTGCCAAACGACTCAAGGGGAAGGTTGGTTCCTGTAATTCCGGCTACCTCCCGATTGTTTCATCGGTCTGCGCTCACCACGGCGAGGAGCCGGTGCTTTCGGGCAGTCGGGGGTCGGGGACGATATTCTTCGGCAACTGTAACATGCGGTGCGTCTACTGCCAGAACCACCAGATAAGCCAGGACCCGGAAATCCAGCAGCGCTATGAAGTAAGCACTCATGTGCTGGCGGAGCGTATGCTCTATCTCCAGGACGAGTTGAAGTGCCACAATATCAATCTGGTGACGCCGTCGCACTTCGTGCCCCAGATTGTACGTGCTGTTCTGGAAGCAGTGCCAATGGGACTTCGCCTGCCGCTGGTCTATAACACCAGCAGCTACGATTCCCTGAAGACTCTGCGGGAGCTCGACGGTATTATGAGTATTTACCTGGCCGATTTACGATATGCTTCGAACGAGATGGGAAGGAAGTACTCGCGGGTGCATCATTATGCGGATAGCTCCCGCGTGGCTATCAAAGAGATGTATCGGCAAGTAGGCAACCTTGAGGTGGATGAAAACGGCATCGCGCAAAGAGGACTGATTATACGGCATCTGATACTCCCCAACGGGATTGCCGGCAGCGAGGACTCGCTTAGATGGCTGGTCAGTGAAGTTTCCCCTGAGGTTGCGGTCAGCATCATGTCACAGTACCATCCGGCGCACCGGGCTTACAAGTGCAGAGAACTGAACAGGAAAATACTGCCCGAGGAGTATAATGAGGTGGTCATGCTGGTGGAAAGACTGGGTATTGTTAACGGCTGGTTGCAGGGAATGGAAGCCGCCGGTAATTATTTGCCCGATTTTTCGTACAAAAAACCGTTTCTGGACAAAATAGACAAAGTCAGATGAAGCCGTATTCGCCTAATTTTTTCTCTTGCGCTTTACAAAGGCAAAACGGATTTTTTTACCGTTGACTTTGTCTGTTTTATTAACGTTTTCAATAAATTTCTGGAGGTCTTTAGAGGGTTTATCAGGTTTGTCAATCATGATTGTATCCTTCTTACGTGTTCAGGATTGATTATAGCATATGTTCAGGCACGAAGCCAAGTGGGGTATGATTATTAGTCTACCTCACCCCCTGTGTCCCCCTCTCCTGACGAGGTGGTCACAGGAGAGGGGGAAGAAGAGAAAGAGGGGCGAAGCCCCTCTTAAACACCCCTGAGGTGGTGGGGTAAGATGAAGGGAAAAGGGCAGGATGCCGCGAGGGCGGTGGGTGGGAAAAGATAATTTAGGAGGTCTGTCATGGAAGAAGATACTTGGGCTTCTGTAGAGGATTTTGCAGCGTTATTTCAATATTTCTGGTATCGTGATTTTCCGATGGATGCTAAAAGGGGAACGGGAGCAGGATGAGTAGACTGGACTATACATATAGGAATAGTCGTTCGTAATATAGCTGACCTCATGGGATTTGTTACGAGATTTGAGAGGGGAGGTAGAAAGGACGCAATAATTCGAAGTACCGACGGCGATGAAATAGCTGTGGAATGGGAGTGGGGTGGAGTGTGGGGTAATGAATTAGAAAAACTAAAAGAACACAATGTAAGGCCGAAAGAAAAAGAAGTGCTTAAATACGCAGTGCTCGTAACCTATACACATCCGCCAAATATACAAAAGGTTTATAGTCATGTGATGGAAAAATGGAAAGGAGCACGTTGGCCGCTCCTTCTAATACTAATTGACCTCATAGAATCTAAAAAGTACCACATGGGTAAAGAGTTTAATAATATACAGATGTCCGTGTTTGATAAAGATGAACGTATTCAGCTTCGTTCATCTCCAGCATTCCCTTGGGAAGTTGGTGGGACACGCTGGTCTTATGAGTTAAAATGACAAACCAACCCATCTTGTGTAATATACGTTTGATGTTGTTACTCAGTCGTTCGGTTAGTATATCCCATTGACGGCGGTATCGGTTGCCGACTAAAATAGCTACAGGGGGTGGCAAGGTAATTAGAAATGGAGCATATCTGGGCGCCGTGGCGTATTCAGTACATCCTTGAGCCGAAACCGGAGGGGTGCATTCTGTGCGAGAAACCCGGTGAAGATAAGGATGTGCAGAATTACATACTCTACCGGGGAGACAAGAACTTTATTATGCTGAACAGCTATCCCTACAACCCCGGTCACCTGCTGGTAGCTCCTTATCGGCACACAGGTAATCTGGAAGAGCTGACAGCAGAGGAACGGAATGAGCATTTTGAACTGATTAGCCGGAGCCTGGTGGTTCTGAAGAAGGAGTTTAACCCCGGCGGCTTTAATATAGGGGCGAATATAGGCAGGGTGGCCGGGGCTGGCATAGAAGACCATTTCCACAGTCACATTGTGCCCCGCTGGCAGGGAGATACCAATTATGTACCGGTGCTGGCCGATATCAGGGTGATACCGCAGGCCCTGGCTGACACCTATAAGATGTTGGAGGGGAAATTTTAAATTTTAAGCCGTTATTTCTTCTTTCTCAGGACACGGGTAACGGCATCTCTCAGTACCGCGGCACTTAATGGCTTAACCAGGTAGTCAGCAGCACCCATGTTAAAGGCGCGTTCTTTCTGCGGTTCTCCAAAGGAGGCGGTACATACAATTACCGGAATAGCTGAGGTCTCCGGGTCACTTTTTAACTGTTCCATTATCGTCCAGCCATCATTTTCGGCCAGTCTCAAGTCCAGCAGTACGAGGTCAACATTATGACTCTTTATTACTCTGAAGGCCTCTTCACGTGTTGCCGCCTGGAGACAGCGGTATCCCTCCAGCTCAAACATACGGCAGGTGAATATTCGGATATCGGCCTCATCTTCAATGTATAAAATCGCGTCATCTTTACGCTTATTTGCCATGGTCATTACCTTGTTTGCCATATATGGGCAGGGTAAAATAACAACGGGTGCCTTGGCCTTCTTCGCTTTCTATCCAGATTCTGCCGCCGTGCGCCTCGACCAGTCCTTTGCAGATGGATAATCCCAGTCCGGCGCCTGTCGTTCCCGATATATGCCTCTTCCTGGAGGAAAACAAACGTTCAAATACTCGCGGCAAATCCCTTTTCAGTATACCAACGCCCTGGTCACTGACGGTAACAATTATCTCATCTCCCTTTTTACGGGCGGATATCGTTACTTCTGTGCCGGTCTTAGAGTGTTTAATGGCGTTGTTGATGAGGTTGTCCACAACCTGGCGTACGCGTTTGGCGTCGATATGTGCCCTGGGTAATTTTTCGGGCAGGTCTGATGTGAACCGGTAGGCAGGTGCCCTGACCTGGACCTCGGCAATCACCTCCTGAAACAGCTGGCTTATGTCGGTAGGCGCCTTCTTTATTGAGAGCATGCCGGCTCCCAGGCGGGACATGTCAAGTAACTGCTCTATAAGCTCTACAAGACGGTCGGTATTTTTATCAATTGTCTCCAGGTACTCTCTTCTCTCGTGGCGCTCCAATTTATCTTCATAGTCCAGCAGTACCGTGGCAAAACCCTTGATGCTGGACAACGGTGTGCGCAGTTCGTGGGAGATGTTAGCCAGCAGTTCCGTTCTCAGTCTGTCAAGCTCTCTCAGGTTCTCCGCCTCGCGTTGTCTTTCTTCCGCCTGTTTACGCTCGGTGATGTCAGTAGCCACGGTGATTACACACGGTTCACCACCAATTTCGATTGGCTCGGCTGAGAACAATATCGTGCGTATCTCGCCTGACTTTATGCGGAATTCACATTCTTCATTTTTAATACGTACTTTTTCCCGCATAATATCTATCATTCTTTGAAAGTCCTTCGTGTTTGCCCAGAGGTTAAGCTCAGTTGTAGTGCGGCCAATAAGCTCTTTACGGGTGTAGCCTGTAACACGTGTGAAACTATCATTGACTTCAATGAATTTTGTATCTTTCAATGTGGCGATAGCTACTAAGTCAGGGCTGGAACGGAAGGCTTTGGAGAATTTTTCCTCCGATTCCCTTAGTGCATCCTCCGCCTGCTTGCGCTCGGTGATATCAGTAGACACGGAGATTATGCAGGGCTCACCACCGATATCTATTACCTCAGCTGAGAAGGACATGGTCTGCATCTTCCCCGATTTCGAACGTGTGATAAACTCTTCATTACGGACTCTGCCCTTTTCTAATAGCATCCGTATCATTCGGTCACGTTCCCCTGCCTGTGCCCAGATATTGAGCTCAGTTGTAGTGCGGCCAATAAGCTCTTTACGGGTGTAGCCTGTAACACGTGTGAAACTATCATTGACTTCAATGAATTTTGTATCTTTCAACGTGGCGATAGCTACTAAGTCAGGACTGGAACGAAAGGCTTTGGAGAATTTCTCCTCCGACTCCCTCAGTGCTTCCTCCGCCTGCTTACGCTCGGTGATGTCCGTCGCCACGGATATCATGCACGGTTCACCACCGACGTCTATGAGCTCGGCTGAGACGAGTGATGTGCGTATTTTGCCTGATTTAATTCGTAAACGGACTTCCTCATTGGTGACTCGGCCCTGTTCTTTCAGCTTCTTGACTATTCTGTCGCGGTCCTGTGGATTTGGCCAGGAACAGAGCTCGCGTGTAGTATGGCCAATAACTTCTTCACGGGTGTAACCGGTAAAACGGAAGTAGCTGTCATTAACCTCAACAAATCTGCCATCGTCAAGTGTGGTGATAGTAATCCTATCGGGGCTGGAGCGAAAGGCTTTGGAGAACTTTTCCTCCGACTCCCGCAACGCTTCCTCCGCCTGCTTGCGCTTGGTGATATCGGCAGCTACCGAAATTACGCAGGGCTCACCACCCATATCAATTACCTCGGCTGACATCAACATCGTCTGTATCTTCCCTGACTTCGAACGGTTATTAAACTCCACATTACGGATTCTGCCCTGTTTTAATAGCATCCGTACCATTCGTTCACGGTCGCCTGACTTTATCCAGGTATTGAGCTCCGTTGCGCTTCGGCCGATTACCTCTTCACGGTTATAGCCGGTGACCTGGGTAAAGCTGTCACTTATTTCGATAAACCTGCCATCTTTAAGCGTGGTGATAGCGATTGAATCCGGACTGGAGCGGAAGGCTCTTGAGAACTTTTCCTCCGACTCCCGCAACGCTTCCTCCGCCTTCTTGCGCTCGGTAATGTCACGGGCAATCTCAATGGCACCTATCATCTTGCCATCACTGTCATACACGGGTTCTCCCGAGACCCCCCAAGATCTCCCGTCAGGAGTCGTCATGGTGCCAGAAACACTTGATTTCGTCTCCAACGCCCTGATTAACGGACAATCATCGCAAGGCTTATTCTGCCCATGCCACAACTGATAGCAGTGTTTA
>CAZLEY010000063.1:0-8061 GCA_964558675.1 uncultured Dehalococcoidaceae bacterium | reverse complement strand
CCCAAGGGGATGAAACACTGCCCGCTCAGAACGACGAGGCTCGATAGACCTATTATACATTTTGCCCTCGGGACCGAAGGCAAATACGCTTGAGATAACAAAATAAGCTATCAACCCCTCGTATCCCCATATCTACCGGGGTTCATGATGTTGTTGGGGTCGAGCATCTTTTTTACCCTTACCATCAGCTCGACCCAATTGGGGTCGCCTCTTCTCATCATCTCTTCGACGGCCCAATACGGGGCTTTATAGGGGACAAACCCGTGATCCAGCGCCACGTTCATTATTTCCTGCATACACTTTTTAACCCTTGATACCTCGTCGGGGTCACCCTTGTAGAACTGTTCCACCAGACGGAGCATCCCGTAATGCCCGCCCCGGAAGGGGACCATGACGGCGGCCCGCCGTAACCTGTATTTATCATAGACGGGATAAATATCCTCCATCGCGTCCGCCCACCGCGAAGTTGGACCCATCGTGCCGACCCAGGTCAGGCCTCCAAAAGGTGCGTTGCCCTTAGCAGGAAGGTCTTCCTCTTCCGGCGGCCCCATAGACCCTATCGGCAATATGTTGTACTCGGTATCCTTTAGTTCCTTCTTGATGTAAACGTCCAGTAAATCCAGCTTGGCTTTCAACTCGTCTTCGGAGTCGGCAGCCACCTTGAGAACGACTCCCATTTTATCCGGCCCCGGGGGTCTGTCATATGTGGCCCTCGCCCGTTCTTCCTCGGGAGAGTAGACCCTGAGCTGTCTCTCTTCTTCTTTATGGAAAGCTTCGATTGTCTTTTCGTCCAGCTTATCTGCATTCGCTTCCGTTCGCTCGAAAGACCAGCATTCGACGATTTCACAAATCCTCGTCCGTCCCAGCTTGCGAGCCAGCGTACATGCGGGCCGGATGCCGGTGATAATGATGGTCTGCGTTTGCTTGAATGGATATTTCGGCCAGAGTTGAAGTGAAATCTTGGTAACTATCCCGGTAGTTCCCTGCCACCCCAGGAAGAGCCCGATGAGATCGGGCAGGGGAGCGCGATTGCACCAGGAAGAGGTCACCGAACAGGACCCTATCTTGACAAGTTCTCCCGTGGGCAGGACTACCTCGATGCCGTTGATATTATCGGCATTTGTTCCCACGATATTCGTTAGGCGCCCGAAGCCGTTCAGCAGGGCATTAGATATGAGACTGCTGCTGGCCGGAGCGCCGGGGAAGCTGTACCACAGGTGCGGGTATTTCGTATCAAACAGCCGCCTGAGGTCGCCGAAGGTGAAGCCGGGTTCCACTACAATGTACCTGTCTTCTTCGTTAAACTCGATCATGCTGTCCATTCGTTTAAGGTCCAGGATTATGCCGCCTTTGAGCGGTATGGTCAGCCCGCCGACATTGTCTCCGTAGGTATATGGTATGACGGGGATTTTCTCCCGGTTGGCCAGGCGCAGCACCCCCTGGACTTCTTCGACGCTGCCGGGCATGACCACAAAATCGGGCCAGGCGGGCTCGTGCTCGGTTATATCCTGGGAGTAGGTGTAAAGCTCGGGGCGGGAAGTTGACACATTTTCATCGCCGACAATTTTCTCCAACTCCCCGACGACTCTCTCCTTGACCTCAACGTTCATTCTCTTACCTCCTAACCGGCAGGCTATCTTATCGCTGGTGCCGGTCTAAATATACTTGGTTTTATCCTTCTTGCTCGATTGCCTGAGCAGCTATTTCGGCGATATCATAGACCTCAATATTCTCGCCGTACTCTTTAATTGCGTCCTTGAAATTTCTTTCGCACCAGGGGCAACAGGTCACCAGCGCCTCAGCCCCGGTGTCGATTGCCTCCTTTATCCTTTCTTGAGCCGTCCAGATTGAAAATTCAGGGTACGCCTGTTTCACACCACCGCCGGCACCGCAGCACCATGAATGCTCACGGCTGCGCTCCATCTCAACCAGCTCGATTCCGGGAATATTGTGCAGGATATTCCGGGGGGCATCGTATACGCCGGCGTAACGTCCCAGGTGGCAGGGGTCGTGATAAGTCACCCTCATCGGCACTTTCCCGGTGAAATTAATTCTGCCCTCCTGTATCAAACGATCGAGGTATTCCACCAGGTGCAATACCTCAAAGTTCATTTTGATATTGAGCTTCGGGTAGAGGAGCTTCAGGTGACTTACGCCGTCGGCACAGGAGACTACTACAGTACTCACTCCGGCGCTGTTATAAGCCTCGATATTGTGCTCGGCATATTTGGTGAACTCGCTCACCTGGCCTATTTCGTAGGCTCGTCCCCCGCAACAAGTTTCATCTTTACCCTCGATGCCAACATCCACTCCGGCCGTCCGTAGCAGCTTCAAAGCAGCCAAGGCTGGCTCACGCATATCCGAATCGAAAGAAAGCATGCAGCCAGCGCGGAAGGCAACATCGGCTCCATCCTCGGCCAGGTTCTTCAGGTCCAGTCCCTGAGCCCAGTCCCCCCTCTCCTCCTTTGGTCTTTCCAGAACGTTGTCATTTTTTTTCAGGCTCTCTATCATTATCTGATGAGCGGGCAGCGTACACCCGGCACTGACCGCCATCTGCCGCAGACCTTCAATGACGTCGACTATATGCCCTCCGAGGAGGTTGCCGCAGTTCACATCGCAGGCCTTGCAGGCTGTGCACGTATACAGCCTTTCAAGAACATCATCATCTTCAATGGTCAGCACTCCTTCCTGCAAACCCCTTCCAATCATCATCCTGCCGGTGGGAAAGTAGCCGGTGAATTTGAATTTATGACCGGGCGGGCAGGATGGGAGGAACAGACGTTCGAATGCTCTACACTCGCCGCACTGGGCGCAGCGCGCACTCCATTCTTTGACTACATCAGGGACGTCCATACTTTTCTCTCCTCTGAAAGCGCTGGGTGGGCCGGTCCGGGCAGAGCTGACGGCGGTAAATGGTACTACCCATCCCTCTTCTAATAAGGTTAAACCCCCGATTTTCCCGCTGGTACATGACGCAGGTGAAGGTTATACCCGCTTCCCATGTTAATCTATCACCCGTTGAAAGTCAATCGACCGCCCTTGGTACGCGCTTCAGGCAGAACGGCACAGCCGTGCGGGACGTCATGGAGTTTAATATGCACTTCCTCGGCATCGAGATGCCCGACGGCGTTCATGATACGACCCTCGACCTTGTGGAAAAGTTCATCACCGCCCTGACCTGAACTTGGTCTGCTCTGACTGGTAAGCACCCCCGATACAGGGACGTTTAAGAGGGGCTTCGCCCCTCTTTTCATTATTCCCCCTCTCCTTTGACTACCTCGTAAGGAGAGGGGGACGGTGAGGTAGATAATGAATTTCTTTTACTTGGCAGCACAGCCCGTGCCCTGATAAACTAAGATTGTAAGCTAAGGAGGTACATATGCACGGCTGGATGGGTAAAATACTCCATGTTGATTTGAGCAACTCTAAGATAAGCGAGATTGCCACGCAGCCATATGCCGAGAAATATCTCGGGGGGCGGGGTCTGGCTTCCCGTCTTTACTGGGAAAAGGTAACACCCGAGGTCAGGGCATTCGACCCGGGAAATCGACTCCTGTTTATGACCGGGCCGCTGCTGGCCACCGGCGCTCAGGGAGCTGCTCGAATGTCGATTTCTGGAAAGTCTCCCATGGCTTACCCGGAAGGCTATTGCTACGGCAGCATGGGCGGGCATTTCCCTTCCGAGTTGAAGAAAGCAGGATGGGACGGAATTGTCATCGACGGACGCGCCTCGAAACCTGTTTGCCTTTCGATTGACAAGGATAAAGTGGAACTCCGCGATGCGTCATCGCTGTGGGGTCAGGGCGCTTACAGGGTTGAAGAAATGCTCTACCATGAATATGGCGATAAGATAAAATTCGCCACCACCGGCATAGCCGGTGAAAACATGGTGAGGACGGCAACAATTTTCGGCTCGCAGCTGGCCGCGGTCACCGCCGGCTTCGGGGCGGTAATGGCTTCCAAGAACCTCAAAGCAATAGTCGTCAGAGGCACGGGTAGCCCCACCGTAGCCGACCCCACCGGACTTAAAGAACTCAACCGGTACACTATAAAAATTAAAAATACCGTCAGTCTGGCCGTAACCCCGAGGCTAGGCATGACCAATCACGGCCACGTGCTCAAAGAGGTCGGACAGAGACACTGCTACCAGTGCGGACTAACCTGCTCCAAGTACGTTTACCGGTTCGGCAATGACCCCGAACTGGAGGGACTCCGCGGCTGCCAGGCCATGGAATACTACCTGCCGTGGTTGTACGGCTATGAGGACGAACCTGTGAAGACCCTGTTCGATGCCCCAACCATAGCCAACGACTATTCCATCGGTACCTTCGAGCTCCAGCACGTGGTCGATTGGCTCTACTCCTGCTACAAGGAAGGGGCGCTTACCGAGGCCGAGACGGGTCTGCCGCTCTCCAAGATAGGTACCCGGGAATTCCTGGAGAAGCTGCTCCACGCCATAGCCTACCGCGAGGGATTCGGGGATATCCTGGCCAAGGGCATGATGAGGGTGCGCTATAAGGTATCGGAAAAGGCGCGTGCTTTATTTCTCAATTCCTTCGCTCCCATCGGTGAGCATGATGGAGTGCCGCCAAGGGCCTTTATCGCCCATGCACTGCTTTATCCCTTTGAAAACAGGATGCACCCCATCACCGTCCATGAAATAGGCTATGTCCGCATGCCGTGGATGATGTACCAGGCCGACCCTAAGTCGTCCCCGATATCACCGGAGGTCTTTCTCAAGATAGCGAAGCTTTTCTGGGGTAGCGAGGCCGCCGCCGACCAGACGACTTACGAAGGCAAGGCTATGGCGGCCAGAAACATACAGAACAGGACATACCTCCGCGACAGCCTGGGACTGTGCGACTTCGTCTGGCCGATTACCTATTCGCTGACGACTGACGACGGTATAGGCGACCCCGACCTCGAAGGCAAGATATTTACCGCCGTGACCGGCATCGATGCCGCGGAGCTGGGCCCTTACGCCGAGCGAATCTTCAACATGCAAAGAATTATCAGGGTGCGGGAGGGACACAGGGTGCCCGAGGACGATTATCCCCCCGAGTTCAACTTTACGGAGCCGCTTGTGTTCGGTGTACACGGCGGCAAGATGATTATGCCCGGTCCCGGCGCCATGCCCGTGGACATGACGGGAAATAAACTCGACCGGGAAAAGTTCAGGGGTATGTTAAAAGAATTTTACTCGTTACGCGGCTGGGACGAAAAGACCGGCCTGCCCACGAAGGAGACTCTGGTATCTCTGGGGATGGAAGACCTCGTTTCCGCGGTTTAAACGGAGTGGTAGGGCAATCCTTTACACCTTCATTCCCAGCAGCATCTTCGTCCTGATTTTCAGCATGTTCCATCCGCCAATCCTGCGGGCCAGCGCAATCCCTTTGACGGTACCATGTTCTCGGAGTTATACTTTAGCACCACTTGGTAGGAGGTGCTTTCTTTAAAGTACCTGCATTGCTAGGCTGAGAACCGTGAAGGAGCTGCATATGAATCAAGTATTTGAAAAGACCTCCATCGCCGGAATTGTTCTGGAAAATAGAATTTTACGGTCGGCTACCTATGAAGGAATGGCAGATGAGGAAGGACACCCTAAGAGTGAACTTCTAACCACTTATGAGCGGCTTGCCAGGAATAAGGTCGGAGCGATTATAACCGGGTACTGGGCGGTCCAGAGGAATGGCCGGGCATATTCAAATATGTGCATGTTCGACAGCGATGATTCTATAGATAGTTGTCGAAAACTGAGCACAGCAGTTAGATCGCATAACGTACCGCTTATTCTTCAAATAGCTCACGGTGGAGGTCAATGTGATCCGTCTACCACAAGAGAAACTGTAGCACCTTCATCAGTATCATATCCATTTTATTCCAGACCGAGAGCGCTTTCTGAATCCGAGATAGAAGAAATTATTGATAATTTCGTCAAAGCTATTGTTCGCGCCAACAAGGCGGAATTCTCAGGGGTGCAGATTCACGCCGCGCACGGCTACTTGCTGTCTGCCTTCCTTTCCCCGCATTTCAATCACCGGCAAGACCGCTGGGGAGGTTCAACTGAAAACCGATTCCGCATCGTGGGCGAAATTATAGAGAGAGCGCGGCAGCAAGTGGGAGATTTTCCGATATTGATTAAAATCAGCGCCTATGACGGATACAAAGATGGGACAACCGTTGAAGAATCAGTAAGGATATCGAGGATGCTGCAAGAAGCCGGCTGTGACGCCATTGAAGTCTCTTGCGGTAATTCTGATTGGTCCCATACCATTCGAATGTCTGAAATTCCTGTTGAGGCAATTCTCGCCTTTTCTCCTCAATATTCACAGAAGTCAATCTGGGTAAAAAAGTTACTGAAACTATTAATACCGTTAATGGTTAAAAAACATCAGCCTTTACGGAATTATAATGTAGAAGCGGCAAGAAAAATAAAGGATCAAGTAACCATTCCCGTAATAGTGGTTGGCGGCATAAGGAAACTCCGGGATATTGAAGAGATAATCGGTGAGAACAAAGCGGACTACGTCTCGATGTGCCGCCCGTTCATCATCGAACCGGATATTGTTTCTAAATTTTCAAGTGGGAAACAGGCTGAGTCTCGCTGCATAGATTGCGGATATTGTTTAATAGGAGTAAGCAGTAACCAGTTGAGATTCTATTACGGAAAGCTCCCTGAAGATTAAAGCCTGACGGCACTGGGACATAAGGATCTTCTGAAGGTTAAATAGCTGGAGTGTCCTCGTGGCTACCGCCTCATCTCGGATGATGATACCAGCCGTTGCCAGAATCTCGCCAATGGTTGGAACCGGGTTTCTTTGGAGCTTCTTTTCCTGTCCCCTCTGACTTAAAGTCATACCAATGCCCAGCTGTGGGGATTCGAACTTAAGTAAACTAGCGCGAAGGTTTACAGTTCCCGATAATATCATGCTATCATTGCGCCGCCATCGACGATAATAATCTGTCCTGTAATATAACGGGATGCGTCTGAAGCTAGGAACAGGGCAACATCGGCGATATCCTGGGGCTCGGCGACTCTCCCCAGCGGTATCATTCTTCCTACATCGTCAAAGCTAAATGGTCTGTTACCGGGACGGGGGACGGTATGTATCCCGTGGGGGCCTAAATCCGTCCTGACGAGACCGGGAGCGATGCCATTGACCCGAATGTTATATTGAGCCAGCTCCCTGGCCACCCAAGCCGTCAACGCCGTGACGCCTATCTTGGCGATACCATAAACATAAGCCGTGCCAGTTTTGTAGGCTGATAAGGATACCCAATTAATGATGTTGCCGCTATTTTTCTCAATCATCACTTTACTTACTTGCTGGCAGCAAATGAACTCGCTCCTAAGATTAGCGTCCATTGCCTTGTCATATATCTCCTGGGTCGTCTCCCGGAACGGTACATGAATAGAAATGCCGGCGTTGTTGGCCAGAATGTCGATCGTGCCAAGCCCTTTCACCACCTTGTCGACAAGATTTGCCACGTCGCTCTCTTTGGTGACGTCGGTCTGGACAGCCATAGAACGCCGTCCTAGCTTGCGTATTTCCTCGGCGGTGCCCTCCAGGTCGAAAGTTTCCCCGGAAACGTTGACGTCGCAAACAGCGACATCAGCCCCCGCCTCGGCGAAAGTCAAAGCAGTGGCCCTGCCTATCCCCCTTTTGCCACCGGCACCCGTCACGATAGCCACTTGACCTTCCAGTGATAAACTTGGCACACTCATTTTTTAACCTTCTTTCGCTTCACTTGTTATCAACATGTATATCTATTCTACATCTTCCCCAATATTAACGCCACGAAAAGCCCCTTCGGATATCATGATGGGAAAATTACACCGGGACGCATACCGATCGAAATTGCACGATTGTCAGAAAAGGATAGCTGCAAATGATGTGGCTGTAATATCTTATAACAAAATGAGAAATCGCCGCCAAAGTATTTAAATCCTGCCTGCCAGGTATTATTGATAAATTTTAATTATATCAGTAAAAACTTGGTTACACACTGGAAAAGGAGTAAAATCATAGACAGCCGCATATTTTATAAGAGTAGATTCGA
>CAZLEY010000062.1:0-8454 GCA_964558675.1 uncultured Dehalococcoidaceae bacterium | reverse complement strand
TTAGGTTGCTGTCTTCCATTAGTCTCTCTACTTCTACGTATGTCACTTTATGAGTTTATGTGTCAGAAGACTAAATTAACCGGAGATCACTCAATCGTGAACAAAGGATATTTGGAAGTGGTCTTACTGGGCATTGAAATAATCCTTCAAGGCCTTTTCAAGCGGCTCGTATAACGACATCGCCTCGTCCGAAAAGCATCCGCCGTTTATGTATAAAGGAGACGTCACCACAATGTACTCGGCTGTTTTATCGAAATAATCGGGTACATCCCAAGAATAAACCTTTTCCTGTTCGATGGTCTCAAGGACAGTACCCTTTTCCTGTATATCGTAGAAATAAAGTCGGAGGCTCGGGAAGTACGTTCGGCCTCCCGGACCTTCGAATTGATGTGTGCGGTCAACAAAATCGATTCGAAAGAGGGGTTCGTTGAGCCCGTGCGGATGCCCCATTAATCCCTCTTGAGAAATCGATTCCATCTCCCAACCTTCAGGCAGCACATCCTGAATTCCCGAAACAAAATCATCGTAATCAGATTTCCACCCGTTCCCCAGATATTCCACGATCTCCGCCTTATTTACATCCTCGCTGAGGAACCATATCTGAGACGTCCTTTCCCCGGGGCGAACTGGTCCGGGGGCGGTTTTTACAGAACTGGCCATAGACCCTTCTTCGACGGCGACAGGATATAACTCAAAAACGGATACTGTACACCAGGGATCTCGGCTGTGAAAGACAATCTCTTTGAGTGGTATAAGTTCGCCATCCTCCAAATGGTAAAGGTCCAGATGGTCATAGCTGTAGCCTATATCACCATACTGGAAGCCTAACTGCAATGAAAGTCCTGCCTCTCCGGGTTCCATCGAAGCCAACCCCAGCTTGTCTATCTCGGCGAATACCGTCATCGGGTGCGCGGAAAGTAATACGGGTTCGTCCTCATATTCCCGGATATCTATCTTGCCTTCCCGCCCCATTTCGGCGAAGTAGATACAGGGTATCCCCTTTTCATTCCGGCCCTGGAAGGTAAAATACAGTGAGTCCACGCCACCATCTGCGCCGGTCCGAAGGTGCATTTCGCCAAGTTCAGCACTACGCTCCTGAATATCCGCTGTGTCCGCCACCACATTCCACATTTCGGTCAGGGACAATTTATCCAGTTTCTGCGGGAGTTCTCTAGTAACCGTTACCTTTGTGCCGGAGCAACCCGGCATAGCCACAATTAACGCAATTAGACACAAAATTGTTATGACCTTCGGTTTAACCAATTTACTCATGCTTCATATAATCTCCTCTTTATTTGATTTTAATTCCATTCAGCTCACTATTCCTAGTCGAAATAAAGACCGAGATGCTACCAATGAGAACTATAGCAGGCGTAAGGAGAAGCGCAGGGAACCATGGGTCAGCAGATACTAGCTGTATAACAAGGAAAATCAGTGCAGCAAGTGATAAGCTGCCCACCACGGCACTGCCCCGCCGGGGCCACCGCCAGGCTGCGATAATGATAAGAAGAAGTGGCGTGGTAAACGTCAATCCTAGTATAAGCCCCATAAACAGGTTGGCGGCGAGAACGCTATCACCGGATATCCCTATAGCAATGACAAAGAATAAGATAGATACGGCACCGAGAGAAAACATCATAAATAACCCGGTAATACGTAATTTATTTACTCCGGTTGCATCTGAGCTTAGTCCCGGTAACCAATCGGGACTGTGAGCTTTCCTTACGTAAGCCAATATAAGGGCCAGGATACTGCCCAAAGAGAGAACGGCATACGGGAGAATATAAATAGATATTTCAGTAAACGATAAAACGGTATGTTCTTGCCCGGGCGCAGGAGCCTTAGATATCATAATGCCAATAGCAGACAATGCTAACAACAATAGAGATAGAGCGATAGCTACCACGCCGCCCTTACGTGGCCATAGCCAGTATATGGCAGCAACAAAAAGACATGGCACACCCTGGATTAAGGCCACTTGCAGATTGCTTACCAAATCATAATAGTCGTTTAGACCATGGGTTGCTGCAAATAGAATCAGGAACACAAAGGGTAGGAGCATTATAGTTAATCCAATTTTTGGGACATCATCCTCCATTCCTGTTAAATCATGCAGCTGGGTTCAGAACTCTCCCGACAAATAGTATGGCCCCCGTTTTTATATCCTGAATCAGGAAAATGAAAGGGCGGTTGGCCGTAAAATCTACCGGCCCGGACGGAGGAGCACTGGCCACCATAGCAATAGCCGTGACCGCCGCTGCTTCCGTACCCTTCTCGTCAACCGAGACAAAAGCCTTATGTATTGCGTCACTTATGAAGAGTTCCTGGTTGCCAGTCATGCCTGAAAAATCCGCCGCACCCTGGTTAAAGGCATCCGTCATGCCTAAATCCGCTAGAGTCTTGTTCAGCGTGTACTCAGTTTCAAACTCGAACTTCGGCAGGGCTAATTTGACCTCCCGGCTCTCCATATTCCCGATGATCTTATTCAGCCTGCCCAAATCCAGGGAATCCTCAAAAGCTTTGAACCGGCCTTCCTCCGGCAGCAGGACAACCATGGCAATCTCGCCACCAAGATATGGCAGCCTGACGGCTTGGTAATCATCGCCTTCGGCATAAGCGAAGCGTGTTTGCTGGTGCATCATCAGCACCGTTACTTCGCTGCCATCCAGCAGGTAGAAGGTGTCATCCTGGGTCACCCCTTCGGAAAATTCGTGCTCCCAGCGGGCTTTGAAATAGATGGCATTGGTCAGGATAAGCCGGGTAAGAGGGTTAATAACACCGGGCGGAAGCAGGTCCTTAATACGACCTTCCGTCTGTTCGCTGGCCCAGTTATTTATCTCCAGGCGGGACGGCTCAGGTTCATTGATAAAGTCCAGAGTTCTCAGCCCACCGCCATAGTATCTTTCCACCAGGTCGAGATAATCGGAAAGAAAGTCGTAGCCCTCCTGTCCCCACAGGGCGTTGACGATACTCAGGCGAAACCCCTCGATGTTTTCCTTGACGGGTTCTCCTTCCGGCTGCACCACCATCATTTCTCTGCCTTTACCCCGCTCGGCGAGTTCTTCCCTCAGAGCATTGAACGCCGAATGCAGGCGCTCATCGGGAAGTTCAAAGTTGAGAGCGCCTGCCATCTGCTCCGCCGTCTCGCCGCGGGCGCCGGCATAGGTCATGGCCAGCGCCGTAGAGATACTGTAAGGCGAATAGAATAGATTACCCTCTTTTTCCTCCTTGAGTTTTCGGTACAGGTCGAAAGCGAAGGCGCTGTTATCTCGTACCAGCACCTCCTTGGCTAGTAATTCCTCGCCGTGCTCCCCCGGCGGCGAATGCTCCGGCGACGGAGGTATTGGCTCTGATGGTGTTGCGGGAGTAGCCGCGATTGGCTCTTCTACTGTCTCAGAGGTGCAAGCCGCCAACCCAACCAGCATGACCAAAAGTATCCAGATTATGGCTTTACGCATCTCTTCTACCTCCTGGTTTCTATATATAGCTGTTGTTAATAACGAGTATCAGCGTTAAAGGTTAGGGCTTTACGCTCTTAAACTCTTATCTTCCTTCCCACTGTTTTCTCCTGACCAGTGCGAATGCGAGATATAGCAGCAGACCTAACGGAAACATGAACACCACAAGCAAAACAAATATCAAAGCGGCAGTGATCTGATATATCCCTTTTACGGGCATCCCGAAATATCAAATATGCCACCAGCGCAACGATAATCAAGACTGCGGCGAGCGTAATGAGTTCATATGGCCCAAAACGTCCTACCATACGCTTTTTACCTTCTTCATTTAATCTATGTCTTCAGTTTAATCCCATCCTCGCCCCACATAAGATTACCCCCAGCATCTATCTTCTGAACAAATGAATCATTAGGTTGATACGTATCCCAGCCGGTGCTCCAGCCAACGATAAATCCACCCTGCTTGTCTCCACATAGCTTGACCGGCTGGTTGCAGACACCTTTAGCAATCAGTATTCCCTGGTAACCCCATAGCCTTTGACCGGAAGCATCAAGCATCTGGGCATATAGTTTTCGATCACCGTCTATCCAAGCAACGACCACACCACCAGCACCGCTATCGACCGCTTCAAACCTGGGAGACACCTCTGGAAGGTCAGTGCAAACAGGAACTCCGCTTTTCTGCCATACGGGCTGTCCCTCAGCGTTTACTTTTTGAGCATAGAGCGCCATCCCCTTGCGGAGGTCCTCCCAGACAACAATGGCCCCTCCGGAACCATCGGTCACAACCCGGGTATAAATGTTAATGGCAGATGCTAGATTGCGTACGGGTTCTTCACAAATTGTCTGGCCGTCGGCACCTATCCGGCAGACCCAGACATAGGATGGCATTCCTGAGCCGGTCATTTCTGCCCAGGAGATAATTGCACCGCCTGAGCCATCGCTGATTATCTGGTGCTCGGGCCGCGTTGCGGTTTCAAGGTACTTTATTCTGATGCCTTCACCCCCCCAGATAGCGTCGCCGCTGGCGTCCAGCTTCTGCACCACAAGGTAGGGATAGTCAGGGTTTTGCCACATCATCAAGGTATCGCCATCGACGCCTGCTACCAGCTTCAATCCAACTCCTTCAGGAATTATCTGGTTCCAGAGACTATTACCGTCTTTGCTAAAACACAAGGCATGATATGCCTCATCACTTGATTGATTCACGATGACACAGCCCGCGTCTGACGCAACCATCTGTATTCCTCTCTCCGCAAATTCCTTCTGGAAATCGATCTGCCCGTTCGCATTTACATGAGCCAGCCGCGTAACGCGAACGGAACGTCGCTGTCCTTCCGGGCCGAGCACCTCCCAGGCGACATATACACCCCCATTTTCCCCACCTCCCATACCGATGATACTGGCACGTCGTTCTTTGTCTACAGGAAGAGACCTATCCCACATAACAGTGCCATTCTGGTCAACTTTCTGCAGGTGAATCTCGTGGTCGTCTTGGCTTTTCTGTACTCTATAGCCAATAAGGGTGTTTCCGGAATCGTCACTTAGCACAAATGACACGATTTCCTCAGGGCCAATCCCACTGAAGCAGCCAGTTCCAAACGTTAATGCGAAGATTATTGCTGCCAGAATAAGTCTTCGTAACATCCTGTCTGCCTCCTGTTTCGGACTAATTCTTAATGATGGGCGATATTGGTACGATACTAGCCACTCGATTTTCTTCGAGAAGAACGCTTACCAAAAATCCCTCCACTTCACCGGTAACATGATATGAATCTTCCTGGTAATTTGGCAGTTCTGCATCAATAGTGTAAACCCTGTCAAAGGAGATTTCGAATGAAACACCCAGTTTTACGCTACCGCTATGCCAGATGCCAATCTTTCCCTCAGGCGCTATTTGATATTCCTTGCCTTCGAGAATTTGCTGCAAGGTGGCGTCGGCGAGAGCAACTTCAACGGCTTGCTGTTTTTCCTCTACGGTAACCTCGGGAATATTTGCGATTGAACTGCCTGCCGGTTCAAGATGGCTGATTACTTCCTTCTCCATATCAAAGGTGATGTAATATTTCTCATTGTAGCCGACATTCAAAATTCCGACGTACTCATCGATTAAATTTGAGTCCTGCCTGCCGCCATTCATCCACTCCCGGAATTCCTCACTGGCAATATCGTCTTTCAGCCGTACGCCGACAGAAAGGTGGTAATCCTTGTCTTCTATGGTGTGACCGTCCACAGTAAAAGTATGGTCTCTATTTTCTATCAATTCCTGTATTCTGGAATCACCCAGAGCTATTCGCTCCAATTTGGTTTCTAATTCCATCCCTACGCCATAAAAAGGTTCTTTAGCTTCCGACGTTTGGCTGGGCACTGGAGCCGGTTCCCCTATGACAAAATCACAAGCGGCTGTCAGCAACAAAATAACCAGAACTGATAAAACAGCCAGCTTTTCCATCTTTTTACCATCCTCTGAAGCATTCAAGCATCCTGCATACCTAATGTGCCGTTATAAGAATATACGGAGTATCCATGTACAGCCCGTGACCGTGTCCGTCAGGATAGTCCACTAGAACCTGGCCGTAGTCCCAACCGCCGAAGTTTCTGCCGGCAAGATAGAACGTGCCTGCCTGCGGTATGCTGAATTCGATGCGTTTGGTTATTGTCTGCCCAGGTTGTATGCTCTCTTTATACCAGTCAAGTGCCGGCGGTGGTGGGCCGAATTCCTGTCTCTCCCATTGGTAGACAATATTCCCCTGCAAGTCCCGGATAATCAGGTCGAAGTACTGGCTGCCGGGGGCCGTTATCTCTACCGGCCCATCTCCGTGGTAGCTCATGGTCAGGGTGGCTTCGGCTGTTTCGCCTATCTCATAGTTCGTTGCAGGAATCTCAATGGTCAGCGTGAAATCACGGTCTGTTTCCGAGCTCTGCAACGGCATCGGGGAGAGGTACGATTCGGTAAATATTTTAACGACCTTTTCCCGGTCGAGGTCTATGTATATCTCCAGAATATCCGAGACGGTCGGCTGGAGCAGCAGCTCCACCTTGGGGAAGATATAGAAGTGAACCTTCCCATCAACAGTCTCCTGCCAGCCGTCCCTGATGATGCTGGGGCTTTCTTTACAGGCCCGGCCACCCATCACTTCTTGGACCGTCTCATCAGCCAGGGCTATTTGGAGAGTCTTATTTTCTTCCTCCTCGGTCAGGCTATGGTCAACCACGGTGAAGATTATGTCCTCAACTCTTTGTTCGGTAGCATTGACCACTAGCCGTATATCCTGGTTAACTTCATCTTCTCCTCTGAGGATAAAAGATACCAGGTAGCGTATTACGCCGGGCTCCAAACCGCGTGTGTATGGACTTACCTGGGTCTGGTAATCCCTGCCGGCGAGGTATTCGCTGATTCCGGGATGATTCATGGCTATCTCGATAAGCTCGTTCTCACGTTCCGGGGTAAGTTCTTCACTCGCCCAGGTCTCCGCAACCGCCTTTATTCTAGCGACGACTTCGTCAAGGGGTTCCCAGGGTGAGGAGCCAATCATGCCATAGCGTACCCTGCCGTCATCAACAATATACTTGGCTCCCATCAGGCCGCCGAGCATAATGAAGTGGTCTCCTTCCCTGTTTAGAAAGAGAAGCAGGTACTCGCCTTCAGCGAGGTGCACCCCTTTGACAGGCATCATGCCCGATTGCTCAAGGATACGCACTTTAAGGCTGGTTTCGGGCAGGGGGTTGAAGACGTAACTTTCTACTTCAAATACCCAGTCCCGGTAGACAGCATTGTCTATCTCTATGGGAGGCAGCCCCTCGGTCACCCACCCGATGACAATAGTCTCTGCATTCGGCACGAAGTACTCCGGCTTCGTTATCCAGTCTTCATCACCGGAAACAGCGGCAGGCTTGGCTGTCACTAAGGGAGTTGATGTGGGTGGGGGCGGAACGGGTTCAGTTTGTTGCTTGCATCCCGCTGCTGAGGTTATTACCAATATAATCATCAAGATTATAGCGAATATAACTATAAGCTTTTTCATGTTCCCTCCTGCAACGGTGCCGTTCCGGTCTCTCTCGTACCGATTGCCGCCAGTATCAGCAGTATGGCGGCAGGGAGTAAAACCAGTCCTGATAGGCTGAGAAAGACAAACATAAGAGCAAGGCTCAACACAAGCATTCCCAAGCCGCTTATCCAGATGAATATACGGCTCAGCTGGGGATTTCTCCTACTCAGCATCAAACTTAGCAATCCCAGAATTCCCAAGAGTAACATGATTATGATAATTGTCACAGTGCCCCAGGCTATGGACTCAATTGTGTTCGTGACATACTGGCCGGGTGCCATGGTAATCGCATTCGTAATCATACATATTGGGGCTATTACAGACAGGATAATAGCAAGGAGGATAGCCCAAATACCTCCAGCTATGCCACAGGGTTTGGCTATTCTTTTCAGCGTTTCCATTTTTCCCCTCTATCTGCATAATCGACTCGGCAGCTTATCTTCCGAGATAACTATTTCTTACATCATCGAATCCTAGGAAAACACCTAACCGGGACTATAACGGACCAACCCGATGCTCGTGGCGAACCAGATATTGTCCTCATTATCCTGAAAAATCGATATGACATTATATTTGTTCGTGTCCGGCCAGGGATCAAAGTGCTGCCACTGTGTGCCATCGAAACGGCTAATTCCGTAATATCCATCAATGCAATAAGACCCGAACCACAGGTTCTCCTCGCTGTCCTTTAGCATGCAATGGATAGCATCGCTCATGAGCCCATCCCGGGAATAGAAGGTGAGCCATTCCTCTCCATCGTATCGGCTCGTACCATCATTCCAGGTACCAAACCACATGTTGCCTTGACTGTCCTCGGTGATAGCGACAACATAATTGTCCGCTAACCCATCTTCCCTTGTGAATGTCTGCCATTCAGACCCGTCATAGCGGATAACGCCAACATTGCTGCCAAACCATAAGTTGCCTTGATTATCCTGAAAAATTGT
>CAZLEY010000061.1:0-8499 GCA_964558675.1 uncultured Dehalococcoidaceae bacterium | reverse complement strand
AGCAGAATCCGCTCTTAACCACCTGTCCGAATTTTGGGGACCACCTCAGAGCCAGGCAAACCTTATAGTTTAATAGTACATTTCACTCGAATTAATTCTCTACCTACGTTTTCATCTACTTATTAATTAATAGACCTTTTTACTCGTCCAATATTCAGGTTAGTAATTTATCAAATAACCATCACCCTAAATCGTGTCGAAGACCTCGCGCACCCTGGGGTTCAGGCCATCGCCGATTTTCTCCACGGCTTCAACGCGTAGACTGTGGAGCTCTTTTTGCTTCTCTTCAAATTCAATCCGCGAATAAAGCCTTTCCGGGTGCACCAGGATATCATCGACCGCCCTGATAGCCGCCGGCACTTGAAAGCCGGTGGGAGAGTCGACCCAGTCCTCAAGGCCACCCCGCAGCAGTGAGTCCAGCACACTCAGGGTATGTGCTACACTAATGTCCTTGAAGTGATAGCCTTCGCCTACCGAACCCGTATTTATTAAGTAGTAATTAACATGAGGATGTCCTTCAAGTATTTCGTAAAACCGGTTGGCGTGCGCCGCACGGTCACCAGCGAGAAAGGGGTCATAGAAAAACTCTGTCCTTATTTTACCCGCCTGGGTCGGGTCACCCGCCGAGGACTCCATCGCCTGCCCCAGGACCATCAGAGCCGTGGCCTGCTCCAGCGTTAATTTTGATACAGCCGGAATAATTGGCCCCCTGGTGATGATGACAACATTATCAATTCTATCAACATCAATATAGGGGCTGGTATGCATGAAGTCCTTTCTCAAGATAACTGCCCGGCCGTTCGACGTCCTTTCAAAATTCTCAAAGTCAAAATCGCCGTCATCGGTAACAAAGACATTTTCGCAAACCGTATCCGGCTTCAACAAGCCGTAAAATATCTCTACCTGCTCCCCCGGATTCACGCCCTCGGTCTTGACGAACACGCCGCCGGCCTCAAAGCCGTGAAACGAGCCGTCAGGCATCAGGGTGCCGCCATCATCCTGTATCAACCACGACCTCTCCATACCCTTCCGTGCCAGTATCTGACAGGTAGTGGTGGTCTTGCCGTTGGCGCTCAGGGCAATCAGCAGAGTTCTTACCGGACGGAAGCCGCCATGAGCCAATTGAAGGAAGTCCTCACGGCAACCGGCATGGAGGAAAAGGCCGCCCCTTCTAGTCTTGGCCGCCCAGTCCTCGCAGGCAAAAACACCCTTCTTATATTCACCGATATAATTGCTGTTTCTTGTTATCTTTACCGCCCGGCCATCCTCCAGCATGGCCAGTCGTATGGTGATATCCTTCTGGGGCAGCGGTTTGGACTTATTCTTCTCCCAGGCTTCGTCGCCGAAAAAGACCATCTGGTAAGTCGGCTTGTCCACAGGTCTTCTAACCGGTATGAACAGGTTCTGTCCCCCACAGGCAAGATGGGCAAACCTTTCCGGAATAATTAATCTGACCACCGTATCACTGTTCACATTGCCCACGATACGGTCAACGGATACTAATTTCTCCCCGGCTAAAACCTCTTCACACTGGGCCAGAAGGTCGAGTTCCTCCTGGCCAAAGGGAGTATCAACGCTGTTTTTAGTAAAAGCCTGTGCCCTTGAAGTAGGCTCACTTTCGGCCACGTAATTCCCGTAAATCGTCTTCCTGACGCCCGGCTGTTTTTCCACAAGCGCTTTAAGCTCCGCATCAGAAGGATTATCGAGCAGCCTGTTCTCGGCTTTCGCTTTCTCCCTGATTCTATCGGCAGTCCGAGCGAATTCTTCCAGGTTTACTTCGTTATTCATCCAAGCCCTCCATTTAACTTATAAAAGGCCTCGCCGACAACCTGTACTTCCCTTTATCAAGACACCCCTAAAGAAAGCGGGTACGGCTCTGGCCCCCGATATAAGCAATCCCTGATAACCAGTAAATTCTGCCTAATTATAGCATATATTCGTATTTTCAAAAAAAACATACCAAACATTAAATTACCTGTAATTCAGACTTCTGCTTGCATCTGGCTGTCCTTCACAAGTGAAGGATGAGAGGGGCTGGCGCCCCTCCGCTGGCTACGGCCTGTTTAAGAGAGGGATTCAAATCCCCCTCAGTCCCCCTTTTCAAAAGGGGGAGACTGGGTGGGGGAACTACGGGCTAAGCAGAGGATGATACGAGGGCGGCGGGTGGGAAAAGATATCAATGAGGCGGGGGGCGGTGAGGTTCAGCCTGGTTAAGGACAGTACAGGAAAGACCAAAATCGGAACAAAACTCTATATTTTAAGCATTTAGTCTTCCCTTGATGAGTTACCTCAGGTATAATTGGTAGTAAGGATATTATGGATTTGTGATTCGTAAATGCCAGGCAAATGATACCCTGAGAATTTACTCTATCATTAATGAGGCAGCCAAAGCGTACGATGGGGCGATAGAGACTGATTGCTATCACCAGCCTTATATGCCCGAGGAAGAACTGGAACGTGAAATGAAAAGGGTAACCTTCTACGGTTACGAAGCCAGCGGGAAACTGGTGGGTATAATGGGTATAGAACCTGTTAAAGATGTTACTCTTATCCGGCACGCCTATGTATTGCCACAGTGGCAGAAGCAGGGAATAGGCAACAAGCTGCTGAACCATCTGAAAAGCCTGACCACTACCCGGCATCTCATGGTGGGAACGTGGGCGGCGGCGCACTGGGCAATCGATTTTTACCGGAAACACGGCTTCAGACTACTCCCAGACAAAGATAAGCTATTGGCGACTTACTGGGATATTCCACCGCGTCAGATTGAAACCTCGGTGGTTATGGGGATAGAGATTAACAATCACTAAAAGGAGCTATTATGGGCAAGGAGTGGTTTGTCAGGCTGATTCAGGCGGCAGTTATAACCATCGCTTTCGCCGCGGTATGCCAGGAACTGGAAAAGCCCAAAGAAGAAAGACACTGGCACGGGAAACTTGGTTTCATACCCTACGATTTCCGGCTGCCGACGATTGAGCGGCTCAAGGAAACTTACTGGAATCCCGAAAACAACCGAATCTTCGTCCCGCAGGCGTGTGGAATCGGATGGACGGTCAACTTCTACATGCTGCTGGAAAAGATGAGGATAATCGGGGAATCTTACTATTCCGAGGATGACTTCCTGATGCCCACCCGCACCCTCAAAAAGGTACTGGAAAACCGCCCGGTGGTGGGGTAAAGGCTGCGCCGGATAAAGGTGCCTTGCAAGTTTAGAATACCGTGATTAAATCGAAGTAAGAAGCGACGTAAAGCTCCTATAAAACCTCCCCCCACACCCCATCCTTATATATCTTCTCCAGCTTTACCGGCAATAGCTTGTTAGTCAGTTCACTACGACTGGTAGTATAAACCTTAATGTAGTTGCCGGTGAGTCCTGACCAGATACCGCCGGACCGCTGTTCCCACAGCACTTCCACAGTCCCGCTCAGAAACGGCTTGATAAAGTCCCTCATGCTCTCCCCGGCTAAAGCCAGCATCTGCTGACCGCGCTGCTTTTTTATCCCGGCAGGCACAGCCTGCGGCATATTCGCCGCTTCTGTCCCCGGACGCGGTGAGTACGGGAAGACATGTATGCGGGCAAACTGCATCTGCCGGCAGAAGTCCAGACTCTCCCGGAATTCCGCGTCGGACTCGCCGGGGAAGCCGACGATAACATCGGTGGTAACAGCCACATCCGGCACTGACTCCCGAATGAGTAAGACGGCATGCCGGTAATCGGCCGTGTTGTAACGCCGTTTCATCCTCCTGAGCACCGCGTCGCTACCGCTCTGGAGAGACAGGTGAAAATGCGGACACAGTCGCGGGTCGCGCCACAGACCGATAAGCCCTGACGAAATTTCCGGCGGCTGTAGAGAGGATAGCCTGAGCCGGGCGACCGCCGTTTCCGCCAGAATGCGCTCCAGGAGGCTTTTTAAGTCGACGCCATCGCTGCTATATGTGCCAATTTCGGTGCCGGTTAAGACCACCTCCTTATAGCCGGCGGACACCCGCTCCCTCACCTGATTAACCACCCGCTTAACCGGTACGCTTTCCTCCCGACTCCGTACCAGAGGCACTATGCAGTAAGCGCAGGAGTTCCGGCAACCGTCCTGCACTTTGATAAAGGCGCGGGTTCGGCGGGTATTACCATACAGCTTTATTGAATCCCCGGCGGACGGCTGTCCCGAGCTGCCTGACAACTCAAGCAATTGTAAAAGATTCCATTTCTGAGTATTATCCAGGACAAGGTCAACCCCATCAATTACCTCAAGCTCCCGGGGCGACCGCTCGGCATAACAGCCGATAGCCACCAGGCGCGCGCGAGGGTTACGACGATGAAACATTCTAAGCATATGGCGCGACTTACGGTCGGCGATATGCGTAACCGTACAGGTATTCAATATATAGATATCCGCCTTATCCGACGGCGATACCAACCTGTATCCGGCTTCGGCTAGCTGATGAGCCAGAAGCTCTATTTCCGCCTGGTTCAGCTTACAGCCCAAGCTGTCCAGAGCTACCCTGGGCATTTCCAGTCTTTTATCCATATGACTTATCGCAAAGACCAAATGATTATGTAAACATTATACCGTTTCCGAGCCTGAAGGGTCAAAGGAGAGGTTATGCTGATACATGGTTTACATTTTTACCTAATCCCATTTTACCTCACCCCCTAACCCCCTCTCCAAACTGGAGATTGGAGAAAGCCTTTGATGATCTTGTTTGGAGAGGGGGAAGAATTTGAGAGGGGCTGACGCCCCTCTCTGCGGGTACTCCCCATTTAGGGGTGGCGGGGCGAACACTTACGGATGAAGTGTAGATGCCATGAGGGCGGGCGGGTGGGAAGGAGAACTCAGGCGCGGGCGGCGGGCGGGGTAAGAAATACCAGCTACATACAGAGTTAAAATGCATCCTGGACTTGAAAATAAGCTCAAAATATGGTAAAAATTAATGGAAATCCACCATAAATTATCAATCCCCTCTTTACAGAAATAAGGAGGTTACTACAATCAACAATAAAGTTAACAGAGTTGTCGTTACCGGTATCGGCGCTCTGACGCCCCTCGGACTGGACATGGCCACCACCTGGGAAAATCTCATCGCCGGGAAGTCCGGCATTGACTATATTACGCTATTTGACGCCAAAGATATGGAGACCAAGTTTGCCGGAGAGGTAAAAGGATTCGACCCCGCCGACTACATCAACCGCAAGGACATCCGCCGCATGGACCGCTTTGCCCAACTGGCAGTAGCCGCCGGCTACCAGGCGGTACAGCACTCCGGACTGAAAATCGATGACAGCAATCAGGATGACATCGGTGTTTTCGTCGGCAGCGGCATCGGCGGGCTGACCACGCTGTTCGAACAGGCACGGGTGCTTATTGAAAAAGGACCGGATAGAGTCAGCCCATTCCTGGCACCGATGATGATAGCCGATATAGCCGCCGCCCAGATATCAATCGCCCTGGGAGCTAGAGGGCCAAATTTCTGCACCACATCGGCCTGCTCCAGCGGCTCCGATGCCATAGGCGCCGCCTACGAGTTTATCAAGCACGGCGAAGCCCAGGTAATGATAGCCGGCGGTACCGAAGCTATCATCAATCCCCTGGGCATGACTGCCTTCAACTCCCTGAAAGCCCTGTCAACCAGAAACGATGCGCCGCAAAAAGCCTCCCGCCCTTTTGATAAAGACCGTGACGGCTTTATAATCAGCGAAGGAGCTGTCGTTCTCGTCCTGGAAAGACTGGACTATGCCCTGAACCGGGGAGCTAACGTCCTGGCGGAAATCATAGCCTACGGGGCTACCGCCGACTCGTTTCACGTTACTCAGCCGCTTGAAAGCGGCGAGGGCGCTGCCAGAGCTATGCAAATCGCCATGAAAAAGGCCGGGATCGAGCCCAGAGAGGTGGACTACATCAACGCCCACGGCACTTCCACTCCCCTCAACGACGCCATGGAGACCAGGGCAATAAAGACTGCCTTTGGCGACTACGCCTACAAGGTCCCTATAAGCTCCACCAAATCGATGACGGGACATCTTATCGGCTGTGCCGGTGCCATCGAACCAGTCATTTGCATCCTGGTGATTCAGAACGGCATAATACCACCGACGACAAACCTGGATAATCCCGACCCCGAATGCGACCTGGATTACGTACCCAATATTGCCCGCCAGGCCCAGGTTACCACGGCACTTACCAACTCATTTGGCTTCGGTGGACACAATTCAGTTCTTATCTTACGGAAATATATCGAGGCACAAGCTTGAGCCATAGTCGTTGGAATCTGCTGCCGCCCTTAACCCCCCGGCAGGTCAACGACTCCGAATTTCCGCCATTACTCGTACAGCTTCTCTATAACCGAGGTATCTCCAGACCGGATGAGTTCCAGTCCTTCCTTGTCAGCGACAGCAGTCTCCTGGGCGACCCGTTACTGCTCACGGATATGCATGCGGCAGTAGCCAGAATCTACCAGGCCCTGCTTTCCGGTGAGCACATTGGCGTCTATGGAGACTTTGATGCCGACGGTATTACCGCTACGGCAGCCCTTGTCCAGGGCTTAAGGACCCTCGGGGGCAAGGCTTCCCCCTACATACCCCACCGCCAGACGGAAGGGCACGGGTTGACAACCAACGTTCTGAAAAACCTCTACCAGCAAGGTATCAGCCTTGTCATCACCGTCGACTGCGGTATAACCGACGTGCTCCAGGTTAAGAAAGCAAGAAAAATGGGACTTGATATCATCATCACCGACCACCACAGTCCCCTGTCCGAAATCCCGGATGCCATTGCTGTGGTTGACCCCAAGCTAACCGATTCGGCTTACCCCTTCTCACAACTCTCCGGCGTCGGGGTGGCTTTCAAGCTGCTGCAGGCGTTGTTCCAGGGTATCGGCAAAGACGAGTATATGGACATGGCCACGGACCTGGTAGCCATAGGCACTATCGCCGATATGTCACCGCCGCTGGGAGAAAACCGTTACCTGATAAAAGAAGGCCTGAAACTCATGAATACCAGTCCACGCCTCGGCATCAGGGAACTGATGAACCAGACGAGAATAGAAGCCGGCAGGCTTGATGCGGAGAAAATCGGCTGGATTATTGGCCCATGCCTGAATGCCGCCGGCAGACTGGCCGACGGCCTGACCGGCTATAATCTACTGATGACCGACTCGCCAGAGGAAGCACGCGACCTGGCGGTATGGCTGGCCAGGAAAAATGAGGAAAGGCAGAGACTGACCACCACAACGCTGGCCAGGGCTAGAGAGCAGGTCATAGCCCAAGGGCTGACGCCACTTCTGATAACCGCCGATAAAGAGTACCCCATGGGTATCGCCGGGCTGGTGGCCAGCCGGCTGTCGGAGGAGTTCTACCGGCCGTCAGTGGTGATTCATACCACCGAAACGGTAAGCCATGGCAGCTGCCGCAGTATCCCCGAATTCAATATCATTTCCGCCCTGAACCAGTGCAGCCACCTCCTCTCACGCTACGGCGGGCATTCGCAGGCTGCCGGCTTTACCCTGCCTACCAGTGATTTGCCCCAGCTTGAGAAAGAACTTTCAAATCTGGTTGCGGAACAACTGACCGGAGTTGAGCTCAGTCCCCACCTGGATATCGATGCCCTGGTTACCCTTACCGACCTCGGCGGCGACACCTACCAGACAATGCAGCTGCTGTCACCCTTCGGCATAGGCAATCCGGTGCCCATCTTCATCAGCCGGGGAGTTGAATTGCTGGAGCGGCGTACTATGGGCAATAACAGCGAGCACCTCAGGATGAAGTTGAGGCAGGGCGGTACGGTCTGGGACGGGGTCGGTTTCCGGCTGGGCGGCTACCTGTCAGAGTTATCATCACACCTTGATATCGTGTATAACCTGGAAATCGACCGCTGGGGCGGGAAAGAGCAGCTCAGGCTTAATATACTTGACTTTGAGGCGAGCCGCAGTTTATAACATTAATCTTCAAGAGTTTTATTAACCCCGACCAGTCTTAGCCTTACCACGTTTTTACCTCACCCCCTTATTAATATATTACAACCCACCCCCTGTATCCCCCTGCGGAACAGATAATCCGACCCATATTATACCATTTCTGACTGAGTTGGAAATACACCCAGGACAAAGGTAACTTACTGTTGGGCTTTGTTGAGTTTTCTATATGTACGATGAACGGATTGATGTAGGAAGATTAGAGCACCTGACTTTTAATCAGGGTGTCACAGGTTCGAGACCTGTACGGCCTACCAAAGCTGGAAGACCTTCCCTACCGGGGAGTTTTGAAAAGAATCAGGGTGTCAAGACACTAGGTCAACCGACACCCTGATTCTATTATTTCCCGACAAGAATTTCAAGTGATAAAAAATTGAATTCTCGAAATTCAACAAAATACTTGAATTTTACTTTCGAAGAAATGTGAGAAAGTGCAAAAAGTGGGATATTAAAAAAGGCTGGGAAGCGATAACATCCAGCCTTTTTTAATGCTGATTGACACCCTTTAATATTTTATTAAGCTTTACCAATCTT
>CAZLEY010000060.1:0-8865 GCA_964558675.1 uncultured Dehalococcoidaceae bacterium | reverse complement strand
TAATAGGTCTATCGAGCCTCGTCGTTCTGAGCGGGCAGTGTTTCATCCCCTTGGGGATGAAGATTAGACAGCTCTTGTTGATGACGTGCTTTTCGTCTTCCAGCCATATCTCCAGGTCCCCGCCCAGGTCATGTATATCCTCCGGGTTGGTCCCGAAGAACGCCAATATCTCGTTAAAATCGTGGGTATGCGGCTCCGGTCCCGGTGAATCGGATTGCCGCCAGATCCAGACACACTCTATGTAGAGGCTCCCTTTTATCAGGTCATCACCCAACCAGAGAAAATGGGTCATCCTGTCAGCCGATTCGCTCCTGAATTCCGGCACCTTCAAGCCGGGCTTCAGTTCCGTGATGATATATTGCCCGTATTTTGTCTCTGCCATTTCCTGCGTCCTCCTTAATATTGCTGGTTTTCCGGCATCTCCAATAGATTCTATTCTAAAATCGTGCACCAGTCAAAATTCGAGTTTTCGAGCTTGCCCCGGTCCAACCGCCGGACACCCTCCATCCCCCTGAAATTAGCCCCTTACGATCCGTTTAGTAAGTTGCAGGACCGTATCTTTGTGTTTTTTCTTGACAAATATCTGCCGTATTCTTTAAAATGAAGCGATTCCACATTTTTAAAAAATCGTTTATAGGAGGTGACTATAGGTCCTTAATTACTAACTGAATAAGAAAGTGCTCATATGAAAAAGGAGAGGTTTTTTATGAAGAAGTATTTGTTAATTCCTGTGGCGATCATCGTGGTGAGTATGCTGGTTTTTAGCAGTTGCGCTGAACCAGCCGAGGAACCAACACCTGCACCAACACCTGCACCTGCACCTGAACCTACACCTGCACCTCCGGCTGCGGCCACCAAGCTTGTGTTTAACAACTGGTTCCAGCCGCCGAGCATCAGCCGTATATCCGGGACTTTTGAGGAGTGGGCTAGAGAATTCGAAGAGAAAACCGGCGGGAAATACGCCATAGAGGTGGTGCATGGAGGGACTTTGGCCTCAGTACCGGAAGCCTTCGATGCCATTGACAGTGGTATCGCCGACATGGGCTGCTTCATCCCTCAGGACACCAACGTGCCTTTCCCTATGCAGAAAGTATTGACCCTCCCCTGGGCAGAAGCTTCATGCACAGAGGCTACCAAGGCCCTGTTCGACATCTACAAAAAAGGCTACCTGGATCCGGACTACGAAGATACAAATGTCAGGCTCATCTATATGTTTGCCAGCAGTTCCCAGGATGACCTGCTGACCGCAAAACCAGTTAATAGCATAGCCGATATGAAGGGCCTTAAGGTGGCAATGGGCGGCGGCACAAGGATTGATATCTTCAAAGACTTGGGGGCTGCCCCGGTCTTTTGCCCAGCTCCCGACGTCTACTCTATGCTACAGAAAGGCATCGTGGAGGGGTCGTTCTTTTCCGCGTACGGCATCTACATGACCCACGAGGAAGAGTTCCTTTTCTACCTGATCGAACCCATGCGGATGAACCGTGTTTCCATGATGTTAGGTATCAACAAAGACGTTTACAATAATTTATCCGATGATGCCAAGATGGTCATCGAAGAACTGGATAAGGATGCCAGATATTCACTGAAGTGCGCGGATGTCATGGATGTAGACTACACCCAGATTATGGAGCAATATCTTGGCCCCGGCGGCGAGGGTACAGCTCTTGACTGGCCTGCCGAGGATATAGCCGCTCTGGATGAAATATGCTCCAAATACTTCAACGATATTATCGCCGAAACGGACGCTATGGGCCTGCCTGCCTCAGAAATGGCAGAGGCGTACTACAACGCCCTCTTAGCTGCTGGCGTAGAGAGGCCTGCTCACGGCTATGAGCCGTAACGCCAAGGTATAAAGAGAAGGTGCGGGGACAGCTGTACCCACAGCTTTCCCCGCACTTAAGCGTCAATCTAAATACCGGATAGTGTTACCATAGTTTGTTTCTTCCTGTTTCGTGACACTATGGTGGGAGATATCCGGGTAGGTTTTCCGGCCAATACCCGGAAAAATCCGGTACGTGGGCTAGATGTGAAACTGTGAGCCCGGTACGCAGATCCGAAAAAACTCATAGCAACAGGAGCCAGTGGATGCTGACAATATTAAAAAGACTGGACAGGGGTATTCGGTACGTTGAGAATGTCCTTCTGGCTATCTGCGGCGTTATCTTCATGGTCATGATATTCCTCGGCACGGCTGATGTTTTCGGCAGGTACGTATTTGACAGTCCCGTCATGGGCACCCAGGAACTGATGCAGGTCATGATGGGGGCTATTGTGATGTTGGGATGGGCCTACACGCAGAAAGAGGATGGGCATATCAAGGTAGAACTTGTCACGAATATGTTCCCCCCAAGGGTACGGAATGTGTTGAGCCTAATAATGTCGCTAATAGCGCTGATTTTATTTGCAACTATCGGCTACAAATCATGGGGAATCGCCTTAGCGAACTTTGACAGGCGTTTCCTCGTAATTGATTTTCCTTCGGGTCCTTTTTATTTCCTGGTCCCGGTGGGGGCTTTCTTCCTCTGCCTTGAGTTCATCGTATCTATATTCCATATTTCTGCCGGCGTAAGGAGTGGAAAGAAGAATGTCAACGCTTGAGATTAGCCTCATCGGTCTGGGCGCTTTCTTTTTCCTCATGTTACTCGGCATGCCGATAGCTTTCGCCTTTGCTTTGGTCGGCGGTATAGGCATCATAATGGTGAAGGGGCTGAATCCCGGTCTATCATTGTTGGGGAGCGCGCCGTTTACCTGGGCGACCAACTATAATCTTCTGGCCCTGCCCACATTCATCCTGATGGGGGAATTCATCTATCACGCGGGGGTCAGCGGTCAGCTATATGAAGCTGGCTATAAATGGGTAGGAGGTTTTAAGGGCGGCCTGGCCATGTCCACGGAACTGGCTTCCACCGCCTTCGGGGCTTGCTGCGGCACCAGTCTGGCAGCTTCGGCGACGATGGGCACTGTAGCCTACCCTGAGATGATTAAGTATAAATACAGCCCTCGTCTGGCCTGTGGCTCAATAGCCGCGGGAGGCTCGCTGAGCAGCCTCATCCCTCCCAGCGCCCCTTTTATTGTTTACGGATTCATGACCAATACGTCCGTATCCAAGCTCTTCATCGGGGGCATCGTGCCCGGCATCCTGCTATCGGTCAGTTTCATCCTGGCAATCATTATCATGTGCTGGCGTGACCCCACGATGGGTCCACCCGGCCCGCGCTTCCCGTTGAAAGAAAGGCTGAAATCGCTCGGCGGTGTCGGTGGGGCGCTTTTTATCTTCCTGGTTGTTATGGGTGGCCTTTTCGCCGGAATATTTACACCCTCCGAGGCCGGGACTATCGGCGCCTTCGGGGCTTTTGTCCTCATCATTATCATGCGCAAGCTGAATTGGGTCACCCTCAAAAATGCCCTTAAGGGTGCCATCAAGAGCACCAGCTTCGTCCTGACGATTACCATCGGGGCCATGATATTCACCAATTTTCTCACCGTATCCGGCTTCTCTTCGATGTTTACCGGGTACGTCCTCGGGCTGGACTTCTCGCCCGGACTTCTCATGGTCTTTATCATCATCATGTTCATCATCCTCGGCTGCTTCATGGACGCCCTGGCCATGTTTATGCTCACGCTGCCCATTGTCTTCCCCATCGTCGTCGGCATGGGCTTTGACCCCGTGTGGTACGGCATCATTTCCACCATGCTCGGTGAGGTGGCCCTGATAACACCGCCGGTGGGCATGAACTCATTTATCGTTCACGGGGTAACCGGCGTCCCGCTGCCGGATGTTTTCCGTGGTATTCTCCCCTTCTTCATAATGATGTTCATCGCCATTATTTTGCTCTACTTCTTCCCCGAGATTGTTACTTTTCTGCCCGACATTATGAAATGATCGAGGGTGCCGGTATAGCCGCTAAATAAAAAGGGAGAGCGTGACTGCTCTCCTTTTCTTTTTAAGAAAGCTCGATTGAAGTTTATTCCGTGCCGAAAGACTCCATTTGCCTGGTGCTCATCATTAGCCGGATACCGTCAATGCTAGGGACAACGCAGTCCCTGGTCAGATATTTCTCATATCTCTTCCCGGTCAAATTATCACTTCCCTCCGTTCGTTTCACTTAAGCAGTCCCCTCGTCGACAGGTCACCGGCGACATCCTCGAGCTGGAGCTCCCGGAGCCTTTCCCCCGTCGGCAGCCCTGTGGCGACGTCCCAGCCGCGCCATTGATAGAACTCGTCCTTCATCTTCTCAAACTCGTCCCGGTCGACCACCATCCCTTTCCGCGAGCCTACCGCGCCGTTTTTACCCGGTACCTTGCACTCACGGTCAAAGCGTGAATACTGCAGCGGCTCTTCGTGGTGATAGTCAAGCAGCCTGTCCCCACCTCGGCCTCCCCACCCGTCCCGGAGCAACACGGCCCTTTGCAGATTGAATATCCTCTCCCCGGTTAGCTCCAGCTCCGCCAGGTCCGTCTCCCGCCCGGTAACTGCGGAGAAAATCCGGGCGGGCAGGTCAGGTATTCCCAGGTGGTCATCGGTTAGCGGATTATGCAGCATGGGCCACCGGGCATTGCATAAGACAAGGCTCTCAAGGGCGCTGGTACGGTCCTGCGTCTTTTTAGCCATGAGCGCCTTGCCTTCGTAGCTGGTATAGTCCGCCGCCGCCTCGCTGCCCCAGTACCGGGAGCTGACCTGGCGTACTACATCGGGAGAAACATATCCCCCTCCGCCATCGAGCCAGGCGAGCCAGCCGATAAGAACGCCGCTCGCTTCATGAATAGCCTGCATCGGCCGGCGCGGCTCCATAGCCAGGAGAAGCGCATTGTGCACTATCAGCCGCGGGTCATAGTCCTTGACTTCGTTGGTCCGGTTCATAACGGAATAGCTTATCAGTTCCCCGGCCCGGCCTCCGATAGAGGCGGCGGCTTCAGCGGTGCCCCGGGCCAGGGTATCTCCAAAGCCTTCCCGCAGCGCTATCTTCCGGGTAATCGTTTCAATGAAATCAGGTCCACCTATCGCTGACAGCGGCAGGCCGGTAGCTTCATCACTTAACAGGCCTTCCTTATAACACCGGATAAGCCATTCTATCATCGCCTGCATGACGCTGGAATCCAGCCCATAACCATCACAGAGCCTCATGGCCAACAGGATAACATCGTTCCAGCCGTCATAGTACTTTGAAGCCGGGCGGCGGTAGATGTCTATCGGCTGGCACATGCTCTTGTAGCGGCGTCCGTCTTCGCCCTTATAAGAGTGCCGGAAACAGCCGACGCCGCAGCCGTAGCATGCCCGGGCTCTGGTGAGGCCGGGTATCATCCACCACATTTGCGGGATCGGCCCTTTGTTTAGCGTACGAACACGGGCGGCCAGTTCCCGTAACCTGTCCGGGTCGGCGGCTGTCGGCCTCCTATCCCCGGCAACGGCAATGGCCTTCAGCATTTTTGACCCCATGATGACGCCGAGACCACCGGAGCCGGAGGCGCCTTCATCCGCCAGAACGGTGGCAAAGGCAACGAGGTTTTCGGCGGCCGGGCCGATAGTGAGAACGCTGACGCCCCCGCCCAGCTCCTCTTTCAACCGGTCTTCCGCTACGAAGGCAGATGCGCCCCACAGGTGCGAAGCATTTTTTATTTCTACGGCGCCATCGTGTATGAAGATGTATACGGGTTTATCGGCCGTACCCTGCACGATTATTGCGTCGTACCCGGCGTATTTAAGCCGGATACCCCAGCTTCCTCCCAGGTTGCCGTAAGAAAAGGTCTCCGGGTCTGCGGCTGCTGTTTTTCCGCAGACCAACCAGCGGCTGGCGGTAAAGCCGGGAAACCCGGCAACCGGGCCTGTGGCGCATATAAGACAGTTCTCAGGGTCAAGAGCACTGGCTCGGGTAGGGACTATATCCCAGTAGAGCCCGGCGGCAAGCCCTTTTCCTCCCAGGAAACGTCCCGCGTAATCGGCCGTGACTAGTTTGCTTACCTTGCGGCTGGACAGGTCCACCTTGAGGATTTCACCGGCATAGCCGTCTTTAGACATACAATTAACCTCTCAGAAAATGATTACGCGCCGACCGGAGGCAAACGATAAGGGCCAGGCGTATAGTTGGCTTCATGCGGCTGTTTGAGTATAGTTCAGTGCGAGACGGCATGTCAATCGTTTACCGATATTGACCTGCTTCCACGTATTCATGTATTCTTAACAGGGTTTCTTCGACCCGTGCCGAAAAAAATAGAAGGAGGGATCCACGAAGTGGCGAGTGCTAAATACGAAAAGTATATTGTACATGCACCGGTAACCGATGAAAGGATTGGGCGTGTTGCCCATCTGTTTGGCGGCAGGGACTTCAACGGGGCCAGTTTCTCCCCGGCCTGGACGGGGATTACGAAACCCCTGTTCATGATAGAAGAGAGTCATGCTCACGATTACGATGAATACCTGTTTTTCTGGGGGACAAATGCCGCGGATATCGAGGAGTTTGACGCCGTAGCCGAGCTATGCCTGGGAGAAGAAGAGGAAAAATATATCATCACCAGGCCCTGCATTGTCTACGTTCCCAAAGGGCTGAAGCATTGTCCTCTTAACTTCCCGGTGGTAAATAAGCCCATCTTGTTCATGGATATTTCCATCTCCCCCGAATACACGCGCACGTAATCAATGGCGTAGATCCGGGGCTAAGTGAAGCCATCCTAGATAACCAGCGGCCTTTTTTCGGTCAACGTTCCGGAATACCGCTTCTGCGGACTATTTATATTATAAGCTAAATTCAGGACGGACTATTTCCTCCTCATTTTTCAGGACTACGTCCACTGAGAGCAGTGTTCCACAAGAGGGGCAATAGTATTCTATAAGAGAGGAGCTCGGCTCGGAACATAAACTATTAACAGAAGTAAGGAAATCTACAGGAATGGGGTGAGACCTTGACGCGTACTCGCGAATGTTGGCATCAGCGGCGCACAGCGGAGCGTTACAGCTACTGCAACATATGACCCGTGTTCCGGGGATTTGTTTTGCTGCCCGTAGTTCGAGAAAATTTGAGATTGCCTGCACGGGCTTCAGTTCCTCAGGGTCAATGCCCTCTTCCTTGAGTCGTTCGATAATAGCCGGCCCCTTGAATTTCGCTCTTTTTTGCCGTTCGGCCAATATGTTTTGTCGCCGGCGCGCCGTCTCCTCAGAGTCTACCGTTGTCCCGCCTTCTTTAAAGACCACACCGTATACCCGTGTAGCCACTTCCCTGGTAATTAGACCATTGGCGACATCACGACAGACCAACTCAGGGTTCCTTTTGAGAGGGTCACCATAGCCGCCACCACCGGTCACAATGACAACATGGACGTCCCCGGTGAGAAGTTTCGCAATTGCTTTTGCCTCCAGTATTTCAGTTTTTACTGCCTGAATCTCGTTCATGTTTGTAGGAATAATACCCTTCTTGAAGAGCTCAAATATATTGGACTGGCGTAAAACTACATTGGCATTTATGCTGGAAGGGTAACCACCGAAGATTCCACGTCCGCTTGGTACGGAAACACCGGACGAGATGACAACGGAGGTAAGGGGTTCAGGAGTGCCGATAGGAGAATAGGCAAATTCAATACCCACGCCACCCCGATACATCCCATGACCGCAGGTGTCCGGACAAAACCTACGGTATATTTGAATAATTGGCTGTATATATTCATTGGTTTCAACGTTCGGGATAGCCGCACGCAGGGAGTGTATTGGACCGCCACAATCAATGCCATCGTTGAACGTACGTGCCCCGGACCCCCCGGCACCCCCATCCGGAAATCCGTCCACATAGTCCCGGCCCCGGGGGTCTTTTCCAGACGTAAAAATACCCGTCAAATACGGCTGCCAGCAGGCCTGGGCTTCCCCCTTGTAAGCGGCGCTGCAACAGAGCATTTTAGCGATGGCATTGCTGGCTACATGTTGTGTGGCATGTGCGCCCTGCAACGAAGCCATGCTGCAACCGGCCGGAAACGTGGCATTATTAATCGTCCCTTCCTCGGCGATAATTTCCACGATGTCTGCAAACGCCCCGGTGCTCCACGGAAGGTCATAGCACAGCATAGCCAGTACGGGACCAAGCACCCCGCCGCGTAGTCCGGCTGAAGTACAATTTATGGAGCCGATAGCCTGGGAGTCAGTCCCCGTGAAATCAAAAATAAGCTTAGTTCCCTTCTTGGTAAGCTTTACAACAAGTTTGTAGATGTTATTCTTTTTACCATCATGGTCGAGATATCCATGCTCCCACCAGACACCATCTGGAATCTCGCGCAGCTTTGATTTCAGTACGAAGTTCGTATGTTCGATGATTTGGTCCAATACATTCACGAAGGTGTCCCGGCCGTACTCGTTAATAATTTCGTTGATGCGCCGTCGCGTCATTATCTGCGAGCTTATCCGGGCTTTCATATTCAAGTAATTTTTTTCCGGTATCCGGCAGTTACGCTGGAGTATCGAGTAGACATCCTGCTTGATTTTATCTCTCCGGAGCAGTCTTATCGGGGGGTAAAGCGGGGCTTCTTCAAAAGTATTTCCCGCCCCGACCGTCCAGCTCCCGGCCACCGGCCCCCCCACATCCATATCGTGCATAACGATTGCCGTCCAGCAAATAATTTCATTATTCCAGAAAACAGGGGCCGTCAGGGCACCGTCGTTAGCGTGTATGGCGCCGCACCAGGGGTCATTTGTAAAGAACATGTCACCCGGCTCTATATCATCACCGAACCTTTCCTTAACGGAGCTAACCACTATTTCCAGGGGTATGGCATGATGGCCAATATAAACGCCGGTGAACACGCCCCGGCCGGCGGCGGTTAAAATAGCTATATTAAAATCAAATCCTTCGTATATCGCGGGAGAACCGGATATTCTGGCGGCAA
>CAZLEY010000059.1:0-8980 GCA_964558675.1 uncultured Dehalococcoidaceae bacterium | reverse complement strand
ATCAGCGAGAGAGTGTATCTGCTGGTCGGCCAGCCACTGCACATAAAGATGATAACGCCTTGCATGCTCCTCAAAATCGTCTCCTTGCAGAGTGCCTTCCCGCGGCGATTGCGGCCACGACTGCCAGGGAGTACCAAATTTTTCATGGGCAGCTCGGAAACGAGCATAATCCTGTACGCTTTGATTCTCCCCTGCGAAATCAAGGAGAGCTCCGAGACGGTCAGATGCCTCGGTAAACAGACTCCTGCACATTTCCTCCAGGACACGACGCTTTAATATCATTTGCTGATGATAATCTACAAATTTGGCATTACGGACGGCTTCAACCTGGTCTTGGAATGATGATGACGCAACGAGCTCCTGAGCTGCCCGGCAATCCTGCATTTCGAGGGCACTGCTTATGTCCAAGTAAGACTCGCTCCACATCAGGCGGCTTATGGGTCTATACGGGCTGGGAACAGGCCTATCATCAGAGAAATGTGCCAGAAGCGGCAAGGTAGCTATCGTTCCTGCCCCCTTCTCCGCAGCCCAAGTCATAAGGGAGTTTAAATCCGTAAAATTACCGCTGGCCCAGCTTTTTTCGCTATGTAAAGCATAAAGCGGAACAAAAATCCCCCAGCTTCGTCTTTCTGATTCAGGCACGTAAGCAGCAAAAGGTGCCGATATTATAAGAGTCTCTTCATTCTTCCCTTGTAGGTCTAGGATAAGCCGATGATATCCCCAGGGTAATGGATTTTGAAGAGTGAACTGCTTGACAACGTACAGTTGTCCTTCCACTTCATTTGTTGCTAACACCGGCGTGTTAGCAAGAGAGCACCTACCGTCAATAGATTCACCGTTTTCCAACAAAAGACAATAATCAATCGAAAGATCAGCATAATTAGAAGGAAGTCGTATTGTAATCAAAGCTGGCTTACCTTCCCAGGCAACGACCACAGGCTCCAATGGTCTCTGCCAAAGTTCCAATTGTCGCTCTCGCCAAGCAGGAACGATATCCCGAAAAGATGAAATCGGAGCGCCTAAGGCTGTTAAAACTGCTAATACGGTTTCTATAGACGCCCGACGTCTCTGGTGGGAAAAGTCGTAATAGACCGTCTGTACACCCCATAGATAAGCCAACTTATTAAGAACTCTTGTGCTATTTCGCAGATTCATTTTCTTACTTGGTATTATTTTATTTACTACTGCATTTTACACCACCTTTAACTATGTTGGTAGTAATGTATAACATAGTACTGATGCAATGGCAGTACTCAAGCGAAAACAACACTGAATCTGGACAAACAGCGGATTATGTTGTCGGACTTCCGGGAGCTGGCGCTACCGGCTATATGCTGAAAAGTGCCAAAGGCGATGGGCTGGTATAAGCTATCCGCTTCGTAAGATCGGAGAGTTTGTCTCTCACCCGCTAATAGCGTAGAAGATCTTCAGGCGGATGCGGCGCCAGCTAATTGCTCAATCCTGGATAATAGGGTGAAGCTCCCTCCCGTGTGCTGCCCTTGGCGTAATTGGGCTGGTGGCATCCCATCTCTTCGTCATATTAATTTACTATGTTCATGAGAGGTGGTGAAGTGTTAGCTAGAGTAACAATGATGAGAATAGTTACGATACCGCGCCCGTTACCTGTTATCAGTATGTTGATATTCGTCTATCTCAATGTGGCCGATGTATAGCTTACAACACAATTATTGTCTCACAGGGGAGTTGAAGCATTCTGGTGATTCTCAACCTTTAATAGCAATATGCTCGTTAAGGGGCTCTTAACCTTCCTGGTGGCGATTCTTCTTATTCGTCTTGGGGTGCCCCCATTTTTAGTACCACCTACAATGAGAGACTTCCCGCATTCTCCATTGGTTGTCTAACCTCTTTTACCTGGTTCTTTTCGTAGTATCTTCTAGCAAACTCCGCCGGTGTCAGATAGCCCAAGCTACTGTGTGGCCGGTAGTTATTGTACTCCTGCCGCCAAGCTTCCACAATAGCCTGAGCCTCCCCACCGGCCCGAGTAAAACTTCGAGCAGCTCGCGTATATTGAGGAGTTCGTCGGACCGATTACCTTCCGAAAACGAATCTGTATGGTGGGCGGTAGAGGACTTGAACCACTGACCTCTGCGATGTCAACGCAGCGCTCTAACCAACTGAGCTAACCGCCCACAGCCACTGTAATTCTACTAAATACCCCCTTCACAGTCAACCTCCCATCTCCATGATGTAATTTACGCCTTGATGTGATAGAATGGTTTTTAAATATACAGCGATAATCTAGCCACTGACTATCTTAGAGATATAATAATATCTCTTCCGCTTCCATCCAATATAACCGATTTGGAGGAACAGTACGGATGACAGTTCTTAAGGGCTTCGCGCTTGGTATCTTAAGCCTGCTGCTTTTCCTGTCACTATCTGTTTTCGGCATAGCGTTCATGATAAACAGTACGCTGCTAAATCCCGACTTTGTTGCCGACGAACTGGAAAAGATGAATGTATCAGAGCTGATTATCGATATCGCTGAAGAACAGATTGGCGGAGAGCTACCTGAAGATGTTCTCTTCCTGAAAGAGGCCGTCTATGAGGTCATCTCCGACCATGAGCCCTGGCTAAAGGAACAGCTGAATACCGCTATATACTCCGGATACGACTATCTATTGAAGAAGACGGAAATTCTGGAAATCGCTATATCACTGGAGGATTTGAAGGAAAGCCTCCGCGATAGCCTCTGGCGGATTTCTATAGAACAGCTACCTGCATGGCTTTCCGATTCTCTTGATGATGGGCTGAAGCCATATATTCACCAACATTTATATGAATTCGCTGATAATATACCGGAAGAATATCTACCGCCGGAATTCGCCGACCTGCCCGAAGAGCAGCTAAAGCTCTATGTTGACCGCTATTTCGATGATATCACCAGGCAAATAACGAATGAAGAGCTACTGCCGATATTTTCCAGGCAGTTAGAAGCCCTGTTAAAACCGTATTTCGAGCAGTATTATGATGAATTCGTCGGTGATATACCGTCTGAGCTGGTTATTGATGAAAGCGATATATCTTCAGACGCTATGGAACAAATCACGCTGGCCAGACAGTATATTGGCTATTTCCGAACTGGTTACTACGCTCTGATTGCCTTTATGGTGCTGCTGGTCCTGGGCATCATCCTCATCCACCGTAATGTGAAAGACTCCACCCGCACCCTTGGCATCGGCTTCCTTATCTATGGCGTACTGGAATTCGCCGGCGTCTATGTCTTAAGAAACTTCACACCGAATGTTCTGCCACTCGAAGATTTACCATCAGCGCTGCAAACGTGGCTGTTAGGACTATATGGCGATTTCCTGGCGCCGTTACAGTGGTTCAGTCTCGGGATTCTGATTCTGGGAGCCATACTACTTGCGGCTTCCCTTATTTACAGACCCGGTGAGGCCGAGGATTAGGTAATCACGCTTTAAGTTTCACCTATCTTTCTCAAACGCCACCACCCCACTCCTCCTAATATCAACGCCCCCACAGCTGTCGCCAGGGCGCAGAACATCGCCGCATCAAACCAGAAGCCCCTGGGAAAGAGCATAATGAGATAGTCTGTAGCCGGGTCAAGCATCCACAGTTCATTGGCGAAGCTGGCGAGGTGAAACTGCAAGAAGAGCCAGTCGAAGTCCAGCAGTGCCGCCAGTCCCAGCGCCAGCATCAGTACCAGCGTGAGACCGCCGCCGCCAATCAGTCCCCACGCCAGCCGCCTTCGGTCCTTCCACCAGAAAAAACTGACGCCTACATATATACAGGCGTACACTACTGTCCCCAGCAACACCCGGTAAACCAGCCGGAACAGCCCCCTGACGTCCCTGAGATGGGCTACCTCGCGCTCGTTAAACAGCTCGAACGCCTTGCCGTCCTTCGTTACGGTGAGGCTGATAGTCTCCTCACTGGAATTAAAATAGGCAATCAGTCCTTCCGCAGCTTTTCCCAGCTCTGATTGTGCCAGGCCTGTTGTCTGGCTGACGTTATATTCTTCAAAGCCGTATTGATAAAGCCATTGGCTGTTCACTGCCCAGCTTACGCTGGCTGTCAGCAGCAGTACGGGCAGACAGATGATGAAAAGCCATTTGGCCGCAACCCTCATAATCATCCTCGACTTATAACACCCAGATTTTACATCGTTATACCCAAAAAGGACAGTGTGCTATCATATACCGGACAGACAACTACAGAATATCCGGCTGGGGTAACTTCGGCCGCCGTGCCAGTAAAACGCAGATAAGCCCCACCAGACTGAACGCCGCTACGATTCCAAAGGCCATGGTATATGATGCCGTGGTATCATAGACAATTCCGGCCACGGCTGGCGCCGCCGATTCCACGGCGATGCTTATGGCGAATATCACCCCCAGAATCTGAGCATAATGGGCACGGCCGTAATATTCCCCGATTATCGTCGGCATGGTGGTTATTATCGAGCCATTGCTGATGCCGAAAAGAGCTGCGTAGATATAGATAAGGCTCAGGTTCCTGGTTGACATTAGAATACCCACAGCTATCAGTTGAATTATGAAACCGGCAACCGCCAGATACCTGATATTAAACCTTAAAGCCAGAACACCGCACCCCAGCCTGCCGACAATACCTATACCCGATACCAGGCTCATTGTTAATGCGGCGGCTACGGGACTGAATCCCAGGTCCTGTACATGGGCTACCTGATGTGCCACCATCGTCCCCAATGCGAAATAGTTCGCCGCGGCGAATGCTGCGATTATCCAGGTGGTGGTTACCCTCATGGCCTGCCTCGTCTCCCATCCCGCAAGCCCCTGTCCGGTGCCTGACGAATAGTCCACCGAACCAGTATCTTCCAGGTGTTCAACGGATATGCCGTCAGGCACAAGCCCCATATCCTCAGGCCGGTCTCTGACCAGAACGAGACTGCTAATCAAAACAGCGACCACAAAGACTATTCCCGCCAGCACCAGCCATGATATCCGCCATCCAAAAGCAGAAATCAAAACTGTCACCAGTGGCGGGAAGGCGAAACCACCCAGGGCTGCCGCCGAGGCAAAAATCCCCATAGCCAGAGGGCGTTTTCTCATGAACCAGTTATTGGCAATCGTCGTGCAGGCTATATAGCCACCCAGGCCGGCTCCCAGTCCCATAAAACTATATAGTAAATAGACATGCCACACTTCCCGGACAAAGTACATCCCGGCCAGACCCAGTACCGCCAGTATGTTGCCCCACACCATGTTAATTCTCGGTCCGAACCGGGCAACAAGAATACCGAAAAGTGGACTGGGTAAACCGAAGGCCAACAAACCCAGGGACAAGCCTACCGATACTACTGCACGGCTCCAGTCCAGCTCAGCGCACATCACAGGCAGGAAGACTCCGAAAGAATAGAGAAAAGCACCGCCCGCCGTAAAGGCCGTGAGCATGGCTCCGGCCAGTGCAATCCAGCCGTAAAACACTCGACTCGTTATCGGGCTCATAATCCTCGACTGCATAGATACTGTTCTTTCAGAATATCTGGATTCCCTAATTCTAGCAGGAAATTATAAGACAATCATAGCCTGGCTGCCCCAGGCTTATCGTACAGTTGGACCTGATTGCCTTAAATGGCTTCCGATGATGCCGGCTTGGGTCGCCGGGTCACAAAAGCGATTATAATCCCGGAAAAACTGAAAACAGCGGCAATAGCAAAGGCCGCAGTATATGCGGTGGTAGCATCGTATATAATCCCGGCGACGGTCATTGAAATGGCGTTGGTAACAATCTGGAAGGGAAAGACGACACCCAGAACCTGGGCGTAACGGTCACGCCGGTAATAGGCCCCCACAAATGTGGGTAGTGCTGTTATCAGGGCACCATTGCTCAGTCCCTGACAGGCTGCGTAGATATAAATCAATCCCAATTCCCTGGTGGATAATAAGATAGCCAGACCTATCAGTTGAATAACAAAAGCGGCACTTGCCAGGTACCTTACCTTATATCTCAATCCCAGAGTCCCGAATAACAGACTGCCTGTGATACTGAATACCGACGTCACACTCACCGTGGTGGCCGCCGTCATCGCTTTAAAACCGATATCCTGAACATAGGCTATCTGATGCGTCATCATGAGTCCCATTGTAAAGGCATTGGCAGCGGCCAGACCTCCAATCAGCCAGGCAGTGGGCTGTTTCAGCACCTGCTTGATATGCCAGCCGGCACGCTCTTCGTCTGTGCCGGAACGAATTTCCTTTGTTTCCGCTTCTACGATAGCGTCAGCCGGCATATTATCCGGCAGTAAGCCCATATCCTCCGGCTTGTTTCTTACCAGAATAACGCCGCCAATCAATACCGCTACTATCAGAATCAGACCCGCCAGTACCAGCCAGGTATCTCTCCAGCCTATGGCATCAATCAAGGCTGTTGTCATCGGCGGGAAGATAAAACCACCCAGACCGGCACAGGCAGTAAAAATCCCCAGAGCCAGGGAGCGCTTTCTGATAAACCAGTTATTGACTACGGTAGTACAGGCTATGTAACCACCGAAGCCACCCCCCAGACCCGTCAGTATATATAGGAAATAAAGGTGCCAGACTTCCTGTACCAGATATACCCCGGCCAAACCCAGAGCCGCCAGCGCATTGCCCAGGATAATAGTAAACCTTGGCCCGAACCTGTCTACGAAAATCCCGTAAAGCGGACTGGGTAGCCCGAAAGCCAGAATACCCAGTGACAGTGCCAGCGCCACCGCCCCCCGGCTCCACTCAAATTCACTGCTGATAATCGGCAGCAATACCGCAAATGAATTAGTAAAAGCCCCGCCGACGATGCATATCACCAGCATTACGCCGGCCAGTGCGAACCAGCCATAAAACACCCGGCCTTTTGCCGAGGACGTAAAATCTTCTGTCATAGACAGTCTCTTTTCACATAAATTCTGATGAGAGCAATGGCCTGATAATATCTCAGTAAGGATTACTTATGCCAGCAATCAGACATATTTCTATAAAAGCACGATGAATTACCTTAATTATACTTCGCTAATCTAATCTACGGCAAGCTGGAAACCCTGCTTACGTCCCGTTTTACTGCGGTTTTTAACGGTTCTGTGCTGTGCTATAATTGTCTAGACCGAGAGCCGGGAGAAGAATGTTTACCCACCTCCATGTTCATACCGAATACAGCCTGCTCGATGGAATGTGCCGCATTCCGCAACTGGTAGCAAAGGCCAGAGACCTGGGCATGGAAAGCCTGGCAATAACCGACCACGGCGCCATGTACGGGGTAATCGAATTCTATCAGGCGGCCAGGGAAGCCGGCATAAAGCCTATTATCGGCTGCGAGCTTTATATCGCCCGGGGCAGCCGTTTCAGTCGTGATGCCGGAGGTAAAAACAATAACCACCTTATTCTCCTGGCCAGGAACCAGACCGGCTATGAGAATCTCATCCAGCTGACCACCAGGGCGCACCTCGAAGGCTTTTACTACAGACCGAGGGTAGATAAAGAGCTCCTGGAACAATATAATCAGGGTCTCGTTGCCCTCAGCGCCTGCCTTGCCGGTGAAATCCCACAGTTAATCCTTAATGGACGCTACGAGGAGGCCAAACAGGCTGCTTCCTGGTATAAGGAAAAATTCGGTGATTTCTACCTGGAAATTATGAGACACCCCATTCCTGAGCTGGAAGCAGTAAACAAGCACCTCATCCAGATGTCAGGTGAACTTGATATTCCGCTGGTGGCGACCAATGACACACACTATATTAACAAGGAGGATGCCTCCGCCCACGATTTGCTGCTGTGTATCGGCACCAACTCTTCCATTCACGATGAGAAGCGACTCAAGATGGCCGGTGATTTCTTCTACCTCAGAAGTCCGCAGGAGATGGCAGAGCTTTTCCAGGATATACCCCAAGCTATGGAAAATACCGGGCGTATCGCCGATATGTGCAACCTGGACCTGGAATTCGGCCGACTCCACCTTCCTGAGATAGAACTGCCGGAGGGAAAAGGCGCTGACCAGTATCTGGCAGACCTCTGCCACCAGAATCTCAAGCGTTATTACCCCAACCCCACCCCGGATATAGAACAGCGTCTGGAATACGAACTAGATGTTATTAAAAATACCCAGTTCGCCAACTATTTCCTGGTTGTCTGGGATATCATCTCATTCGTTAAAGAGCATGATATCCTCTTCGGAGTCAGGGGCAGCGCCGCCGCCAGTATCGTACTTCACTGCCTGGGCATCACCGCCGTCGACCCACTTGCACACGGACTGGTCTTCGAACGCTTTCTCAACGTCGAGCGCCAGGAAATGCCGGATATAGACCTTGATTTCCAGGACGACCGCCGGGATGAGGTAATCAACTATGTTTCACAAAAATACGGGCAGGACCACGTAGCCCAGATTATTACCTTCGGTACCCTGGGAGCCAGAGCCGCCATCAGGGACGTAGGACGGGCGCTGGGCATGCCCTATAGTGACGTTGACCGCGTCGCCAGGCTGGTTCCCAACGCCCCGAACATGACCCTGTCCAAGGCTATGGACGAGAATAATGAATTAAAGGCTATCTATCAGGAAGATGAAATCGTGCGCAATCTGGTCAGCTCGGCCAGAAGAGTGGAGGGCATTGCCCGCCATGCCAGCACCCATGCCGCCGGTGTCGTCATCTCCAGGGAGTCCCTCACCAGATACGTCCCCCTGCAACGAGGCGGCCGGGTTGATAATCAGGAAACGGTAATGACCCAATTCGCTATGGAAGACATCGCCCGAATCGGACTGCTGAAAATGGACCTCCTCGGCCTGGCTAACCTGACCATCCTGGGTAAGGCAAGGGAGATTATCCGGCAGAATCACGGAATTGATATTGACCTGCTGAATATCCCCATGGATGATTCCAGGACATTCGACCTGCTCTCTTCGGGAGAAACCGTCGGCGTGTTCCAGCTTGAAGGTGCCGGCATGCGCCGCTATATCAAAGAACTCAAGCCGACCAACTTCAGCGATATCG
>CAZLEY010000058.1:0-9805 GCA_964558675.1 uncultured Dehalococcoidaceae bacterium | reverse complement strand
GATAACGGGTTCCATGACGGGAGAGATTCCCTATAAATACGTTGGCATCATGCATCTAACAAGCCTGGAGGAGTTCCAGAAGAAAGATGCCCCGTCGCAGAAATTCCAGGATTTTGGGAAGAAATGGATTACGATGGTGAAGGACCCTATTACACTGATTGGGGAAGAAATTTACTAATTTTAATAACCGCTTGTATCGTTCTGTGTACATAAGCTTTTATATCAGAAACTAAAATTAATATAACGGGCTGCGTATAACAGCTCGGAATAGGGGGTAATTATGCATCTGGAGCATCTATTCACCGAGGAAAACCGCCAGCTACGGCAGACAATAAGGGACTTTACTAAAAAAGAAATTATACCCATCACCAAGGAATTAGATTCCGACTACAGCCTTGTTGAGAAAGTACATCAGAAGCTTGTTGACATGGGGATTCAGGCGATGGAATACCCTGTTGAATATGGCGGTGGTGGCAGCCACAACTCAACCAACAAAACGATTATAGCTGAGGAACTGTCCAAAGGCGATGCCGGCATAGGCCTATCGGTGTGCCAGAATATGGGAGGTACGGGAATGGCCGCTGCTGTCGGCAATAAGGCAGTTCTGGACAGGTTCGCCCCTATTTACTGTCAGGGTAAACTGGCCTACTCGTGCCTGTCTATGACCGATGAAGCTGGAGGGGCTGATACGGAGAACCCCTTGTTGCATGGCGCCGGCATTAAGACTATTGCCAGACTGGAGGGTGATGAATATGTAATAAACGGCAGCAAGATGTGGCCGACTCATGGTGGTATAGCTGAGAGCTATTTGACTATTTGCACCACAGACCCAAATGCGGGCGATGAAGGGATTGCCATTTTTATTGTCCCCAAGGACTTACCGGGGCTATCGTTTGGCAAGCCGGAAAAGAAGATGCTGTTCAGGACGGTGGTAAATGCCTGTGTTTATTATGATAACGTCAGAGTTCCGAAGGAATACCGGATGGCCGGTCCCGGGATGGATGCGAATTTTTTCAACATGCTGACGGCTATAGCAGGTTGGTCCGGGGGGGCCCAAGCCCTTGGCATTGCCGAGCGTGCCTTTGAGATAGTGCTGGATTATACCGGGACTCGCATGGGCGGATTCAAACCGGTAAGACAGCATAGTATGGTGGCTGGCATCATCGCCGATATGGCTATTGGTATACAGATGATGAGGGCAAGCATCTATAACATATCTTTTATGCTTGACAATCAAGATATATACGGTAAAATATACGGTCCTCCATGGGGACCGCAGTTCATAGCCAAAGTATCCGCTTCCAGGGTTTATGCGGCCGACACGGCTGTCCAGATAATCAACAAGGGCGCGGAGTTGCTGGGCTCAATGGCTATCTCCGAGGACTTCCCCTATGAGAAATGTCTCAGAGACGCCAAGATAGCCCAACTCTGGCTCGGCGGCCAGCAAATCTGCCGCTATAAGGTTGCTCAGGGCTATTATGACTTGAAGAACTGGGCTTAGCACTACCCTGATTCAGATAAGCACACCGTCTGTTAAATTGGCGGTATGGACGTATATCTCTATTCGGGGCTCTCTCTCGCAAATATCAAGAACGGTTGTTTTGAAAAGCTCTGATTTTTTATACGCTTCCCAGTGTTCCTGTGTATCGAATATCAACATAGCCCCCTGCCCGTACGTCTTGGGGTTCATAACGAAGTACTTCTCCTTCATTCCGGGTACCTTTTTACATCCCTCGATTATCTTCCCGATATGCCCCCTGGTTACTTCCACATCAGCTAGCTGTTTCTTCACCTCATCCTTGACCTCGAACGTACATATTACTGCCAGCATATTCCACCTCCGCTTTTGATTATCCCACACCTGTTTTCTAGGGATTCTCAGCCTCCCGGGCTAATTCCTCTATATTAGCTCGCTCCCGTATCAGGAACTTCTCCCTGCCCTCTGTGTATGACGGAAGCACCCATTTCATTTCCTTCAGGTTTTGTGCTATAGTCGGTATCCAGTTATAAGGGATTGATATTAGTATCCATCCGTCCGGTAATACCTCTTTTGCTTTCATACCAAAGGCCAGACCGGTAACCGTATAATTCACTTTACCGCTTCGGTAGGGATAATTATAAATCCAGGCGCACCCCAGGACACCCGTCGTCCTGGACTCCCTTATCTCACCCGTGGTATAGCACATCGCCCTCAGCACAATTTCCGCCTGGCTGGCGTCGGCCATTAGAATCAGGAGGTCCGGTTCGAATGCCAGTTTGTCCAGTGTGGAAAAAGCCACGTAGTTAACAATACCCCTCGGCAACAGCATGAGGTGTTGATAGAGATTGCTGTTAGCTCGCGCCTCCTTAAAAATCTCAAGTTTTATCCCCACTTGCCCGCCTTCAGCGTATGAGGGCAAATCCTCCATCCCCAACAGCGCTTTTCCAAAGCAAGTCTCATTCTCTTTCGCGAAGTAAAAAGGCGTTTCCCTTTCCTGTGCTTCCTTAATCATTTCACAGAAGGATAGAGCCTTGTCTAATTGCTCAATTCCCTCCGGTCTGGTAGGCAGGAACTTGACGCCCACAGGCGGTATCTCAAAATCAAGCTTATTGAATATAGACAGGTCTTGAGTCAGCGGTTGCATCACTTAACCTCCTGTTAATTATATTTATTATATTAAAATGATAACGTTTAATTATTTGCTTTGGGGAATGAGATGCTTTAGATGAGGAAATTTATCCTTCATATGAGGAAACAACATTGCCTGTGTGAACGTTCCGTTGAAATCCGGCTCTATGGTTAGTTCGACGTATTCCACCTGCCCCGCCCTGACATCGGCTTCTTTCCTTTTATCCACATTAAGAAGCGCTATGCGCGCTCCGTCACCGGCAGCATTGCCGACCGCGATTACTTTTTCCGGGGCACAATCAGGGAAAAGCCCGATGACGGCTGCCGATTCCTTGTCGATATAGCTGCCGAAGGCCCCCGCCAGGACTACTCTATCCAGGCTTTTCACACCCAGTCTATTCATCATAGTCTTAGCCCCGGCGTATACGGCACCTTTGGCCAGCTGGACGGCCCTGATGTCTTTCTGGCAGATGGTTATATCGCGGTTTATGGAGGTTTCCTTAGCCCAGGCAATCACAAATTCCGGTCCGTTTTCATTCTGATATAAACGGGGAGACTTAATCTTCGTGTTAAAACGGCCGCCCTTATCTATAATACCCGCCAAGAACATTTGAGCGGTTATATCGAATATCCCGGAACCACAGATACCCCTCGCCCCGATGTTTCTGGATTCGGTATTCCAGTGCTTATTACCAATCACTTTAAACTGCACTTCCCGTGTCTGCGGGTCTATCTTCACCCTTTCTATAGCTCCCGGGGCAGCACGCATGCCATGCCTTATCTCGGCCCCCTCGAAAGCAGGGCCGGTGGCGCACGAAGCTGAAAGCAGTTTATTGCGGTTGCCCATTATCAACTCGCCATTGGTGCCGATGTCAATAATAAACACCATTTCATCCTGATTATAGGGTTCCTCGGCGATAAGCACGCCGACATTGTCCGCCCCGACGAATCCGGCTTCTATCGGCAGGACATGGACATAAGCGCCCGGTGATATCCTGAGTCCCAGGTCGCGCGCCTTGATATCCACGGAATGGTGCAGGCTCGGTGTAAAAGGCGTCCTGCCGAGATGGCGAGGGTCCAGGTTGAGGAATATATGATGCATACAGGTATTACCGACAACCGCCATATCGATGATGTCCGAGCGCCTGATGCCTGCCCGGGCGGCGGCTCTCCTGGCGACCTGATTAAGTCCTTTAATGATAGCCCGGTTCATCTCCTTCAAGCCCGCATTACCTTTCACCGCGTAGCTTATTCGCGACATTACATCTTCGCCGTAAGCCACCTGCGGATTCATCATGGCATCGGTGGACACTATCTCGCCGCTGTTGAGGTCACAGAGATAGCCGGCTACCGTGGTGGTGCCGATATCGATGGCCAGACCGTAGTTGCCCTCAACATTTCCAGGCTCAACACCGATAATCTCCTTACCCTCCCATACGTACCCGGTAACCTTCCAATCGCCCTGGCGCACTACATTCTGCAGACGCCGCAGTACCGGATAGTCGATGGTCAGTTCGCGCAGTTTGAAACGTTTATGGAGTTCTGCCTGTAAACGTTCGAAATCACCGACAGAATCGTGCAGGGTAGCCGGTGTTAGCTCCACATAGTATTTCTTAACCGCCGGTTTAAGCTTGATTTTCCTGTCAGTGGCCTCCTTGCGTATTACCTGTTCCCCCTTGCGGCTTTCTTCCGGCACGAAGACAACGACATCGCCCTGTATCCTGGTCTGGCAGGCCAGCCGGTAACGTTGACGAAGCTGCTGCTTGGTCAGTAGCTTCCTGTCCCCCTCACTTATCGGTGAAACAGAAGTCAGCCCGGATTCGACTCCGTATTTATCGAAGTTTCCGTTCTCAATCCTGACTTTGCACTTGCCACAGGCAGCCTTGCCTCCGCATACTCCTTCTATATCAGCTCCGAGCTCCCGGGAAGCCTCCAGTATTGTCCTGCCATCATCAACTTCACCCCGTATACCCGAAGGTTGAAATATTATCTTGTATTCGTGTTTCGGCATTTCCCCACAATCTTATCATTATTAACTTTATAATACAAAGCTGGGACTTTGAGGAGGATCAAGGGGGAGGTTAAATAAACTGGTATAATATCCTGGCAGTGGGGAAATAATGGCGATTTATCTATATAGATTGACCTGCCAACTTTTCCAGATGAAAGTGGTTATCGCCAAAACTGAATTTACAGGCGCTGGCTTTCTTGGTGTAGAAATGCAGGATATGGTCTTCGGTAAAGCCGATGGCACCATGAATCTGATGTGCCGAGCTTACCACACGCTGGCAAGCCTGCCCTGCCCAGGCTTTAGCCATAGACACTTCCCTGTCTGCCGGCAGACCCTCGTTTATTTTCCAGGCCGCCTGGTAGGTTATAAATCTTGAACCGTCAACATCAACAAGCATGTCGGCACAACGGTGCTGAATGCTCTGAAAAGCACCGATGGGATGACCGAAAGCCATCCTCTCTTTGGCATAGTCCAGCGTCATATTCAAGACCTGCCGGGCTACACCGACCATTTCGGCGCACCTGCCCACAGCGGCTTTAGCCATTATCTTTTCTACATAAGGCCACCCCTCATCCACCTCCCCCAGAATATCTTCTCCGCTCACCTTTACATTATCGAAAGCGACCTCGCATTGTTTGTCTCCGGAGATGGTATCGAGCAAATTGACGCTCATTCCCGGTGTATTTATGTCAATTACAAATAGCGTAATACCATCCTCGGGGTTTGACGCTTCTTTTGTCCGGGCAACGCAGATAATGTAATCAGACACGTGCGCATCGGAAACGAAGAGCTTCGTTCCGCTGATAACAAATTGTCCATTCTCGTGTGAGGCTTTTACAGTAACGGCATCCGCCATATACCGTGCCGAGGGCTCGGTCAGCGCCAGAGTCATTATCAGCTTTCCCCCGGCTATCCGGGGCAGGAACCTCTGCTTCTGCTCATCGCTGCCAGCCTCTATAATCGCCTGGGCACCTAAAACCATAGTAGAGAAGAAGGGGCTTATCAGGCAAAATTTACCCATCTCCTCGAGGACTACGGTCAAATCAAGAAAGTCTCCAGCTCCTCCGTATTCTTCAGGTATGGTCAGCCCCGTGAGGTTTATCGCCGCCACCTTCTGCCATAACTCGTCGGTAAAACCCCTCTCGCTGGCAGCCATCTCCCGCAGAACCTTGTCGGAGTACTCTGTGCTCAGAAAATCCCTGGCCAGAGTCTGCATCATTTCCTGCTGTTCGTTAAGGGAGAAGTCCACTATTTTCCTCCGCAGTAAACCGCTTCTATCTTAATCTTGGCAAGCCCAGACCTCGCTGGGCGATAACGTCCCGGTCTATCTCATACGTACCCTGCTCCAGGCCGTGGCCGAAGGCGCGCAGATAGGTGGAAGGTACTCGACCGTACATAGGCACCCACGCCGACTTATCCGTTAGCTGGCTGTAATGCCCCAGTAACTGCATGCCTGTCTCGGTAACACGCTGGTGTACCTCGGATGAAAATAACTTGCAGATGGCCGATTCATAGTTGGGCACCAGCCCCTGTCCCTGCATCCAGGCCACGCGGTAATGAAGCAGCCGGGCCACCTCGCAGTCGGCCGCCAGTTCCGCCAGTCGTCTTTTCATTACAGGCGTCAGGAGATTATTCTCCCTGGCATATTCCGTCAGGTCTTCAAGAAGAGTGGCGGCGATGGCGTATATAACGTCACTGGTTCGCTCATAGTCGAGCAGGGACATAACCACATACCAGCCCTGGTTCTTCCCGCCTACGATGTTTTCTTTAGGAATGCGCACATCGTCGAAAAAGACTTCATTGAACTCATGGTGGCCCGCCATGTTTATAACGGGATTAACGGTTATCCCTGGCGTTTTCATATCCAGCAGGAAAAACGTCAGGCCCCGGTGTTTCGGTGCTGCCTCACGGTCTGTCCTGACTATCAGGGCATTCCAGTCGGCAAGATGGGCGTTAGTCGTCCATATTTTCTGTCCGTTGACCACGAAACAGTCTTCGTCTTCCCTGGCAAATACCTCTATGGCCGCCAGGTCCGAGCCGTGCCCCGGTTCGCTGAGGGTCTCACACCATATAACCTTCCCCCGGGCGATGCCTGGAAGATGCTTGGCTTTTTGCTCTTCACTTCCCTTGAGTAAAAGCGCCGGAGCGATTATACCGGCGCCGATGGAATCATATCCGGGCGAATGGTACCTGGTTAATTCTTCTCTGAGGATGAGTCTGTACAACGGGGAGGCACCCCGACCGCCGTATTCCTCAGGCCAGTGTATGGATAGCCAGCCTTTCTCCCCGAGCTTTTCCGCCATCTCCCGGTGGACTTTTATCCAGTCGGACTGGGCGGCCATATCAAAGAAGGTCAACCGCTTTTCCCGGTATTCTCCGGGTACTTCTTTTTCCAGGAACGCAGCTACCTCCCCGCGAAAAGCCTCTTCGTCGGGAGTAAACGCAAAATCCACGATTGATTCCTTACTTACCGGTAAATTTGGGCTGGCGCCGGTTATGCATTGCTGTAATACCTTCGTTCAGGTCTTCGGTTAAGGCGATATCACCTGATACCGCAGCCTCTAGGTACAGGGCTGTCCGCTGGTCAGCCTGCGCGCCGTAATACATAAGGCCCTTGGCCAGCTTTTGCGCTAACGGTGCGCCATTCGCCAGCCTAGCAGCGATTTCATCAACAAGAGCATTAAATTTTTCTGGCTCGGCAACGTAGTTAACTAATCCCCAGTCAAGGGCTTTATCTGCCATTACAGGGTCGGATAACAGCACCACCTCTTTGGCACGTGCCCAGCCTATCAAACGGCCGAGACGCTGTGTAGCACCCGCCCCTGGAAGAAGCCCAAGGGTAAGTTCCGGCAATCGTACTGTGGCAGTCTTATTCATTATCCTGATATCACAGGCTAAGGCCAGCTCCAGTCCCCCGCCCATGGCCGGGCCGTTGATGGCGGCGATTACCGGTTTAGGGCATGTTTCAATCCTGGTAAAGACCTCATGGGGAGCCTCGCTGAAGTTGATGGCAGCATCTACTTCTCCCGAAGCAAAGGCTGCGAAATCAGCGCCACCGCAGAAATTAGCTCCGGCACCCGTGATAACTATGCACCTCACATCGGCATCTTTTTCCAGTTCGTCAAGTGCCTTATCAATCTCCGTCATAAAGTCAGCGTTAAAGGCATTGGCGCGGTTAGGCCTGTTCAGGATAAGCTTGGCTACTTTGGTCTCTTTATTAATATCCAGCTTAACGAACTCGTATTCCCCCGGCCTGTAGGAGTAAAAACCCTCGCCGGTCTTTCTGCCCAGTTTCCCCTGCTTCACGAGCTTCGTTAATATAGAGGATGCTTTATACCTGTCTTCTTTCTTGTACTTTTTATATAGTCTGTCGAGTTCATTTACTATCTTATCAAGTCCGGTGCTATCGGCCATCCTCAGGATTCCGCGGGGGTAGTTCAGGCCGAGGAGTACGGCGGTATCTATCTCTTCCCGCGTGGTGGCGTCCATTTCAATCAGCTTGGCAGCCTCGTTAACGGCCGTCGCCAGCACCCTGATGGGGTCGAAATCATAACCCGCATTCATGGGGATTTCGTTTGTCTTCCCCTCCGCCCAGTCATAGTATCCTTTTCCCGTCTTCCGCCCGTAGTTACCGGCTTTAAAAAGCTTTACCAGTATCGGAGCGGGGCCATAGCTTTTACCCATCGTCTCGGCAAAATACTCCATGACATGGTACTGAGTATCTATAGAACCGCCGCCAAGAACATCCTGGAGTTCCAGCATACCCATGGGCAGTCCCAGCTTATATCTTATGGCCGAATCTATTTCAAAAGCGCTCTTACCCTCGCCCTGGGCCAGTGCCCAGTCGGCCTCGTTAGACATGTTACAGAATATCCTGTTGGCAACAAAGCCAGGAACGTCTTTCACATGAACGACCGCCCGGCCCATGGCTACCGCTGCTTTTTCAGCTAGTTTAATAGCCTCTTCGCTGGTATTGGTCCCGTGGACGATTTCCAGCAGAGCCATGCGACTGGGAGGATTGAAGTAGTGCGTACCCACTACCATTTCCGGTCTCCTGGCTACCTGAGCCATCTCGGCGATGCTCAGAGAGGATGTATTGGTGGCAAAGACGCAGTCATCCGGACACAGTGCGGTGACTTCCTTCAGGACACTCTGTTTTAAATCCATTATCTCGGGCACCGCCTCAATAATGATATCAGCATCTTTTACCGCTTCTTTAAGGTCAACCAAAAAGTTGAGGCGGCTCATATAATCCTTTTTAGCCGCCTCTGTCAGTCTACCCCGACTGATTCTCCTGTCGTAGTTATCTTCAATTGTCTTACGGCCGCGCTCCAGGAACTTTTCTTCTATATCCCTTATTTTTACATCGTAACCGGCTTCGGCAGCCAGGGCGCCTATCTGTGCTCCCATGGCACCGGCTCCGAGTACGGTTACGTTTTTTATATCTTTCACTTTATACAGCCCCTTTCCATCATCTCTGGCTAGAATCTCAAGCCACCTATTTTACACGCTCAAAGGCATAGAAAACCCTATCGCATATCTTGGTTTCTCTTTTGACCTCAATCGGATGCGAGGGAATATCGAAGACAACGATTTTGACCTCGTCTCCTTCTTTGAGCTCGCCTTCTTTGCAATTGATGATGCGTCCCAGCATTCTCTTTACCGGGCTACCCTCGCCGAAATCCAGCCAGGCCATGATTATGGGTGGGGGGAAGCCGATGGGGGCGCCAGCCTGAGTCTCGGTGAACGTGCTTATTTTAGCCTTTTTTGGTAGTTCCACCCACTCCAGCTCATCCTGCCAGCACTTGGGGCATATCACGCCCGGGGGAAAGGCTACATACCCGCACTTTTTACACTTGGTTGTGGTAAATTTACCCTCCCGCAGGTTGTCGTAAAAAGGATAGAGGCGGTTGAACTCCTGACATTCCAGAGGCCACATATCCATCTCGGCAATATAGGTGCCATCCAGGGCGGGGGTTCCTACTATCTCTGCTCTGTTTTCATCAGCCATTTTATTTCTCTCCTTATGTAAAACTATGGTATTTTCTAATCAACAGGTTCCCTACCGTAGATGACTACGGTGTGCTGGGCGCAGGTGCCGCTCAGGTTATGTGCCAGGCCAAACTTGGCGTCCTTCACCTGGTGCATGGCCCTGCCCTGCAATTGCTTGCATATCTCCAGCGACT
>CAZLEY010000057.1:0-9904 GCA_964558675.1 uncultured Dehalococcoidaceae bacterium | reverse complement strand
GAATTCTGAACTTATATTTGGAGATAACCGGTTCATCCTGAAGCTGAGGCTCACCATTATAAATCAGCCCGACATCAAAGGAAGTACCACCGACATCAGTGCATATCAGATTCGGCTCATTATATTTACGCGCCAGCCACTTTCCTCCGGCAACCCCACCGACCGGTCCCGAGTCAATAGTAAGAACAGCTCGTCTGGCAGCGTCCTCAGCATACGTTGTGCCGCCTTCGCACTGCATAGCCAGTATGGGTTTGGCATACCCGGCACCGCGTACCTTTGCCTGCAGGGTATCCAGATAGGTTTTCACCTTAGGACCAACGTAAGAGTTAATGACAGTGGCTGTGGCACGCTCATACTCACCGAATGTCGGGCTTATCTCCGAGGACAGCGAGCAATAGAGATGCGGTAACTTTTTCTCCAGCGCTTTTTTAATTTCCTGTTCGTGCTTTGGGTTCATAAAAGACCACAGCAAACATACAGAAACGCTCTCGATATCCTTCTTGGAGAGCTCTTCTACCAGTCTGGTCAGTTCCTCTGCTTTAAGGTGAACAAGTACCTCCCCGTTCCAGATAACCCTCTCTGAAACCCCGAGGACCAGGTCCCGGGGAACAAGCGGCGGCTCGGCGCTCGTAAGCCTGGAGGTGTGGATAATTTCCATCTCGGTTAGCCCGGATACTTTTTGATTCAGCTTCCCGATGAACAGCATATCTTCATGACCTTTAGTGGTGATAAAAGCAGTTTTAGCTCCGGTACGCTCTATTATTGCGTTGGTTGCTATTGTGCACCCGTGAATGAACGCATCACAATTTGAAAGGATCGTCTCAATGGTAAGTCCTATTGATTGACACCCTGCTGCTAAAGCTTCCAATACTCCGGCTGAAGGGTTGTCGACGGTAGTCGGCGCTTTTGAGATAGTACTCCGACCTGTGTCATCTATAATAACGCAATCTGTAAAAGTACCTCCGATATCAATTCCGACTTTGTACAATTCAAATTACCCCCGTTCTACTATTCTATCTGAAATTTTATCCGGCCGTTACTGGAATAAAGTGGCTACCGTTTTAAGATATACCGTCGATTCATCTTGTTTATATTAGTTTACACCATACTTTATATATACCTTTTTAAGCATATTTCATCGACGACACTGCTCCTGGAAGCAATGTCTCATTATCAGGTTAGCCTTTAAACAGGCGTAGCAAAATACGCCAGCCCTTGCCTGTTACTGGCACATCATTATATTCAGGGTGGATGCCTCGAGAAGCAGTACGAAAAGCTATACATTCACCCTGATATAATGTTACTGCCTGGAGCGCCAATTATCTACTGTTCAAGCCCACGTTCCGAAAGAATTCCAGGTGGTACTACTCAGAGTAAATAATCCGAGAAACGTAATCGTTTCCAACCTTCTGTATCTGTGAGATATATATAGGCCCGTAGACCTGGTTATCTTTAAAAGTTACATTACCTCGGGGAAGCTCCAGACCATCCGCGGCGACTTTGCTCAATGCTTCGACTAGTGCATCTTTATCGGAGTTACCACCCGAAGATTCCAGAGCCTTCAAAAGCATCTGACCGCAGGCATAGCCACCCTCGCCGAGGGCATCCGGATGGTGGCCGTATTTAGCTGTATATGAATCAACGAAAGCCTTGTTAATGGGTGTATCGATATCCCAGAAATACTGGTCTACCACCATAAGGCCCACACCGCTTTCGCCAAACTCCGGAACTACCGGCTCAGGAGCTATATCAAAACCAGTCAGAACCACCTTGTCTTTCATCCCGTAGTCGTCGAAAGTCTTGACAAGACCCACGGCGGCCGAAGGAGTATGCCAGACCCAGAGTGTATCAACAACGTCAGGGTCGAGCTTCGCCAGGTACGGGGCGAAATCCATGGTCTGGGGAGGCGCAAAGAGCTCATCGACAACCGTACCGCCAAGGTCGGTAATACCATTCTGGAAGCCCTCGGATGCCCAGTAGCCCGGAGGCATATCCAAGGCAAGCGTCATGACATTCCGTGCTCCGCGATTCTTATAGAGCCACTGCGCGAACTGGTAGTTAAAATCTCGCTCCTGCTGTCTGACTCGAAACACGTGAGGAGCTTTGTGATCTTCGATTGCGGCATGCGGAGCAGGCTGGTTCTCCAGGATGCAGGTTGCTATAAGCAAAGGAACACCCTGGTCTACTATATAATCCCAGACAGGTAGGAGTGCTGGAGGGCTATCTATACCAATGATAACATCCACCTTATCTAGCTCAACCACCTTCTTGATCTTGGTGATTGTCTTCTCACCGTCACCTTCGTTATCTTCCTGTATAATTTCTATGGTACGCCCACCTGCTTGCCAGTCTGCTTCTTCAAGAGCCAATTCCAGACCGGAAAGAACTTCCGGCCCAAAGAATGCTGCAGGCCCGCTGAACGGCATTACATAGCCTATTTTTACCGGCCCCGTTTCCTCGGGTTCTGAGCTACATGCTGCAAAGCATAAGGTCAGTCCCATCATCAGTATTAATGGTACCGATATGCCTATGAAGACCTGCCTCTTTATTCCCCGTATTGAAAAGGTTTGTGCTTTCATGTTTTCCTCCTATGAACTCATAGTCCTTGACTTTAATTAAGCAGTTTCCTTCGCCGTAAATCACCCCCTTTCACGACATATATTCTGGTTCGCGGCTAATCTTACTATTAATCGAGGTACAGAGTGTATAATCATACTTATTTGCTTAAACCCTGCTACCTCCCTTTTATGCTACGTGTCTTCTCCCCATGCACTAATATATTTAAATTCCCAGGTATAAAGATTTTATTTCCGTATTATCCCTGAGCTCTTCCGGTACTGATTCATAGACGATTGTTCCTTTATTCATCACGTAGACGTAATCGGCATGTTTTAGAGCAAATAAAAAATTTTGCTCCACCAGCAGGATAGAGACTCCCCGGGCTTTAATTTCGTCGATAATCTTACCTATTTCCTGAACGATAATGGGGCTTAATCCCTCGCTGGGTTCATCCATTAAGAGTAAATCAGGGTCACCGATTAAGGCCCGGCTGCACGCCAGCATCTGTTGCTCACCGCCGCTCAGCTTTCCGCCCGGGGTGTAAAGGCGTTCCTTTAACTGGGGGAAAAATCGAAGCAGCCTTTCCAAAGTCCAGGTGGTAGTACCGTGTTTCTGGGCAGCTATTTCTATATTCTCCCTAACAGTGAGTGAAGAAAAGATGCGTCGCCCTTGAGGGACAAGGCCAATCCCCAGCCGAACCCTGCGAAAGGATTCTTGATGAGTGATATCCTGTCCATTATAAGTGATTGTACCGTTGCGAGGTGGGTTGAACCCTATTATGGAACGAATAAGGGTAGTTTTGCCTACCCCATTTCTACCCAGTATGACAACCACCGTACCCTTCTCTATCTTCAGGCTGACCCCTTGAAGAACATAGCTATCCTGATAATAGGTATGAATATCCCGCACTTCCAGGAGGCTCATTGTTCCTCTCCCAGGTAGATTTTCTGAATTTGCGCGTTCTTCTTTATCTCTTCCGGCGAGCCTGATGTAAGCACTTTGCCCAGATGAAGTACCATGACCTGCTGCGCTAACCGAAAGGCTGTATCCATATCATGCTCAATGAAGAGTATAGTAATATCCTGGGGGAGAGCTTCAATCATCGATACCATGATAGCGGTTTCTGCTGAGGATAAGCCACTAGTAGGTTCATCCAGCAGCAGAAGCTTGGGATTCTGAGATAGTGCTAAGATAATTTCCAGTTGACGCTGGTCTCCGTAGGATAGGTTTCTTACCTCCACATCCCGCTTGTCCCACATGCCCCACGGCTCCAGTAACCGCTGAACTTGCGGAAGCAGATAATTATCGGCTGTCAGGGGCCGACGGAAACTGTACTTAAAGGTATCTGATACCTGTAGAGATAACAACAAGTTTTCCTGCACCGTCAGGCTGAAAAAGAGGTTGGTAATCTGGTAGGTGCGGGCAAGTCCAAAAGCGGCACGTTTGTGAGGGGGCATTTTTGTGATATCCTTATCAAGGAAAAGGATTCTCCCTGTGGTAGGCCTCAACATTCCGCTTAACAGGTTGAAGAGAGTCGTCTTGCCTGCCCCGTTAGGCCCGATAATTGCCCGTCTTTCCCCGGACTCTATAGAGAAACTGATGTCCTCCAGGGCATGAACGCCGCCGAATTTTTTTGACCCGTTTTCTATTGTAAGTATTGCCACGGCTGCCTTCTCTTCTGCAGGTATTGTTTAATTAAGTTGCCAATCCCTTTTGGGAAAAATGCGACGACAAGTATATAAATAATGCCGACAATCATTGACCAGTGTTCAGTATAAGAGCTTATGATATTCTTGGCAAAAGTGATAATAGCTGCTCCCAGTGCCGGTCCGAACAGCGTACCAGGACCGCCCAGGACCACCATAAGCAGTCCCTCAAAAGAGTAAAGTATGTGAAGCTGTGAAGGTCCTACAAAGGTTGTATAGTAGGTAAGCAGTATTCCGGCAAGGCCGGCAAAAACAGCACCTATGATAAAAATTATGTACTTGTAGAGCCAAACATTGTATCCAAGTGATTTCATGCGTGTTTCGCTCTCGCGAATTCCCTGAAGGGAACGGCCGAAAGGAGATTTTACTATGAGATACATTATCACCGTTGCCACGATAAAGAAGATGAATACGAAGTAGTAGTAGTTCGTCGTCGAGGTCAGGTCCCAGGAAATGAAATTCAAGACAGGCCTGGAGATGCTGGGTATACCGTATCCGCCACCGGCAAATATGCGTAACTGGAACGGTACTCCCCATAGTGTCAGACTTAGAGCCAGAGTAAGCATCGGGAAATAGATCCCTTTGGTGCGCAGGACTAAAAGGCCGAATATAGCAGCAAGAATAGCCGCGAAAGCGAGACCTGCGACCATTTCCAGTGCGAAGTTGCTCTCCCCGATTAATTTTACATTTAGAATACCAACCATATACGCAGCGCTACCCCAGAAAGCGGAATGCCCGAGTGAGAACATGCCGGTATAGCCCAGAAGCATGTCCAGGCTCATGGCAAAAATGGCATAGATGAGCATAAGGGTAAGCAGCCCCACGTAGTAGGTGGGAAGAATCTGGGGCAGGACTATAAGGAGCACCAGTATAACGGCCACTGTGGTGAATATATAGAGAGTATATTTTCTCATGATTCTCCAAAAAGCCCGGATGGTCTAATGGCTAACACTATGGCCATAGGAGCAAATATGGTAAATATGGCGAATTCAGGAAATAGTGACCTGCCGAAGCTGTTTATCAGGCCTATGAATAGTGCCCCTATCAAGGCCCCTCTCAGACTGCCCGCCCCCCCGATGACGATGACAACTATGGCTAAAAGCAATACCTCGATATCTATTGCGGGATACAGCCCCAGAATTGGCCCGCCCAGGAACCCGGCACCGGCTGCCAGCGCGGTGCCCAGGCTGAATACCAGCAACCTCACCAGAGAGATGTTAATGCCGATTCCCCGGGCCATCTCGTCATCGTCAACACCGGCCCGTATGATAGCCCCATACCTGGTCTTCGCCTGGAACCACCAGAGGAATAAAGCTATGACCGCTCCAATAACGATTACGATGAGTCGATATACGGGTAAAACAATGTCGCTGAATTCTATGGAGCCATCAAAGATCATTGGCTTGTTAGCGAATTTGGGGAAACCACCCCAGACCCACAGGCATAAATCAGAAATGATAAGAATTATGCCGAAGCAGAGGAGCATCTGGGATAGCTCCCCTCTGGCGAAGCGCTGTTGCAACAGCCCCCGGTACGCCAACATACCCACGAGCCAGATAGAGACCATACTGGCGAGAAAACCCAGGAAAAAGTTGCCAGTGTGGAGGGCAATGGTAAATCCTATATAGCCACCGAGCATGTAAAACGAGCCATGGGCCAGATTGGCGATATTCATCAAACCCAAGGTAAGCGTCAGCCCGGTTGCTAACAGGAAAATTAACATGCCGAACGTAACACCGTTAAAAATCTGAACTATGATAAAGTCCATCGGTACACTTTCGCCCTAATGGGTTCTTTTTTAGCTTTTCCTATGGCTTTCTTGATTAGTTCGTTATTTGTTAAATCTCTCCTGGCAGAACTGGGCGAATAATTTTGCCTGAGAGGCTATATGGTCGTTGGCCGCGTAACGGTATACTTCCTCTCCTCTTGCTGTTCTGAGTTTCTCCAGCTCCGGCATAATCACGCCGTATACTTCATCGGCAATTTTATCGGCTTTGCCTTCTTTCATATACGTGGTTCCAATATCCAGAAGCTGCTGCATTTTATCGATTGCCCGTTCCATGACCTGTTTCGGATTTTCACAAATCCCGTAATGACCGAGGTACAGATATTTTACCGGAAGGTCAATTATCTTTCTCAGCGATGCAATCGCCTGTGTGTGATCGGAATTAGGCGGATTAAGGGGATAGTGTGCATCGGCATCAGGCAGGTAATTACCTACCAGGTCATTGATAAAGAGACCCTTATTTTTCTCTTCGTATAATACGATGCCGTCCGGTTGATGCCCCGGTGCGAAAATAACCGTTAATTTCTCGCCGTCGCCCAGGTCGAATACGTCGCCATCATTTAACTGCTGTATACGGTCTGGAGATACAGGGGCCATCTCACCTATTCGCGCTTGCATCTCGGGTGGAAGAGCCTTTTTCCGGACAGCAAGCTCAATTGATGGGTCAATTAACTGTTCCACTCCGAGCGGATGGATATAGACCCTTGCCTCGGGGTTTTCCTTTAGTAGTGGCGCTACATTACCGCTATGGTCGGGGTGTGAATGAGTGATAAATATACGGGATATATCGCTGGCAGAGAATCCGTGTGCATTGATGCCAGCAAGCACTGCCTCTAGTTGAGATGGCAATCCAGTATCGATTAAGGCGATTTCTTTCCCGGCAACTATGTAGGCTGACATGTATTTGTCAAAATCAAACATTTTTGTGTCAATCAGGTAGACGTTATCGACTCGCTCAAGGAAATCCATAGCTTTTACCTCCTTTTATTCCCAGTTACATATAATTATCCCATGAATTGACAACGGTATTGTCTTTGTACCTGCTAATCGCCGTAGCCGTTCTTAACCTTTTCCTTGGATGTCCTGTTGCATCTTTCGTCGATTCAGCACCGAGGCTGTGCCTCCCGACAGGTAGAGGTATCCGCTTTCTTGGAAATATCTGTCCTTAACAGGAACGCAGCTTGTATCACATGTCCTTAGATTGTCTTAGTTTATCCATTAATCCCAAAACACGTTTCCTTACGTCTTTTAAAATACCATTCAGTTCTTCTAAACGTTTTCCGTCAATAGTGTGGAAAATGTCCTGACTGATACGCATACGCGAATCGATTGTTGCTTTTTCAACAACGTCCAGCCCTTTCCTTGTGATATTGACTTTCCTGTTTCTCCTGTCTTCACCTATCGGGAGTCTCTTAACCAGTCCCTGTTTCTCAAGCGTATCGATAACACTGGTCACAGAATACTTGGAACGAAATGTCTTCTTGCTAATCTGTGTCGGTGTCATAGTGCCATCATTCAATATCAAATTATGAAGGATATTAAATCCGGCCCGGCTTACCGTCTTGTCTGCCAATACCATGTCCAGATACTTGTTAATTACATCGCTCGTATAGAGATAGGCAAGGAACGTATCGACCTTCATGTTACGAGCCTGGGCTCGTATCTCTATGGCCATGGACTCGATATCTTCCTTGAACTGATTGTTCATATTGCGGAAATTATACATTGGATTGAGTAGATTGTCAATAATAATATATTCTATTATAGTAATGTATAATATTTATACTGTATTATATAGTATGATAATATATAAAACAAAACTGCTGGATTTATTATGATATCATGGTCTATGGAGCTCTGTATTATTTCGTATTCTACTCATTTTAAGTAAGGTGAAGGTGATGTTAGAGTGCTATCGTGTTCTTGATTTAAGCGATGATAAAGGCTTTTTTTGTGGAAAGGTGCTTGGCGACCTTGGTGCTGACGTTATTAAAATCGAGAAACCGGGAGGGGACCCTTCGCGAAATAGGGGGCCTTTTTATCATGACTTGGCTGACCCGGAAAGGAGTCTCTACTGGTTCGCTTTCAATGCCAGTAAGAGGGGTATAACCCTTGATATAGAAAAAGCCGAAGGTCGGGATATCTTTAAAAGACTGGTCAGGACGGCTGATGTGGTCATCGAATCATTTGCCCCCGGATATATGGAAAGTCTGGGATTGGGATATACAGCGCTAAGTCAGGTTAATCCCGGTATCGTCATGACGTCTATCAGCGGTTTCGGGCAGGAAGGCCCATACCGGGGCTATAAAGCCCCCGATATTGTAGTACGCGCCCTGGGTGGTATGGTACACACGGTGGGTGACCCTGACCGGCCACCACTGACAACTAGCTATCAACACGCCTATCTTATCGGCGCCGCTCACGGCGCCGTCGGGACAGTGATTGCGCTGGTACACCGGGGTTTTACAGGTCGAGGTCAGCACGTCGACGTACCGACTCAGCAAGGCCTTGCTTTTACAGGCCATATGGAAGCTCAATTACCGTGGTTGTTGCGGCAGGTCATACCCGAAAGGCACGGACGAAAACGTTTCCCTCTTCAGCTTCGAGATGGCAGCCTCTACTACCAACCGGTATTATGGGAATGTAAAGACGGTGACATTGCCTTTGCGATAGCCGGAGCTGCTATGACAGCCAGTTATAAAGGTCTCAGGGAGTGTATCAATAATGATGGCATTGATATCGAACCTCTGGATAAGTGGGACTGGACGAAAGACAATGATGGTGATTGGACGAAAAAGGATGTCGAAGACATTCTAAGCACCCTCGGGAAATTCTTCTCTAGCCACACTAAAGCAGAGCTTATGGAAATATCACAGGAAAAGGGGATACACCTGGCGCCATGTCTTTCCGCAGAGGAAGCGTTACAGTTTCCCCAGCTCGTTGAGAGGGATTTCTGGACTGAGGTGGAGCATCCCGAATTAGGTACGACTATTATTTATCCCGGGAGTTACGTTAAGCTCACGGAGGCCGATTGTGGTATAAGGCGGCGGGCGCCGCTTATCGGTGAACACAATGAGGAGATTTACACTGATAATCTGGGCATGTCTGAAGATGAACTGTTAGCGTTAAAACAAAGCAAGGTAATCTAGAGAAGGAAATAAGCAGAATGGGCACAAAACCGTTTGAAGGGACTAAGGTTATAGACTTATGCTGGTCGGGAGCTGGCGTTTTTATCATTAACTTACTTGCCCATTACGGCGCCACAGTAATACGTGTGGAAAGCGCCATAAGGCCCGACCCTATCCGCCGCGTTCTAACCTATACCAACTATTCAAGCGACGACCCGCATGCCCTGGAGTTAAGCCCTACCTTTGCCTTTACCCACCCGGCCCCCAAGCTGGGATTAGACCTTAATATGAAAAATCCCGGTGCAAAAGAGGTCTTCAGGAAGCTGGTAGCCTGGGCTGACGTCGTCGGTGAATCGTTTCCCACCGGTGTAATGGAGAGGCTTGGCTTTGGCTATGAAGACCTTAAGAAAATAAAGCCGGATATTATCATGGTCCGGTCCTGTGGCTACGGGCATACCGGGCCGATGGCACAGCAGGCAGGCTTCGGTATGATATTATCCGCCGTGAGCATGATGTATTCTCTCGCCGGATGGCCCGATAGACGCCCGGTCCCGCTGTCCAGCTTTTATTCTGACCAGTTGTCTCCGTTGCTTAGTATGCTGGCACTGGTGGCGGCTCTGGATTACCGGCGCAGAACCGGCAGGGGACAGTACATTGACCAGTCTCAGGTTGAATCCAGCCTGCAATATCTGGCACCGGTACTGCTCGATTATACGGTAAACAAG
>CAZLEY010000056.1:0-11264 GCA_964558675.1 uncultured Dehalococcoidaceae bacterium | reverse complement strand
TTATTTTACAGGAGTCTCGCATTTTAAGTGGACCTATTTTCGGGGGGCAGGTCAACAAAGCTCGCAGTTACCCGGTAGACGCTCCATATCACTGAATTCCTGAAGCCTTTGCCTAATTTCCTGGGCGACGTTACTCAGTTCTTGGCTCTTGGCGTGTATATCTTTGGCTGACTGGTGCTCGGCATATTTGACCCTTAGCTCCTTGTGCCAGTTCTTATAGGTTTTCAGCGTTCTCTTGCTCTTGGCGATGCCAATACCGTAGGCTCCGCATTTGAGCTGCCAAAGACCAGTGTTAAGAATACTCTCAGGCGGGTGGTACCAAGAGTCGCCAATCCAAGGATAGTCATTAGCTTTCTGAAGGGCATCGTTCCATGCTGTTATGATAAACCATCTTGTGAGACCAGGCTTTGCCTCATCATGGAAATAAATCTTAGCCTTGTATACTTCTACCTCATCCGAAATGAGTTTGAGGAACTTCAGTAGTGCTTCAGAGTATTGTCCAACTTCACCTACCCAGTTATTGAGCTTACCCTTATTACCCACCAGTTCAGCGAATTTGGGCAACCCAGAGGTTCTGAGATGGCTGTATAACCCCTTGACGAGATGCGGCTCTGCAATTCCAGCGCGTATGTCGTAATAATTAACCCTTATCTGCTTATCTGCACCTATTTCAACTAAACCAATTGTCAGCGAATACTTTCCTGGCTGGAATTCAATGGGCAAATCCTGTACCAGGTCCCTATTCCAATAAGATGGTATACTGATTCGTTCTGCCATCGCTTTAGCCAGTTCACGCATTTTCTGCTTATGGTCCGTTTCCTTATAGGTCTCCTCTTTGGTTCGTGCCTCTTTCGAGGCTTCTTGCTCCTTTTTCATGTTGTCCGCAAGTATTTTTATTTTCTCATAGTCATTCCTCAAGTGCCACACATGGGGAGGCAGTTTAGACACAACCACTTCTTGTGGTAGACGCTGAATATCTAGCTCAATAATACGGCGTACCGTTCTTACGTCAGGTATCTCTTCACCGACGAGTTCATCATTTTTGTGAAGCTGTCGTATTTTGTGCTCAATATCTCTATAGACAGCGGAAAAGTTTTCCATGCCAACGGTTGCGGCTATATCCCAAGTGGCTTGCTTCAAACTGAAAGAAGGCTCCGGTTTCCTTGTCATATTCCGTTTATGCTCCCTTTACGCTGCTTTTGTGTATATGAATAGCCGACCGCCTAATTATACCATTGAGGTAGGAGATTAAACATGGCAACGGCTCACATTAAGAAGGTCATAAAAATTGGAGGCTCACTTGCAATTATTCTGCCGACCCAGTGGGCGAGGGGGAAGGTGAAACCTGGGCAGGAAATGGTCGTGGTCGGCAATGGTGAGCTGCGCATTTTCCCGGTTCATTCGAAGGTCTCCCGCCAAGACAGCAAGGATGAGGCTGAAAGTGCCTAGACTGGATACAAAACAGCAGCCTATGGTCACCGTCCGCATTGAGCGGGGGCCGGTGTCACCGGCGCAGCGCGCAAGTTGGGTAAAATTCTGGAAGCGCCTAATTGCGGAAGCGAAGAGTGAGGCTGCGAAATGACGACCGTAGCGGCTTCAAAATGGGTGAGAGTAAAGAGACGTAATCCATGCCCAGTATGTGGTAAGCCTGATTGGTGTCTCGTATCACAGGACGGAAAGACTGCGATATGTGCTCGCATTGAGAGTGATAAACCCGCAGGCAATAAAGGCGCTGGCTGGATTCATGCGCTAGTCAATTCCATGCCACTACCACTACTCAAACCAGATGCAAAACAGACACCGAAAGCAGCGCCGGACGTACTGGACACAGCTTACCGAGCTTTGCTATCAGAGCTACCGCTATCTGAGACGCATCGCGAGAACCTGCAGCGCCGGGGGCTAACAGACGCACAGATAAGTAGCTTAGGCTACAGGACGCTACAACCAAATGGATGCCGGGAGCTAATAACAAGGCTTAAAGCTAAGGGTATCAGACTGGCCGGAGTGCCAGGATTCTACGTTGACGCTGGACAATGGCAGTCAGCGGGGCCAGCAGGCGTAGCCATTCCCGTGAAAGACACTAGAAGCCGGATAGCAGGGCTTCAGGTACGCTGTGACAAGGCAGAGGGCGGACGGTACAAGTGGGTATCATCCAAGAGGTTTAACGCCGGGTGCTCGCCCGGAGCTCCGGTACATGTAGCGGGGAAGGTGTCCTTTAATGGCGAAGTATGGGTCACCGAGGGACCAATCAAAGCCGATGTTGCAGCCTTGAAGCTAAACCGTGTAGTCCTGGCAGTGCCCGGTGTAGGGAATTGGCCAGGTGTACTACCGATACTGCGGGAACTGAAGCCAGAGCGGGTGATTATTAGCTTCGACATGGACAAGAACCAGAACACAGCCGTGCGTCTCTACCTCGATACACTGACTGCTTGTCTCATCAGGTCCGGAATACGCACGTTTGAGGCTGACTGGGATACTCACTTCAAAGGTTTAGATGACCTGCTGACAGGAAGCCAATCATGCCAGAAATAATAATAACGGAAAAGACACTCCCAAAGCCGGTCCTTGTACCGACCAGCTTGGAATTACCGGCGGTCGCATGGCGGGGCTTATTCCAAGATTATCGAGACATGGTAGCACCTACTACCGAGGCGGCGGACGCCTTCCACTATGCTACTTTCCTTCAAGTGTTTGGCTGTACCATAGGCCGGCGGTTGCACGTCTACCACGCCGGAAGGCAATACCCAAACTTCTATACCTGTCTGGTAGGCCGGAGCGGGTTAACTCGTAAGGACACTACCTGGTCACGCGGTGAAAGCGTATTGAATGACCTTCACGCCTACTCAGAGGATGACCCAAGTCCACCATTCAAGGCGCTCAGGGGAATAAGAAGTGTAGAGGGCTTGTTAGACGAGCTGGCAGGCGAGCGGAAAGTCCGCCTGATAATGCTTGGAGAGCTTTTATCATTGTTTGCGAAGGCTAGCCAACAGTCGCTAGGAAACATCATCCCGGCGCTTACCGAGCTATACGACATGAAGGACATCATCAATCCGCCAGTGCATCAAAAGGACGTGAAGCCAGCGCGAGAGCCTTTTCTCTCGATAATGGCGGGCACGACACAAGATTGGTTGCAAAAGGCACTCACCGAGAGGGATATATACGGCGGCTTCGCTAACAGGTGGCTTTACTTCTATGGCTTACCCAAAGACCCTATGCCGAATCCGCCAAAGGTGGACCCGGACAAGCGCAATAAGCTAGTCCAGGAATTAAATCAGATTCGTGACTGGACTGAAAGCGTACCTAATGGAGAGATAACCATCTCAGATGAAGCAAGCAAACTGTTTGACGACTACTACCGCGGCGGATACTACAGGCGTTGCCAACAGCCAGGCTTGATACCCACGCTTATTGTCAGGATTCAGGACTTTATCTGGAAGATAGCTTTGCTTTACGCGGTTGATACCATGTCCGAGGCTATATCAAGAGACCACCTAGAAGCTGCTATTGCAGTTGGCAATTACTTGGAATCGAGCGTATCTGAGGTATTCGTTAGCTTCGGAACGTCAAACGGCAAGGCACAAGAGACTAAGTTACTGGACTTTCTGAAAGCTGAGGGCGGGCCAGTACCAGAGCGCGAGGTATACCGGCGATTCAATATGAGCGCGAAAGAGCTTGAGAGCGCGGTAACGCCACTTCTGAGAATAGGACTGGTTAAGAACTCATACCAGAAAACGGATAGGGGACGACAAGTCCGGCGATATGAGGCGGTGTAAAAATGAAGAGAGACTATGACAGCTATGACAGTATGACACTTACGCACGAATTGAGCGTAAAAAATTTACTGACAGTGTCATATTTACGCAATGACATTGACTCAGTGTCAGTCAGTGTCATGTCAGTGTCATACGTACTGTCATAAAGTGTCAGTATGTGGAGTAAAGCTAAGTGAGCGTGAAGTGTCATAAAAAAGGCGAAAAAATTCTGTCTTGGCCGGAGCGGAGGATGTTTGGTGAGAATAGAGGACCTGATGAGAAGAGGACGGGGAGATATGACCAATAACAATAATGTCGAGCAAGCCCAAGCCGTGGTAAAACCTGTACTAGCTAGCACATCCCGACTCCACCCTCATGCTAAAGAGCGGTGCGAGCAGTTCCTTAGGGAGCTCCATGATGAAGTGCCTTTGGGGCATCTAGCAGACGAGGATTTTACTACCGAAGAGATAGGAGAGTTTGTGGAGTGCGTGAACGGAATCGTGGAATGGTTGGGCAGGTGCCGAGAGGATGCTGGAGAAGGTTCTCTCATGGTTTATCCATATTCAACAATAGTGAATTATGACATGAATAATCTGAAGAAGCTCCTCAAGACAGCCAATGAGCGAAACATTGAAAAAGCCCAGCGAACTGCGGCAGAAAAGGAGCGGCAGGTTAGGCAGGAGATGGAGAAAAAGCGCCGCCAGATAGCCCTGTATGAAATCAATCCGCCTTATGATGACGCAAATATATTCCTGACCGAAGCAGAGTTGGAGCTCTTCCTCAGCAGCCTTCGTGGAGCCGTGGATGGCTATTTGGATGAGGGTAAAAACTGCCTGTATAATGACTGGCAGTTTGACGCTAGGGCGGGCGATTATGTGGGGTGTCTCGGCATCATAAAGCGGCGCAAGGAAGAGGATGACCGCAGAAAGCGAGTTCAACTGGAGCATGACCGATATATTGACAGATTGAGTCTCGCCGTAGAGAAGGTAAAGGCGGACCTTGCCCACAGTAAAAAACCAGCGTTCGACTACCCGGGGGGGTTGGAGAAGTACCGCCCGGACGACGGCTGGTGTGATAATTTGCAATTGCCCACTCGGGAACAGATTGAAAATTGGAGTCGTGGCAAGGTTTTGGAGATGCTGCCCGAAATACTAACCGATTTCGTTAACTGGAACCTTAGCTGGAAGGTGCTGGTGCTGCCCCGCGCTTCATACGAGGTTAACAGCGTGCCGTCTCTCAGGTGGCATTTTGACGGCCTTGTCCTGGTGACGGTTACGCTTGAACTGAAGCCCGGCGTTATCGAAGAACACCACAAAGGGAATACGGGTGAGATACAGGCCAACGGCCAGAGATTGGGGGTCGTGTTCATCGGACCACATGAGTGGACAATATCAGGCACTTTCAGCACGCCGGTTGCTCTTATACGTACGCTGGCCGAGGGTGGACTGGAGGCACCGGGCATCAGCGTTACTGAACATTGGCCGCCATTCACTACTTTCTCCGTTCAGGGACTTGAGGAAGAAGTTGAGGTCTGCGACGACTTCATCGGATTCATCAGGGACATCAGCAAGGAGAAGACCCTGGTTCAGGCTCTACTGGAGCGGGAATTGGTTGATGGGGTCACGGTCGAACTGCTGGAGAAGAAATGGGGCCTGCCTCTCCCGATGGTAAGTGGTCCTGGAGCCGGTATTAAGGAGAGCACCGAGGACGAAGGTGACCTGGTTGCTGCCCTCGAAGCTCTGGGGTTGAAGAAGACAGAAATCACGGCCTTGATAGAGGCTGCACATTTACCCTCCGGGATGCCCCTTGAAGATAAGGTGAAGGCAGTCCTGAAAAACACAGGTATGTAGCACGCATACGGTTCCTGTTTAGTGTGCCCTGTGCACTAAAGGTATAGATGGATAGACTAGATAGATGGATGGGATAGATAGATGAGCGAAAAAAAGAAGACAAAGATTCGGACGGGCATCCTTGCGGATTGCCAGTGCGGAGCAAAGGGCATGGTCTATCAGACTGGACAGTGCAGGTGGTTTTTCCACTGTCCTGCCTGCGGTCGTCTCGCTTTTATCTCCAGCGCCCAGGTTTTTGAGAGGGTGAAGGCCGGTGGCAAGCTGTGCCCTCATTGCCCGGAGCTAAAGCCATGTAAGGATGGTAAGTCCCAGAGCTCTTGGTGTGGTATCTGCAGGACGAGGGTCTTCCAGCCCGCCGATTAGAAAACAGGAGGTGGACGTTGGTAAAGGAGCAATATATAACCTGCCCCCACTGCGGCGGTGATGTACCGGCCATGAATAGATTAGGTCGTAAACCGCTGGGTATCGGCGTCAAGATTATTTGTGACACCCTACAGGATTGCCAGGACATCACCTTGGCTGCTGAAAAACTATGTTGCAGCCGGGGCTACATCTATAAGGTGCTAGGTGAACAAGGATTGAAGCCACGGGACGTAATAGAGTGAAACTATTTGAGTGGGGAAGGAGCGATTCCGTCAGCGTTGACGTAGGCTAGAGGATTGGGGTCCATAGGAGGAAATAGAATACATAATTAAAAGGAGGTATGAAATGAGTTCCAGGGTAGAGCAATTCAGAAGCAGACTGGCAAAGCTGGAGAAAAAAATATTAGAAGAGGAGCTCGATGAAATTATGGGGTCGACAAGTAGATTGGTGTCGTCTGATGACTCAGTCTCCGAAGACTACCCAGTCGTAACATGTCCCATCTGCGGAGAAGAGGCAGGTTTCACCGAGGCACAGCGTGACAGGGAAGGGAAGGGATGGATGTACTACGACGGGTCCTGCGAGGCTTGCGACACTGAATTCGTTATAGGTGAAGTCCCCGATAGGTGTGCTCTGTGCGAGGAACCTTTCCCTTCTGACTCATACCAGGACGTTAATGAATTATACCATCACACGTACGACAAAGGTGGGCAGACTTATTACACAGCGTGTTATATGCAACTATTTTTTGACGGCCTATTTGACCTCTCGTCTGATAACACTGATGTCCCGGAAGACGAATCCCATCCGGGTAATATAACACCATACTTTGGCTTGTTTTATACCCATGTTGGGAATACGGTAGCTCCCTACTATAGCCGTCTGGTGAGCAAAGGTTACGAAGAAGTAGCTATCGTCAGCTTGGTAACCACAGGATACCAAGATGTAGCTACCGCTAAGGAATGGCATGAAATATATCAAGTTTGCCGGCAAATAGTGAGTCGGGGTCGGCGGTACCTTATTCTTAGCACCAATGATGAGGAACCTGGGAGAGACCATTACATAATATATCAGAATAGGTCAAGCTATGGCGTAGAAATGGGAGAGAATCAAACAGTCGACACAAGCGAAAAAGATAGGGAGGTTACTCAACATTATGGATAAAAGGAACCGGCAAAGACTAAATAGGCGCAAGGAAGTCAATTATAAGGTCACCATTCATGGGTCGATTCCACCTGACCTAGCGGAAAGAATCTCAGCTATTCATGCTTGCAGCCTATTGAAGGCAGCACGTATAGGACAAGTGGAAAGCAACCATGAATCGGCCGAGGGTAGCTAATTTAACAAAAGGTGTCCATTGTGTGAAAGATTACGGACATAGGCAAGGATAATCAACTATGGAGAAGGAACTCGAAATATCCGAAAAACTTAACAAAAAGGCTAACAGTAAAGAATTGGTGGTTTATCAGCCGAAGCGGATAAAGCAGGCTTTCAGGCATGGTGACTACACCCGGCCAGTGTCTTTTATTACCGAGGCTGAAGTCTACCGCTTGGCTGATGCATCTAAGACTATGCGGTACGGTGAACGTAATGAGCTGCTTATCCTTACCATGTTTCAGGCTGCTTTGAGGGTAACCGAGGCTATCAAGTTGAGAGTAATGGATAAAGCCACGGTTGACGGTAAGCATATCCTCTTAATTCAGGGCAAGGGTAACAAGCCCCGATTGGTAGCGATACCCGAGAATCTATCCTATCACCTTGGCGACTATGCTCAGAGGTGCAATATGAAGCCTGAGGAGAGATTCTTTAATATCACTAGGGTTCGGGCTTGGCAGGTCATCAAAGAGTGCGCCCATAGAGTCGGCATAAACCGACGGGTTTATTGCCACCTTCTCAGGCATGGTGGCGCTATTGCCAGGCTGAAGAGGACCGGCAATCCTAAGAGCCTTCAAATACACCTCGGGCATAGCGATATGAAGATGACCATGCGATATTTGGCTACGCTGCAAACTACCGAGTCACTTGAAATCGAAAGCGGCGTCAAGTTTGAGAGGTGATAATAATTAGGCAACCTTTTTGTAGTATAAGGAGGACGATATGCAGTACGAGAACGTCAAGGCGAGGTGCTTATTCTGTGAGGCCATTATAGAAGGCCACCAGGCGGATATGGCTGGCTGGTGGGAGTCACCCGACGACTTAACGCCAAGATGGAAATCCAATGGCCAACCGGTACGCCGGTCGTTATGGTATGGGGCCGGTAGTCCTGAGAAGTTCCAAGACTTCTATCTTTGCTCTAAGCACAATGACCCACATTACTACCACGCAGCAATGAAGTGGGCGACTGAACAGTTGGAGAGAGGCGAGTATGTAAATTTTACTGCCCCAGAACCGACATTACCAACTTTGGAACTAAAGGAGAGATGGGAAGAACGCCGGCTATCCTTACCAGATAAGGTGCCAAGTACGAATGAAATAGCGAATGGTGAAAAGTTACCCAATATATGGCAGCTTGGTGACGGTCGCTTGGAGGGCTGTCTTGAAGTATCTTGGGCGATAACCGACATCTTTGACGCTACCCGCTCTTCTGTGCTACTTGACTACTTAGAGCTACCGGACTTTACGAAGCCGCTGGAGCTTGCAGAAGCTATGAAAAAGGCGGCAAAGAACATTGAGCTATTAACTGAGCCGGAAAAGTAACCACTGCAAAGGAATGATTGTTTAAATTAAAGAAACCCTCTCTTCGTGGACTTGACAAAATGGTTTTATGATGTTACATTGTAACATCATATTGACTTTTTAAAAGGAGGGAAAATGACCCCAGTAATACGCATCGATGACGAAGTAATGGGCGAGCTTAAGAAACGGGCGGTAAACTTAGGCTTGGTCTTTGAGCCACCCAATACTGTTCTGAGAATGGTCTTAGGTTTAGATTCAAAGGTTGAGCCTCAGACTGCTGCTCGCGCTATTCCTGCTGGTAAACGACGAATATTCGGCACGCGCCACGCCGCTACGCCTGTAAGGGACACGGCTACTGGTCAGGTTTATCCGTCAAAGTACAAGGCCGGGCTAGCATTCACCCGTGAATTCCCGAGTATTGATAGGCGGTACGTATGGTATCCGTTGATTAAGAAACATCCGGGCCGGTTCGTTGAGGTCGCAACCGGCAACGCACTCTAAGGACTTACCGAGATTCTAGCTTAGTTGAGGGAGAGTAAAACAATGAAAACCGCTGCTATCTATTGCCGAGTAAGCACAGACAATCAGGAGCGCGAGGGAACGAGTCTACAGACACAGCTTGAGGGTTGCCTTAACTACTGCCATGGCAAGGGCTATGACGTGTCCTATCGCTTCAGCGAGGCATATAGCGGGCTATCCTTAGAGCGGCCGGAACTGGATAAGCTACGGGAACTGTTAAGGAATGAGGCTATTGACGTTCTCGTTTGCTATTCCCTTGACCGGCTTACCCGTGACCCTGGGCATGGCGTCATAATCACCCAGGAACTTGAAAAGCACCGCATAACCCTTGAGGCCGTGACCGAGGACGTGGACAATTCCGAGCTTGGCAAGCTGATATCCTATATCCGGGGCTTTGCCTCAAAACTGGAGACAGAGAAGATAAAAGAGCGCACCATGCGAGGTAAAAAGGCCAGCGCGATTTCCGGGAAAATCCCACACGGAGGATTTGCCAGGCTTTATGGCTATGACTACGACAGAACAGAGAAGAAGTGCACTATCAATACAACGGAGGCATACTGGGTAAAACAAGCCTACGAGTGGCTGGTTAACGAGGGATTATCTACAAACGCCATCACATACCGGCTGAGAGAACTAAGTGCACCTACCAAGCACAGCCGATATTGGAACAGAAGTTCCGTGGCAGGAATATTGAAGAACCCGGCGTATACAGGTAAGACCTATGCTTTTACATTTAATCAGGGTAAAAACACGCGTAAACCGCAACATGAATGGATAGAAATACCTGGTGCTACTCCAGCTATTATTACTGAAGAGACGTTTCGGGCAGCACAGGTGCAATTGAAGCTGAATTACGAAAAGGCAAGACGCAACATGAAGGGGCAATATCTACTGAAAGGCCATCTGTATTGCCGGCAATGCGGCCACATTTATTGCGGGCACATCGACCGCCAGATAGGATACTATCGCTGTCCTGGAAAGTTAAGGATTACTTCGCCTGTGAATCGCTGTACCAACAAGAACTGGCGGGCAGACAAACTTGAGACTTTAATCTGGGATAAAATACAGGCCGTCCTTGATAATCCAGAGCTCATCACCCAGGAGATTGAAAAACATCGTCAAGATGTAAATCAGCTAAGTGCCTTAGAGACTGAGTTACAGCAAATTGAACGGCAACTGAAGTCCCTAAAGCATGACCAGGAACAACTGCTGCAGTGGGCACTGAAAGGTTTCCCCGAAGACCAGATTATCGAAGAGAACAGGAAGATAAACGACAAGCGGGAAAGCCTACAAGCTAGAAAGATAGAACGGGAAATGCAAATCAAGGGTAGTCAAGAGGCTGTTATCAGCCTGCCCAAACTGGAATCCTTCGTTGAACTGATACGTCAGAAGTTGACTACGTTGGATTACAATACAAAGCGTCAAGCGGTTGATATGCTCGGTATCAAGGTATGGTTGGAAGGTGAAAACATCGAGATTACAGGAACCATACCTGTGGATGATTCAGATATTGTGACCATATCATCTTGATGATTTGCTCCGGTGTGTATCCTTTTCTGGCCATTTATCCCCCCTTTTATGAGATTATATCTGGTATCGTTTTCGGGGGGCAGGTCATCCGATTCAATAAAAATCTGGGGATTTTGAGCCATGAAATCTTGCTGATTCATTGGGGCACATTTCGTCAGTTTAGTATATGGAATAACTAATGGAGATGGCTCCGGCTACAATAGAAAGAAGGGTGTGCAACTTAACACCAAATCTAAAGTAGGAGGAGCCATCACAAATGGAGAATACCGCAGCCAGGAAACGAAAGCAAGTACCTGAGGGATACCTGATTATAGGAGTTGACCCTCACAAGAAGAGGCATGCCGCAGTGGCTATAACTCAAGATTTTACCACCCGTGACAAATTCAAGTTCGATAATACCAGAGAAGGGCTCGAAACCGTGTTACGCCGAGCCAGGATAGAAATGGTGAAATCCGGTTGCCGGGGTGTCATGTTCGCTATCGAGACGGGTGGCCACTACTGGCGAAACGTGGCCTACTTCCTGGATGAGCAAGGAATTCCGTTTCGTTTTATTAACCAGTTTACCTTGAAGCGAAGG
>CAZLEY010000055.1:0-11536 GCA_964558675.1 uncultured Dehalococcoidaceae bacterium | reverse complement strand
CCATCATCTGCCACCTTTACAACCTCGGACTGGTTGAAGCCCGGGCGGAGCACCAGCTAGCCACCTTTGAAGCGGGGGTACAGTTTGCCCGCACCGAGGGCATTATCAGCGCACCGGAGACCAACCACGCCATCAAGGTCACCATCGACGAAGCACTAAAGTGCAAGGAGTCCGGCGAGGCCAAGACCATCCTGCTGGCCCACAGCGGACACGGGCATGTCGATATGGCTGCCTACGAAGCCTATCTATCGGGCAAGCTGGAAGACTATGCCTACCCCGAAGACAAGGTAAAAGAGGCGCTGGAACACCTGCCCAAAGTACCAGGCACATAGTATCCCATCTCATTGCCTTGACCCCGATACCCCCTCTCCCCTGAAAAGGAGGGGGGGGGGGGGGGTCGGCATTTTAATAATATCTTAATAATTCTCAAGTATGCTATATATGCTATAATTTATATAGACATCTATGAGAAGATTAGATTTAACGGCATTATTAACTATATTTGTCCTCGTGCTTTCGCTGACATTACTACTGGGACCCGGCTGCATAACTATCGAAACGCCTGAGTCACCGGTGTCACCAACACCTACAGAACCTTCAGTTACACCCACGCCTATCAACACCTCCTGGACGCCACCACCAACAGCCAATCAAACCGAGGAACTCCCCAGTATTGCCGATGTCGTCGCGCTGGTTAAACCTTCGGTGGTTGCCATCAGTACCGAAGTGGTCGGTCAAAGCATCTTCGGGCGTTTTACGCAGGAAGGTGCCGGCTCCGGCTGGATTATCGATGAAGACGGCATCATTGTAACAAATAACCATGTCGTTGTAGACGCTCAGACTATTACGGTAACGCTGGACGACGGCAGGACTTTCCCGGCAGATACCGACTCCATATTTACCGATGAGCTTAATGACCTGGCCATATTCAGCATTGAGGCGCAAGACCTGCCCGCCCTTAAAATAGGCGACTCCTCAACATTGAGGGTAGGCGACTGGGTAATAGCCATCGGGAATGCGCTCGGCCTGGGAATAAGGGCTACCGAGGGGATAGTAAGTCGGCAGGGTGTTCCCATACCGTTAGACCAGGGCCAAACACTCTACGACCTGATTGAAACCACGGCAGTCATAAACCCGGGCAATAGCGGCGGTCCGCTGGTGAACCTTGCCGGAGAGGTAATCGGCATTACCAGCGCCAAGATTGCCCAAATCGGCGTCGAGGGTATGGGTTATGCCATCAGTATTGATACAGCTATACCAATAATCCAGGAGCTTGTGAATAAAGGGTACGTAGTCCGACCCTGGCTGGGGGTGGGACTCTATACGGTTGACCAGGTCGCGATTCGGCAACTGAAGCTGGCTGTAGAAGAGGGAGTCCTGCTTGTGGAAGTAGTCAGAGACAGTCCGGCGGCTCAAGCTGGACTGGAACCAGGGGACGTTATCGTTGAACTCGGCGGCGAAAAGGTTAGCGATGTAGAGCAACTGACACACGTCCTCCACAAGTCTAAAATCGGGGAACCGCTTGATGTAGTATTCTGGCGGGGCGATACCCAAAATACCACTGAAGTTATTCCCGTCGAGAGTCCACCGCCACCCTAGACTACCCGGCTCTTTTTACCCCCAGCAACAGGTTGTGGCCGCCTATCTTATATGTCTCCTGGAAATCGGCGTCCTCAGGAACTCCTTCATCAATATCACGCGAGAGCGTTTCCTGCCTAATATAGTCGGCGAAGGCTGAAATCGACTGGACGAACGAGGCGTCCCCCTCGTAGTAGGTAACGATATGGTCGGCGATATCATATCCGGCGGTACGGCGCATCGTCTGCACGCGGTGGACAATCTCGCGCGCGATACCCTCGGCCTCCAGTTCGATAGTAATGTACGTGGACACGGCTACATTATTGGACGCCTCGCTGACGACCACATAACCGGAGTCTTCCTTACCAGCCACCTTCCCAACAGAATCGGCATACAATTCCTTTATGTTAAGCTCTTCCAGAATGAGAGGCTCGACTCTCTCCAGAGCCTGCTTTTCCCAATCAGAGCTAACACCGACGTAAATTTCTGCCAAAGGCTGGCGCACCTTGATGCCTGCCTTACTGCGCGCCGCCCTACCCATGCTCGAGACCTTCATGGCCAAGCGGTTATCATCGGACAACTGTTTGTCAATCCGGCCCTCGTCGGCTACCGGAAAATCAGCCAGGTGGACACTTTCCGGTGCTTCCGGGAACGCAGACCTGACCAGGTTCTGATACAGCTCTTCGGCCACGAACGGGGTAAACGGTGCCAGCAGCTTCGACAGGGTGACCAGGCATTGATAAAGCGTATTATACGCCGAGAGCTTATCGGCGTCATTCTCGCTCTTCCAGAAGCGCCGCCGACTCCGCCTGACGTACCAGTTGGAAAGCCCGTCGACAAAGCCCTCTATCTTTCTGGCGGCGTCAATGGGATTATAGCCATCCAGCGCCGACACCACATCTTTAGTCAACTGGTTAAGCTCGGAGATAATCCAGCGGTCAAGCTCCGCCTCCAGTGACGCGGCTATCTCCGACTCAGGTTCGTAGTTATCGATGTTGGCATAGAGGACGAAAAAGGAATAGACATTCCACAGCGTTGACAGAAAGCGGCGGGATGCCTCCTGCACCTGCTTCTCATCGAACTGGCGCGGGTTGCCGAGCGAAGTACCAACATACAGATACCAGCGGAGGGCATCGGCGCCATATCTGGGGATAATGTCCTTCGGCAGGACGACATTACCCTTACGCTTGCTCATCTTCTCGCCCCTGGCATCAAGGATATGCCCCAGGCAGATAACGTTGCGGTAACAGGGACGCCCGAAGAGCAGGGTGGATATGGCATGCAGGCTGTAGAACCAGCCCCGTGTCTGGTCAACAGCCTCACAGATATAGTCGGCCGGGAAACGCCCGTCCTCAAGCATGGTCTCGTTTTCAAACGGGTAGTGTAACTGCGCCACCGGCATAGCCCCGGAATCAAACCAGCAGTCGATAACCTCGGGGACACGCTTCATTTTACCGCCGCACGCGGGGCAATCAAATGTCACCTCATCAACATAGGGCCGGTGCAAATCTAATGGCTCTTTAAGTCCCGAAAAGCCCTGCTTACCACTCAGGTCGGCAACGCCACCAACACAGTCCGGCTCTCCGCAGGACTCGCAGCGCCAGACCGGCAGCGGCGTGCCCCAGTAACGCTCGCGGGAGAAAGCCCAGTCGACGTTATTCTGGAGCCAGTCGCCGAAACGGCCGTTCTTAATATGCTCCGGATACCAGTTTATCTCATTATTCCCCGAAATAAGCTCGTCTTTGAGCGCCGTCGTCCGGATATACCAGGTCTGCTTGGCGTAGTAAAGCAGCGGGGCCTCGCAACGCCAGCAGAAGGGATAGGTATGCTTAATCGTCTCACTGCGGAGGAGAAGGCCCCTCTTCTGCAAATCCTCCAGCACCAGCGGGTCGGCGTCTTTAACGAACCTGCCGGAGAACGGGTAATTGCCGATGATATTTCCCGCTAAATCAACCTGATGGACAAAGTCCAGAGCATTTTCCTGTCCTGCCTGATAGTCCACCTCGCCATAGGCAGGGGCGATGTGGACAATGCCGGTGCCTTCTTCCATAGAAACGTAGTCACCCGCAATGACTCTGTACCTTAACTCTGCATCCGCTTCCTGCGGCTGCAACTCACCATTCTCCTGGAAACGCCAGCGTTCCACACCGAAATCATGCGGACTAAACAGCGGTTCGTATCTTACGCCAGCCAGCGCTCTCCCCTCCACCTTAGATACAACCCTGTAGTTATCAATCTCGATGGCACCAAGCAATGCCGATGCTAAAATAAGATAATCCTTCTCACCTTCCACCACCACATACTCTGCCTCAGGAGCAACCGCCAGTGCCGTATTGCCCGGAAGTGTCCACGGAGTGGTCGTCCATGCTAAGAAATAGGCGGGCTTCTCCGGTGCGATACCGGCAATATTACTTTCCACAATCTTGAACTTTATGTAAACCGAGGGGTCTTCGGTATCTTCCTGATAGCCCTGGGCGACCTCGTGAGAGCTCAGCGAGGTGCCGCAGCGGGGGCAGTGGGGGGTAACCTTATAGCCCTGGTAGACCAGCCCTTTATCCCACATCTGCTTTATCGCCCACCAGACGCTCTCAATATAGCTGTTGTCCATGGTGATATAGGGATGTTCCAGGTCAATCCAGTAGCCACATCGTTCCAGTATCTCCTCGAACTCTCGCATGTAGTGATTAACACTCTGCCGGCACATCTCGTTGAACCTGGCAATGCCGTACTCTTCAATCTGAGCCTTACCGGAAAAACCAAGCTGTTTCTCTATTTCCAGCTCTACCGGCAGGCCATGCGTATCCCAGCCGCCAATACGCGGCGTACAGTACCCTTTCATCGCCTTATAGCGCGGTAGCAGGTCTTTGAAAACAGACATGTAAACATGGTGAATGGCGGGGCTGCCGTTTACCGTGGGCGGCCCATCATACAGAATAAAAAGAGGTCCGCCCCGCCGGGAATCTATACTCCGCTGGAAGATACTATTGTCTTTCCACCAGCCCAGTATTTTCTCCTCAAGCTGAGGAAAACTCACCCTACTATCGACAGGATTAAACATTTTTGCTCCCCCGATACCATAATTTGCTGGCTACTTAATTTTTTAAGAGCGAAGAAATCCCATCGAGACGGCGATAGAGATTGCTTCGTCGCTACGCTCCTCGCAATGACATATTCATATAACAAAAAAGCCTCGTCTTAAAGGGACGAGACTCTTTATAAAGTTCCCGCGGTACCACCCAATTTCTCCTTCCTAAGAAGGAGCACTCTTTCAGGGCACAAACCTATACCCCCGTCAAGGATAACGGTTGACGAAACCGCCCAAGCCTACAAGTCCTTCACAGGCGAAGAACGTTCGGTTGGTAGCTCAGGAGTGATTTTCAGGGAGGAGGGCACATCCGCTCTCACCCTACCGGACTTCGCTGGGTACTCTTTATCTCCCTTACTCTTCTCCGTCACTGCCTTTACAGATAAAGGTTAGCACAGTTCAAGAAGGAAATCAATAGTATTATCAACTTTTAGGTATAATAACCACTTTCCGGCTCTCACCGAAGCCGGTGCTCTCGGTGGTAACATCAGGATGGTCAGCCAGGGCAAGGTGAATAACTCGTCTATCAAAAGCTGACATCGGTTCCATGGTAAAAGGAGTATTCCTGGTACTTACCTGCTCGGCCTGTCTCAGGGCTAAAGCTCGCAGTCCTTCACAGCGGCGCTGTTTATAGCCTTCCACGTCCAGAACTATGGGCAACCTTACCTCCATCTTGTGAGCCATGATAATCCGGACAATATGCTGTAGAGAAGCCATAGTCTGGCCCCGGCGTCCGATTAGAATGCCAAGGTCCTCACCTTCAATATTGAGACCCACCGAAGAGGGATTGCCATCGTCATCATTAACCGTGAATTCATCGGAAAGAGTAACGGAGGCTTCTATGTCCATCAGGCCCAGAAGTATCTCCAGTATATTTTTCGCTTCTTCAAATATCTCGCTCTGTGAATCTGAATCATTCATAGTTACCATAACCTCTTCCTGCTAACGGTCTCGTTACAGCCGCATGGACATGATACCATGCCTATTTTTTACGTCGGCGTTGAGCCCTGTCCTGGCCCGGCAGATACCTCATCTTGCCAGGCTTCTGCTGTTTATCCGTTATAACAATATCAGCGCCAACATCATCTACGGATTTATCTTCTTCCGAGGAAATAAGCTTCACATACCTTTTATCTTTGTCAGGCTCCTGACCGGCTCCCCTGCGGATACCTCCCCAACCGCTAATACGGTACTGCATGACTATTCTCACGACACTGGAAGCCACCCAGAAAAGAGCCAGGCCGCTGGGAAACGACAGCGCCAGCAAAGTAAACATCATCGGCATCATCCACAGCATCATCTGGCTCTGCTGCGCCTGCTTGGAGTCGCCGGACGTCGTCATGGACATCTTCTGCTGCAACCACATAGTAGCCCCAACCAGGATGGCCAGAATAAAATTGCGTTCGGCCAGGTCCAGTCCGATGAAACTGCGGCTCAGAGGCAAAGCCTCGTATAATATCGGCCACGAATACAGATATTTTGACAGATTCAGCAGACCTTCGGGCGCTATGGCAAGGGTAAGCATGATTGACTGATAGAGGGCAATCCAGATAGGCATCTGGATTAACATCGTAATGGCGCACCCGGCCGGCTTGACGCCTGACTCCTTGTACAGCCTCATCTGCTCCTGAGCCAGCTTCTGCCTGTCCTTGCCATATTTCTTCTGAATCTCAGCCAGCCTGGGTTGAAGGTCCTGCATCGCCTTTGTGGAGCGAATCTGATTCAATGTCAACTTAAGCATCAGGAGATTGACAATAATGGTCAGGGCAATGATAGCCAGCCCAAAACTACCACCCAGGTAATGCGACATGACAATAAGGACGTTAATTACCGGCTGCTGAATTATCAGTTCCCATACATTCAATGAAATCTACCTCATTCACCGCTCTTTAAAGAGACAGTCCCTATGGCACCGGTAGTGGCATTTATCCGATGCAGAGTCAGGTCCTGGGTATGAACATAAACGGTGCCATCACCAATGCAGAGCGGACCGTATATCTCCTCCTCTATTTCGGCAAGCTTCTTGACCCTGTTTTCAACGGTATCTATGGCATGCACCACGCCATCTCTTGAAGCAACGATAACTTTGCTATCAAATAATACCAGCGAAGAGGATACCGGACTTCCCATGTCAAATTCGGTCAACTTATCGCCTGTATCCGCCTTGAGGGCATATACCTTATCATCAAGACATCCGGCATAAACAGTGCCGTTATAAATCAGCGGTTTGGCCCAGAACCAATTTTCCGCCTTATATTTCCATTTCAGGCTGCCATTATAAGCGTTTATAGCATACATATGCCTATCAAAAGACCCGATGTATACTGTGCCGTCGCTAACTAAAGGCTCGGATACGATGGCGCCTTCCGTCTCAAACTCCCATTTCTTACGGCCATCGGCGGCATCCAGGGCATATAGCTTTTTATCAAAAGAGCCTATATATATCGTACCTTCGCTTACGGCCGGTGTTGCCCAGATTCTGTCCCCGGTCTCGAATTCCCACTTCCAGATAAGGTTATCCGCATCCAGGGCATAAAACATCCCGTCGGAAGCGCCAAAATACAACATGCCCTGGTCTATTACAATGCCGCCAACGATGGGTTCAAGATTGCCCTCAGGAGGATATATGTCATCCATCTGGAGTGAACTGTAATCATAGGAATATACTTTGCCGTTGTAGCCGGCTATATATACCCTGTCTCCCATGACTACCGGCGTCCCGTATATAGCTACCCCTGAAGCACCGCCTCCGCAACCACCACCATACGCCGGCGAACAACCAAATAGTCCGCCCCCCTGGCCTGATGCTTTAAGCGGCTCGGTCCAGTGCCGACTATTATCATCAAGACCAATGGCCACCAGCCTGCCTTCCTTGGACCCCACATACAACGTGCCATCGGATACTACTCCACCTGACCACCCAACAGGCGCCAGACCCCGAACGCAACTAAAGCCAACCAGTCCAATGACAAGAAGCATAACAATCAGGAGCCATATCCTGCCGACTCGCCACTTACCCTTCTTCAGAGGCACTTAGATACCCTCCTCCATAAAAAGCCGATGAAACTCTGTGTACTGCCTTATATTTAACAAAGCTATTATCCCTGATATTATCATTAAAAAGCGAGATTGATTAACAGTCCGGACCGATATATTAATCACGCCCACCCATTATGGTACCGGGTCATAACCACCCGGATTTAAGGGATGGCAACGTGCAATACGCCTGACGCCTAAACTTATCCCTTTAATAATTCCAAACTTGGAGATAGCCTCGCAGGTATACTGTGAGCAGGTTGGCGTGAAACGACAGGATGGCGGCATAACCCGCGATAGCGTTACCTGATAAAGCTTAATCAGTTCCAGGGCTAACCCCTTCATACTCCCCCACTATCAGTCCGGCTTTAAACAATAAATTCTCTACCGCCTTCACCAGACCAGAGTAATCTGCCTTCGCCGCCGAAGCACGAGCGATAATTACAATATCATGTCCCGGTTGCAGTGGTGTTTGCCTTAATATTTCACGCAGCCTGCGTTTTACTTTATTTCTAACGACCGCTTTACCCACGCGTCGGCCAACCGCGAAGCCATATCTTGAGACATCAAGGCCATTAGGCGAGACCCTGATTACTATCTCTCTACCTGCCCAGGAACTACCTCTATCATAAACCGATTCGTATTGTATTTTCCTGTTTAGATATTGCTCTCCCCTCACTACATCCACACTTAGCCATGTTATGTTATTTTTACACAACCGTCAGTTTTTTTCGACCTTTTAATCGCCTTGATTTCAAGACGGCCCGGCCGCCTCGCGTGCTCATTCTAGCCCTAAAGCCATGCTCTCGCTTCCTTGGAATACGCTTGGGTTGGTAGGTTCTTTTTGGCACTTTATCTCCCTATTAACAATGAATCATTTCTCCTTGGGTGATGCAGGAAAGCGAAATAGAGGCCAATACGGCTAAACTAGCTTTTTATACCAATGCCCCCCGTCTTTCGCATATGTGCTGACACATACGGCAATAAAGCCAGGTGCCGCGCCCTCTTTATAGCTACTGCCAGACGGCGCTGGTGCTTGGCACAGGCACCGCTTTTACGACGAGGCGCAATCTTACCCCTGTCAGATATATAAGGCCGTAACACAGTTGGGTCCTTATAGTCTATATTTTCAATCTTATCCCGACAAAAGAAGCAAACCCTGCGCTTGGGTACATATTTTGACCGTCCCGGTCTTCTTGGCCTGGAATCTCTAGTTTGTGCCATCCTGCCCTCTAAACTAATTATATTATATATTCCTGTTGGCGGCTAAAACTGGATGTCTTCCGGTTCCAGTTCTGCTACTCCGCTGTCTTCTATCTTGTCCTCAACCTTTTCTTCCGGAAGCGCTGATGCTCCTCGCCTCTCCAGGAATATAACTCTGCTGGCTATCACTTCAATTCGAGAATGCGGCTGTCCATCCTGACCTTCCCAGTTACGAGTGTGTATCCTGCCCTCTACATATACCAGGCGACCTTTAGCCAGAAACTGATTGCATTGTTCCGCCAACCTGTTCCAGGCTACTACATTAAACCACTCGGTCTCCTGACGTCGCTCCCCCTCAGATGATGTATACAGCCAGTTAGTAGCCACAGAGAAAGACGTTACCGGCTTTCCATTGGGAGTAAAACGCATCTCCGGTTCATTGCCAACATTACCAATAATTGCCAATTTGTTCAAACTGGGCATTGTCTCTTCACCTCCCCAATTCGTCTCAGGAGCCGGACAATCTATAAATCTAACCGTTCAATTTTATCAGCAGGTGTCTCAGAACCTCTTCAGATATTTCCAAATTCGCTTCGAGTTCCTTACAGCGCGCCGGGCTGATTTTGAATCTGGCCAACATGTAGTAACCCTCTAAAAAGTGTTCTATGGGATAGGCCAGTCTCTTCTTGCCCCATCTTTCCATCTCGTTGATAACACCATTATTACTGGTAATAAACTGGTTGATACCTTCTATTTTGTTCTCCAAAGACTCATCGCTTACCTCTGGACTGACAATGAACACCAGCTCGTAATCCTGTAACCTCTTATCTTCTACTACTGTTACCTGTTTTTTTCTGGGCACCATCTTATTCCTTAACGAATTTCACGCTATTATACCATAATCCAATTGCACAAACAATATAAAGTCTATGAGGCAAGTTTCCTTGACACGGTATCCTGCCTTTGATAGACTTGAATTAAATAGAATACAGACTCACCGCAGCATATTAGCTTTTAATGAGCTTATTAATAAGAATGGCCCCGTAGTGTAGCGGTCTAACATGCCACCCTGTCACGGTGGAGATCGCCGGTTCAAATCCGGCCGGGGTCGCCATCTCACTGTTAAAACAGTATTCGCCTCGGTCAAAAGTCCGAGAAAAATCGGACTAAAGTCGGCCACACCAAAGACCGATAAGTCGCCGGAAACGGCGCACTGGTCGGCCTTTACCACCCTTCACCAAAGTCCGATTAATCGGTCAGAAGTGCCCCACACTTTTTACCGTTTCGCATCCGCCGAAGTGCTGCTATGCTCTGTTATGTCTCTACATAGGAGGCATCATGAAGACAGAGCTGGCACTCCGGGAGTTCATTGCCAGCCGCATCGCGGCTAACCTAAGCAAGGCCACTATTTCCTGGTACGAGGACAGGCTCCACCCCTTCGCCGAAGCCTGCCCTACCCTGCCGCGGCGTCCCGAACCTATCGAATGTTTCCTGGCAACCGTTCATGGAAGCCCGGAAACGAGGTGGGACGTTTACCGCGCCCTGAAGACCTTTCTCAAATTCATCGGCAGCCGCCACCGGCTTCCCAACCCGATGGATGCCATAAAGCCACCGCGTCGCCCCAAGACGCTCATGCCCACCCTTGAGTCCGGCGAGATGATGAGGCTTCTCCATTCCGCTGAATCCCCGCGGGACCGGGCAATACTAACCCTGATAATGGACAACGGGGTGCGGGCTGGCGAGGTGTGCTCTCTCCTCAAGCACAACATCAAGCAGGAAACGGTGGTCGTTCACGGCAAGACGGGCTGGCGCGAAGTTCCCATTTCCGATGAAACAAGACGTCTACTACTCCAGATAGCGGCTACGAGAATGGACGACCACGTGTTTCACGGTCACAAAGGTCCGATCACCAGACACCTCATCTACGCAATAGTCCGCCGCCATATGGAGAAAGCAGGTATCAAGGGGCCGAAGATGGGACCCCACCGCATCCGACACGCCTTCGGCAAAAACTACCTGGTGGAGGGCGGCGACCTGCGCTCCCTCCAGGAGATAATGGGGCACGCCGACATCAAGACGACTGAGAAATACGCCTCTCTCAACCTCACCGACATAATTAAGAAACACCGGAAGTTCAGCCCGCTACGGGCGGCTCACGCTGCGGCCCAGGAGAGCCTGTTTGATACCAGCGCAGCACTGAAAGAAGCCGAGGCCATATTGTTAAAGGCGAAAGGGGTAAACGACGAAGGAGAGGGACATGAAGAAACCAACTAGGTCTGGGCAGTGAAGCAAGCATATATTTGCGAATACAGGAGGTGGCGTAATGGCGACTGAGGTTCAGATTAAAGGCCTAGGCGAATTTGCACACCGGGGATTCACATTACGACATCCCGATGACCACTTGCTGCTGTTGATGCATGAGGGTGAGCAGGTGGCCGTCTTTAGTTAGACGGGAGCGACGTAGGAAAGCCTGCAAAGATGCAAGGCACTTGGAAGAAAAGCATTATCAGCGAGCCTAAAGAATTCAGCATGCCGACCATTAAGAGGCTGAGAGAACTCTATCAGAAAGTGGCTGACGACAGTTGCCCCCTAGTGAGATGGAGAATGCCAGTCTCGGGAAGTATAGATGAAGGC
>CAZLEY010000054.1:0-11554 GCA_964558675.1 uncultured Dehalococcoidaceae bacterium | reverse complement strand
CAGCCCGAGGAGGGATTCGAACCCTTCAACCTACCGATTACAAGTCGGTTGCGCTGCCATTGCGCCACTCGGGCATTTGTCTTTCCATATTACCATAGCTAACAGGTAACTTACGTATTATAAAAATGAATACATGAAAAGTCAAGCGGAGTCTTTATAAGACGAGTCAAGATTACTACTAATAATAACGTAACCGTTTCCTGAAAAAATAACCAGCGATAAGACCAACAACCAGACCACCGAGGTGGGCCTGCCAGGCCATGTTAAAATTCTCTGCTATAGGCGGTAATGAAAAGAAAACAAAAAACACCAGAACCACAACCCAGAGAGGCATGGGAATAAAGAAGTATAAAAGGACTCTTATATTGGGCCTTATCATAACCAGAGCACCAGCTATAGCATATACAGCACCAGAAGCACCAACGGCTATGGAAAGAGAGTCTCCCAGCAGCAGGTACAAAACATTACCAAATATACCACCGATAAAGTAGACCAGAAGGAATTTATTATGCCCCACGAGCATGGCCAAAGCCCTGCCGAAGAAAAAGAGGGTAATCATATTGAACAATAAATGCCAGAATCCAGCGTGAATAAACATATTGGTGATTATAGTCCAGGGCCGGCTGAAGAAGTAATACGGAATCAAACCCAGATAATAAGTAAACCTATCGCTGATGATTATGTAATATTCACCAAAGGGATACCTTCCTTCTCCAGAAACCATCACGGCTATAAAAAACACAAAATTGGCGATAATTATTAGCCACAAGGGACTCAGGCCGAAACCCCAGGAACTACCGGATCTCCTGTATCCCCCTGCCGGCGGAGGGGTTCTCATATAGTCTCTGTCAATTATCGGCACTCACTGACTCCCTTTTAGATAACGGCACATACACATTATAACAGCTTTCAGCCATATGATAATAATTTTATGCTTTATTCGTGTTCGGGGAATAGCTCCTGCACCTTCTTAAGCCAGTCCAGAATGGCAATCTGCCTGGCGCAGGTATTTACACAAGAACCGCATTCGGTGCAGCTATCGATACGGTGCCGTTCCGTACGGTAAATAGACCGCCCGGTCTCAATATCACCATACATAATGGCATCGTTGTAAAGCTCGAAGATGCGCGGCACATCGATGCCCTGAGGGCACGGCATACAGGCCCGACAGGTGGTACAGGGGACAGGTCTCAATTTGCGGTATGCTTCTCTGACCTGACTGACCAGCACCTGCTCCTGAACGGTCAGGCTGGCCGGCTCAGCATCGTCAGCCAGGGCTATATTCTGGATTACCTGTTCCAGGGTGCTCATATCGCAGACAACGGTAGAAACAGCCGGGTGATTCCAGACCCAGCGTAAACCCCATTCGGCCAGTGTGCGTTCCGGCGAGACACCTGCCCATACTCTGGCTACCGACTCCGGCGGCTGTTGAGTGAGCCTTCCCCCTTTGAGTGGTTCGGCAACAACCACCGCCAGTCCCTTCTCAGCCGCATATTTAAGTCCGCCGACACCGGGTTGATTGTCTACGTCCATATAGCTGTATTGAAATTGACAAACAGCCCACTTGTCGTAATCATCCAGAATGCCCCTGAGGACCTGAAAATTGTCGTGGAAAGAGAACCCCAGTCTGCCTATTTGCCCGTCTGCCATGGCCCCCTCGGCCCAGTGCAGTACATCCAGTCCCTGTAATCCGGGCCAGGTATCCCGGTTCAGTCCGCCCAGAAGATAAAAGTCTATCCTGTCCGCCTGCAACCACTCCAGCTGTTCATTCAGGTAACGCTGGAAGTCCCGTGAGGAATCGATTAAAAAGGACGGCAGATTGGCGGCAACCTTAATTTTCTGCCGGTAGCCGTCTTGAAGCGCCCGGCCGAGCAGACGGGTCAGGCGTTCGTGCCGCTGCCTGTCGTAAGGAAAACCCAGGTCCAGATAGTTGACACCGTGGTCAATGGCGTAACGGAGCATCCTGACAGATTCAGCCTCATCTATGCTGTCAGGGTCGCCGCCTGCCGACGGCAGCCGCATGACGCCAAAGCCCAGTATTGATGCTTCCCAGTCCAGCCTGCCGAACCTGCGATACTTAATTAAAGTCCCCCTTAAGATATGTCAATGAGCCGTCGGGATTTACGGCTACGCTTCCACCCACGGAGAAGCGTGCTCGCCGCTGAGACAAACCACGATAAATCCGTAAGGCTTATCACACCACCTGGTAATGAGGGGGAGGTGTGGAAAAGCGGCGGGACAGACGACGATGGTCGGCGTATTGAAGATGTGCCTTTCGTAGTCCTTGCCCATGCCCAGCTCAAGCTCAGCCCCCAGGAAATTAGGGTCATCAGGGTCAAGTCCCAAGAAACAGAGGATTTCCGCCTCGGGATGGTAGTGAGCTTCGCCGCCGCGGTGCCATTTGCCGCACTTGCTGTAAAAGCCCCAGGTAAAATTAACATTGAATCCCTCCAAGTCTTCCCCATAGAGCCAGACGACTTCATCGCCATTGCCCGGTCCCACTCCCATTTCCGCAGCCCTGACTGACCCGTACTCCGAGGGCATCCCCTCCATGCCCATGGACTTGAAATTGGTGGTCATTTTCTTGATATACTTGCGGTATTTATCACCCCTGGTTGCTGAGACAGATTTCGGTGAAACAGACTCGGCCTGATATGCGTCAGCCAGGCCGATGGTGTAATGGACAATGGGTCTTTCCAGGCTCCTGACCGTAGCCGGGCCGTGCGGCAAACCTTTAGGAATGAGCACACACGAGGGTTCCGTAAAGACATGCTCTTCCTGTTCTTCACCAAGCTGTACCGCTATTTCCGCCCCCAGGTCAAAGATATCGGTGTTATTCGTCCCTTCAAAGACGAGGATTTCATCATAGGGATGTATCAGGGCACCCTCAAGCGGATGAAAATGGCAGGGCTTTTTAACGAATCCAAAAGAAAAGTGGGCATTGAAGCCCTCCAGGTCGCTGGCTTCCATCCAGATACGCGGCTCGGCATAGAGTCCTTCCGGCGGGTCCTTGATGACCACGGGTTTTATCAGATGTTCGTATTCTTTCTGTACCATAGATAAACCTCCTTTTTTATTACAGGCAGATTGACCGCTTCGCCCGTCGCTGACGGTAAGGGACGTGATATCTACAATATATCAAAAACGGGGAATTAATTCACTAATGCCAGCTAATGAGAGGGACTTGCGCCCCTTAAGCTCCCCGCTGCACTACCGCCTGTTTTGTTTTCCCACCCAGGCCCACCCTCGTATCGCCCGCAGCTTAGCTTTGAAAAATCCCCCTTAATCCCCCTTTTCCAAAGGGGGAAACTGGGGTGGGGAAAACTACGGGATAAGCTGCAAAAGTGCCGAGGGCGGCGGGTGGGAAAAGATGAGATGGGGGGAGGGGTGAACCCTTCACCCTAACTCTTCACCAACTCCTTAAGTATTACCTTCGCCGCCGCTTTGTCCAGGGGCTTGTTGTTGTTGCCACACTTGGGGGACTGCACACAGGAAGGGCAGCCCTCCTGGCAGGGGCACTCGGCGATAACATTCAGGGTTGCCTCCCAGAGTCCCATTATCATGCTGAAGCCCTTCTCGGCGATGCCGATGCCGCCGGGATAGGCGTCATAGATGAATACCTGGGCACGTCCGGTATCGGGGTGGAGGGGGGTGGACACACCGCCGATATCATTGCGGTCACACAGGGCGAACAGGGGCAGGATGCCGATAGCGGCATGCTCGGCGGCATGGAGCCCCCCGGCAAAGTCAAGGCCGGAAGCGGCTATCTTAGCGACCGCCGGAGCCGGAATATCAAACCATAAAGCTACGGTGGGGAAGGTAATCGGGGGGAGGTCAAGGGGCTCTTCCCCGATGACCTCCTCGGTGAACTGCCTCTTCTTCTTGAAACCAACCACGTCAACAGTCACCTCCACGTCACCCACGTGCACGTTTGCCTGCCCGACAGTCTTGCTCTCTCTCACCTTCTGTATACGCAAATCGTGAAGTTCCTTGGTCTGGGTATAGTAATTGACCCTGGTCGGCTCGGCATAGGCGATATGGCTGGTAAGGTCTAATCTGGTTATCAGGTACGATTCGCCCTGGTGCAGATAGATAGCCCCCGGATGTACCTGGAAAAAGGCGACGCTGCTCTCTACCGTTTCCATCAGAGAGCCGGTGCTGATGTCCACAACGGCGATGGTCTCTCCGGAGCTCGAGCGTATATTGATGGACTGGGCGGGGTAGGCGACAGACGGCGAGAGGTAGAATTTCTGACGTCGCTCCCGGAGCTGCCCCTGCCCTACCAGTTCATCCCTTTCCTGAGTCATGGCGGCGCCGAAAATCTTTTCATCCGTATCATCAATGGGGCGCTCCCAGGCGGCGCACAACAGATGGTCTCTCAGGATATAGGGGTTCTCCGGATTAACCAGCACGTGCTCAAATCCTTTCTGAAAAAAGGAGTCGGGGTGGCGCATGAAATACTGGTCAAGGGGATTGTCCCAGGCCACCAGAAAGCTTAACGATTCCCCCTGGCTCCGGCCGCTCCGGCCGGCCTGCTGCCAGGTGCTCGCGATACTGCCCGGATAGCCGTCGAGAACAGTGGCCTCCAGTCCACCGCTGTCAATACCCAGTTCCAGGGCATTGGTCGCCACCACCCCCAGAAGCCGGCCTCCGAAAAGCTCCCTTTCAATCTTGCGGCGGTCTTCCGGCAGGTAACCGGCACGGTAGGGCATGATTAGCTGTGACAGGCCATAATCCAGTTCGGCGAGACGCTTTTTTGAGTAGATGTAAATAAGCTCGGTGAGACGGCGCGTGCGGGTAAAGGTCAGGGTGCGGGAACCCTGGCCGACCAGTTCCGTGAAAATTCCCGTTGTCTCCCAGTGAGCACTGCGCCGGCCGCTCTTGGTTTCATCTATCAACGGCGGATTCCAGAAGATAAAGTCCTTCCGCCCGCGAGGAGAGCCATCATTATCCACCACCTCGCAGGGCAAACCGGTAAGTCCTTCGGCATGCTCGCCGGGATTGGCAATGGTCGCCGAACAGCAGATAAACTGGGGGTTGGAGCCATAAATATCGCAAAGACGGCGCAGGCGGCGCATTACGCAGGCAACATGGGAGCCGAAAACGCCGCGATAGATATGGGCTTCGTCTATCACCACATACTGAAGACGACGCAGTAACCCCGACCACGCCTGATGATTGGGCAATATGCCAACGTGAAGCATATCCGGATTGGTCAGGATTATCCGCCCCTGCTTCCTGATATCCGCCCGCTCCGAGCGCGGTGTATCGCCATCAAAGGTCGCCAGGCTTGCCACCGGAAACAGACCGGGACAAAAAAGGTGATGCAGATTACGCAGCTGGTCCTGAGCCAGGGCTTTGGTGGGGAAGAGATAGAGGGCGCGGCTACCTGGCTCTGTCAGCATAGCCTGCGCCACGGCGATGTTATAGCACAGGGTCTTACCGCTGGCGCTGGAAGTGGCGATGATTACGTTCTTACCACGGCGGACTGCATTCACCGCTTCAGCCTGATGCGAATAGAGAGAAGATAGCCCGTGCTCATTAAGGCAGGCCTGGAGTTCTTCGACCAGAGGCTCACTCAGTCCGGCGTGGCTCGCTTCACGGGAAGCAATACGCTCGACATGGGCAATTTGACCATCATAAATAGGCTGAGACTTGAGATGACTGAGGAAAGCGGCGTTGTCCATGACAGCTCTTTTCCCTAAACACTGATTATTTCGATTTCGTAGTCAAGTATCTCAATCTCAAAGCGACTGGCAGTAATGAAATTAACCACCCTGGAAAGAACCTCATTGGTATGCCTTCCATTATTGCTGACACAGCAAATCCCGATAGTGGCCAGCTGCCATACATCATTGTCGTCCACTTCAGCCACGGCAACATTGAACTTATTGCGGACCCGGCTGGTAATAGACTTCAATACCTGCCGCTTACCTTTGAGAGACATGTTCTCCGGCAGGCGAAGGCTGACTTTGCATACACCAACGTTCATTACATATAACTGCTGAAAACCCCTTGGCTGCGCCTGAGAATCACTCCTACATTTAATCTACCATCCCTTATTATGAGTGTCAAACAGGAAAAAATAGAGCTTGACATTTTCCGTATTATTGCCGATAATTGTTTGCCGATAGCAGTTACCATATGCTAATATTAGCATGGGTAGGTGTATATTTTGCATAATATAGCCATTTACTTTAAAGGAGAACCATATGCCGGAAATATATCTTCTTGACGTTACCAACCGCGACGGCGTGCAGACAGCCAAACTGGGCTTGTCCAAGCTCGAGAAGACGATGATAAATATCTACCTTAACGAAATGGGGGTGTTTCAGTCTGAGCTCGGCTTCCCCACGACAAGGCACGAAACCAACTACATACGCGCCAACCTTGAGCTGGCTGAGATAGGCGTTCTCAAGCCCATCCGCCTGGAAGGATGGATACGAGCCATCGTTGAGGACGTAGAGACCACCTTTCAACTGATACCCAATATAGACCACCTCAGCGTGTCCATATCCACATCAGACCAGATGATTAACGGCAAGTTCCAGGGTCGTAAGAAGAAAGATGATATCATCAAGGATATGATGAAGGCTGTAACCGCCGCCCGTGCTCACGGGGCCGAGTCTATAGGCGCCAATGCCGAGGACGCCTCAAGGACCGATTTGAATTACCTCATCGAGTTCGGGCTGGCCGCCAAGGAAAGCGGCGCCGACAGAATCAGATACTGTGATACACTTGGTTATGATAACCCTTTTACCATCTACGAAACGGCAAGAACACTCGCCGAAAAAACAGGCATTGCGGTTGAGCTTCACTGTCACAATGACCTGGGCATGGCGGTGGCTAATTCTATCGCCGGCGCCATGGGAGTTATCGACGGCGGGCAGGATGCCTATATCAACACCACCATTAACGGCATCGGAGAAAGGGCCGGTAACGCCGACCTTATCGCTGTAATCCTGGCAATCCGGAAATCGAGGGAGCTTGCCGGTAAATACAAGCTGGCAGGAGCCATAGATATGTCCAAGGCATGGAAGATTGCCAAATTCGCCAGCTATGCCTTCGGCGTACCCATACCTATCAACCAGCCCGGCGTCGGTGCCAATGCCTTCGCCCACGAATCGGGAATACACGCCGATGGCGTCCTGAAGGACCCCGAAAACTACGAGCTTTTTAACTATGAAGAACTGGGCCGCGGCGACCCGGAGCTGGTAGAGTCGGGCCGGGAAATCTGTACGGGCGAATACGGCGGCATATCTGGCTTCAGCCATATAATGAGTCAGCTGGAAGTACCTGTCAAATTCCACGACAGGGAAAAGGCCAACGAGATACTGGAGCTGGTGAGATACGCGAACGTGGAATCACAGAAACCACTGGTTGAGGACCAGCTGCTATTTATCGCCAAGTATCCCGGTATCGCCAAGAAACTGCTGACGCTAACACCCCTGGAGTAGTTGCTTCAAAGAGAATAAGCTGAGTTCTATATCCAGACAGCTTCCCTCTGTTTATGATTAATATCCCGTCATGGTGCTGATATGGACAGTGAGTTGCCCGAAATAAACCTGAAAGCCATCGGCATTGTCAGGAGCGAAATAAAGGAAGCGACAAGGCGCGACTGCGACGATTTAGTTTCTGAGATTGTCGTTGACAGCAGCCTTACCGAAGCCCTGGATAATCTGGACGAGTTTTCTCACATTATCATAATATACTGGATACACCAGTCGCGCCGTCCGGCACCCAGGAAAGTACATCCCAGGGGTAATCCGCAACATGCCCCGATGGGAGTCTTCGCCACCCGCTCACCGAGTCGACCGAATCCGATAGGCAAAGCCACCGTCAGACTCCTTCAGCGGCAGGGCAACGTACTGAAAGTCAGGGGGCTGGATGCAATCGACGGTACGCCGATACTCGATATCAAGCCTTATATTCCGGGATACGACTCGGTAGATGATGCCAGAGCCCCGTCATGGATGGTAAAACAATAAACCGGATATTAATGATTATCTACCAGAGGCTCCTGGACCATTATGGGCCGCAACACTGGTGGCCGGCAAAGGAACCCTTTGAAGTAATCATCGGTGCCATACTCACACAGTCCACTGCCTGGACCAATGTGGAGAAGGCAATTGATAATCTTAAAGCCGCCGGAGCACTAACGCCGGAGTCACTGCGTCGATTACCCCAGGATGAACTTGCCGGTCTTATCTACCCCTGCGGCTACTACAATGTTAAAGCACGGAGACTCAAAGCCTTCGCCCAATGGCTCGGGGAGCAATATGACGGCGACCTTGATAAGATATTTGCCAGCAATATCAGCCACCTACGACAGCAACTCCTTACCATCTACGGCATCGGTGAGGAAACTGCCGACTCCATAATACTGTATGCCGCCGGCAAGCCGGCCTTCGTCATCGATGCCTATACCCGCCGTATCATCAACCGCACAGGACTGGCCCCGCATAATAATGTCTATTCTGCCTTCCAGGCACTCTTTATGGACAATCTGCCGGCCGATGCCAGTCTATTTAATGAATACCATGCACTGCTGGTGCGTCTGGCCAAGGATGTCTGCCGTACCCACCCCCGCTGCCAGCAATGCTGCCTTAACATGGCAGACATGACCGATGCCTACCCTTCGAAGACTCCATACCCCTGCTCTGCTATTCACCGAATTAACAGCTAGCCTTGACACCATCTTAACCCCACCTCCTTGATATTTTACAACCCTCCCCCTTTGTCCCCCTCCCTTGGCAAGGGAGGGGGAAGATTTAGAAAAGAGGGGCTAACGCCCCTCTTCCTTCCTTCGGAAGGACTACTCCCTGCGGGGTGGCGTGGGGAATATCTATGGGATAAGCTGCTGATGCAGCGAGGGCGGGTGGGCGGGAAAGAAATCATAGAGACGGGGCGGCTGGGGGGGAAAGTTAACAAGGGGAAAAAGGGTTACAACTGTTAACGAAATATTTATATCGCCAGGGTAAATATTTATGGTTTAGTTACACCATAGTGATTATTCTAAATCAACAATAATAGCACCGGAGATAATAATAAGAAGCCAGGTGAGAGGGTGGGTTCTACTGATTATTATTGGCATCACCCTTTAGTCAGTCAGGGAGGACAAAATGATAAAAAGATTACTCAAAAAAATACGCGATAAACAGGAAGGTATCACCGGACTGGAGACAGCGATTATACTTATCGCCTTTGTCATCGTAGCCTCGGTCTTCGCTTACGTTGTCCTTTCAGCGGGGCTGTTTTCCTCACAGAAGGCAAAAGAAGCGGTTTATACCGGGGTACAGTCAACAATGAGCACGTTAGAGCTTAAGGGCAATTTAGTCGCCAAAATGGAAAGTGGCGTGGTGACAGAGCTTTACTTCAACGTGGGTATCCCTGCCGCCGGTCACGCGGTTGATTTCACCCCGACTACAAACAGTACCAATACAGTAGTTATCTCGTATTTCGATGCCGATAATCTGATTCCCTCGGTCAACTGGACCATTCAGAAGCTGAGCACGATTAACAATGATAATCTTCTGGACCCGAATGAACTGTTCCAGGTAACTGTAATCATGCCAACCTCAGGCAACGTAAGCATTGGACCGTACCATAGCTTTGCCCTGGAAGTCAAGCCCCCCGACGGTCCCGTACTGCCTATTGAACGGACTGTCCCGGGCAGGATTAGCCAATACGTGAATCTTTACTGATGTGAATAGATAAAATAAAGGAGGTTTGGTCTATATAATTAATTATATAAAAAACAAACTGAGATTAATGACAATCCACATAAAATCCGTTACAGCTGTTGTTCAAGAAGTGATGATTTACTCATCACTTCTTGGCTTTTCTAGCCCACAACTCTTTGTATATCCTACGCTTACTATCCAGTGGTACAGGTAGGCCATGCTCAAACAGGTCTACCTCTTCCCGGGAAACGCCGGCGGCGGCAGCCAGTTCCCGCCGTGTCATAAGGCTGGCGAGGCGGAGTCTCCTGACCTTAGCGCCAATAGATGATTCTCGTGTGGATGTTTGCACTGCTGTCATGACTTTTATCCCTACCAGCAAGGATACCGGTGTGGAAGTGCCCACACAACCAAGTTTTTACCCTTTTCAATGGGTACTGGCACCCATATCCCGTTCGTTATGTACCAATGATATGTGTCTATTCCGGATAACTTGCAATAACAGCGAACAGTCTGGTAAGCTTTCAGCCAGAAGCTAGACGCAGGAAAATAAAGTGTCCCTGGACTTATCAATTCAGTTAGCCCCGAAAAACAAGCATGGCCTACTTCTGACCAATCCGGTGATGACGGCCTCCGGTACTTTTGGCTATGGAACGGAATACAGCCAGCTGTTTGACATTCAAAAACTGGGGGCTATCGTTTGCAAGGGAACCACCGTTGAGCCGAGAGAGGGCAACGCACAGCCTCGCCTCGTGGAAACAGCCTCCGGCTTGCTCAATTCCATCGGACTGCAAAACATCGGGGTCAAAGCCCTGATTAAGGAGAAGGCACCTGTCTGGGCAGGCTGGCAGGTGCCTGTTATCGTCAATATTGCCGGTGATACCGTTGATGATTACGCTCAACTGGCTAAAGAACTGGACGGAGTAAGCGGCGTCAGCGGCATCGAGGTAAATATCAGCTGTCCCAATGTCAAGGCCGGCGGCGCCGCCTTCGGCACCGACCTGGATACAGCCACCAAGGTAACCGCCGCCGTCAGGGCGGCGACAACTCTGCCGGTACTGGTCAAACTGACTCCCAATACCGGCGATATCGTCCGGGTGGCCGCAGCCGTGGCGGGAGCCGGCGCCGATGCCGTATCCCTCATCAACACACTAAAAGGCATGGCTATAGATATTAACAAGCGGCGCCCCGTGTTAGGGAACATAACCGGCGGCTTTTCCGGGCCGGCGATAAAGCCCCTGGCGCTTTCCCTGGTATACGAAGTGGCCGGCGCCGTAGACGTGCCCGTCATCGGCTGCGGCGGCATTACCAGCGCCGGTGACGCCCTGGAGTTCATCATGGCGGGAGCCAACGCCGTACAGGTGGGCTCGGCTACTTACAGCAATCCACGGGCCTCCCTCGATATCCTGGAGGGCATAGAGCAGTTCATGGAAAAAGAGGGGATAAAAAGCCTGAGAGAGATTATCGGGGCGGCGCGGCGGTAGCTTATCCCCCCCCTTCGCTGCTTATCTTTTCCCACCCTCCACCTTCGCATTAAAAAATCCCCCTTAATCCCCCTTTTTCAAAGGGGGAAACACATCTTTCGTCTCCCTTTATTAAAGGGAGATTGAGAGGGATTTAAGTCCCCACCCCCAAAGGGGAGTTTAAGAGGGGCTAGCGCCCCTCTTTTCTTCTCTCCCCCTCTCCTTGGGAAGGAGAGGGGGACAAAGGGGGTGAGGTTGTAAAACATCAGGAGGTGAGGCCAGTAAACACTCCCGTTAGCATTGAGCATATTGCCTGATTGTAATATAATTACATTATTAATAATGCTCTAAGACAGAGGAGGGGTCGCATAGTGGCCTAGTGCGGGCGCCTGCTAAGCGCTTACCCTGGGA
>CAZLEY010000053.1:0-11587 GCA_964558675.1 uncultured Dehalococcoidaceae bacterium | reverse complement strand
GCCGTGGCGCTGGAGCTGGTTATCATGATGACCACCATCGTTGATTTTACCGAGCGAAGCATGCAGAGTGAACTGGCTAAATACTCCGGTGCCGGCCAGATATACGTCCGCTCTCACGAAGTTGCCGGCATGGCCGGACATGAATTCCCACCGGTAAACAGCATACTGAGGGAAGAAGAAGGAAGGCAGATTATAGGCGAAGTAGCCGAACAGGTAGATATGGAACTGACCACGCCTTTAATATTCTATCAGCTGGCACCGCCTCCATATCCCAACGCTGCTCCGGAAGCGCTGCTGGTGGCCGTAGAAGAAGATAAGGTTAGCGCTTACATTGGTGAAGAACCGGTAGTCAAGGCAGGTATGCCGGCATTCAGCGGTGCGAATGCCCGCGAGGTAATCCTGGGGCCAATGGCCAGCCTTTATTTCGGGGAACCTGACGTGGGGGATGAAATCCAGATAATAGGCGAACCGTTACGCGTCATCAGTTTAATAGAAGGCCGGAATATGGAAGACAGACTGACCATGAATGTCGTACTGATGCCTATTGAAACCGCTCAAAGCATACTGGGACAGTCAGAATCCATCTCAGCGGTACTTATTACATCGGCACGGCTAGATACGGTTGGCAGTCTTGCCGAAAATATACGCAACAATCACCCCAAGGTAAGCGTGCTCACCCAGGAAGACATCGCCGCGAACCTGGATACAATCCTGGGGCAGACGAGATTCTTCTTCAACATGATAAACTACACGGTCTACATCATCGCTGCCGTCGTCGTACTAATCGTTATGATTATGGCGGTAACAGAACGCACCAAAGAGATAGGGACACTGCGGGCTATCGGGGCTTCACGCTGGCTGGTACTGCGCACCATACTCCTCGAAGCATTACTAATCGGTATTATCGGCAGTATATTTTCCATACCCGTTGCCTTTGTTATAGACGTGAGCATCGGGTACGGATTAAGGGAAATAGTAGACGCCTGGAGCCTGGTGCAGATATTGATAACGGCGGTGGTGCTGTCGGCTTTAGCCGCCGTCATACCGGCGCTGCGGGCTACCAGAGTAAATCCTATCGAGGCACTCAGGTATGAATGAAATAATACGAGCGGAAGGTCTGAAAAAGGTATATCAGCTGGACGAAGTAGAAGTACCGGCGCTTCGCGGCATTGATATGACGGTAGAGCACGGGGACTTTTTCGCTATCGTGGGGCCATCCGGCTGCGGAAAGTCCACCCTGCTCCATCTTTTCGGCTGTCTGGATAAGCCGACTGAAGGCAGAGTATTTTTTAACGGAAAAGATGTATCCACCATGGGAGATAGCGCCCTAACGCGCATTCGCTCCCGGCATATAGGGTTTATATTTCAGACGTTCAACCTCATGCCCACCCTTAATGCAAAAGAGAACGTGGCCCTGCAATTGCGGCTGGCCGGTATTAAGGGGGCCCGTGCATCAAGAATGACCGAAGAGGCACTGGAGAGGGTGGGACTCAGCGATAGAATGAAGCATTTACCCAAACAGATGTCCGGTGGAGAACGACAAAGGGCAGCTATAGCCAGGGCCATAGCTAAAAAGCCACAGCTCATACTGGCAGATGAACCGACCGGCAACCTCGACAGCCACCAGGGTATTCACATCGGCGAACTACTGGCCAATCTGAATACCGAAGGGCAAACCATTATCCTGGTTACTCACAACACAGAAATCGCCGCCAATGCCCGGCGCATCATTACCATGCGCGACGGACAGATTATGGAATAAGCCCTTGACCATACGGGGCGGGGATATAATTCCCAACCCGTCCGTCTTATTTATACCTGGCTGTCCTGGGGTCGTGGTTCCTGAAGTGGGCAATGCGGATGCGCTTCATCCTGCCGTTTTCATCGAGGTTGTAGATTACCCAGTTCGTCATGATGTTGATATCGCCCTTCTTCCACATCTGGCCGGCAGATGCCGGGGCGTCCTCGAAAGTATGGAACTCGGTGTAGAGCTCCACAAAGAGCAGGTCGCCTTCCGCCATGAAGTCGCCCAGTTCCAAGAATTCTTTAGTGTGCGCGTGAAGGGCTTTGTAGTTGGCGACGAACTCCGCGGCCCCGTGCAGCGTCAAGGCCGGAACCGGTGGGCCGTAGGGATTATCGAAGTACTCCACGGTGATATCCGGCGTGAAGTAGCCCGTCAGGGCGTCATACCGCTTGTTGTTGAAATGGTCCACGTATTCAAGATATTGCTCTCTGTTCATGGTGCGCCTCCATATATTTCATACCCGCCGAAAGTTTAGCCTATTTTGCTGGTTATGGCAAGGGTGGAAAATCCCCCTTAGTCCCCCTTTACGAAAGGGGGGAAACGGGGAGGGGTAATTCTCCCTTAATCCCTCCTTACGAAGGAGGGAGACTGGGAGGGGTAATTCTCCCTTAATCCCTCCTTACGAAGGAGGGAGACAGATTGGAGTAAGGCATTGATTTAAGGGTTTACATCAAAATCTTCTCCCTCTGGTAAAGGGAGAAGGAGAGGGATTTTGGGGCGGGGAGGCTATTAGCGGATTAGCCACGGATGATGCGAGGGCGGCGGTCCTTCACAGGTGAAGGATAAAGGTGGGAAAAGATGAGAATGGGGGGAGGGGTAATAAAAATAAAGATTTAACATCCCATCAAGTTATCCTCGATTTCTGTTGACATGCATATTAGAGCCTCATATAATGCACCTAGATGTATCAAATAGGAAGGTTAGCATATGTCTAGAGGTTTCCCACCTGGCTGCCCACTGACAATTAGTCTCAAAGCCACGGTACTTCGCGAAAGCACGGCACGTCGTGGAACGTGTAGTACCTGTATAAGAATGGATACAGCTACAAAACTGTTCCGTGATAAGCCATGCCCCCACATGAAAGGATATGGTAAGTATGGTTGGAAAGGCTTTAATAGATATCCTAAATAGAGAAACTAATTAACGGAAGCCTACATATAAATCTAAACTGAGAATACATCTTTAGCCAAGCTCCCTTGACAAATCCCCCTCACCATGATAAATTAAGAACAACTGAATTATGTAAAGGCTGCGAACAAGAGTAGTAAGCTCCAAAGCGGGGCCCAGAGAGTCGGGTAAGGTGTGAGCCGATGCCAGCGCCGGGGGTGAATGGACTTGGGAGCCGCAAACCGAGAGTCCTTCACGAGTGAAGGACAAGTAGGCTTTGCCGCAGGGGAAGCGTTAACGAATCCCAGGGTATCGTCCTCAACAGACCAGGACCGTACCCGAAAGAGATGGCCAAATACCTGTTTTATTCCGGTCAAGAAGGGTGGCACCGCGGGAAGCAGGCCTCCTGCCCCTTCAAGGGTAGGAGGCTTTTTTATTGGCATATAAAAAGGAAAGGATATGTATAATCTGACTCTGGGCGAAGTGCGCCTGCTGAGTAAATACGGCAACCTGGTACCGGTTTACCGTGAGATTAACGCCGACCTGGAGACACCGGTCTCGGCGTATCTCAAGATAGCCAGGGGCAACTACTCTTTTCTTCTGGAGAGTGTGGAGGGGGGCGAGCGCCTGGCGCGCTACAGCTTCCTCGGCACCGAACCGTCCCTTATCCTAAGCACCGGCGGCGATAACGCCGTCGACCCCCTGCTGCTGGTGGAGGAGGACTTCAAGCGCTTTCAACCAGTACCTATTTCCGGGCTGCCCCGCTTTCACGGCGGGATGGTCGGCTACCTCAGCTACGAGGTCGCCCGCTACTTTGAAAAGCTTCCCTCACCCGATAGAGATACCGTCGGCCTGCCCGAGTCATTACTGATGCTGGCAGATACGCTGCTTGTTTTCGACCACCTTGCTCACACCATCAAGGTCGTTTCCCATGCCCGCATTGATAACGATATTGAGACAGGATATCTTGAGGCGATAAAAAAGATAGACGTCCTTGTGGAGAGGTTGAGACAACCGGTACCGGCAACGAGTCCAGATTCACCAGCGCCAGCCGAACCTTCCATAACGTCAAACCTGACCAAAGCAGAATATGAGGCCATCGTATCCCGCGCCAAGGAATACATCTACGACGGAGATATCATCCAAGTCGTGCCGTCACAGCGGCTGTCACGTCCCACCAGCGCCAGCCCCTTCGCCATCTACCGCGCCCTGCGCTCCATAAATCCCTCGCCGTACATGTATTACTTTCACCTTAACGACTTCTGTATCGTGGGCACCTCGCCGGAACTGCTGGTGCGCGTCGAGGACGGCGTGGTATCCAACCACCCCATTGCCGGCACCCGCCCCCGAAGTCAGGACAGCGCCACGGACAGAGCCCTTGAAGAAGAACTCAGAAACGACGAGAAAGAGTGCGCCGAGCATCTGATGCTGGTGGACCTGGCGCGCAACGATGTCGGCAGGATAAGCGAGCCGGGTACGGTAGAGGTTACTCAGTTCATGGAAATCGAGCGCTACTCACACGTGATGCACCTGGTTTCTCATGTTCAGGGTAAACTCAGGAAAGGGTTTTCCCAGTTCGACGCCATGCGCGCCTGCTTTCCGGCGGGCACGGTCTCCGGAGCGCCAAAGATACGCGCCATGGAGATTATCGCCGAGCTGGAACCGGATAAAAGGGGACCGTATGCCGGGGCCGTCGGCTACTTCGATTTCTCCGGGAATATGGATACCGCCATCGCCATCCGTACCATCGTTATCAAGGACGGCATCGCCTATGTCCAGGCGGGGGGTGGCATTGTGGCCGACAGCGTTCCGGCCAATGAATACCAGGAAAGCCTTAATAAAGCCCAGGCATTGCTCACGGCTATCAGCCAGGCGGAGGCGGGCTGACCATGCTTTTATTGATAGATAACTATGACAGCTTTACCTACAACCTCTACCAGTACCTGAGCGAACTGGGAGAAGAGATAATCGTGGTCAGAAACGATAAGATGACCCTTAAAGAGATGGAGGAATTATCTCCGGAGCGCATCGTCATATCACCGGGTCCGGGCACGCCGGAGCAGGCCGGCATCTCCAATGATGTCGTCAGGCACTTCGGGAATAGACTCCCCATCCTCGGCGTCTGCCTGGGACACCAGTGTATCGGTTATGCCTATGGAGCCAAGATTAACCACGCCGGTGAAATAAAACACGGCAAGTCATCGCTTATCCACCATGACGGCAAAGGCGTTTTCAGCGGACTGCCCAGTCCTTTCCCGGCCATTCGCTATCACTCCCTGGCCGTAAATCCTGAAAGCGTACCGGACTGCCTTGAAGTTAGCGCCCGGACGGATGATAATATCATCATGGGAATTCGCCACAGGGAATACCTGGTGGAGGGGGTACAGTTCCACCCGGAGTCGATAATGACCGGGGTGGGGAAGGATTTGTTAAGGAATTTTTTAGGAATGGGGAAATTAAATCCCCCTTAGTCCCCCTTTACGAAAGGGGGAGACTTGGGTGGGGGAATATTAACGGATAAGCCGAGGATGATGCGTGGGCGGTGGGTGAGGGGGTAGAAAATCCCCCTTAATCCCCCTTTTACAAAGGGGGAGACGGGGCGGGGAGGCTATTAACGGATTAGACATGGATGATACGAGGGCGGCTGTCCTTCACAAGTGAAGGATAAAGGTGGGAAAAGATAAGAATGGGGGGAGGTAATATGAGTAAGAGAGAAATAAATATAATTATTACCGCTCTTATTCTTTTAGTGATAGTTATCACACCTCTTAAAATAATAAATATGATAGATACGCCTCAAACTATAGAAATTATTATACTATTTGCTTTGGTGCTAGTTACTACTGTATATGTCAAGAGAACTGCTGATATTGCCAAAGCAACAAAGGAACAAGCAGAAGCTAGCGTGAAAATGGCTGAGGAAATGAAAGAACAACGTTTAGGTGAAGCGAGACCTTACCTCCTTCTGAGATTAGATTTAGAGCCTAATGAGCTTCTTCAGTGGGATACCTACCAAGGTAAGACACCAACAGGTGAGTTTACGGTAATAATACGAAATGCAGGTAAAGGACCAGCTATAAACCTTTGGGCAGCGCGGTGGAGTCATGAAACATCATGCTTCGGCGATAGCAAAGGTTATTTAGCACCTAATGAAGAATGGGTAACAGGCATATCAAAAGCTTCCACAAGCGCTATTGAGTTAGGATTTGAAAAAGACATTTGGCTTCCTGAATTGAGAAAGGTTATAGAGAATAAATACCCTGGTATTGTTGCCGTAAAATATGGCGACATCCATCACCGTACATGGGCTAGCTACTTATGTCTTGAAAGGCATGTTGACATAGAGGCATTTGTGATGGAAGAAGAACAAAATATAGTGGAGATAAAATAAGGGAGTTAAAAATAGGGCGGGGGTATAAAACTACAGGCCAAGACGCAGATGATACGAGGGCGGTGGGTGGGAAAAGATAACATAGTGGGGGAGGGGTTAACTAGATAAATGAATTTAGTGAAACCAATTACAATAGCAATAATACTAATAATAATCGGTGTCGTATTTTTTATATTGATGTTTTTCAATCCGATTTCGGATATTGCCCTAGCATTAGCTGGACTAGCATTTATCTTGCCAGGGTTTATACTACTGGGACAGGTCCGCAATATCAAGCGGGATGAGGAAAAATTCGAACGGATAATGAGCAAGCTGTACGAGATACAACAGGAGCTTGAAAAGGTAGAGCAGCCCAGCGGTACGGGAGTGGCTATCGCCGACGTGATAAGCTCCGGGCTGAAATACTACGCCGAACATATGTCCAAGCCAAAGAAGGAAGAGGAAAATGATTAAAGAAGCCATAAGCAGTTTAGTCGAAGGGCGTTCACTAAGCTTCGACGAGGCTTCGGGGGCGATGGAGGAGATAATGAGCGGCGAGGCCACACCGGCTCAGATTAGCTCGTTTGTGACCGCCCTGCGAATCAAAGGCGAGACCGCCGATGAGATTGCCGGACTGGCCAGCGTCATGCGCGCCAAGGCAACGCCGGTTAAAGTATCCGGTCCCACTATTGACATCGTGGGGACGGGCGGCGACGGCTCGGGCAGCTTCAATATCTCTACCGCGGCCGCTTTTATCGCCGCCGGCGCCGGACTCAGGGTAGCCAAGCACGGCAACCGCGCCGCCTCCAGCCGGTGCGGGGCTGCCGACGTCCTGGAGGCGTCAGGGGTCAAGATTGACCTCGGGCCGGAGGCAGTCGCCGAATGCGTCGAGAAGGTCGGCATCGGCTTCATGTTCGCCCCCATTTTCCACCCGGCGATGAAGTACGCCGCCACACCCCGCCGGGAAATCGGCATCCGCACCGTATTTAATATTCTCGGTCCGCTGACAAATCCCGCACGAACCGAGCACATGCTGCTCGGCGTGGCCAGTGAAGAACTGGGCGACAAGATTGCCGCCGTCCTTCAGCGTCTGGGCACAAAGCACTCCCTGGTGGTGCACAGTCGGGACGGCATGGATGAAATATCAATCAGCGGCCATTCGCTGGTATGGGATGTTACCGAAGACAGCGCCACGCCTCCCTATGAGGTCGCCCCCGACGGCTTCGGGCTGGACGAGGGAAGCGTGTCCGATATTAGAGGAGGCACACCGCAAGAAAACGCCAGTGCGCTGCGCAGAATCCTTGAAGGTAAAAAAGGCTCCCTGCGTAACGTGGTGGTCATGAACGCCGCGGCCGCGTTTTTCGCCGCCAATACGGCTTCAGACTTTAAAAGCGCTACCCTCCTTGCCGAAGAAACCATCGACAGCGGGCGCGCACTGGATAAACTTGAAAAAATGATAGAATTAAGTCATCGTTTGGAGTAATCATGCCAACTGGTATATTGAACAAGATTGTCTCCGAAAAGAGGCAAGAAGTCGAGCAAAAAAAGCGAAGCCTGCCCACAGTCGCTCTCAAGGAGCGAATCGCCCAGTGGGAGGCACCGCGTGATTTCAAGCATGCCCTCGAAGGTGACAGCATAAAACTGATTGCCGAAGTGAAGAAGGCATCACCTTCAAGAGGTGTTCTCTGCCCTGATTTCGACCCGCTGGCAATAGCCCGAAGCTATGCTGAAGGCGGCGCGGCGGCTATCTCCGTGGTGACCGAGGTAAACCACTTTCAGGGCAGTCTTGAACACCTTAAAGCGATTAAAAAAGCAGTAAGACTGCCTATATTGCGAAAAGACTTTATCTTCGATGAATACCAGATATATGAGTCTGCCGCCGATGGCGCCGATGCCCTGCTGCTGATAGCAGCTATACTCAGCCGGGAACAGCTTAAGGAGCTACTGGAACTGAGCCATAGCCTCGGTATCAGTTGCCTGGTTGAGGTGCATAATGAAAAAGAGCTGGAAAGGACACTTACGGATGATGTTGAAATAATCGGCATCAATAACCGTGACCTGAATACATTCAAAGCTGATATCGACACCACCCGCCAGCTGTGCTCTCTAATCCCCCGTGACAAAATCGTGGTAAGCGAGAGCGGAATCAGGAACAGACACGATATAGTAAAACTTAAGAAGTGGGGAGTTAATGCCGTTCTGGTAGGCGAATCACTGGCCACCGCCCTGAATATCCCGGTCAAGATAAAGGAGTTACTGAAATGACGCACATCAAAATCTGCGGCATAAAAGAGGAGGCTCATGCCCTGGCGATAGCGGAGGCAGGTGTCGATTTTATGGGGCTGAACTTTGCCACCAGTTCAAGACAGGTAACCCCTTCCCATGCGAAAAAAATCGTGTCAGCATTGAAAGACAACCGGGCTGCCATCGATGTCGTCGGTGTCTTCGTAAACGCGCCGGCATCAAGAGTCAGAAAGATAGCAGATTCCTGCCAACTTGACTGGGTGCAGTTGAACGGCGATGAACCCTGGGCATACTGCCGGGAACTCGACATGCCTGTAATTAAAGTTATTCGGGTAAGCCGCAACTATAAACCGGAGAAAATTTGCGACGACCTGGCTTACGGTGCCAGAATCCTGGCCAAACAGAAACATCTTTTCCTGATTGACTCCAATGCCCCGGAGAAATACGGCGGGACGGGAAAGACCTTCGACTGGAAACTGGCACACCCGATAGCCGAGCAGTTCCAGGTAATTATTGCCGGCGGCCTGACCCCGGAAAACGTTACCGAAGCCATAAGGATAATTTCACCCTGGGGAGTTGATGTCTCTTCGGGGGTGGAAACCAGAGGCGTTAAAGATATGAACAAAATCAATAAGTACATTGAAGCGGTGAGGAAAGCCGATGAACGATAGACCCGATTCACGCGGATACTTCGACAATTACGGCGGCAAATTTGTGCCGGAAACATTGATGGCAGCCCTTGAAGAGCTGGAAGCGGCCTATGCTGCGGCCAAGGCGGATGCGGTATTTCAGGAAGAGTTCAACCGGTTATGCCGCGATTATATCGGGCGTCCAACACCCCTCTACCATGCCCGTAAGCTTTCAGATAGTATTGGCGGAGCTACCATCCTGCTGAAGCGTGAAGACCTCGCTCACACCGGCGCTCACAAAATCAACAACGCCCTAGGGCAGGGACTGCTCGCCAGGCGTATGGGTAAGACCAGAGTAATAGCCGAGACGGGGGCCGGTCAGCATGGCGTGGCCGCTGCCACCGTATGCGCCATGATGGGCCTCGAGTGCATCATCTATATGGGGTCTGAGGATATGCACCGTCAGGCGGCCAATGTACAGCGCATCAGGCTCATGGGTGCCGAGGTGCGCCCGGTCAACTCGGGCAGCCGCACCCTCAAGGACGCCATCAATGAGGCCATACGCGACTGGGTAAGCAATGTTCAAAATACCCATTATCTCCTCGGCTCGGTGGTCGGCCCTCACCCTTATCCCATGATAGTACGCGACTTTCAGGCGATAATCGGGAGGGAAACGAAAGAGCAGGTTATGGCGGACTATCACCGCCTGCCCGACTACCTGGTGGCCTGTGTGGGCGGCGGCAGCAACAGTATCGGGCTCTTCCATCCATTTTTTAATGACAAGGATGTTAAATTTATCGGCGTGGAGGCGGGGGGTCGGGGACTGGAAACCGGCGAACACTCGGCGGCCTTACTCACCGGCAGGACCGGCGTGCTGCACGGAACGAAGTCTTACCTGATGGAGGACGAGCACGGCCAGATAAGGGAGACGCACAGCATCGCCCCGGGGCTGGACTACCCGGGAGTAGGCCCGGAACACAGCTTTTATAAAGACAGCGGGCGCGCCACGTATGTGTCCGCTACCGATGAGCAGGCACTGGAAGGTTTTAAGCTGCTGTGCGATACCGAGGGCATAATCCCGGCACTGGAGCCGGCTCATGCCATCTACTATACCGCCAAACTGGCTGCCGGCCTGCCACGGGAACAGATTATCATCGTTAATCTGTCCGGCCGCGGCGATAAAGACCTGGAAATAGTCACCGAAGCCCTGGGAATGGAGACATGAATAAGATTCAGGACGTTTTTAAACCGGGTTACAAGGCGCTGATTGCCTATATTACCATGGGCTACCCTGATATAAAGGATACCCCCCGGATAGCCGCCGCCCTGGCAGACAACGGCTGCGACATTATAGAGCTGGGCATTCCGTTTTCTGACCCTCTGGCCGACGGCGTCACCATACAGAAGTCCAGTTACCAGGCACTGCAAGGAGGCACCACCCCCCAGGTATGCCTGGAGGTAGCGGCTGAGATAAGACAGAAGATATCCAGGCCACTGGCTTTTATGACCTACTATAATCCGGTGCTCAACTACGGACTGGATGAGTTCTGCCGGGGTTGCATCAAATCAGGGATAAATGGTTTAATAGTCCCTGACTTAATACCGGAAGAAGGGCGAGAGCTGGAAACAATAACGCAAAAGCATGGCCTTGACCTGATCTATTTCCTGGCGCCTACGAGTACCGGGGAACGCATCAGCCTGGTTTCGGAAAGGTCACGGGGGTTTATCTATCTGGTATCGCTCACCGGTGTTACCGGAGCCAGAGACAGTCTGCCGCCGGAGCTCGAGGACTTCGTCAAACGGGTCAGACAAAAGGCAAAACAGCCTCTGTGCGTCGGGTTTGGAATATCTCAACCGGAACAGGCACAGCGTGTAGCCGCTATAGCCGACGGCGTCATCGTGGGCAGCCGCCTCATTCAATTGATAGAGGAAGATACCACCCTTGCTTCGTTAAAGTCATTTACGTCGAGCCTGCGTAAGGCTCTGGATTAAAGGAATAATTACTAGGAGGTCGATTAATATGCATACTATATCCTGGCGCAGTCCACCGACGGTAGCCAGGGCGCAAAATTAATCTATATATCTAAAATTAAAAGGAGGAGAAATGAAAAGGACAAAGTTCTTACTCGATGAAAAGGATATGCCGACCCAGTGGTACAACATCCTGCCTGATTTGCCGGAGCCGCTGCCGCCGGTTCTGCATCCGGGCACCGGCAAACCGGTAACCCCCGATGACCTCGCCCCGCTCTTCCCCATGAGCCTAATCATGCAGGAGTTCAGCCCGGAAAGATACATTGATATCCCGGAAGAGGTACAGGAAATATACCACACCTGGAGACCCACAATCCTGCACCGGGCATATCGCCTGGAAAAGGCATTGGACACCCCGGCCAAGATATTCTACAAATACGAAGGCACCAGCCAGGCGGGGAG
>CAZLEY010000052.1:0-11757 GCA_964558675.1 uncultured Dehalococcoidaceae bacterium | reverse complement strand
TGGCAGAACCGGAGGGCTACATTCGCACATTCGTCGATGAAGGCAAGCTGCTGGCACCAATACTCCGGAAGGCTATATCTCGGGGAATTAAGCCTGCCTATGCCAGCAATTTACTCACCACTATCGTGGCGGAAGAGCGGCGCAACCTCGGAAAAAGAGAAACCACCCACTCCACAACCCAAGGAATTTTAAGTGAGCGTGAGATGGAGATATTACAACTTCTCGTCGAAGGACTCTCCAACCGTCAGATTGCCGATAGATTGTTCATCAGCCAGGGTACAACCAAAGTTCATGTTCACAATATTTTTGAGAAATTAAACGTAAAATCCCGCCCACAGGTTATTGCCCGCGCCCGTCAGCTTAAGATTATATAAATCCATCTTCATCACCAATTCTTACTTCAAACACCAACTATTCCTAATCATTTACTTATGGCCATTTAATATGGCCTAAAGTCTCTAAAATATATCCCTGAATATTACTTTAGATATATTCAAACTATATCTGGCTTGCCAATACAATGGTACTAAAGAAGATTAAGGTCCGGTATTGAAAAGTCGATGAAACAGGTTGAAATTCGGATAAAGGGAAAGGTAGACAAAGGCTGGATGGACTGGTTTGGCAACCTCACTATTACACATTCCTCGCAAGGTGATTCTATTTTAACCGGCAGCGTCCAGGACCAAGCAGAACTCCGCGGAGTGCTGACACGGCTGGCTGACCTTAACCTTGAGTTAATCTCCGTTAATACGAGATTAAACGATAATACGTGAATATCTATGAAAGGGGGTGGTTGAGATAAGAACAATAAAACAGAAATCACCACAGCTATTTGAGAAAATATAAAAAAAGGAGAAAAAGATGAAAAGAAATATTTTAAGAATTAGCCTGATAATGGTTCTTCTGGTAACCCTGTGTGCGACCGCAACTGTTTCTGTTTACGGCAAGTCACCCAAAGCACATGTCCTACTGTCTTTTGAAGAGGAAGGCATTCTTAAAGGAGCTGAATACAGGATCAGCGTGCCGAGGGAGTGGAATGGCACGCTGTTGGTATATGCGCGTGGTTACTCTGCAGAAATACCGCCACCACCGGTCCAAATAGCTCCAGGTTGGTTAGATCCAGTTACACTTATAGATACACGGGCGGAATTCACCCTTCTTGCTGATGGCTATGCCCTTGCGGGTTCATCCTTCAGCAGCGGCGGCTTCGCAATTAGAGAAGGAGTTAAAAACACGAAGGATTTAGTCAAATATTTCAAAAAACGGGTGGGAAATCCGGAACATGTTATTGTCTGGGGTTGCTCCATGGGGACGGTAGTCGCTCTGAAAAGTATTGAGAAGTACCCCGGCATTTATGATGGGGCCATTGCAGAAAGCGGTCTTAATGCCGGACTGCCGATGCAGGTCGACTGGTTTCTGGGGTTTTTCCTGGCCTATGCAGTGGCTTTCGACGGCTGGCCTGAAGAGTGGGGCCCGTTAGGAGATGTCAGGGATGACATCAATTTCGAGGCCGACGTTTTGCCAATAATTTTCCCTCAGTACACTGACTCTGCGAATTTTGGTAAGTGGGAATTCATAAGGCTGGTAGTTGATTATCCTGAAGAGTTGTTCTGGGCAATGTCCCCGTGGGGAGCACCATGGCCATTCATAAACTTTATGTTCGGTACCGAGGCTTGGGCTGAACTGGAACAGAGAGCCAAAGGTACGGTCATGCAGAATCTCGACCACGTGTATAACCTAACTGAAGCTGAGATAGCCGATCTTAGCTTGCTGGGAGTGGATGCTTCTTCTCTCCTGGCTGATATGAACGAGAGGACGGATATCGAAGCCCGTAAACCGGCCCGCAAATACCTGGAACACTATGGCGGCTACTCAGGAGACATTACAGGTCCGGTTATCACCCTTCACAATAGAGCGGACCCGCTCTGTCATGTAGCGCATACGGGTGTTTACAGAGACATTGTGGGAGAGGCTGGAAAAGCTGACCTGCTGTTACAGGTATTCACCGACGCGGTGGGGCATGGTAACTTTACCGCCAATCAATTTGTGCTGACGGTAGAAGCTATGAAACAATGGCTGGACACTGGAATAAAACCAGACCCACCAGACTCGGCTTCATTCCCGGCCTCTGAGGGCTTTATACCCGGTTTTGTAATACCGCCTTGGCCTTTTTGACAGAGTGAACTAGCAGAATAATTTATTACAACTACTTAAGAAGTAATTGTTTGGGTGAGGGAGGCTTTTTCAGCCTCCCTCACTTTCTAACTCAACAATATTCAATTGTTAATGTGATTATTTAGAAGCTAAAAAGGAACCTTTTTACCAAAGTCCCGATCCGGTGAGAACCTTGAACATGGTAACAATATACTAATCATCAGTTTTTAAGCCACAGCTGGCCATCTACGACCATTTCACTAAACAAAATAAGCAAAGGTTCAGTCACGTAACTATTCAAGCTTCTGTTTACCTTTCCGATGGCATTGTCGGGGCGCCCCTACTTTATTGACCATTAATGTCCTTTCTCCGCCGCAGCATTCAGCCCGGCAAAGCGGCCAGTGACCCAAGCCATGCCGTGGGTAAGCCCGGGACACATCGTGGGATAATCGACTGCAAAGCGGTTACCGACGGTGTTCCCAGCCAGGTATAATCCTTGAATGACTTCCCTGTTTGCATCGAGCGGCTGCAACTTGATATTCGTATTAAGGCCGCCCAGAACAACCAGGATCTCCTGTTTTACGGGGCCTGCATAGAACGGTGGTTTCTCTATGGTCGTCAGTCGATCGGGGCGCTTGCCAAAATCCAGGTCCTTTCCCAGCCGGGCCAGTTCGTTGTACCTGTCCACCGTAGCCTTGAATGTCCCGATGGGCACTTTTATCTTCCGTGCCAGCTCTTCAACAGTGTTAGCCTCAACCGCGAACTCCTTGAAACGAGCGCGGACCCTATCGTTAACGACAATGAATTTCCCCAAACCCACGCCCATTTTCGGTAATTCTTCCTGCCACTTGCTGTCACATACCTGCCAGACTCTCTTACCCGGCTGGCGGATAAGGGCGTTAGCGATGCTCTGACCGGGTACGTCTTCGTTTTCGTATCTGTTTCCCTCAATGTTGACACGTAGATGCGGGCTGTTACCCAGGGCGCCTATGGTGGAATGGGCAACCGGTGCGTGCGGTCCCGGCTCCATAACCGCACCAATCCACATGGCCATCTTATGCCCATCACCGATATTCAGCGGTTCCGGGGATTCCATAGTAAAAAACGGGTTTTTCATGTAAATGTTATTTTCCAGGGCAACATCAGCGGCAATAGGACAGTATTTCTGCATCATCTCGGGGTCATTGCCGTAGTCTCCGGTGCAGAGTATCACGGCCTTGTGGGCGTTAAACAGTAAGTAATTACCATCTTTGTCACGGGCTATAACGCCGGTAACTCTGCCCTTCCCCTGCCTGACCAGTTGTACGGCCCGGGTCTGATAACAGATTTCAACACCGAGCTTTAAGGTGCGGTCCTGCACGGCATTTAGAAGAAGGCCGTGGTTGAGAGTCATGCTGGTGCCGTCGGTCTGCCAGTGGCAGACTGGGAATTCCGGGTAGTATTCTTGCCGCCAATCAAAGCCTTCAGGGAACGGCGCCTGGTACATAAGCGTCTTAATACCCAAGGGGTCGGTCATATCCATCAGCCAGTCCATGACGGCACCACTATGGTCGGCCCATAGCCTGTAGAATCTCTGGTCAGGCTTGTTGCCAGCATATCTCATAAGCTGCAGGCAGACATCGTCCTTGTCAACCTCAATCCCCAGTTTTTTCTGCACTCTACTGCCGATAGCAGCAATATGCCCACCGGCCCACCTGAAGGTAGTGTACTTATCAATCTGGATGACCTTGGCGCCTGCCTCCGCGGCTGAGAGCGCCGCAGATTTGCCGGAAGTCCCGGCACCGATGACGACTATATCCGTGGTAAATGTTTCTTTAATATCCCTGGATGGAATCGGGGGAGGTGGCACATCAAAGCTATACTTTACCTGCTCAGGGATTTTACCATAATCCTTTGTTACCATTTCTTCCGCCTTTCCTTGCTAGAATATCTTCCAATATATCTGTTATCGGGCAGCGAAAAAAAGGATGTCCTAGGCATTAACCCTCTAATATGGTCAGAGAAACGGGAATCGGCCTCAGAAGATTTTACAATTTCTACTTTAAATAGAAGTGGGCGGGCCGAAACTCCGGGTTGGTGGTTTGGTGACCCCTACATTAGGCACCCAGGAAGCCATCTTTAGTTTCTCGATTCTATCGCCGCGGAGGAAATAGAGGCAGAACATCTCGACGAGTATAAAGTTGCCCGGCTAAGTTGAAATTTAGTTATCCGGGCAGGCAGGCTGGAACTGCCGACCTCCGCATCCCGAACGCGGAGCGCTACCAGGCTACGCCATGCCCGATGTTTTATTTTCAATGTAAACCTCAGTGTCCCGACCGGGGCAGGTATCAAACAATCCAAGCCGATACCGGATAAGTCTTTCACTGAGTAACAGCCTCAACGGTTACATGCCTCCTTCAACCCAGGCATTAAAGCGCAACCCGGAAGCCGGGTCATATTCTCTTTCAAATGCTTCAGGATATTTCCTCCTCCATTCATCCATATCCTCCATCTTAAGTTTTTCCATCTCAACCAGATAGCCACTGGTAGCCATGCCCCAGCAGTTCTGGGAGGTTCCGTTTTCCGGTGATATTAGGTTATTGGCACCTCCTCTATCAATGTATTCATCAGGCCCGGTGGCAATCATGTCAGCCCTGGCGCCATGGTCCTGGGATACCACTCCGGGCATTATCCTCTCCCAAACGATAGCTCCACCGAGAACAATACCTCTCTCGTTGTATAACTTAACGATGTCACCACTCTTTATGCCTCTCTTAGTGGCATCTATTGGATGTATCCAGACCGGCTCGTACATATAGCCGTCCCAGCCCTTGACCTTACAGGTGGGGATTTCCCTGGTCCACGAAATATCATCACTCTGAGCGTGCGTTCGCCACCTCGGGTGATTTGACATTAGTAGCAGCGGATATTTCTTGGCTCTTTCGCTGGAGAGCCTTTCATCATGGCTTGGCCCTTTCTCAATCCATTTTGGAATAGGTGGCCTTTCCTCATCGTCGGGGAAGTGCTCAGCCAGCCTCTGTGAGTAGAACTCCAGCTTGCCGGTTGGAGTCCCCAGGGGATTCTTTTCGGGGTCTTCGTAAAAGAGTCTCAAGCCGGAAGGTGTCTTCTGCCAGTCCGGTGCTGTCGGCGTAATAAAGTATTTCTTTTCTTCGAATTCTTCCCAGCTAATAAGTTCCTGCAAGCCTGAACGTTCGAAACCAAGTTTTATTTTCTCCTGAACAGTCAAACCTCCTGTGTACTCCTTATAGAGGCCCAGCTTCTTGGCTACCTCGCCAACCGCCTCATAATCGCTCATGGACTCGCCAATCGGCTCAATCGCCTGCTCTTCAATAGTTATACCTTTGAGCGGTGCTTTATGGAGTTGTGCTATGTCTTCTTCTTCGAGCTTGGTATTGGTCGGCAGGATAATATCAGCAAAGACGGTGTCATTCTCCAGCCACGGGTGCTGGATGACAAAACACTCTATCTTGGGGCTTCTAAAAGCATCAATGGAGAGGTATGCATTATTCCAGCAGGTGGTACGGCATGGATTGTCCATCCATATCATGTGAACCTCGGAGCCACCTTCTTCTTTAGGGATGGGATAGGTATATTTAATGAACTGGTCTTCGACCGGTATGAATTGTCCCGTGCTGCCCCAAGAGCTGACCGGCGGATTGAGAATAGCCTGATGAAGAAGGGTCTTGGGAATGACCTGTTTTGGTGGGTCAAAAAATAACTGCCTAAACCCTGACCAAGCTGCTATCTGAAATTCACGACTTATTTCTATAACCGGACGAGGTAAATCCCTCGTCGGAAAATGGTCTCCGCCCATCATTTTGTTATACTGATGGACACCGGGCTTACCCAACCCCTGCATACCCAGTAAACAAGCTTCAAGCCTGGCTGGTTCATGGGAATATGGTCCCCTGATGTAGGAACCACCGTAATAATGTATCGTAGACGTCACTTGTTTGGCCCATTCTCTGGCCAGTGCCTTTATCGTCCATTCCGGGACACCACACTTCCCGGAAGCCCACTCGGGTGTCTTAGGCACTTCGTCTTCCTTACCCAGAACGTAATCTGAGAACTTGTCAAAACCAACCACGTGGGTAGCTACGTAATTCATATCATACGTTCCCTCGGTTATCCAGATGTAAGCTATCGCCAGGTGCAGGGCAGCATCGGTGTTGGGCAGTATTGGAATCCATTTATCAGCATGAACTGCGGCTGAGTAATTGAGATCGGGGCAGATGAACACCTGTTTCTTACCGATGCTGGTCCAGAAGTATAGAACATTGGTTGGGAACTGGCCAGAAAAACCCCAGGGAGCAGTCTCCAGGTCAGCCCCGATATGCACAAGCATTTCAGTATGCTGGGTAACATCACTAAGCGTATTATCAGCGGGCGTCATATGGCCACAGTCGATATTGCCGCCCCACATATGTGCTGTTCCCCAGTACCACCCTTCCCAGCTGTCGGGGTTCCTGACCACTAGTGTGTAGCCTCCAGCTATATGCATAAGCAGCATCTGGCAGCCGTGTGGACCATGAATGGTCTTGGTTTCACCGTGTCCGTCGCCATGGCAGAGTACGGCATATGGCCCATACTTCTCCTGTATCCGTTTAATCTCATTGGCTATGATAGTGGTGGCTTCATCCCAGGAAATCCTCTTATATTTGCTTTTACCCCGGTTCTGCGGGTTCCTCTCACCATTCGGGTCCCAATCAATCCTCTTGAGCGGATATTTGATCCTGTTGGGTGAGTAGACACGCTTTTTGTAAGCAAGCTGATAGGGGGCTATCATGTCTTTCAGGGGTGCTTCGAGGACCTTCCCGTCCTTCTCAACCTTCCATGGGTTAATCTGTTCCTTTGTGTACTTTTCGTCATAGTGGTGGGGCCGAATCCTGAGTATTTTGCCATCCCTGACATCAACTGCTGAGGGGTCACCATTGGCGGTAAAGGAACACTGTGCCAGTGATTTTAGAACAGTTTTCTTCGGCTCCTGAGTTTTAAATCTCTCTTTTTTATCTGACATTTAATTATTCTCCTCTCGCTTGAAAACAAGCATCTTAATTGCAACATCTACCCTTTTTACAAGTTGGTAGATTAGCTATACCAAGGTATCCGTAAAACAACCAACCTTGAAATTCGGTAACGTTTGAAAGCTAGCGATTCTTCGGCCCTCCTGAAAAAAATATACAATTATCTGACTTTTTGTTCAATGGCGTGGGAGTGCACAATTCATCTTTTCGTAAATTTTCAGTGCTTCTTTGGTGTTCTTTGAGACCGCTATGAGTGCCTGATCGTTACGTCTAACGACGTATTGGAACTCTTTGATTCTCTTTGAGAGCAGTTTGTCTATGACCACAATAATGCTGTCATACTGGTAAAGGTAAGTGAATATATCATTGCGGGTTTCGACAAGACGCAGCGTGTGGTTATATCACAGTAATTATCAAAATCAAAGAATGATATGGTGAATAACTAACTATATTCAACCATGGTGCCCCAATTTGCCACCTTATCAAACCTGCTATCAGTAGACTGAAAATGTATAAATACTGGGACTTTGTCGAGCTTCGGGTTCTGTTCAAATAGAGTCCTATCACCGTACCTGATGGCTTCTAAAACAAGCGGTAATTCAGATTGAAAAATATTGTATCGCCACTTGGCCGTGCCGAAAACAAATCCTCCACTTACATGACAATACACCCTAAACACCAGACTATCTCCTGCATCAGAAAGTTCAGCAAGTACTTCATCTTTCATAAATTTGGTATATAACTTGGAAATTTGCTTTGTGTTATACTGATTACCTATCGATAAAAAAAGTTCTCCCGTAATATCAGAGTGGGTGAGCGTATAGCGTCTGGGCAATGTGAACTTTTCCGGAGTAGTGCCGGATAAATATGTGACATGGAGTTTCTCCGGATTCAACCGCCCCATATTAACCTAACAGACTCTCCAGGACTGACCTATCGGCACTGAAGTATACTTTGTCCCCGATACGAACGACGGGTCTGCGGACAAGACGCGGCTCTTTTAACATTAAATTTATAAGCTCGTTATCGCTTAGCTTATCTCGTTCCACGCCGAGTTGCTTGAAGCTTGGGCTTCTGAAGTTAAACATCTCCGAAGCTGGTTTCCCCTGGAGCAGCTCATCTATTTCAGCCCGGTTAAAGGGATTCTTAAAGAAATCACGCTCGGTTATTTCCACGTTCTTTTGCGAAAGGAACTCCTTCGCCTTACGACAGGTATTTCATTTGACCCAGCAATAGAAATCTACTTTAATAGCCATTATTCAGTTCTCCTTTAAAATTGATGATCCTATTGAATTTTTTAGTTTTCGATAGACTATTTTCTGTACGTAGATTAATGAAAACTATTTGAACAATGCTGCCCAGACGACAGCGTCTAAAATTGCGGTATGGAAGGTAAAGTATCCGCTACCCACGACTGCTAACCAATAAGAAATCCCAGGCACTTTGCCTTGCAAGCTAAGGAGTGCCCATAATAGAGCTATCGATGCGAGCCCAACCAGCGCCAGAACCGTACGTATCCCAATCCACACACTTGTGCTCGGATTACCTACATATACATTGGTAAGCGGCATCCAGAACGCCGAGGGTATAAGAATGACCAGAAATATCGCGTAAAACAGGCTGAAACCGAATCTTCCGCCGATCAAGACTTCACCAGGCACAAGCCGGAAGAAAATGAAATAAAGGAATGCGAAATAACCCAGAGCTGACAGAATCATTGAGACGGTATATACCGGCCTTATATTTTCCGAGACACCGCCCCACAGAATATTCGCCCCACTTGACTGTGCATTAAGTCCGTAAATATAGCTGCCGATAACAGCGGCTCCCCCGATAACGTTGATGATAAGAAGAACTATCTGCTGCATTGCCATAATAATACCTCCATCCTTATCCTTTTGCTTCAGACCTTCTGATAGCCACTAGCAGCACACCCGGCCCACCATGAACTCCCAAACCAGCCCCAAGCTCGGCTACGGATATTTTTTCTTCCTCAATAAATTCAAGCAGTCGTTTTTTTAATTGGTTCGACCGGTCTGTGACCTTACTATTTACTATGATGAGTTCACTTATGGGGATGTTGTTCTTTACATATTCATAAATCTTGTCCATGCCTTTGCTGATGGTGCGCACAAGCCCAGCCCGGACGATTTCTCCATCATGAAAGGTTAGAAGGGGCATAACATTCAAAATACGCGATGCTGTGGATATTGTTTTGTTAACCCTGCCGCTGCGGGCCAGGTATTTCATGGTTTCAAACATGCCGAACATGCCGACCTGGTTGATGGCTCTATTTGCCTCATCTTTAACTTCAGGAGGGCTGGCACCAGACTGTGCCAGCCGGGCTGCCGCCATAACAACCAATCCCAAACCAGCCGAGTTAAATTTAGAATCGATAACATCGATTGGGCACCGGCTTTCCAGCGTTTTCTGAGCCATCATCGCCGAATTATAAGTTCCACTTACCTTCGATGATATATGAATGGATACTATGCCATCTGCAGTATCACAGTAATCTTTATATACAGCTGTAAAGTCTTCCGGATTTGGCTGGGATGTCGCGGGATGAAACGGTGAAGATGCCAGCATGGAGTAGAACTCGTCTACTTGGATGTCTACTCCGTCGCGGTAGGTTTTATCGCCAAAGCGCACGTATATCGGAACCACTCTGATTCCTAGTTCATCCGTGAGGTTTTGAGGAATATCTAGTGTACTGTCTGTAATGACCTGTACCTTCATGGTTCCCTCCTGCTTATACCGGCCGCACCGTTCCAGCCATTAGAGAAATCCGCTCAAAAACTAGGACGACATCAACACAGGGAAGAAAACCTGCCAGGCCAGCAGTGCCTTAGCCGTGAGACTGAGTATTATATATACTTTCTCACCAAATAGATAATCCCGCCACGGGCCTGCCTTCTTGTACTGTAATACCATATTGATAGCAAAGCAGTTGAAGAAAACGAATAGCGAGACGATAATACCATAGACAAACCCGGGCGGAGATACAGTCAGCCCAGGTGCCAAGACATAAATCACGATAGCGATCCATGGGATGACGCCTCCAAAGCTGCCGAACCAGAATGGCAGCCAGCTTGGCTTACCCGGTTTTTCATATTTCTCTTGTAATGCCCCGAAAAGTATCATACAAGCATTGACGCCAAAGATGGCTAGCAAGGCAGCAATGTCGCTGATGCCTGTGATCTGAGAGATTAGCACGATCATAATTGAAGAGCTGAAGAAGTACTCTATCCAGCGCCCGTAGTTACGTTTCTGTAGTAGGTTGCGCTTGTACCATGGAAAGACGGGCGGCGATGCGATTATCAAAAGCGCACCGGCCGAGATTGCAAGGAACGCGAAAACGCCCCAACCGATGGAGATATCAAATAGATGGTGCAGCTCAGGAGCAGTACCGGGCGGACCTTGCATGAATGTGGCTGTTACTGGGAGGGAAAAATCGTTAGTGAGTAAAGCGATCAGGATCGCCTGTACCGCAAGAACCAGGCCGACAGCGATGTTCCAAATACGCAATCGGCCAAGTCGCCGTTCGGTGGATTGGTCAATAGCCATTATTCACCTCCTGTCTCTACCCTCCACGAGGGTTATTTTCGGCTACCTGTCAACAGCCGGGCTCGCCAGGATGCCCACAACAAGCCTGCCGTTTAATAATTTTAATGGCATTATTGCGAAAGACGAGGTAGAGCTTTTTATGGAGAGGCATAGAGACGGACATATTGGTGAAGAATGCTCTTATACTTGGCATTTCACACCTTCAAATGTCACACTGGAAGTAGTTCAATTATTATAGCAGTTTTGCTGAAAAATGCAATAGTGCGACAAACTGAATTATTTATTATTTAAAAAATAGTAAATATTGACCAATAATTGTAAAATAGCTTACTCGAAAATGTGATAAAAATCGCTGACCGAAAGTTATCTATATATTAAGATTTAGTTTGATAAACATTTTCAGAAAGGAGGTAACTAACCATGGCAGTAGAAGAAATTGGTGAGAAGTATCGCTGCAATATCTGTGGAAACGAAGTAACTGTTACCAAGGCAGGAGGTGGTACACTGGTTTGTTGTGGCGAAGATATGGAAAAAATCGGTTAGGGTGCTCCTCAGATGAGATTGATACCATTTATTGCCATATTGCTGATAATATTTGTCTTGGCTCCGGCAACGGCAGCACTGGCTCACTCTCCGGTTTTTCCAGAAGATAATCATAGCCCTTCAACAGCATACGAGATTAGTGACCCTGATAAATCGTGGGCTATTTATACTGCACTGGAACATGAACGTGTGGATTATTACCAGTTCACTCGTGCCAGATGGGAAAAGATACAGGTATCACTCATCGTACCGGAAAGTCCTTCAAACTCTGGATTCGTGCCTTCTTTCGCCTTACTCGGTTCTGACCTAACCCCGGATGAACAAATTGCAAACCATATAGAAGTCCCTTTCGGTTATGGTGCTGTTGTAGTGGATGGCAACGATCCTGGTCACGCTGTCTACGAACCATTTACGCCCAGCTGGTTTTATGAGGTGGGCAGTCTGACCTTAACCGCTCCTGAAGACGGTA
>CAZLEY010000051.1:0-11929 GCA_964558675.1 uncultured Dehalococcoidaceae bacterium | reverse complement strand
TTATCCGCAGCACGGTGGGCATCGGCACCCTGCTCTGGCTCGGCATCGGGGATACTATAAGGGTTTCTTTGACCGCCCACCCCCGCGAAGAGGTTGTCGCTGGCTACGAGATACTGAAGAGCCTCAACCTGCGCCAGCGCGGGCCGGTGCTCGTAAGCTGCCCAACGTGTGGTCGGGCCGAGGCTGATGTGGTAAAATTGGCGGAGGCGGTGGAAGCCAGACTTCAAAAAATCGATAAGCCGATAAGGGTGGCGGTGATGGGCTGCGTGGTCAACGGCCCCGGCGAGGCTAAAGACGCCGACGTCGGCATCGCCTGCGGCAAAGGCAAAGGCGTTATCTTTAAGAAAGGGGAAAAGGTGGCGGTGGTGGAAGAAAAGGACTTCCTCACGGCCCTGATGAAAGAGGTGGAGGGGCTTTAGATAGGGGGCGTCTTAGAGGGGCACAGCCCCTCTTCCCTAACCTCCCCCTCTCCTGTGACGCCTTGTCAGGAGAGGGGATAAAGGTGGTGAGGTAGAAGTAATAAAAAATGGCAAGTTTAAAAATCACAACTGGATATTCCAGGAATGGCCTGCCGTATGTCCGTATGGGCAGTAGCGAGCGGGTTCTGGTCATTTTTGACGGGCTGGACTTCACCCATAAGCCGCCATCGACCCTGGAGCTCAGGTTAACGGGCGGTTTGATGAAGCGACTTGTGGCCGGTGACTTCACGGTATACCAGGTTCGCCGCAAGCCCGGTCTGCCCGCCTATTACTCCATTGGTGAAATGTCCGATGATTACGCTGTTATGATTGAAGAAGAGTTCGGAGGGCCTGTGGACATAATGGGACTTTCGACGGGAGGCCCTATCGCCCAGCACTTTGCCGTTGACCACCCTGAACTGGTTAGACACCTGGTCCTCGCCATGACCGGCTATCGTCTGAACGAGAATGGTAAGCTGTTGCAGAGGCAGGTGGGCCACTTAACGCGGGAAGGCAGGTGGCGGGCCGCCGCAGCTTTAATGGCCACCGCGATGTTCTCTGGATTGACGGGACTTCTATTTAAATCGATGTTCTGGCTGTTCGGTAGGCTTGCCTTTGGTTGCCCCTCCACTCCCTCTGATGGTCTGGTGGAAATTGAGGCCGAGGATAAACATGACTTTAAGGAACACTTGGCGGAAATAAAAGTACCTACTCTCGTGATAGGCGGTGATAAAGATTTCTTTTATCCCATTCGTGAGACGGCGGAAGGTATTCATGACGCCAAACTGGTTCTTTATGAGGGAATAGGGCACACGGCTATGATGAAACGTGAGTTTAGCGCTGATGTTCTGGCGTTTCTCCGGTAAATTTCACCACGCCGCCCTTGATGGGAAAAAAGGGGGGAGGTAGATAGAGATGAAAAAGTCGATTTTATACTTCATTGTAATTCTGGTAATAATACTTACGGCATTGATTGCTTGCCAGTCAGGCAGCAATAGTGAACATATCCCTATTCCCTTCCGTGAATTACCACCGCCAACCGGACCGGAAGCCCCGGATGATATTGTTTTCACACCCGGCGGCTCCGCTTACCGTGCTAATGTGCATCAGATGGGAGAGCCTGATAAATGGCCGTCTATCCAGTCCGCTAATGTGACATTGGGTAGCGGTTCCGATGCTCTGAATATCAATTACCGTGACTACATTGAAACAAAAACCGGAGAAACCCGGTACAACATTATATTTATCTGGAAAGAGGGGGGTCTCTTAGATAAAGAGCTGGAGCTATATTCTATCGCGGTACCGGACGGAATAGGGCTTACCAACGGGGGTGGGGGAGGGCGGCCGGGTATATTGCTGGATGTGCTGGTAATAGAAATATCACCCGAGGTCGCCGCCGGTCAATATACTTTTCAGATAGGTATCGAGGTTGACGGCAAGGATTACGGCACCATCCCCTGCACGGTGGAAATTCTGGAGTAGAAAATGACAAGATAAGGAGGCCTGATGCACAGAAAGCTATTATTTGTATTGATAACGGCTGTATTCTTGCTCTCAGTCGTTCTCGTGGGATGTCAGGAGGGCGGCGTCGCGCAGGAATTGTACAACAAGCTTGGCGAACAGCTCAACGAGGCAAAGCTGCAGCTGGCCGAGGTACAGGATGAAGTCGATAACCTGCAAAACAAGGTCAGCGAACTACAGGCCCAAAAAGACGCCGCCGAAGCTGAGTCGAAAGCGGCCCGGGCCGAGATAGCCGAATTGCAGGGCCAGATGAGCGGAATCGAAGACCAGTATGACCTGGTGGGAGCGACGCCGGCGGAGACGGCGGAAAAAATCGTGAAGTATTACTACGATACTCATGAATACAGCATGACGGATTTATTTATATGCTCCGATATGGCCTCTGAAGTCTGGAATATGCTCAAAGCCCACGGAATCGACGCACTTATCGTGGTGGGGAACAAGGATACGGCCATCGGGGATATTCTCCTGTCCAACCACGCCTGGGTGCTGGCTGAGGTATCGCCGGGAGGGTATTTGGCACTGGAGACCACCGGCGGCTTTGTTGTCCCCGAAAGCGAAAATCCGCTTTACTATAGAGGATGGTCTTTTGACAGCCCTGCGGATTTAAAGAGTCATAATCAATTGGTCAGGGAATATAATCTGAGGGTAGTTATAAGAAACCAGCTGGCTGCTGAAGCCAACACAGTACGAGATGAACATTACCAGGAAACTAACCAGATTTTAGCGGACCAATTAGCGGCGGTACACGATAAACTGATGGAGCTGATTGAAGCACAGGAAGCCGAAATAGAAGATATAGGTGCCAACATAAACAGTCTGGCGAACAAATGCGGGACCTGAGGTTGATGTTGGCAGATACGGTCGGTATTGAGATAGGTATATTGACAATAATATATTAAATGGAGCAGGCAAGTGCGTATATCAAAGTTGTTCGGGAAAACGTTAAGAGAAGTGCCCGCCGAGGCGGATATGGTCAGCCACCAGCTGCTGATAAGGGCGGGAATGGTTACACAGCTGGTAGCCGGTGTTTATTCATACCTGCCGCTGGCCTGGCGGGTGCTGAAAAAGATAGAGAACATCATCCGTGAGGAGATGGACAGGGCCGGCGGGCAGGAGCTGAGTATGCCGGTGCTTCAGCCCCTTGAGCTGTGGCAGTTGACCGGGCGCGACCGGGCTTTCGGCAAGGGACTGTTCACCCTCAAAGACCGCCGGGACCGCCAGCTTGCCCTGGGCCCGACCCACGAAGAGGTTATTACCCAGCTGGCCAGCCGGAATATCCAGAGCTACCGGGACCTCCCCCGGCTTCTCTACCAGATTCAGACCAAGTTCCGCGATGAACCCCGCCCGCGGGGCGGACTGATAAGGGTCCGGGAGTTCGGCATGAAGGACCTGTACAGCTTTGATGTCGATGAAGCCGGACTGGACATGAGCTACCAGAAAATGCTCCAGGCTTACCAGAATATCTATAATCGCTGCGGACTGCCCGCTGTGCTGGTTGAAGCCGACAGCGGTGCTATCGGCGGTAAGGACTCTCACGAGTTCATGTTAATCGCGGAAAGCGGCGAGGATGAGATTATTTATTGCCCTGACTGCAAATACGCCGCCAACGTGGAGAAAGCGGAAAGCGACAAAGGCAGCATGGATAACGGTGCCCCGTTGCCCGTCGAGGAAGTGGCCACACCCGGCGTGGGGACAATCGAGGAAGTTGCCGGTTTCCTTAAGGTGCCTCCCAGCCATACCCTTAAAGCGGTCTTCTACGTGGCTGACGGCGATATGGTCTTTGTGGCTATCCGCGGTGACCTCGGGGTCAACGAAATTAAGCTGAAGAATCAACTACATTGTGCCGAGCTCCGTATGGCCACCGAGCCCGAAGTCATCGAGGCCGGTATCGTTGCCGGTGCCGCCTCTCCCGTAGGAATAACCGGCTTCAAGGTTGTCGCCGATGATTCCGTAATGTCGGGAACCAACTTCGTTGCCGGCGGTAACAAACCGGATATCCATATTAAGAACGTAAATTACCCCAGGGACTTCAAAGCGGAAATCGTGGCCGACATTGCCACCACCCGGCCCGGTGATAAATGCTCCAGATGTGGTGGTGAACTCGCGTCCACTCATGGTATTGAAGTCGGACATATATTCAAGCTGGGCACCTTCCTCAGCGAGAAGCTGGAAGCCTTCTATATCGACGAAAAGGGTGAGTCTCGTCCTATTGTCATGGGCTGTTATGGCATCGGCCTCGGCCGGCTGCTGGCGGCGGCCATAGAGCAGAACCACGACGACAAGGGCATTATCTGGCCGGCGCCTATCGCCCCGTACCATATCTACCTCTGCCCGCTGTACCGTGAAGGTACGGAAGTGGCCGCAGTTGCCGATGGTCTTTACGAGAAACTTGAAGCGGAGGGCCTGGAGGTCATTTTTGACGACCGTGAGGAGTCGCCCGGCGTCAAGTTCAACGATGCCGACCTGCTGGGGATACCGTTCCGGGTTACCGTCAGTCCCCGCACACTGGAGAAAAACAGCGTTGAACTCAAGCGACGTTCCGAAAAGGATTCGGAGCTTGTGTCTTTAGAGGATATAACAGCGAGGCTTAAAGAGCTTACCAGAGACCAGGTATCTATCTGACCACCCGTCTCCCCGTACGCCCAGCACCAGCCCCCCTCGGTGATTTTTATTCCCACCCACCCGCCCTCGTATCTCCCGCGGCTTAGCCCGTTAATATTCCTCACCAATCTCCCCCTTTGATAAAGGGGGATTTTCTACTTACTCATCCCCTAGGGGAGTTTGAGGGACGCCAGCCCCTCATTATTAAATTCCCCCTCTCCTGTGAAACCTCGTCAGGAGAGGGGGACACAGGGGGAGAGGTAGATAATAAACACCAGAAGTTGGCGTGGCGGGGGGTGAATAAAAGTTCTCTTAGTATGTATAAATCATCTTATTGCCGCTGTTTTTGTAAATCGTTATAATAGCGGTAATGAATCCCATTATCGAGGTTCAAAATCTTCGCAAGACCTACGGCCAGACCATCGCCGTAGACGATATTTCTTTTGAAGTAGCCGAAGGCGAAATCTTCGGCCTCCTCGGCCCCAACGGCGCCGGTAAGACCACCACGGTAGAGTGTCTGCAGGGATTAAGAAAGCCTGATTCTGGACGTATCCGGGTGCTCGGGTTTGACCCGCATACTCAGGCACAAGCACTGCGACGGCGCATCGGGTCTCAGCTTCAGGAATCAGCCCTGCCCGACCGTATCAAGGTCTGGGAGGCACTCGACCTTTTTGCCTCGGTCACGCCGAATGCCCTGGACTGGCATGTCCTTTTAGAGCAGTGGGGCCTGGCCGAAAAACAAAAGTCCAGCTTCTCGAGCCTGTCCGGTGGGCAGAGGCAGCGCCTCTTTATCGCACTGGCGCTGGTCAACAATCCCAGGGTGGTTTTCCTTGACGAGATGACCACCGGCCTGGACCCGGCGGCCCGCCGTGTGGCCTGGGACCTTATCCGGGCTATCCGGGACAGAGGCACCACCGTCGTGCTGGTTACCCATTTCATGGACGAGGCCGAGAAAATATGCGACCGTGTCGCCGTCGTAGACCGCGGCAGCATCGCCGCCGCCGATACGCCCCAGGGTCTCATTACGCAGCACGCCAGTGAGGTACGGGTCATCTTTACAACAGAGCAATCTGACCTTCCGTGGCTGGTGGAAATCCCCCATGTTCAGAGGGTTACGAGAAAGGGACCACGAGTGGAAGTGGAAGGCAGCGGGCCGGTACTGGCACTGGTGGCGGCGGCTCTCGTAGAGCATGGTATTACGCCGGCCGACCTCCGTGTGGAGCAGCCGACTCTCGAAGATGTCTTCCTGAAACTGACGGGACATAATACCGGAGAGTAAACAAAGTCGATGCGTACGCTAACGAAATTATCTTGGGTAGAGATAAAGCTATTCATCCGTGAGCCAATCACCATGGTCTTTACCTTCGCCCTGCCCATTATATTCCTTTTCGTAATGGGGGGCGTCTTTAAAAACGTGCCTGACCCTGACGTCTATAGGGGTGTTGGTGCCATAGACTTCTACGTAACCGCGTATATGGGGCTGGTGATGTTATCCATCGGGGTAGTCGGTATTCCTGTACACCTTACGTCGTATCGTGAGAAGGGCGTCCTCAGACGACTGCGCGCTTCGTCGATATCCGTCTGGTCTTTATTAGGTTCCCAGATAGTAGTCAGCTTTATTATTGCCATCCTCGGTGCCATTATAATAATCATTTTAGCCATGCTCGTTTACGATATAAACCTCCCGAAGTCATCCGGCTTGCTGATACCGGCCTTTATACTCGGTACACTGTGCTTCGCTGTTGTCGGGTTTCTCCTGGGGGCTTTATTTCCGACGACGCGGGCGGCGCAGGGTGTGGGAATATTGCTCTTTTTCGTGATGCTTATCCTCGGTGGTGCTGGGCCTCCGCGAGAGGTCATGACTGGGGCAATGCAGGCAATCGGGGATTTCACGCCGTTACGCTACGTTATTCTGATGTTACAGGACCCGTGGCTCGGCTTCGGCTGGCATGAACAGGCTTCTCTGATAACGGCCGGTGTTCTGGTAGTGGCGGGTGCCTTATCATCTCGCTTCTTCCGCTGGGAGTAGGCTTATCAACCTCTTAAGGTTGCGTCAAGCTCACCGGATAACCTGTCCAGGATTTGTGCCTGTACCTTGTTGACCTCTTCGTCGGTCAGGGTATGTGTGGGCGACTGGTAGACAAGCCGGTAGGCGAGTGACTTCTTGCCCGGGGCCACCTGCTTACCGGAGTAAACATCGAAGAGTACCACCTCGCTGACCAGCGGGTAGCTCTGGACAATCTCCAGGATTCGCTGGTGGGTCACACCGGCATCGACGACCAGCGCCAGGTCCCTGATGGTGCTCGGGAAACGTGGTATGGACTGGTACATCTCATGACCGGTGGCGAAGGGCAGCAGGGTGGTCACATTGATTTCGAACAGGCAGACCGTTTCGGCAATCTCAAAGGCATCGACCACCTTCGGGTGCAGCTCGCCAAGGAGACCCAGTTTTACTTTCATACCGTTATCTTCAATGACGATAGCGGCCTGTCTGGTGGGATGCAGTCCTTTGTCGCTGCTTTTCTGGAAACTTGCCGTGACGTCCAGGTGCTGGAGCAGGGCTTCGACTGCTCCTTTGACGTCGTAAAAATCAAACGAGCCGTCGACGCCGAGCCATGATGTCTCAACCCTGGTGCCGCTCAGTATGCCGCACAGCACGTCGGGTTCAGCGGGCAGGTCATTTTCCCTGTGGAGATATATCTTGCCCAGTTCAAAAAGCCTGATGCCGCTATCTTCATAACGCCGGTTTGCGGCAAGGGTGGCCAGAAGGTTGGCGCGGAGATTGGGACGCAGGTATTCCTGCTCGGCGGTCATCGGATTGGCCACGCGAATTGGCATCGGCTCCGGTGGTGTCCTGTCGGGCACGAGATTCGTCAGCATCTCCAGGCTGGTAAGCGTATAGGTCATAACCTCCTGAAAGCCATAACCGGCCAGAACATGCCTAATCTCTCTGTTCAGGCTGAGTACAGGGTCGGGATTTTGCCGCGGCAGCGGGTCGCTGAGCATGGTGGTAGGAATCTGTTCGTAGCCGATGATACGGGCGACTTCCTCGATGAGGTCGACCGCCTGCTTGATGTCACTGCGCCAGTATGGGGCAGTAACCCGTATTTGCCTGGCATCGGCCTGGCAATCGAAGCCCAGCGCCGTCAGCGCTTCCGTCATTTTTTTAAGGCTGACCTTTATGCCGACGATACGCTCCACTTCACCCGGCGTCAGCAGGATGGGCGCAGGCTCCTGTTTGCCGGGATAGACATCGATGATGCCTTTGGCGACTTTGCCGCCGCCCAGCTGAGCAATCAATTGCGTGGCGTGGTTCAGGGCGGGTATCGTCATGCCGGCGCTGATGCCCCGTTCAAACCGCATGGAAGCTTCACTCGTCAGGCCGAGGTGGCGGCTGGTATAGTGGATGCTGGCGGCGTTGAAGCTGGCGGCTTCCAGCAGGATGGCGGTGGTATTTTCGGTGACCTCGCTGTTGAGGCCGCCCATCACCCCGGCTATGGCCACCGTTCCCTCGCCGTCGGCGATGGTCAGCATGTTGCCGGTGAGTTTCCGTTCTGTCTCATCAAGGGTGGTGAAGTCCTCGCTCTCGGCAGCCCGGCGTACGATGATTTTCTTGCCCCTGATTCTATCGTAGTCGAAGGAGTGCAGGGGCTGCCCGTACTCCAGCATCACGTAGTTGGTTATATCGACAATATTGTTTATAGGGCGTTGCCCGCAGGCTATGAGTCGTTCCTGCATCCAGGGAGGAGACTCGGTTATCTTAATGTCGGTAATGAGGCTGGCGCAGTACCTGGGACACAGGTCGGGGTCGGCTATTTGTATCGATATTTGCCCCTCTATGGGAGTTGCCGTCTCATCGTATCTTATTTCGGGGATATGCGGACTCTGCCCGCTCAGGGCGGCCGCCTCACGGGCGATACCTACTACCGAGAGGCAATCGGGGCGGTTGGGGGTTATATCCAGGTCCAGAACAACATCTCCCATGTAGTCGGACAGCGGCGTGCCGGTAGTTGCTTCTTCTGATAAGACCATGATACCCTCGTGGCTGTCGGAGATGCCGAGTTCCTTCTCGGAGCAAATCATGCCGCTGGAAACGACACCCCTTATCTTGGCCGGTTTCAGTTCCTCGGTTTCACCGTTATAGGGATTTATCAGCCGGGCACCAGTGCGGGCGAAGGCAATCTTGTCGCCGGTATTAAGGTTGGGGGCCCCGCAGACAACGGTCTCCTGCTCCGTGCCTAAGTCCACCGTGGCCAGGTGGAGCCGGTCGGCGTTGGGGTGGGGCTCGACTGCCGTTATCTGCCCGACGATAACGTTATCCCAGCTGCCGCCGATTACCTCCAGCTCACCGACCTCAAAGCCGGCCAGTGTCAGCCTGTTGGCCAGCTCGGCCGGAGCTAGCGTTACGTCCACGTAGTCTTTCAGCCAGTTTAACGGTACTTTCATATCTCTACTCTAGAACTGCCTTAGAAATCTCAGGTCGTTATTATAAAACAGCCTGATGTCGTCAATTCCGTAACGCAGCATGGGCAGCCGTTCCAGACCCATGCCAAAGGCAAAGCTTGTGTACACTTCGGGGTCGATGCCCCCCCGCCGCAATACATCGGGATGTGTCATCCCCGCCCCCAGTATCTCAATCCAGCCGGAGTTGCCGCACAGGCGGCAGCCGCTGCCGTGGCAGGCAATACAGTCGATGGCCATCTCGACACCGGGCTCGACGAAGGGGAAATAGTCAACGCGGAAGCGTACTCTCCTGTCTTCACCGAAGAAACGGCGGGCGAACTCGTACAATGTGCCCTTGAGGTCGGCCATGGTAATGCCTTTATCCACGGCCAGGCCGTCGATGTTATGGTAGATATTTAAATGGGTGGCGTCTGTTGCTTCGTAGCGGTACACTCTCGCCGGCTCAATCGTTCTAATCGGTGGATTCATGGTCTCGGCAACTCTGGCGCTGACCGCGGTACCGTGAGTGCGCAGAAGCTTCGCTCTCTCCCTGTCTTCTGTCTCGTTGTCAATCCAGTATGTCGACATGTCATCGCGGGACGGGTGCTCGGCAGGAATGTTCAGGGCTTCGAAGTTATAGTAGTCCCACTCGACGTCAGGCCCTGTCACTACCTGGAATCCCATGGAGACGAATATATCGCATATCTCGTCAATGGTCTGCGTGATGGGGTGCAGGTGCCCGACAGGGCAGGGACGACCCGGCAGGCTGATATCGAAGGCCGCCTCTTTGGCCTCCGCGGTAAGCTGTACTTCACGGAGAGATTTCGCTTTTTCACCGGAGCTATTCTCCAGGAGGGCTTTAACCCGGTTGGCGACGGCACCGATAGTCTTTCGTTCTTCTATGGACAATGCGGCCAGGCCACGGAGAATCTGGGTAAGCGGGCTTTTCTTACCCAGGTAATAAACACGCCATGATTCCAGGTCTTTGACGTTGTCAATACCATCAAGCTGCTTCAGTGCTTCCGCTTTTATCTCTTCAACTTTTTCTAACATTTTTACCGTATTTCCGGGCTGGTCTTTACGAAAAATCCCCTTCCGTTGCTGAAGGGAAGGGGAAGTCGGGGACGTCTTTTTTAATCGGAGTTCTCAGTCCTGCGCTTTCCCTCCAGCTACAGTAACCAAGTTGCTAAAGCTTTCTGGCTCCCTGACTGCCATATCGGCAAGCATCTTGCGGTTTATCTCGATGCCGGACTTTTTTAGTCCGTCCATGAACTGACTGTAGGTGATTCCCCGGGCGCGGCAGGCGGCGTTGACGCGTAAAATCCACAGTCGCCGCATGTCACCCTTGCGCTCGCGGCGGTGTGCGTAGGCGTAACTCAAGGACTTGAGCATCGACTCATTGGCGCGGCGGAAGAGTGAATGCTTGGTCCCCCGGTGCCCCTTGGTAAAGGCCAGCACCTTCTTATGACGGCGGTGTGTGGTTACGCCTCTTTTTACTCTTGACAAATGAAAGTACCTCCTATTTAGCCCCGTACGGTATCAGCCTCTTAATCCTGGTGCGGTCACTGGGATGCAGTTCTATTGTCTTATCGAATAAGCCCTTGACTCGCTTGGCTTTGCGGCGGCGCAGGTGGCTCTTTGGCCCTTTGACTCTCATAATCTTGCCGCTTCCGGTAACATGGAAGCGGCTCTTGGCGCCTTTATGGGTTTTAAGTTTCGGCATGTTGAGCTTCCTTTGTTTCTTCCTTGGCTTTTTTGTTGGTTTCTTCTTTTGCCTCTTCTTTGGCTTTAGCCTTAGTACTGCCCGGCGCCAGAATTATATTCATCCGCCTCCCCTCCATAAGCGGCTGCCTCTCCAGTGAAGAAATGTCATTTAGCGATTCCACCATCCGCTGTAAGACTTTCCAGCCAAGCTCCGGATGAGTGGCTTCACGTCCCCGGAACATCAATGTTACTTTAACCTTATCTCCGTCGGTCAGTAGTTTCCTGGCCGTCCTGGCTTTGGCCTCAAAGTCATGAATACCGATTTTCGGGCGTAGACGAACCTCCCTGAGCAACGAGACCTTCTGGCTCTTCCTTGCCTGCTGCTCTTTCTTCGCCTGCTCGTATTTGTATTTTCCATAATCAAGCAGGCGGCAGACAGGAGGTACTGATGTAGGCGCTACCTCAACCAAGTCCAGGTTGTGCTTTCTCGCCGTCTCTCGTGCCTGAACCAGGGGCATTATTCCAAGCTGCTCCCCCTTATCCCCCACCAGGCGAACCTCTTTGGCTATGATCCGCTCGTTGACACGAAGTTGTTTAACTATGTCCTTTCTTACCTCCTCCTCGCACAGGTATCCTACGAACAAAAACTATACCATATTATAGCAAGGTAAATCAACTCCTGGAATCTGCCAGCAATATCATTATTATTATACCTTATTGGCGATATCCGCACTTATGGTTTCCAGAAAACTGGCGAAGGGTTGGGTGGGCATTTGCTCGCCGCTGCGGCATCTAACGGAAACCGTATTATCAGCTACCTCTTTATCACCGACGATGACCATATAAGGTATCTTCTCCAGTTGTGCCTGCCTTATTTTGAGGTTCATGCGTTCGGAGCGGTCATCGACCTCCGCACGCACCCTCCGACTTTTGAGTTCACTCTCGAGTTTACGGGCATAGTCAAGGTGGCGGTCAGCTACTGGAATCAGCTTAACCTGAACCGGTGCCAGCCATACCGGGAAAGCGCCGGCGTAATGCTCTATCAGGAGACCGAAGAACCGCTCCCAGGAACCGAGCAGGGCGCGGTGTATCATGTAAGGTCGGTGCTCCTGGCCGTCCGCCCCGATATAGACTAAATCGAAACGCTCCGGCAGGTTGAAATCGAACTGGATGGTGGTCATCTGCCATTCGCGCCCGAT
>CAZLEY010000050.1:0-12615 GCA_964558675.1 uncultured Dehalococcoidaceae bacterium | reverse complement strand
CCGGAGGCTGGTGCTCTATCCACCTGAGCTACAGGGGCCAATTACTAAAATAATACTATAAATGCGCAGTTTTTGGCAAGAGCAATATATCTCAGGTGTACCGCCAGATAAGCATCAGGCGGCTTATCCTCCCACCGCGATAATAGCAGGTAGTAGCGTTTATTCCAGAAATTTGCCCCTTCTGGCGATGTTGACTTTTTGGCATGATGCCAATAAAGTAGTTAAAGCAGGAATATCAGAGGTACGACTTGGTCTGGGTAAAACTTGTTGTCTGCATATTGGTCATTTTCTTCTCCGGTCAAAAGGTTGCCAAGTATGGCGATTTCATTGCGGAGAGAACCGGCATGGGGCAGGTATGGATGGGGGTTATTGCCATCGCGGCCATTACTTCTCTACCCGAGCTTTTCACCGGTATAAGCGCCGTAACACTGGTCAGTGCACCTGATTTGGCCGTAGGTGACCTTATCGGTGCTAATGCCTTCAATATGCTTAATCTGGCTTTGCTTGACATTTTCCACAGAAACGGCTCACTGCTGGTGACGGCCAGTCAGGCACACCGCCTGACCGGTTTTTTCAGCCTGCTGCTGGTACTGGTCGTGGCTGTATCTATCTTTGTCAGTAGCCGGTTCTATGCCATGCCTGTTGGCTGGATAGGCTGGTATTCTCCGCTCATTATCATTTTATATATTCTATCCGTAAGACAGATATTCTATTATGAGAAGCATCACCCACCTCGTAAAGAATTTGCAGTCTATCAGGAAGATGAGTCATTAAAAAAGGTCTATCTCTACTTTAGCGTCTCGACAGTTTTTATCATAGGCGCTGGTATATGGCTGGCAACAATCGGTGATGAGATTGCCCTAGCTACTGGTTGGGGGCATAGCTTCGTGGGTAGTCTTTTCCTGGCCTTTACTACCACCCTTCCGGAGATGACCGTTTCCTTTACGGCCGTGAGAATCGGCGCTATTGACATGGCTATCGCCAACATGATAGGGAGTAATCTTTTTAATCTGGCCATCATTCCCGTAATTGACCTTATTTATACCAAGCAGCCTATTCTGTCCGCTGTCTCGGGGGGTCACCTCGTCACCGCTGCGGCTGTTATAGTGATGACATTGCTATTTATCATCGGGCTACGCGTCAAGCCAAACAGGTTCTTCCGGCTGAGCTGGTGTAATGGCGGCTTGATAATATTATTCATTGCCAGTGCTTACTCAAGTTTTATCGTGGCCTGAACTGGTGATATAATAACTACAGCTATCAAGAAACATCAGGTTAACTGGTGCGGCTTTTCAATAATAAATGACAGGAAATACAGGATTGCAGAAACTAAAAGCGGTTATTCTTGTCGGTGGCCCCGGGACGCGGCTTCAGCCGCTCACTGATGAGACACCTAAGTCCGTGTTGCCGGTACTTAACAGGCCCTTTATGGAATATACCTTGGCTTATCTCAAGCAGTTCGGCATCGAGGACATTATCCTGACATTAAGCTATCTCCCTGAGGTTATTCAGGACTATTTCGGCGATGGCAGTCAGTATGGAGTGCACCTGACTTATTGCCTGGAAAAGGAGCCTCTGGGTACCGCCGGTGCCGTGAAGAACGCCGAGGCATATCTGGACAGTACCTTTGTCGCCCTGAATGGCGATATTTTTACTGACCTGGATTTAGATGATATGCTCGCCTGCCACCGCAGTAAAGGAGCTAAGGCGACCATATCTCTCAAGTGGGTGGATGACCCCAGCGCCTTCGGGGTGGTGGAAACAGACAGTGACCAGAAGGTAAAACGGTTTATTGAGAAACCTCCAGCCGCAGAAGCGACAACAAACTGGATAAACGCCGGCACCTACATCCTTGAGCCGGAAGTACTGCAATACATACCGGCGAATAGCTATTATATGTTCGAGAAGGGGCTTTACCCTCGCCTTCTGGATATAGGCCAGCCTGTGTACGCTTATCCCTTCGAAGGTTACTGGCTTGACATGGGGACTCCGGAGAAGTATTTCTCCCTGAACAGGGACCTCCTGCTGTCAAAAGCCAACAGCCCTCTCTTTCGTCATTCAGATGCGGACGGGGTTTACTGTGAGCCTGATTCAGTTATCAATCCTACAGCCAGGATTAAGGCGCCGGTAATGATTGGCAGCGGGTGCCGCATAGGGAAGGATGCAAATATCCAGGGGCCGGTGGTTATCGGCGCAGATTGCGTTCTGGGAGATGGGGTAAGTGTAGAAAATTCTGTTTTATGGGATAATGTTAGCATCGGTTCCCATGCCGAGCTTAAACAATCTGTTATTAGCAGCAATACCAGCATTGGGTCAGGTGAACAGGTTATTAACTGTGTGGTTACCCCCTCTCAAAGAGCGATATTATTTCAGCCGTGATTGACAGATAGCTGATTCTGATTTAAGGAGTATCTATGGCGGAAGAATTACAGGACAATGATAAGGCGAAGAAACAAAAACCTCTGGGAATAACATTCAAGTGCCAGCGATGCAAAAAGCGTAAGCGGCTTGAGGAGATGAGGAGTATTACTAGGTTTATACCGGTGCTTGTGGTATGCCGGGATTGCGAAAAGGAAATGCGCTAGGTGTTATCTGTCATCAATTATTATTGACGGGAGTGGATTATATGGCTGAGGAACTGGGGAAAATAGAAAAACCTTCGGTAGAAGAGCTTAAAGAAGGCAGAAAGTTGTATTTTATTCCGCTTATATACCGTGGTGACGAATCGCCGGAAGATTACTTGGACAGGTACAATAAATACTGGGAACAGGTAGAAAAGCATATAGCGGAGCTGGAATCGAAGCTTGGGAAGGTAAATAAGATATATCATGAATTAATCCCGGCCACTGGCGAAGCTGGCAGCGAGGCAATTAAGGAGATATGTGATAGGGGCCACAAAATCGTCCAGGCATGCCTGGACAAGGGCGCCCATCTGGAAGCGGTTGAGGAGGGTGATTTATTAACGGAATTCATGGATTGGAGTAGATGCCTGATAATAGGCCTGCAGAATCAGACGGTGCTTAAGAAGGTCTATGAGTCTTATTTAGAAGTTGGTAAGAAGCGAAACGATTATATTGCCGGTAAAATAGACGAGACGCTTCAGAAGGATGAAATCGGGATATTGCTCATGAGGGAGAATCATCAGGTGCAATTCCCGTCGGATATACAGGTTTTCTATGTTGCCCCGCCAGCCCTGGATGAAATCAAGCGCTGGCTCAGAGACCGTGAAATAAAATCAGGTGAATAGCCATTACACGGCCACCTCATGCTGCCAGGTTATGGCTGTAATGACAGATTCTGTATTCAGCGGGCGTATGCCTTCTTGAGTTTAGGATCTTTGATGGTTCGGGCTAAACGCCTGATGTAGACGGCGCCACATTGAAGACAGGATATATAGACTCCTTCGGAATCCCGTTCTAAAAACAGGTCGCCGCCACAACGTTTGCACCCTTTGAACTTGATGATTTTCAGCATGATACTTCCCTCACTAAAGACTGTGGTCTTTGCCTCCCGTATAGCGTATATTCCCCAGAAGATATTAATCGTAGCATATCTTACATTTCCATCAATCGCTGTAATTGTTTTAATTGTTGGTATTGTAAAGAAACCGTATCACAATAACATCACAGAATATGCCTTGTACGTCACAAAAATATCACAAATGAACAAAATAATCTGTGTATAGCCTCCAAGCTGTCTAGAAAATTACGACTTATCATATAGTTTTGACAATTTGAGTGTAAAGAATTATAATTTGGCAGTTGACGTCAACGTCGATAAATTCAGTTGTTAGGAGACCGTAATGGCGGGTAAGTACGATAAATACATTCATCATCCACCCCATATTCAAATTAAGGTAAAGGAAGATAACAGCATCGTTTTCGACGGCCTGATGATAGGTCATCAACAGCTTGGCTATGGACTGACCATCGGTCACCAGTTCGTCAGGAAGCCTTTTAAATCAGATAATCCCTGCCATACCCATAATTTTGATGAGTTCCTGGCCTGGTACGGCGGCAACCCGGACGACCCCGATGAGTTTGGCGCCGAGGTGGTGCTCTACATGGGAGAGGAGCAGGACAAGTACGTCTTTACCCGTCCAACGATTGTGTACCTGCCGCCGGGATTACCGCACTGTCCGCTGGAAATTACCCGCGTCGATAGCCCCATTATCCAGATAGAAATTATGCTCGTCGCCGAGGGCGGCACCAGAGAGCCTTACTTCGAGGAGGACAAGGGTAAAGTTAACCTGATAGAAATGGCGGACCTGACACGCCGGTGACCCGGCGATAAATAGGTTATCGGCCTGAGACATAAAATTAATATGGAGATAATTTCAGCACAGGCTTCTTATATTCAGGGTTAGCAACTAATTCAGAGTATGCCAGGAAAAAGAGGTAGTTGCGACGATAATCAGGGGGCGGGCAGTAAGCCCGCCCCCTTCAATTCAGGACTTCTTTCATAGCAGATTCTAAGGCGAATTATAAACTGTCTCGTCTGCCTCCATTGGTAATGGCTCGACTGGCACAGGTTTAAGACCCTTAATCTTAATTATGCTGAAATCAGGTATATAACCACATTTAGCGGCTATAAGTAGATGCAGGCCGACTCTCCAGAATCGGTGCGTAAGCTTGCCATCCCTGTTGGTGAATCCGACAAAGTAGCGCCTGAGTTTACAGATTCTATTATAAGCCTCTTTATCCTCCATCAGTTCGGCTTCAACATCGGGGTCGGCAACCATTTCAGCGTATGCCTCAGCATCTTTGAGCAGCTGGTCATAGGAACCGGTTTGGTCTGTCTCATCGACCAGGTTCCTCAGGGGTATGGCAAAGATAGCCGCTCTTGGTACTGGCTTCTGGACAGGTTCTGTAACCGTCATAGTTACTCTCTGTCCTGTGATGGCGGACTCGGGTGCTGTTAAAGTTAGCGGCACGCGTGGTTCAATTTTAATCAGGGTAAATCCGGGGATAAAGTGAGGTTTAATCGCGACCAGTACGTATTTTCCGGCCCTCCATATCCGGGGTGGCGGGTAGACATAACCCCTCTGGTTGGTCCAGCCCAGCAGGTGTCCGCACCTCTCGGCCAGTGACGCATAGTCCTCGGCACTGGTGGTATCATTTCTTATATCGTTGATATTAATTGCCCAGACTTGAGCCCTATAGACTGGCCTTTCACCGGGCCTGGTGACCACGCGAATTCTTAATGGCTGTCCAACCTTAGCTGAATCAGGTGCCTGTATAGCCAGGCCCAGTCTTACAGCCGTCACTTCCTCCAATGGTGGTTCTGTTTTGGCCATAGCCACACCCGCTAGTGGCATAGTTAAGGTAAGCGCTATGACCAGGGCGACTGTTGTTAAAAGTACTTTTTTCATTATTTACCTCCTCATTTAATATTCCTGACGATGCAGTTTCAGGGCACGTGTCAACTTACCCATAAATACCTCCTTAACTCGTATTCATGTATGTATTAACGTGAACAAGGCCAAAAGGTTAGGAGGTATGATGAAAAAATACTTAATAATGGGGAAAACAGCGATGGTCCAGGATGAAAGATATTTGACAGGAAAATTTAAATCAAATAGCCCTGTCGTCATAGCTCAACGACAGGGCTATAATAAACCAGGTTTACGTTCAATTAATATAGAATCTTCTTAAGCTACTCCTTTTTTCCGTCCTTTTATGAGATACCAGGCCAACCAGCCTAACAGTATGACAAGTACTGCGAACCCGGAAATAAGCCACCAGTTAATCCAGAGCTCACTCAGGAAGTCACCTTCCAGCTCGCCTACCTGTACCAGGTATATACCCGGTTCACAATCAGGAATAGTGAACGATATCCTCTCCGTCTCCCCGGGGTCAAGGCTGGTCTCTTTTGTACCTCGTTCTGTACCGTTAATCAGCAGAACAGCTTTATAGCTCCCCTTCTGTCCTCCATTGTTAGATACGTCGACGGAAATAACTACCTCTTCTCCGTTTCTTGCTGTAAAAGTAAGGCTCTCCCACGTCTCGGTAACCGAGGGCGTGATAGACAGGTTACTTAATTTAAAGGATGCCGGAGCGGGCTCTTGGGGCGGAGGTGTTGGTTCTGGTTCCGGCTCTGGTTCTGGTTCTGGCTCTGGCTCTGGCTCCGGTTCTGGCTCTGCAACCTTTGCCAGGATAGCGAATGTGGTAAAGTGGTTTACCGGTGAGGTGAGCTTACCTATCTCAGCTACCACGCTGCTTTCAGTCTCAAGATATTTCCAGCCTTCAAGGATGTCATAGTATGCCGTACCAATAGACTGAACATTCTCAGGCAGCTCGTTTACGTCGTAGCCAAGCGTTAATTTTATGGTTTTATCAAAAGTGGTTCCTGATGGCTTGAATTCATATGCCTTGCCTACCAGTCTGGTATTATCCGGAAGCTCTGGTGCCTCTGTTTCTCTGATTTCTATCAATATCACCATATTGCTTTGATTATCAGACGCTGCGGTACCCTCCTCTATTTCGACAAGGTGAGCTCCGTCAGGACTGGGGGCCTCCATATCATTCAGAGGTCGGCCGTCACTTGAGGCCAATTCTGATGTTTTTTCTCCAAGAAAATCTACCGTGAAGTACAGTTTTACAGGGGCCACATATAACCCTCCACTAGGCCCTGGTCTTGGAAGTGCAGTCCCGGTGCCCAATAGGGTAACGATAACCGAGCTTTCATTGGGGTCGTCGGAGTTGATGGTAAGGGTGCCGGACTGAACTCCGGCAGACGCCGGGTTAAAAACGAGGGTTATATTGGCAGAGGCATCGGGCGACAGCGTCTGGCCAGCTATACTACTGCTGGTGATAACAAACTGGCTGCCACTAACCGTGACGCTGCCCAAATGCAGGTCAGCGGTGCCAACATTGGTGACAGTGACGGTCTTTGCCGAGCTTGACGAACCGACCCGTATGGAGCCGAAGTCGATGGATAACGGGCTGACGCTGATATCAGGCAGGTTAAAAATGGGCGGCAAGACCGTAGTCAATATAGTAGCTGTATCGTTTAGTGATATGATATCAGTCTCATTACAGGTTACGTTGGCGGTGTTGACGAGGAAGCCCGGTAATGGAGGCGCCGTGACGATAATATAGAGATTAGCCGAAGCACCTACAGGCAGGTTACTGATTTCCCAATTGACATTACCCGATGACTCGGTGGCGTTACCGCTGGCGGTACTGGCGGATATGAAGGTAACACTATCCGGTAAAACATCGGTGACGTTAACGCCGGTGGCTTCGATAGGGCCATAATTCGTTACGGTAAGAGTATAGGTGAAATTATCACCGGTGGTTACCGGGTCAGGGTCGCAGGACTTGGTAATCCCGACATCCAGATATGGAGGAATTTCGATAACGGTGGTGTTTTCGGATACGGTGTTATCTCCGGGGAATACCTCATCGTATTCGCCGGCTGCCGTGGCGGTATTGGTGATATTAGCCGAGTCTGAAGGCGCCGTGACGACGATGGTAAGGTTCTCCGAGGCGCCTTTGGCCAGTGGTCCTTCGATGTACCACTCGACGCTACCGGTTGACGGGGTTATCGTACCAATTGATGCGTTGGCAGACTGGTAGCTGGTCTCCGTCGGCAGGGTATCGGTAACCCAGATATACCCGGCAGGGCCAGGGCCTTTATTCGTAAGGGTAACAGTATAGGTGATATTACCGCCGGTGGCTACCGGGTCCGGGTCATCCAGCTTGGTTATTACCAGGTCGGCGTCGTCGCTGTCGGCAACAGTGGTGTTTTCCGATACGCTGTTGTTATCCAGTACAGGGTCCAAAAACTCGGGGTCTAAAATAATCTCAGCCTTATTGGTAATAATTCCCTTTTCCGAAGGTGCTGTGACGTTGATGGTGAGGTTGGCCGAGTCGTCTTTGGCCAGTTCGTCGATATCCCAGTAAACAATGCCGACTGATTCGTTGAAAGTGCTATTGCCCGTTGTGGCGCTGGCCGACTGGTAGATGGTATCCGGCGGCAGGGTATCCCTTACGGTGAAGCCGTATGCATCGTCGGGACCGTAATTAATCACAGTGACTGTATAGGTGAAGTTGTCACTGATGACTACCGGGTCATCGCTGTCCGTCTTGAATATCTCAAGCTCAGATCCGCTCTCATAGGCAACGGTGGTGTTTTCGGATACGATGTTATTAGACCAGTCCGGGTCTGACCAGTCGCTGGAAACGTCGGCACTATTGGTAATAATGCCCTGCTTTAGTGGCGCCGTGACGACTATGGTGAGATTAGCCGAGGCGCCGGCCGGCAGCTCGCCGACATCCCAGGATAGATCTGCGCCAGGTGTGATGCCGTATGTCTGGTAGTACATGTTTAACAACATGTTGTAGAGTTCGGCGAACATCTGCTGTAACAGGCTCTCCAAATCCGGCAGGCCGGGTGGGCCGGGTAGGCCGGGGATATTGATGGGGAAGCCGGGGAAATTGATGGGAAAGCCGGGCATGCCTGGGATGGAAGGTGATAATAAATTAAGTAGTTCGCTGAATGATGGTGCCTGTACGATAGCTGCGGAGCCCTGGGATGGTGTCTTTGACTGCAGGGTGGTGCCGTCCGGCAGGTTATCATAAACTATGACGCCGGTGGCATTAGCTGAGCTTTTGTTGGTAACGACCAGGGTATAAGTGATATTTTCACCGGGAATCACCGGGTCAGGGTCGTCGGACTTGATAATCTCAAGGTCAATCTCAGGAGGAGGTATATTGACGGTAGTGGTTTCATATACCATATTGTTACCGGAGTTAGTATCTGTCGCTTTAGCAGTTACAACTGCTAAATTGGGGAGGCTTATAGACTGGGTTAACCCGCCGCCTGGTATAGTAACGTTCGATGAAGCGATAATCGTCAGGTTAGCCGAGGCGCCGGCTGCCAGGGCGCCGATATCCCAGTATAAGGCTGAAGCACCATAAGGAAGATTGTTAATATCCAGTCCATAAAGCTGGAAGTAGTCCGCAGACCATGCCGGCGCTGCCGGGGTTATGGAGCCTTGAGTAGGGCTGGTTGACTTTATTACAGTAAATTCCGTCAGGTATAAATCGGCGACAATAACATCGGTAACATTTGCAGAACTGTCATTGGTTACCGTAATTTCCCAGGTGAAATTATCGCCCACCATTACCTCCACCGGGTCGGACGTCTTGGTAATAGAAAGGTCGGTAGTCACTATGGCAGTGTATATCTCCACCTCATTATTCGTTTTATCGGTATCATCTATATAACCAAATACCGAAGCCTCGTTCCTTATGGGGGTGTTACCATACTGCATTATCGTGGTACGGTTAGCCGTGGCCACCATGGTGAGGTTAACCGAGGCGCCGGCGGCCAGCTCGCCGATATCCCAGAACATATACTCCATATCGGTTGGCCATGTTCCCCCACCCATCTGGTTATATAAATCAATTAACCAGGCCGGTATTGTCTGGTTCGCGGAGCCCTGAGACGGGGTAGCCGACTGATAGATAAGCTGTAAAGGCATCCATTGATCTATAACCCATACATGGGTAGCGGTATCATCACCCTTGTTGGTTACCTCCAGGGTGTAAGTAATATTCTCACCGGGGGTTACGGGGTCAGGGTCGTCCGATTTGTTGATTTCAAGGTCTCCCTCGGGAAGGATGAATTTGGCAGTGGTTGTTTCTTCCGCCGAATTGTTCTCGTAATTAGTGTCTCCACTTCTGCTTAAAACTACAGCGGTATTTTCTATCTGGAACTCGATATTTGCCAGCAATCCCGACAGTGATAAATAGCCGGCTGAATCTTCCGTTAATGTAAAGTTTGCGGAAGCGGTGACGGTAAGATTGGCCGAAGCTCCAGCGGCCAGGTCGCCAACATGCCACCAGAAGACGGAATAACCCGGGAGAGGGTCAAGAGACCAATTATCAATTTTATCGAAGAAATCTGCATACCATTCCGGTGCTGTCTCGTTCACGGTGCCTTGCGTAGCATCGGTTGAATGTATCATAACAATATTATCCGATGTAAGAGGATGTTGTGACGTAAACGTATCCATGACGAATACACCGGTGGCATCCTCAGCACCATTGTTAGTTACCGTAATTTCCCAGGTAAAGTTGTCGCCGAACGATGCAGGGTCCGGGTCGTCAGTCTTGGTAATCGAAAGGTCGGCCACCGGGACCGTGGTAGCCTGGCTGACGAAATTATTGCCAGGGTCGGGGTCAGTTTGATTGCCGTCTACCTCGGCATAGTTGATAATCGGCATAAACGAGTTATGCTCTATACCGCTAATCTTACCAACCACGTAAAGTAAATATTGAGGCATGACGTAAACAACGATATCCAGGGTAACATTATCACCGCTGGCCAGATCGCCGATATCCCAGTTAACGGTACCACCGTTATTGATGGCCGTGCCGGTTGAGGTATCCAGGGATTCAAAGAGTGTGTAAGATAAGGTATCATTAACGCTGACGCCGGTGGCATCAAAAGGACCGTGATTGATAACGGTAAGCGTATAGGTGATATTATCTCCGATCAAGGCCGGGTCCGGGTCATCGGTTTTGATAATCTCAAGGTCAGCCTCGATAACCTCATAGCCGTTACCCGAAAGCGATACGGGGACGGACGGTTCATCCAGGTCATTAGAAGGTATGGACATCGTGCCGGACTGGGCGCCGGTGGATGCCGGCGTGAAGATAAGTGTAATATTTTCAGAATCACCCGGCCCAATATCCTGGCCGGAGATATTGCCGCTGGAGATATAGAACTGGGGGTCATCAATAGTTATCGTGCCGATAGTCAGGTTAGCCGTACCGGAATTGGTAACGGTAACGTTCTCGGCAGAACTGTCAGAGCCTACCTCGACATCGCCAAAGGGGATAGTGGTAGGAGATACATAGATATCGGGATCGGGCCCCGGGATACCCTTACCTTGCAGGGTAACGTAAAATAGGTCTTCATCGGGGTCATTGGAGGGGATACAAAGTCTGTCCAGATAGCTCGCGGGAAAAACAGGAGGGCGAAACACCACGGAGACATTAGCGGACTCGCCGGTAGAGAGGGTCTCATTGGAGGCATTATCGCTGCCGGGGACAATATGGAAAGCACTAACAGACTGTTCAAATCTGATAGTGTCGATATGAAGGTCGGCGCCGCCGACATTTTTAATGGTAACCACCATGGGAGGGCTGGTAGAGCCTTCTTCGACATCACCGAAGTCAAGGGTGGTGGGAGACACATGGATATTGGGAGCGGGCCCCGGGATACCATAACCTTTCAGGGTAACGTTAAATATGTCTTCATCGGGGTCATTGGAGGGGATAACAAGTTTGTCCGATTCATCCCGGAGATGATAAGGGTGAAATACCACGGAGACATTGGCGGACTCGCCGGTAGACAGGGTCTCATTGGAAGCATTGTCGCTGACAATATGGAAACTACTAAATAAATAATCAACTTCGATAGTGCCGATATCGAGGTCGGCGGCGCCGACATTGGTGATGGTAACCACTTTGGGGGCGCTGGCCGTACGTATTTGGACATCGCCGAAGTCAAGGGAGATGGGAGAGACCTGGATATCGGGATCGGGCCCCGGGATACCATTACCTTCGAGAGTAACATCAAATGGGTTTTCATCGGGGTCATTGGAGGGGATAATAAGTATGTCCGAAGAACTCCCGAGATGATAAGGATGAAAGACCACGGAGACACTAGCAGACTCGCCGGTAGACAGGGTCTCATTGGAGGCATTATCGCTGCCGATTTTAACATAGAAACCGCCTATGGAAGGAATAGCACTGACAATGCCGATATCGAGGTCAGCGCCGCCGACATTGGTAATGGTAACCACCCTGGGGGCGCTATCGGTACCTACCTCGACATCGCCGAAGTCGATGGTGGTCGGAGACACGTAGATATCGGGATCGGGCCCCGGGATACCATTACCTTCGAGAGTAACATCAAATGGGTTTTCATCGGGGTCATTGGAGGGGATAATAAGTATGTCCGAAGAACTCCCGAGATGATAAGGATGAAAGACCACGGAGACACTAGCAGACTCGCCGGTAGACAGGGTCTCATTGGAGGCATTATCGCTGCCGATTTTCACATAGAAGCTCGAGGAAGGAATAGTACTGACAATGCCGATATCGAGGTCAGCGCCGCCGACATTTTTAATGGTAACCACCATGGGAGAGCTATCCGTACCTACCAGGACATCACCGAAGTCAAGGGTGGTGGGAGACACGTAGATATCGGGCTCGGGCGGCGGCGTGCCGTTACCCGAAAGCGATACTGGGACGGACGGTTCATCTAGGTCATTGGATGGTATGGACATGGTGGCTGATTTAGAACCTGTAGAAGAAGGCGTGAAGATAAGTGTAATATTTTCCGAATCACCCGGCCCAATATCCTGGCCGGAGATATTGCCGCTGGAGATATAGAACTGGGGGTCATCAATAGTTATCGTGCCGATAGTCAGGTTAGCCGTACCGGAATTGGTAACGGTAACGTTCTCGGCAGAACTGTCAGAGCCTACCTCGACATCACCGAAGGGGACAGTAAGCGGGCTGACATCGATTTCAGGCTCGGGTTCGGGTGGCTCGGTGCCGTTACCCGAAAGCGATACGGGAACGGACGGTTCAT
>CAZLEY010000049.1:0-12626 GCA_964558675.1 uncultured Dehalococcoidaceae bacterium | reverse complement strand
ATAGACAGCGGCGTGCTGCCGTCCAAGATAGAGTTTGTTGATAACTGGACATTCGAGAAATTCCAGGGACTGTTGCCCCCGGAGATTCTTGCCAACGCTCAGGCTATTCTCCTTATAGAGGCGGATGGCCTTCCGGAAATAGTCGAAACCGAGGCAAGGCAGATAGTTGATATCTGTAAAAGGAGCAGCACGTTAGAGGTCAGGGTTCCCCAGGACGGGGAAGAGGCGCAGAAATACTGGCAGGCCAGGACCGCACATTTCTCCGATATATCCAGCGCCGCCTATACCATTGTCAACGAGGATGTGTGCGTGCCCCGCGACAGGATAGCCGAGTTTATCAGAATCAGCCGGGAACAAGCGCGGCAAAACGATGTCCCTCTCAGTATTGCCGGCCACGCCGGAGACGGCAATTTCCACCCGGTTGTACTTACGGACAGCCGGGACCGGGAACATTTTCAGCGTGCCCTGAAATGCGTGGATGAAATCATCGAGACAGCCCTGTCCCTGGGCGGCGTGCTCTCGGGCGAGCACGGAATCGGCCTGGAGAAACAGCGTTTCCTGAAGAAGGCCATGGACCCCGTGGCTATAGACACCATGAAGAAGATAAAGGATGTGCTTGACCCCAACCACATCCTGAATCCCGGCAAAATCTGGGAAGAAGCACCCGATGAAGAGTAGCACCGGATTTGAACAGATAAACAGGTTTGAGGACGAGCTGGATAAGTGTACCAAATGCGGATTTTGCATGTCCTACTGTCCGGTTTACCAGGAAGAGCGGGTTGAGTCATCGGTAGCGCGCGGCAAGATAATGCTCATCAGGGCACTATTAGCCGGGGAGTTGACCGCTACGGATGAAATGAGGAAGCAGCTTAACAAATGCACATTGTGCATGACCTGCGCCCAGAACTGCCCGGCCGCTACACAGGTTCCCTCGGTTATCACCGCCGCCAGAGCCGATGGAGTCAGGCAAAAGGGACTTTCCTTCCCGAACAACATAATTTTCCGCTGGCTACTGCCGAGACGCCGACTTTTCGGCTACGTGGTACGCATTGCCTCATGGTTTCAGGGCATCTTCATGCCTAAAACCAAGGGGAGCACCCGCCACCTGTCGTTCTTTCTTTCGGCTCTAGGCAGGGGCAGGCATATACCACAGATAGCGCCGAAGTTCCTGCGTCAGTCAGTCCCGGAGATAAATCAGACTCCTCAGGGCGTAGAAACCAAATATACGGTCGGCTATTTCACCGGCTGCATGACCGATTTTGTCTTCCCTGAGCTTGGCATGAAGATAATCAGCTTCCTTACCAGAAACGGCGTGGAGGTAATCGTACCGCGGGGACAGGGATGCTGCGGGGCGCCGGTATTCCTCGGAGCCGGCGACTTCGATACCGGCCGCCGGATGGCCGACAGTAATGTTCGAGCCTTCAAAGACCTGGATTACATCATAACCGACTGCGCCACCTGCGCTTCGGCGATGAAAGACTACGCTAAATTTCTGGCGGACACCAGTGAAAGAAAACGTGATTACGCCGATTTTGCCGCCAAAGTAAAGGACATAACCGAGTTTCTGGTGGACATAGTACAGCTTCCTGCTTCGGCGTACCGGGTTGCGGCTGAATACAAAGGTAAAAGCGTAACCTGGCATGAGCCCTGCCACCTGGGACGCTACCTGGGTGTCAAAGACCAGCCGAGAAAGATATTGAAATCGTTAGCCGATATCAACTTTATAGAAATGCCCGATGCCGACAGGTGCTGCGGCATGGCCGGAACCTTCAGTATCTATTTCTACGACCTCTCTCAAAAAATAGCTGATAGAAAAATAGCTGATATCAAATCGACTGGTGCGGACATCGTTGTCACCGACTGCCCCGGATGCCAGATACAGCTGATAGATAGCATAACCCGGCATGGTCTCCCTCAGCAGGCGCTGCATATTATGGAGTTACTAGAATAAACAGCTTAAAACGCAGTTCTATCTCCTTTATTCAACCATCTGAGTGAGAAAGCCTGTTCCCCATGTGAAGAGCCTGTTTACCTACTTTTTTAATTCTTTGTAGTCTATACTTGACAAGTGTTCTGACTGTGATATACTGACTGTGATATACTGACTGTGATATATGATTTGTCAAAGCTATATTAAGACTGTCATCTGGCTTTCATTGAATACCTTTGCTACGCTTGTTCAGCAAGACTGGCTCAAACAAATTAACAAGCTCAACTTTAGAAAGGTACCAGATTCAGATTTTCAATTTTCTCATTAAGGAGTATAATAAATAGAATATTCCAGCAGGCGGAAAACCCTCTATCCCGAGGAGGTGGGATATATATGGAAGACACTTGAGTTAACCGAATGGTACATTATTAAGGAATAGGAGGAGCTAAAATATGTGGAAAATGACCAGAAAATATATCATACCATTGATAATTTGTTTAGTTATCATCATACCTTTCGCCGGCGGATGCGGTGAACCAGAACCGGAGCCAGAACCGACACCCGCACCAGGACCAGAACCGACTCCCGCACCAGGACCAGAACCGACACCCGCACCAGAACCGACTCCCGCACCAGGACCAGAACCGACTCCCGCACCAGAACCGACTCCCGGCGGACCGGTATATGGCGGCGTGTTGAGACAGCTTGATGACAGCGGCCCGCAGGTCTTGAGCTTTTTACCGGAAATGGGGCCTTGGGATGAAGGAGATATGCTGCCAGCCACCGAGAAATTATTGGAATTTGATGAAAATCATAAACTGGTTCCCCTCCTGGCTGAATCCTATGTAGTTGACAAAGAGAATTTAACAGCGACTTTCAAACTGAGGAAGGGCATCAGGTTCACGGACGGGTCGGACTTCAATGCCGAAGTAGCCGCCTGGAACATGCAGTTATACAAAGATACAGGCAGGATGCTGTTTGCGGACAAAGTGGAGGAAATTGAAATCGTCGATGACTATACCATTGTTGTTCATCTATTAGACTACAATAACATGTTTGATTTCGCCATAGGTTGGCTTCCCATGTTCTCCAAGAAAGCCTGGGATGATGCCGGCGGAGGCGACCCTGAGAAAAGCAAGGAATGGGCTCGAACTCACATCGTAGCAACCGGGCCGTTCAAGCTGGGAGAATACAAGCGGGATGACCACATGACCTGGGTGAAGAATGAAGACTACTGGCAGGAAGGCAAGCCTTATCTCGATGGTATTGAGGTGCAATACGTTCCAGACAGCGTGACCGCCGCCGCCATGATGGAGGCCGGCGAAGCGGATATGTGGACGGGTGCCGTTCCTATGAGAGACCAGCATGATTTGGAGCAAAAGGGCTTTATCAGACAAGAAGCGGCTTTGGGAACCCCCATGGTAATTTATCTGGATTTAAATTCTAATCCCGACTCAAAGTTCGCCGACTTGAGAGTACGCGAGGCTATAGAGTATGCGCTTGACAGACCCACCATAGCTGAGGCGCTTACGTTCGGCTATGGCATACCTCTACTTGCGTTGCAAAGTGAAAAAGGCTGGGGCTACGACCCTGATTATGAGGGCCGTCCCTATAACCCGGACAAGGCAAGGGAACTGCTGGCCGATGCGGGCTACCCCGATGGCCTCAAGGTAAAGATGATGGCCGGAACAAATGCCACCGACTTGGCCGAAGCCGTAAAACAATATCTCGATGACGTGGGTATGGAGATTGAACTGGACATGGCCGACCAGGGCAGGTTCATGGCTGCAGCCTGGTTCGACGGTTACGATGACCTGTTACTCTTCTCAAGTGGTTCAGACCCGGATCCCCTCATGGTCATCCTCGTCATGTTCGGCCCACATCCAATGAATCTGGTCCAGGGTTTCTTAAGGACTCCCGAATTACTGGCAATGGGTGAAGAGGCATTACATCAATATGACGAAGCCGGTAAGATAGTTTCTGCTAAAAAAATGGTAAGGCAAATGGCTGACGAGGTTGCATTAGTGCCATTATATGAAATATCAGTCGCATTTATGATACAACCCTACGTTCATACTACTTACCTGAGAGAAATGTCGGTGTGCAGGTACTGTGGAAATGAGTGGATGGAACCTCATTAGCTATCAAATAATATATATAGTAATAACCTCTGATGATATACCTCAGGCTTATATCCAGAGAAGGGGGTAAAAGATGACATGAGAAAGCGTTACTACCTGTTTAGCGTCGGTAAAACCGATAAAGGAGGTAAAACTGACAATGTATAAGAGGTTAATATTTGTTGCTTTAGCACTTATTCTCGCAGTTGGCATGCTTCTCAGCGGTTGTGGCGAGCCAGAGCCAGAACCGGAACCAACACCAGTACCAACACCAGAACCAGTACCAACACCAGAACCAGGACCCTCACCAGAACCAGGACCCTCACCACAACCAGAACCGTCTCCAGAACCAGCACCCTCTCCAGAACCAGAAAAGCCACTGGAGCTTTCCAGGCCACCCGCCGGCGAACCGGTATACGGCGGCACACTGATACAGATTTCCAGCAGCGGACCGGCTGTCCTGGGCTTCTTTCCGAAGATGTGGGTCGGCGATGAAATTGCCATGATGCCCGTGGTGGAAAGAATGATGGACTATAACGCCGACCAGGAAATAGTTCCGTGGCTGGCTGAGTCCTGGGATGTGGCTGAAGATGGCAAGAGCATAACCATTAAATTAAGAAAGGGCATTAAGTTCACGGATGGGTCAGACTTCAACGCCGAGGCAGCCGCCTGGAACTACCAGCTGGGAAAAGATACGAAAAGGCTTCAAAGTCCTGATAAGCTGCTTTCAATTGATATTATCGATGACTACACTATCAGGCTAAATACCACCGAATATACTCCCCTGACACCACGCTTCTGGGGTTGGTATCCCATGTTCTCCAAGGAAGCATATGAGAAAAACGGTGAGGAATGGTGTCTCGCCAACTGTGCCGCCACGGGACCCTTCATGGTCGGGGAGTACAAGCGGGACGACTACATTGAATTCGTCAAGAATCCAGATTACTGGCAACCCGGCAAACCTTATCTCGATTCCATTCTGGTCAAAATCATCCCCGACCCCGTGACCGCCTCAGCCATGATGGAGGCGGAAGAGGCAGATTTCTGGGGTTTTACGCCGCCACAATTCCAGAAGGAACTGGAGGAAAAGGGCGTAATCAGGCAAATAAACCCGAAATACGGCTCGCCCAGCGGTATTTTGGCCAATAACATGCCCGATTCCAGGTTCAGCGATAAGAAACTGCGTGAGGCCATAGAGTACGCCATTGACAAAGAAGGGATGGCGGCTGCGCTCGGGTTCGGCTATTCTGTACCTATGACGAGTGTGTATCCTGCTGGTACATGGGGTCACATAGATGAAGAGCTGCGTCCGTATAATCCGGATAAGGCCAGGGAGCTCATAGCTGCGGCAGGTTACCCCGACGGCCTCAAGGTCACACTGCTGGCTGCAATGGGCTCTGAGGACGCCGTCACAGCGATTAAGCAGTTCCTCGATGACGTCGGCATGGAGGTTGAGATTGATATTGCCGATTTCGGGCGGTACTACGGTATGGCGTTTACAGAAGGCTGGCCCGACCTTATCCTCTACGGTTGGGGAGTCGACCCGAATACCTTCGTTTCTATGCACTGCCACTGGGGCCCTGAGCCCCTGTCCAACCCCGTCAGCCTGTACAGGCCACCCGAATTTGTAGATTTAGCTTACGAATCACTGACCAAATTCTCGGTAGAAGAACTGATTGAATATACCGGAAAAATGGAAAGGTATATTAAGGACGAAGCCTTGGTAATTCCACTCACCTACACGCCCACGGCGGTTATGATACAGCCCTACGTTCACACCACTTATCTGGCAGAAATGATGGTGAGCAGGCATGCAGAGCATGAGTGGATAGACCCGCACTAAATATTATATAGTTATATAGATAATGCCCTTAACGACAAATAGTTGGCTTGTGCCCGGAGAGGAGGTCAGATATGACATGATATGTCAGATGAATTATCCGGTAAGAATTGCTAAAGGAGGTAAAATCCTATCATGAAAAAATTTTGGTTTGCCATTATAACTGTGCTCATCATTAGCGGATTGCTCTTAAGTGGCTGTGGTGAGCCGGAACCGGAACCAACACCGGTACCAACACCGGAACCAACACCAGAACCAGAACCGGAACCAACACCGGTGCCAACACCGGAACCAGGTCCAGGCCCAACACCTGAACCAGGTCCAGGCCCAACACCTGAGCCAGAACCAGAACCAACACCCGAGGGGCGGGTATATGGCACCCCATATACCGGCACATATAGCGGCACTTATGGCGGCACCCTGAGAATCATTGCCGCATCCGGCCCGCAGGTTCTGGGCGGTTTTGAGGGTGGCCCCGCTGACCTTGGCGCTTGCTTCCCGGCCCATGATGCCGTTCTGGCCCCCACCGCGGATAGAACCCAGGGGATAGGCCTGGACCCGGTCCTGGCCGAGTGGTACGAGGACGATGTCGCGAACAAGAAAATAGTCATCAAACTGCGAGAGGGCGTCTTATTCCATGACGGGACGGAGCTGACCGCCGATGCCGTAATATGGGGCGTTGAAAGGGCGATAGCTAACGGACGCTGGACGTACATGGATTTATTTGAAGGCATTTACAAAGTAGATAAATATACCTTTGAGTTTCGCTACAATACATACAACAACCAGATCATTCAGAACTGGGGCTGGCTGATGCCGGTCTCCCAGGCAGCCTACGAAGAAGGCTCGGGTGGTGACGACGAAGTAGGCAAGGAGTGGGACCGGGAACATGTCATCGGCTGCGGACCCTTCGTAATGGCTGAGTACAAGCGTGACAGCTATCTGAGATGGGAAAAGTTTGAGGACTACTGGCAGGAAGGCCTGCCCTATCTTGACGAAATCTACGTCCAGTATGTCCCCGACCCCGTGACGGCCAGGGCTATGATGGAGGCGGGAGAAGCCGATTACTGGGGGGGCGCACCCGTAATTGACCAGTTAGCCCTGTATGACCTGGGCTTCCAGAAGGTAAGCGGCTGGGTCGGCCTAGTCATGAGCATCTGGCCCAATACCTCGGACCCCGACTCCGTATGGACCGATGTCAACATGCGTTACGCCCTGGACTATGCCCTGGATAAGCAGGCCATTGCCGACGCCCTTGGCATGGGAGAATATGTGCCTCTGTTCCAGCTGGCACCCTCCACCGAATGGGGGTACGACGCGAACTACCCGGAGCGCCGGTACGACCCGGATAAAGCCAGGGAGCTGCTCGCCGCAGCAGGCTACCCCGACGGCCTCCAGACTACCCTGCTGATAGGGAATACGCCTGCCGAACTGGATGCCGGTACGGCCATGAAGCAGCAGCTGGATGAGGTCGGCATTTTCACTGAGCTGGATGTCGCCGACCCCGGCCGGTTCTACGGAACGGTCTGGGGTGCCGCACAGCCAGGCCTGTCATACATGTGGTCGGGCATGGACATCACCAACCTGCTCACTTACATGCGCTGGTTCAGCACCGACCCGTTTACCGACCTTGTCTACCTGGGCCATACCGAGGAACAGGCAAAAATGGACCAGGAGGTCCTCGCGATTCCGGATAGAGAAGGCCAGTTGGCCGGCACCATGCGGGCGTATAAATACCTGAATGATGGTGCCTACCTGGTTCCGGTTTTACAGGTTCCTTCGACAGCCGTGGCAGCAACCTGGGTACACTCGGACGGGCCTCACCAGTTCGAACAGGGCTTTGTGCGCCATCAGTTTGAAATAATGTATATGGACCCGCACTAAGGAAATATTGAGGACATCAGATAGAATAGCCTGAGTAATAGCCGGGTGGTTCACTCACAGGTATCAGATATAAGTGAATCACCCGGCATTACAGGAGATCGGTAACTAATTCAAGGTTGAAAGGTGGTATACTCCGGCGATAACAATCCCGGAGGCCATGATGATAGTCCACGGGTTAGAGCTTGCTCATGCACACTCTGGATTGAGGATTTCGATTTGAGATGACCGCATATATCATACGGCGGCTGATATTGGCGCTGATTGTCATTCTCATAGTTACCCTTATAGTGTTTTTTATTATACGTCTTCTTCCTGGTGACCCGCTGATTATCTTTCTGGGTCAGCAGGCACAGCAGGGTGGTATAACACAAGAAGAACTGGAGTATCTCCGAGAAGAGTACGGGCTGAATGACCCCATCTGGATGCAGTATCTAAACTGGATGGGGGGCCTTATCCGGGGGGACCTGGGAACCTCTATATACTACCACGAGAATGTGGGCGTGCTTATGGGAGAGCGCTTCCCGGTAACCCTGCACCTGGGAGTACTGGCATTAGTATTCAGTAATATCTTTGGCGTCGCACTGGGTATGATCGCCGCCATAAGACATGGTAAATGGATAGATACGGTATCTACCGTTATAGCCTATATCGGTGTGACTATCTTTACCCCGTGGCTGGGGATATTAATGATATATCTCTTTGGCCTCCAACTCGGCTGGCTGCCAATCGCCGGCTATACTTCGCCATTCGAAGATTTCTGGTTAAGCTCACAAAAGGTTATCATGCCCGTAATCTGTCTTGGCATCGGTGGTCTGGCCGGCGCAGCGCGCATCATGCGGTCAAGCATGCTTGAGATAATCCGCCAGGACTATATCCGCACCGCCTGGGCCAAGGGCTTGAGAGAACGCGCCGTAATACTAAGACACGCCCTGAAAAACAGCCTCATCCCGATTGTTACGCTGGCCGGCATAGGCGTCGGCATAATTTTTGGTGGTTCGGTACTTATTGAGACCGTGTTTGCCATTCCCGGTCTCGGCAGGTTGCTGGTAACCAGCATCTTCGCTCAGGACTATGTCGTTATTCAATCGGGAACCCTGGTAATTGCCGTGATAATCATTCTAACCAATTTGCTGGTTGATATTTCATATGGCTGGCTTGACCCCAGGATACGTTACGGCTAGGAAAGCTTAAAATATGGTTGAAGAACGAAATATAAGTGAAGAGTTTCAGGAGGCTCCACCTCGCGTCAGCGAGTGGAAGCGCTTCTGGAGGGTATTCTTTCAGCGAAGAATAGTCATTTTCGGTCTTGTAATCCTAGCGATACTGCTATTGACCGCTATCTTCGCCGAGTGGCTGGCACCCCATGACCCTTACAGAGGGATTTTAAAGGATTCATTGGAGGATCCCAGCAGCACCTACTTGCTGGGCACAGACATACAGGGCAGAGATACATTAAGTCGCCTCATTTTCGGTACCCGGACGGCTCTTGCAGTAGGTTTCATAACCACGGGGGTTGCCGCGTTCGCCGGTATCACCCTGGGGCTGATGGCCGGGTACTTCGGCGGCATTACTAATATGATAATCATGAGGATAATGGACGCCCTCATGGGCTTTCCGCTGCTCCTGCTGGCCCTTTTATTAGCCGCCGTCCTGGGCAGCGGCATCCAGAACGTTATCATCGCTCTGTCTGTTGCCATGGTGCCCGGATACGCCAGGGTTATGCACGGGCTGACCCTCAGCATAAGGGAAAACGATTATATACTGGCCGAGACGGCTATGGGCGCCTCCGCTTCGCGCACCATGCTGCGACATATTTTGCCGAATGCCCTGGCGCCTATGATTGTGCTGGGAACAATGCAACTGGGTACTCTCATCCTGGCCGAGGCTGGCCTTAGCTTCCTCGGCATCGGCATTACACCGCCGGGCGCAGCCTGGGGTGCCATGGTTAACGATGGCTACCGGTACCTGAGGTCAAATCCCCAACTTTCCTTCGCCCCCGGCCTCGCCATTATGATTGTCGTCTTTGCCTTCCAGCTGGTCGGCGATGGCCTTAGAGATGCCCTTGACCCCAGGCTTAGAGGCCTATTATAGTTGTTATGAGGAACTTATAATGACGGAATTACTAAAAGTAGACGGCTTAGCAACGTATTTTAAGACAGAGAGCGGGGTGGTCAAGGCTGTCGACGGCATTTCTTACCATGTCAGAGAGAAGGAAATAGTAGGTCTGGTTGGGGAAAGCGGCTGTGGAAAGTCGGTCAGCCAGCTATCAATAATGCAGCTCATCAGCTCTCCCGGCGAAATCGTCGGCGGCGAGGTAATCTTCGAGGGTATGGACCTGCTCAAGTACAAGGCTAACGGCCCGCAGATGCGCTCCGTCCGCGGTGCCAAGATAGCCATGATATTCCAGGAGCCGATGACGTCGCTCAACCCGGTATTGACTATAGGTCAGCAGCTAACCGAGATGTTGGATTTGCACCTGCATATGAACCGGGAAATGGCCCGGGAAAGGGCTATCGAGCTGCTGGGCATAGTGGGTATACCTAGCGGGGAAAACCGCATCGATGATTATCCACACCACTTCAGCGGCGGCATGAGGCAGAGAGTAATGATTGCCATGGGGCTTTCCTGTAATCCCAGGATGCTCATTGCCGATGAGCCGACCACCGCCCTGGATGTTACCACCCAGGCACAGCTATTGGAGCTGATGAAAGATATGGTTGATAAATTTCAGGCTTCACTGGTTATCGTGACCCATAATCTGGGCGTTGTAGCCCGCTACGCACAGAGGATATATATCATGTATGCCGGACGCATCGTTGAGTCGGGCACCACTAAGGATATATTCGGTGACCCGCTCCACCCGTACACCATAGGCCTGCTCAAATGCATCCCCAGACTCGACGAAGAGGAGGGCCGGAAGCTGGTCCCCATTGAGGGTCTGCCGCCCAATCTTATCAATATGCCGTCCACCTGCGCCTTCCTCCCCAGATGCTCTTATAAAACCGACAGGTGTTACCGCGAGCCCTGGCCACCGCTCATCCATGTTCATGATGAGCATTACATCAGCTGCTACGTTAACACCAAGGAGAAAATAAGTGAACCAAAAACAAAATGACGCCATTTTAGACATCGAGGACCTGAAAATGTACTTCCCGGTCACACGGGGCCTTCTACGCCACAAGGTTGCCGACGTCAAAGCCGTTGATGGTGTCACCTTAAAATTGAAAACAGGTGAAACACTGGGGTTGGTTGGAGAGAGCGGCTGTGGTAAAACTACTGTTGGCCGTTGCGTCCTACGGCTATACCAACCCACCGCCGGCCAGATTCTTTTTCAAGGCGAGGACATCTCATCCTATCCGGAAAAACGGCTGAGAGCCATCCGCAGCAAGATAGCGCTCATCTTTCAGGACCCGTATAGCTCGCTGGACCCCCGCCAGAGTGCGGGCAACATCGTCGGCGAGCCGCTGAAAATCCACCAGTGGGTTGGCAGCAAGGCTGAATACAACGAAAGGGTGGAGCATCTGTTCAGTCTGGTCGGCCTGGACCCCAGTATGACTGACCGCTTTCCACATGAGTTCAGCGGCGGACAAAGACAGCGCATCGGTGTAGCGCGCGCCCTTGCCTGTGACCCTTCTCTGATAATTTGCGATGAGCCTATTTCAGCTCTGGATGTCTCCATACAGGCACAGATAATTAACCTGCTGGAGGAATTGCAGGAAGGACTACAGGGGCTTTCTTACCTCTTCATCGCCCACGACCTTTCGGTAGTCCGTCATATCAGCGACCGGGTAGCGGTTATGTATCTGGGCCGCGTCGTAGAGATTACAAAGTCACGCGAGCTTTATGATAACCCCCTGCATCCATACACCAAGGCACTGCTCTCCGCTATACCCATAGCCGACCCCTTTGTGGAAGAAAGTCGTGAGCGTATAATCCTTAAAGGAGAGGTCCCCAGCCCCTTGAACCCACCCCCTGGCTGCAGCTTTCACCCTCGTTGCTTCATGGCCATTCCAGAATGCAGCCAGGTAGTGCCGCCACTGCGTGAAATTAGCGATGGTCACCAGGTGGCCTGTATCAGGGTTTAATTTTTTCCTAAAAAGCTTATTCCTTCAGGCACTTAATACGACCACCAGCTTCTTACGTTTCTTGTAAACCTGCTCTACCATAGGCATCTGGCTAAGGATACTGCCTAATGGCACTTGCTCCTTTAGCGAAACAACTATCAGAATGCCTTCCTGTTCTGACCAGCTGTCCAGCGATATCCTCAGGTTGTCAACCGCACTGAGACTTTTCTTAAATTGCTCCACCTGTTCAAAACCTGCGGATGACTCTATCTCCAGCCTGACTTCACCACCATAAAGCTCTGAGCTAATAAGTTGGCTATCTGTCTCGGCTTCTTTTTTCTTCTTTTCTTCCTCGGCCTCCCTCTGCGCCTTCTCCTTCGCTAGTCTCTCAGCCTCTTCTCGCCTCTTCTCTTCCTCAGCTTCCCTCTTCGCCTGCTCCCGGGCTTCCTGCTCGGCTTTCTCCTTCGCTAGCTTCTCAGCTTCCTTTCGCCTCTTCTCTTCCTCAGCTTCCCTCTTCGCCTGCTCCCGGGCTTCCTGCTCGGCTTTCTCCTTCGCTAGCTTCTCAGCTTCCTTTCGCCTCTTCTCTTCCTCAGCTTCCCTCTTCGCCTGCTCCCGGGCTTCCTGCTCGGCTTTCTCCTTCGCTAGCTTCTCGGCTTCTTTTCGCCTCTTCTCTTCTTCAGCTTCCCTCTTCGCCTGCTCCCGGGCTTCCTGCTCGGCTTTCTCCTTTTCCAGCTTCTCGGCTTCTTTTCGCCTCTTCTCTTCTTCAGCTTCCCTCTTCGCCTGCTCCC
>CAZLEY010000048.1:0-13034 GCA_964558675.1 uncultured Dehalococcoidaceae bacterium | reverse complement strand
ATAGGAGCAGAACCCGCTCTTAACCACCTGTCCGAATTTTGGGGACCACCTCATTTCGCTATAGACATAGAACGCACTTTAAAAATCATTAAACGCGAACCTAAACTTGAATCTATGGACTCGACCCTATCACTTCTAGATTTTCTTAATACTCCTTCGTTTTTATGCAATACAAAAAATCAGATATTGGACGTTAATCAGACATTAACCAAAGTTTTAGGTTATTCATCGTCAGAAATGGTTGGTAAATCAATTTCTTCTTTTATTTCAAAAAAACATTCTGTGAGTCCAACAGATTTTAACAACTTTTACTTATCAGACATTGGTATCCGTTACGTTGATTTAGCATTTAAGAAAAAAAATAGAGACTTTATCTATTTTGAATTAGATATTCACAAGTATGAATTGAGTGGTATTGTGACTATTCAATGTGTAGCACGTGACATTACAGAACGTAAAAAAGCCGAGGAGGCACTTAGGTTATCAGAGGCAAATTTAAGAGATAAATCAGAACAATTAGAAAAACTGGTAGAAAAAAGAACTCTTAAAACTCAGGAAAAAAAGGACCGAATTGGTGAAGTCATGAGCGAAGCTGAACGCGCCTATACCGCTTTTATGAACGCCGAACGGCAGGTCGCTAAGGCTTATCATGATAATGAAATACAAGTAGATTTAGCATACAAAAGAGCAGAATCCGCTGCAATGAAATACTTTGATATATCTTTAGCACAAGCTAAAGAAGTTCTCGATAAAGACCTGCAAAAATCTCCGGAATTGCAATCGTATCAACAGTCTATAGATAATTATCACAAGTCCATTATTCAAGCGCTAGCTACTTATAAAGGTTCGCTTGATAAGGCTTGGAAAGTACGTTCTGAAACCATTGAAAAAGCTTGGGATATTTACTCGAAAATATCCAGTTAGTCAATTTTTTGATAACATTTTTACTCTCTAACCCCTCACCCCTCCCCTCTGTTCTATCTCTCCCCCCCCCTCCTCCTCCATCCTCCTCCTTGCAAAAAACTGCCCCGTTATTTATAGTTGTAACTGTTTGCGCAATTCTTTTAATAATGGAGGGTTAGATTACATGACGACGTTAAGTGAGTACAACAGTTACGGAGGAGACCTTGAGAAATTACTGATATTGAGGACATCCCCCATCGCTGTCAAAATGCTGGAGACGGAGGCGGATATCCCCGAAGGCGCTATAAGGCCGAAGAAAGACCGGGGTATCCACATCGCCCAGTGCCAGGCCTTCGCCCTGTCCCGCCGCCAGAAACTGACCGTGGCCATGCTCAAGGAGGATAACTGGTGCTTCGCCGCGCTCATTGCCTACGGACTGGTGGATAAACCCGAGGACCCCGAGCTTCAGCGGTTTGTGTCTTTCCCCACCTTCGAGCGAGGTAAGTACATCGGCATCGTCTCCGCCCCCCTGAGTACGGCCAATTTCGAGCCTGATATCGTTGTTATCTATTCCAACACCGCCCAGCTGAGAAATCTGCTCATACCGACACATTTTCTGGGTGAGGAGGCTAAGGTGAACTGTCACCTCTTCCCCCCGGCCTGCTCTTACCAGATTGTGCCCGTAATGGAAAACGGCCAGCTGATGGTTACCCTGCCCGACCCCGGCGATTTTAACCGGGCGCTCGCCGGCGAAGACGAGATTATCCTCTCCGTACCGAAGGATAAAATGGGAATGCTGGTAGAGGGAGTCAGGCAGATAGAAGAGGGCGAATTCGGGTATTCCCGCAACAGCATGTATATGCTCAACGATTTCCCTCAGCCTGAGTTCTATCAGATGTTATTTAAACGGTGGGGACTCTACTAGGAAAAACAGGGATTTCCTGCCGATTTCATAGCCATATCTCCCTCACCCACGAGGCATTCAAGGCTTATCCCTTAATTTTACCCGCCACTCCCACAGGGATCAAAAAGGGGGTGAGGTAGATAATAAATCCCCCTTTTTACCCAAATCACTTAACATAACGCTAAAAACAAATCAAAGCTACCCACGAAGGAATTGTTTCCCTGTATTTCTGAACGTCCTTCTTGTCGTATTCTCTAGCGCAGGCGGTTTACAGCCATGTAAATCCCTATTGCAATAGCGCCCAGCGTGAAGAGGATTCCAAAACCCCTGAAGGAAACAAAACCGAATCTAACCATGTATACGGCAAAGGTCATCCCGTAGGCGATGACCACGCCCAGGCTGCCTATCACTGCCAGCCAGGGGCTTCTCTTCCGGTTTACCGAAAGACTGACCACCTCACCGATGGCATAGCCGATACCGGCACCGATTATCAGGGTGAAGAAGCGGAAGGGTAAAAAGCTTTCTATAATACCCCACACCACCCCGGTAACAATGGCCATCCCCAGCGCCGTACCGGCGGCTCTTAAGTAGTATGCGCCGGAGATACGGAAGGTAGGTAGCTTGTAAAGTCTGGCGCATTCCGCGCATCTGGCTCCCACCGGTGTCTGCACCATGCACTTCGGGCATATCGGCTTGCCGCATTTTCCGCACCTGAGATTTGTCTCAACGTCTGGATGCGTGGCACATCTTGTTGAATCGCTCTCAGTCATTCAATAATTCCTCCGGCTTAACGGGTTTCCGGTGAACCCAGGTTGTTCTATCGGCGATATCACGGTCGAAGAATAGCCGGTTGAAGAGCAGCCGCATTTTACTGATTGGGATAGACTCGGGCGAGGGCTGCGCGGTGAGCCGTTTGATGATTATCACCAGGAATGCCGCCAGATATGCCATGATAACGGCCAATTTTTCCTGGAATATCCAGGTGGTTACTGGAAGCGAAGCGGCACCGAAAAATACCGGCAGCGGTGAACTGCGGAAGATAATAGTAACGAAGACCACGGCACCGACAGCTATTACTGAAGGCCAGGGCGATATGTCATTTAATGCCGGTAATATCATGACGATGCCCAGCAGAGTAGCGATTCCCCTCCCGCCGTGAAAGCGGAGGAAAACCGGCCAGTTATGCCCGACGATAGCAGCCAGGCCTACCACCAGCTGCTGACCGGTATCCAGTCCCTGAAGCTGTGCCATCCATACCATGAACATGCCTTTGGCGAAATCAAAGATGCCTACGGCCAGCCCGAGCTTACGAGACGTCGTCCGCCATAAATTGCCGCCCCCCACCTGGCTGGTGCCTGATTTCCTCAGGTCAATACCGCGGGACCTGGCCGCCAGGTACGAAGATGGCACCGCGCCGAGAAGATAGGCACATATTATCAATATAATCCAGATAGTCATTAAGCTCCTTCAGGTCTGTACCTAGTATACCATTGGTTGGCTGGCTCTGGTGCTCACTTTTCGGCCAGGGCTATGAGCTTTTCCGCCGATTCCAGAGGTACGTCCACGCCGCCGAGCATTATTTCACTGCTGTCATCCAGGCCATGATAGTCAGTGCCGCCGGTAGCGATGAGGCCGTACTTCTCGGCCAGGCTCACGAGATTCTTTATTTCATCGGCAGTATAATCTTTATAATAAGCTTCAATACCAACAAGCCCGGCTGGCTTTAGTTCAGTAACCGTTGTCTCCGGGTCGATGACGGTGAACGGGTGTGCCAGTACGGGTAGCCCTTTAGCCCTTACTATCATTTCCGCCGCTTCCACCGGCGTCATCTTTTCCCGTTCAACATAGGCAGGGCCGCCCTGACCGATATATTTATCGAAAGCCTCAGTAAACGAGGTGATATAGCCCTTTTCCAGCATCACCTGGGCAATGTGGGGCCGCCCTATAGAGCCATCGCCGGCTATTTCCTGTACCCGCTGCCAGTCGATATCGATACCCAAATCACGCAGTTTGGTAACCATTCCCCGGGCCCTTCTCTGCCGGGAACTGCGGAATCTTTCCAGAGCTGATTTTAGTTCGTCGCTGGTATAATCTATGAAATATCCCAGAACATGGGCCTGGCCATAGGGCATATCGGTGCTGATTTCAACGCCGGGTATAACTCTCAGTCCCGGGAAGGATTTGGCGGCCTCAAGAGCTGGAAGAATTCCGTCCACGGAGTCATGGTCGGTTAAGGACATAATAGTCAGCCCGAGCTCCGCCGCCTTGCTGACAATCACTTCCGGACTGAATTTACCATCAGAAACGGTCGAGTGAATGTGCAGGTCTACCTGGCCCACTACCCCACCGCCTCCCGTGAGATGCGCTCAATACCTGTTGCCCTTCCGCTGTCTTCGTCTACCTCAACCATTATGGCGTTGAACACCGGGTTCCCCTTTCCCACCGACAGGTGATGGGGCATCATGGTAAGAAAGCGCTGGATTACAGCCTCAGCATCATCGCCAATAACCGAATCCATTGGTCCGGTCATGCCGATATCGGTAACATAGGCGGTGCCTCCGGACAATATCTGTGCATCAATAGTACCGACATGGGTATGGGTTCCGAGCACGGCACTTACCCGGCCGTCCAGATAGCGGCCGAGGGCTACTTTCTCCGAGGTTGCCTCGGCATGGAAATCAACAATAATAATCGCGGGCTTCGACTCGAGGTCAGCCAGCAGCTTGTCCATAGCCCGGAACGGGCAGTCGTAGTTGCTCATGAATGTTCTGCCTATCAGGTTTACGACCATGGTCTTGCCGGTTATCAGGTAGCCCCGCCCCGGCACCCCCGAGGGATAGTTTAACGGGCGTAAAATGGGCATATCATCATCAAGGTAGGGAATAATCTCCTTCTGAGCCCATATGTGATTACCTGAGGTGAGCACGTCAACGCCGTTTTTCAGCAGTTCCCGGGCGGTTTTTCCCGTCAGGCCGAAACCTCCGGCAGCGTTCTCGCCGTTGGCAATCACCAGTTCTACCCCGTATTGACGGCGCAGGCCAAGTAGAAACTCGTGAATCGCCTGACGGCCGGGCCGGCCAACTATGTCACCTATGGCTAAAATTTTCATTCTTGTTATACGTCAGGGCGAGCCCCTCCACTGAAGGACGAAGCAATCTCATTACGGTTTAGAGATTGCTTCGTAGCCCCGATTTCATCGGGACTACTCGCAATGACAGACCCCCTTATTTGGCGTAGTCTATAGCCCGGGTCTCCCTTATCACGGTTACCTTTATCTGCCCGGGGTAGTCTAGAGTCTCTTCTACCTTTTTAACAATGTCTCGGGCCAGCCTCATTGCCCCCAGGTCGTCGATAGCTTCCGGCTTGACCAGTATACGGACTTCACGGCCAGCTTGAATAGCAAAGGACTTGTCAACTCCCTTGAAACTGTCAGCAATTTCTTCCAGTGCCCTCAGCCGTTTCAGGTAGCTTTCCAGTGACTCCCGCCGTGCGCCGGGTCTGGCGCTGCTGATAGCGTCGGCCGCCGAGGTAATATAGCCCCAGATACTGACATCGGGGGTCTCAAGGTGGTGCTGGGATACACCCTGAAGCACCTCGTTGGACTTTTCCCACTGCTTTACGAGGTCAGCGCCGATAGCGGCATGGGTACCTTCCACCTCGCGGTCTACGGCTTTGCCGATGTCATGAAGCAGTCCGGCCTTCTTGGCGATATTGACATTAGCTTCCAGCTCTGAGGCAATCATACCGGAAAAATAAGCCACCTCCATGCTGTGTTCCAGAGCATTCTGTCCGTAGCTGGTACGGTACTTAAGCCGGCCGAGCAGCTTGACTAGCTCGGGGTGTAACTGTACTCCCAGCTGCATGGCTGCCTGTTCACCGGCATTCTGGATATCGGCATCCACTTCCTCTTTGGCTTTGTTGACCATTTCTTCTATACGTGCCGGATGAATGCGCCCGTCAAGGATGAGGCGGTTCAGGGCGATGCGAGCCACCTCGCGGCGGACCGGGTCAAAACTGGAAAGGGTTACAGCTTCCGGCGTATCGTCAATAATAAGGTCGACACCGGTAGCTTGCTCTAATGCCCTGATATTACGGCCTTCCCGTCCGATAAGCCTGCCCTTCATCTCGTCATTGGGGATGGGAACGACCGAGACTGTAGTCTCAGTCACAATATCGGAGGCGCTCCGCTGTATCGCCGATGCCAGAATCTCCTGGGCTTTTTCGTCAGATTCTTCTTTTAATTTGGCTTCCCACTGATGGAGGCGTCGTGAGGCTTCCTGCTGTATCTCGATTTCCATAGCATCGAGTAGTGCCTGTTTTGCCTCCGTGCTGGACATCCCCGAAATCAGCTCAAGCTGCTTTAGTTGCTTGTCTTTGAGTTCTCCAAGCTGGCTCCGTGTTGTTTCTATCTCCTTTTCTTTACCGGCCATATTACGCTCGCGCTGTTCCACGCCTTCTATCTTGCGGTCAAGGGTTTCTTGCTTCTGGTTCAGACGGTTTTCCTGCCTTTGTTGTTCGCCCCTGCGCTCGCGGTACTCGGTGTCAGCCTGGGCTTTGCTTCTTTTAGTCTCATCCTGGGCTTCCTGCAGAATTACTCTGGATTCGTTCCTTGCCTCAGCCACCATTCTGGCGGCTTTCCTCTCGGCAATACGCAGTTGTCGATTGAATACCAGTCGGCGCGATAGAAAGAAAGCCAGGCCACCGAATACTAAGCCTATGATGAAACTGAAGAATAAGGCAATATATACTAGTGCTCCTCCTTCCATGTTGGCCCTCCTTTTCTTATTTAGTTCCCTGATGACTGGCGGTAGCTTTGTGATAGCTAAGGCCAGTTATTCCGCTAATCTAATCCAGTATGGTAACGCTATCCGGGGCTGCTCCCGTACTCCTTCCATACTTTCTGGACAGTCTCATTTATCACCTCATAACTAAAGCCTCTCCGCTTGAGGTATTCACCCAACCGGCGGCGGAAAAGCTGGTAGTCAGACGAAGACAGGTGGCGGGCTTTGCTGAGGGCAGCCCGATAGGCGCTGTCGCTGTCATCAACTTCACAGATTACCTCTTCTATGACGTCATCATTCAGTCCCTTCCGCCGCAGTTCCAGCCTGGTCAGCCATCGACTGCGCGGGCTGAACGCCTCCCGGTTTTCTTTCCAGAGACGGGCGAAGGCGGTATCATCAACAAGTCCCAGTTCTTTCAGTTCGATAATTGTCTTTTCGGTACAGCCAGTATCAAAGCCCTTCTGCTGAAGCCGTTGCCTTACCTCAGACTCACTTCGGGGTCGGTAGCCGAGGTAGCGGATAGCCGCGTTAAGGCACCGCTGGTAGCGGTCGGCCTCGCCCAGTGCCTTTACCTGGCCGGGGGATAGCTCCTGTTCGGCCTGCAGACCCTCTTTTTTAGCTACTTCAGCCGTAAGGCTGAAGGTAAACTTACCATCCAGAAATACGTTCACTCTTTTTTCCCGGCTCTTTCCCTTCGTCAGTTTAGTTATTACACTCATCAGTCAACACCCTTACCTAAAACACATAAGGCTGAAGCCTGCGCCTCAGCCTTAGCAACTTTCAAGATATTTAAGTCAGCCTGTCTTGTTAAATGCCCTTATTCTTTATCGGGCAATGTTGAGTGAGCAGTACTGGCTGAGGCTCTAATCCGCTCTTCAATTTCCTGGGCAAGCTCGGGATTCTGCGCCAGGTATTGTTTGGCGCTCTCCCTGCCCTGCCCGAGGCGGATATCACCGTATGAGAAAAAGGCGCCGGCTTTATTTACCAGCCCCAGCTCTAAACCAACATCCAGGAGGTTGCCCTCTTTGCTTATGCCGTGGTCAAACATAATGTCAAATTCGGCGGTGCGGAAGGGGGGGGCAACCTTATTTTTAACTACCTTAGCTCTCACATGACTGCCTATGGCTTCGTTTCCCTGCTTGATGGTCTCGGTACGCCTCAGGTCTATCCTGATGGAGCTGTAGAACTTCAAGGCTCTACCGCCGGTGGTTACCTCGGGATTGCCGAAGACGATGCCGACCTTCTCTCTCAGCTGGTTAATGAAGACAACGGCTGTCCCGGACCTGCCGATGGCGACCGCTAGCTTTCTCAGGGCTTGTGACATCAAGCGAGCTTGCAGACCCATCTGGGGGTCTCCCATGTCCCCCTCAATTTCAGCGCGTGGAACCAGAGCGGCGACACTATCAATAACTATCACTGCAACGGCGCTGCTCCTTACCAGCGCTTCGGTAATTTCCAGGGCCTGCTCACCGGTATCCGGCTGCGAGATGAGCAGGTCATCTATGTTCACACCGCAGTTGGCAGCGTAAGAGGGGTCCATGGCATGCTCGGCGTCAATATAGGCAACCGTACCTCCTCTTTTTTGTGCTTCGGCGATTACGTGCTGGGCTAAGGTAGTTTTTCCGGATGACTCCGGCCCGAATATCTCCGTTATTCGACCTCTGGGTATACCTCCTATACCCAGGGCCAGGTCCAGGGCCAGTGAGCCGGTTGGAATAGCGGCTATTGGCGGCAGTGTGGCCGACTCCCCCAATTTCATGATGGAGCCCTTGCCAAACCGCTTTTCTATCTGGCCGATAGCCAGCTCTAACGCTTTTTCTCTCTCCGTGGTCATCTCTCGCCTCACCCCGATAATAGCACAACTGTTTTACCAAAACAAGTGGTAAAACGGGGATTCTTTGGTGACCTTTATCAAAGCTGAGTAATGGAATTACACGTAAAAGTGGTATAATGCGTTTTAAGTCATAAATTAACGCCAAAAGAAAGCAGGATGAAATTATGTATGCACTCTTGATTATACCGGTACTGGCGATTCTTTATTTCGGGCTTCTTTTCTGGTTCAGAGACCGCAATGCCAACCTGAGGCTGGATTTTCAGAAGCTCAAAGATGCCCCCTGGCGTTTCGACAATAAATTCCTCTGGGGCAGTGCCACTTCCTCCTATCAGGTCGAAGGCGACTGCACCAATAACAACTGGTTCCAGTTCGAGTCCGCCGTCGATGAAAACGGAAAGCCCAAAATCTCCAACGGACAGAAAGCCGGGATAGCGAGTGACCACTGGGGCCGCTACAAAGAAGATATTCAGCTTATGAAAGAGCTATCGCTGAACGCCTACCGCTTCTCGGTGGAATGGAGCAAGATTGAGCCGAAACAGGGGGAGTTTGATGAAGCCGCGCTGGACCACTACGAGCAGGTCGTGGACGAACTACTGGCAAGTGGCATTGAGCCGATGGTGACGCTGCACCACTTCACCAACCCGATATGGTTCGAGGAGAAAGGGGCTTTCCTCCAGGAAGATTCCCCGGAGACTTTTACCAGGTTTGTGGAGCATGTCGTCCGGCGCTTAGGCTCCAAAGTGAAGCTGTGGTGCACCATCAATGAGCCGACCGCCTATGCCTTTAGTGGGTACTTCATAGGGTTGTTCCCACCTGCCCGGAAGAATCTCCAGACGGCCGCCGTCGTCATGCGGAACATGCTGCGCGCACATACGACCGCGTATACATCTATCAAGGGAATCCAGCCGCATGCCCAGGTGGGACTCGTCGTCGTCATGTTAATCTACGAGCCTCCCAGCCAGTGGAATCTGCTGGATGTCGTCTTCAATCGCCTGCTCACCCGGAACATGAGCGATTCACAGCTTCGCTATCTCACCGAAGGTATTTTCAAATTCTCCATACCCGGCCTGGCCAGAGAAACGTATACCGGCGGTATCCGGGATGCCTTTGATTTTATCGGCGTAAACTATTACACGCGCTTCTTGTGGAAGCTGAGGCCTTACGGCAAGAGGAAGCTGGATATAGTGGAAAAGGCGCCGCCGGAGAAGGTGACGGACATGGGGTGGGAAATTTACCCTGAGGGACTGTACCGCGCCCTCAAGCTGGCCTCCGGCTATACCTCTAAACCCATATACATCACGGAAAATGGCATCGCCGATGACAGCGATACGAAAAGGGCTAAGTTCATCGAAGACCACCTGCTTGTTATAAATAAAGCGATTGCCGACGGTATGAATATCAAAGGATACTTCTACTGGTCGTTAATGGATAACTTCGAATGGGCACATGGATTCGAAAAGCGGTTTGGTCTTTATCATATTGATTACGCCACGCAGAAGCGGATGCTGCGCGAGGGGAGTCGTAAATACGCCGAGATAATACGTAAGAGCCGGGAGGGAAAGTAGGCGGCGATATTACACTTTCGCTATGGGCGGCAGCGAGCGCTTGTGGTCGCTCCTGGCTATCATGGCTTCAATCTTGGCTTTAAGTTCTACCGGAACATCCCCTGTCAGAATATAACGGTCAAGTGCTTCGTAGCTGAACCCCATCTCATCCTCGTCGGTCTGGCCTTCCCATAAGCCTGCGGAGGGCGGCTTGTCGATAATTACTGGGGGTATTCCCAGGAAGCGCGCCAGTTCCTTGACCTCCCCCTTAAACATGTTGCCCAGCGGCATAATATCTACACCGCTGTCACCATACTTGGTAAAGTAGCCGATAGCTAGTTCACTCCGGTTACTGGAACCGGCCACCATGTATTTTAACTGACTGGCAATATAGTAGAGAGTAAGCATTCTCATTCTTACTTTTAGATTGGCATTGGTCAGTTGCCTGAGCGGCGGGTCCGGCCTGTAATCGGGTAATATCTGAAGCAGGGTATTAAATGCACTATCGAGGACAACTTCAGTAGTAGATATGCCGAATATCCTGGCTACCTCTTCAGCATGGACTTTATCTTCATTGATGCTCTGGCAGGGCATTATCACTCCCAGAGTATTTTGCGGAAAGGCGCGTTGACACAGCACGGCCAGTACTGCGGAATCAAGTCCGCCGCTGAGACCCAGCACCACTCCCCGGCACCCTGCGGCCAGCACTCGTTCTTTTATCCACGCCACCAGCTTCTGAGCCTGCAGTTCTGTGTCCATTATCCTCTCCTTTGCAGGGTAGAGTTATCAATAGTATACTGGCTAATAAATACCCCGTCAAAAGAGGTTAAAAGTTTGTTAGGAACCTATCCCCCTGACCCCCTTCCCTTGGTTATTTTTAAAGGGAAGGGGGAGTAAAAGAGAGAGGGGTTTGTAAACGCAATAGGTACCCCCTGAAACTTCCTATCTGAAAGGTCACCCATGCCTTATAAGCAGTACATAGAGAACAAGTTACTGCCAACACAGTCAAATACCGCTGTTGGAGATTAGAATTACGGGACTCGGGTCAATAGATAAAAAAGAATGCAAAAAAGGCCAGCGAAAATCTATAAGTGAGGCCGCGATGTGAGACGCTGTACACAAATTCGTATATATTTACTGGTACGTTATCTTATATGATAGGTTTAACAAAACAAACTTCTGTTACCCAACAATTGCCTCAATTGTTCACTATATTACACATTATGCAATTTTGTAACCTTCAGGTGCTGTGGTATGTGAAAGAATGGACAATGGTTAAACAGAAATAGAAGCGAACGTAATTCATTAACACATCTTGATGACATATCTTGATTTTTATTGCCATTACCACACATAATATGAAATGCTGTTTACTAATCGGTCTTGGTATCCTTATAGAAAGTTCTTAGTTACTTTGTGTGGCTACTAGCCCAAAGTCTTTAGATCCGGTGAGAGCATACAGGTAAAGCAGAGAGAAGGACGACTTGGCTCGCCTGAGGATGCGCTGACTCATGCCTAAGTATCGTCTATTTCATGATACCAGGCGTATGGTCATAGCAGGACAATTAAGGAAGGAGACCCAGCAAAGCAGTGAACCTGGCGTTAGCCATAGGAATAATGATAATAGCCGGATTTTTCGGTGGTAGGCTAGCCCACTGGATTAAATTTCCTATGATTACCGGCTATATCATTGTTGGTGTATTGTTAAGTCCGTCGGTATTCAATATTTTATCCAGTACTACTGTAGATGACTTGAATGTATTTACTTCAATTGCTCTCGGTATTATCGCCTATTCAATTGGCGGCAGGCTCCACCTGAGAGCCGTACACAAGATGGAGCGCAGCATTTTATCAATAGGGGTATTGCAAGCTGTTAGTGCCTTCATTGTGTCAATGGTGGCTATTATGTTGATAACCCCATTTTTCTTAGACATTCCAGAGGCGACCCTTATAAATGCTTATTTACCAATGGGTCTTGTTATCGGTGCTATAGCTAGTGCTACGGCCCCGGCAGCGATCTTGGCCTTGGTCCGCGAATATCGTGCAAGAGGGCCACTAACTACCACCTTACTATCAGTGGTTGCCTTGGATGATGCTATTGCTATTATTCTCTTTTCTATTGTTATCCGCGTAGCTCCATCAATGGCTGTTGGCATTGGTGGCTTCTCTGGCTACGAGATGTTGCTCCTTCCCACTCTGAAGGTATTTGGCTCTATTGCCATTGGTGTCGCTTTTGGTTTTGCCATTGTCTATTTAGCCAGACTGGTTAAGGAACGGTCCCTGCTGTTGGTAGTAGTTTTGGGAATCATTATGCTTTGTGTTGGTGTGGCTAAGCTGTTGGACTTCTCGGAAATATTATCCAATATGGCTGTCGGTTTTGTCGTCTATAACAGACTTAAAATAGGGATGAGAGAGAAGACTTTTAATGTCATTGATGACATTGAGGATGTAATCTTCGCTATGTTCTTTGTCCTGGCCGGACTACATTTTGACTTGGGCGTCATTAAAATAGCTGGCATCCTGGCACTACTGATTACTGTGGGCAGATTTGCTGGCAAATATTTAGGTGCTAGAACTGGGGCAACCATTGCTCGGTCACCTGAGCCAGTGAAGAAATATCTTGGTCTTACACTGATGCCAGCAGCTGGTGTTACTATTGGCCTGGGTCTTCTGGCGGAGCGCGCCTTCCCTACCTTGGGTGCCATTATTTACAATGGTATTCTTACCTCGGTTATTATTAATGAGCTTATTGCTCCACCCCTGGTTAAATATGCCATCTTCAAGGCGGGAGAACAAAGGGCTTATCAAACATAATAGACTTCTATCCGACGGAAAGTCGAGCTTTGCTTCCATTTTCTCTTCGTCCGGAGTGCTAGTGTGATAAGGGTATATGCTCAGGCGAAGATATTATCCAGCACCATCATAAGACCAAAACCGACGATACCTCCAAAAGTAGCCTCTCTCTCATGCCCCTTGCGATGACTTTCTGGAATCATCTCATCGAATACCACGTATAGCATGGCACCCGCAGCAAAAGCGAGGCCATAAGGCAATATGGGACGAGCTAT
>CAZLEY010000047.1:0-13682 GCA_964558675.1 uncultured Dehalococcoidaceae bacterium | reverse complement strand
TTTCAAAGGCTTCGGGGTAGTCCCTCCGCCATTCATCCCATTCCTTGCCACTGACTTTTTGTACATCGACCAGGTAACCACTGGTGGCCATCCCCGGGCAATTCTTTGAGACTGTTTTCTCCGGAGATATGAGGTTGATAGCGCCGCCACGGTCAAGCTCCCCCGGGATAATCCAGTCAACCCTGGAGCCGTGGTCCACATACGATACCCCGGGCATGATTCTTTCCCATACCCGGGTGCCACAGAGGACGGAACCCCTTTCGTTGTACGCCCTGACGATATCGCCATCCTTGATACCTTTTGCTTCAGCCGTTGATGGGTGTATCCAGAGAGGCTCGTACATATAACCGTCCCAACCCTTGACCTTACAGGTAGGGATTTCCCTTGTCCACGATATATCATCACACTGCGCATGCATCCGCCACCGGCCGTGGTTGGACATCTGTAGCAGGGGATATTTCCTCGCCCTCTCACCGGAGAGCCTCTCATCATGCCACGGTCCCTTTTCAATCCATTTCGGAATAGGAGGTCTTTCTTCGTCACCTGGGAAATGCTCGGCTAATCTCTCCGAGTAGAACTCCAGCTTGCCTGAGGGTGTGGGCAGCGGGTTCTTTTCAGGGTTCTCGTAGAAAGGTCTAAGGCCGATTGTGTCTTTCTCCCAGTCCTTAGCAGTGGGGAAAACATAGTACTCTTTTTCTTTGAATTCTTCCCAGCTTATCTGGTCTGGCAGTCCCAGATTTTCATAAGTCCATTTTATCCATTCCTGCAAGCTCTTACCCTCCGTAACCGCCTCTTCCATTCCCAGCTTCCGGGCAATCTCACATGTTATCTCATAGTCGCTCTTGGACTCGCCGATAGGTTTAATGGCCTGCCTCATGAACATCACGTTGCTAAATTGCAGGCCTGGCCAGTAATTTGGCATGATATCGTCTACTTCATACGTGGTGCAGGCCGGCAGGATTATGTCGGCACAGAAACAATCGTTCTCAAGCCACGGGTGCTGGTGGACAACGAACTCAATCTTGGGGCTTCTGAAGGCCTCTAATGTCTTTGTTCCCTGGTTCCAGCAGGTAGTCATGCAGGGGGTATCGTTCCAGACCATGTGTATCTCCGGGCAGCCGTCAGCCGGATACCTGTACTGGATAAACTGGTCCTCAGGCGGCGCCGAGCACTGGCTCTTGCCGTACCAGCTACAGGGTGGATTGAGAATGGCCTCGTGGAAATAAGTCTTGGGGAAAAACTGCTTCTGGCTGACACGGCTGTTGCCGGTCATGGGGTAAGCCACCCGATTGTTAAACAACCATTCTTTACCTCCGGCGACGGCTCCGAAGGTGAAAAGATTATTATTTGGCGACTTTTCGCTTCGGGGTGTCCCGTGCCAGGTTATCTGACACTGGTGAACGCCGGGACCACCCAGCCCCTGCATCCCCAGCATTATACACTCCAGCCGGGCAGGTTCACTGGAGTAAGGCCCGCGTATAAAACCGCCGCCAAAAAAGTGGACTATTGACGTTATCCTGGCGGCAAATTCCCTGGCTAATGCCTTAATGGTCCATTCCGGGACCCCGCACTTGGAGGAAGCCCACCCGGGCGTTTTAGGTACGCCGTCTTCTTCGCCCATAACATAGGCTTTTACCTTATCGAAGCCGACGGCATGGGTAGCCACGTAGTCCTTATTATAGGTGCCTTCCTTTATCCAGGTGTATATTATCGCCAGTTGCAGGGCGGCATCGGTGTTGGGCAGCACCGGTATCCATTTATCAGCATGAACGGCAGCACCGTAATTTAGCTCGGGGCAGATATATACCTGCTTGATGCCGATATCAGTCCAGAAATAGGATACCCGGCTGGCAAGCTGCCCGCAAAATCCCCAGGTTGTCGTTTCCGGGTCGCCTCCCCAGACCAGAACCATATCGCAGTAATCTATAACGTCTTTTAGCACATTATCTGCCGGGAAATAATGACCGTACAATCCCTGTCCCCACACATGTTCGGCACCGTAGTACCACCCTTCCCAGCTATCTGCATTCCTGATTTGCTGCGTGTAACCACCCATTTTCTTAAGAAGCAGCGTAGGCATGCCGTGAGGACCCTGCAACCATTTATTCTCGCCGTGTCCTTCCTGTTGTGTCAGTATTGCCAGCGGGCCATACTCTTTATGTATCCTCTTTATTTCACTGGCGATGATGTCGGTAGCCTCGTCCCACGATATTCTCTTGTATTTGCTCTTCCCCCGGTTCTGCGGGTTTCTCTCGCCTTTGGGGTCCCAGTCGATTCTCTTTAATGGGTACTTAATCCGATTGGGAGAATAGACCCGCTTTTTATAGGCAAGTGAAAAAGTGCCAGGCAGTGTTTTCATAAGTGGTTCTAAAGCTTTGCCGTTCTTTACCAGCTTCCAGGGATTTAAATGCTTTTTATCATATTTCCAGTCATAGTGTAACGGCCTGATTCTCACTATTTTCCCATCCTTAACGTCAACCACCCCTTCAGCTCCGCCACCGGGTAAACCTAAAAAACCGACACTCCTGACACGTGTTTCCTCAGCGTCCAGAATACCCACCTTATTTTTCTCATCGGGCACGATTATTATCCTCCTATTAAGAGTTCATACACATGTAATCCCCAGGATTCTGACCCAGTATTTACCAAGTCTTTCTTTTATATAATATTGCGCATTCGCACATAATTCGGGTGACCTGTGCCGTAATAAATCAGCATTACCGCAATGATTGCTTCTTTAGCAGGCAATAAATATCCTGAACCTGTATTTGATTATATGGATTATATTACTTACACTATTTTATATCAACATACATACTTCGGTGAAAGCGGTGAATATCTCATTTAGAGGAAAGCATTTGACAGTCTGTTAGATTATGGCGTGAACCGCTGAGGCTGGACAATTCAGGTGAGGATGATTGGGAATGTCTGGCAGGGTCATTGATTTAATCAGTATCAGGACTCTTTATGAAAGTAAGCCCCATAACTGCCATATTCAACCAGCTTCACTTTTAAGTCCCTGTGGTTGATGAACTCATTGACGGCTTCTTTACAGCCCTTGTAGTATCGGTAATCGTCTATGAAAATACTCCCGCCGTTAATGACATCGTCATATAACTGTTCCAGACAAAACCTGACAGATTCATACAAATCACAATCCAGGTGCAGTAGAGCAATCGGACCAGTCTCTTTCATCGGCAGGGTATCGGCAAACCATCCTTTGACAAGGTGCACTCTAGCACTATCCAACTGTAAGCGATTGAAGAGCAAGTCCCTGACTGTTTCTTCGAAGCCAAGGCACCCGCCCTTCTTAGCCTGTTCCAGTTCAAGAGTGATGTCCCTTTCGTCTGGCTCAGGAAATCCCTCCCAGGAGTCGAAAAGCCAGACATGCCGGTTTATGTTTTCCTTAGCGGCTACTGCAATAACCGCCGCGCTGCCACCGTTACGGACACCACACTCGACAAAGCTACCGCTTGTTCCCGCTCTCTCAAAGCGACAAGCCGATTCGTAGAGTGTCGATAATGGCGGATAATCCCCCAGTGTATAGGGCCTGACGGTTAACATTAACTTTGTCTTTCCGATGTCTTTACACACACTTATAAGGTCTTTGCCGGAAACTCTGCGAAAAAACTTAATCGGGCTGTATAATCTGACAATGAGCGGGCTCCTTTTGGCCAGTTTTTTAATCCGTTTTTTTAAATTGGTCCCGAATTTCATGATTTTCCTCTGGTTGTTAAAACAGCCTGGACTTCCTTTTGCTGAAAAACAGGGTTGTCATCAAGGATACTTTTTCGAACCTCATGAATCCTCTCGCCTCGGTTCTCTGAATTTGACTCTCTCTATCCTCTTCTATATAGAGCATCGTTCGTTTGAAGCCCTTATTTTTATAGATTTCCATTAATCCAAACATGACCGAGCCCGCTAACTTGTTTCGCCGGTATTTTTCGAATGTGTAGGCACCCTCAAATAGAATCTCGTCTTCTTTCAATATGGGAAACCAGTTTCTAAAACCTTCGTCTATCTGCTGGTTATACTCCGGGCTGATAACACACTGAAAAAAACATAGTTCACTGGTATCAGCCGTCCTGGCTACGAACCATTTACCACAACCGCACTCGTACAACCACCTCCGATACAACAGCTTATGAGCAGATTCCTTACTCTCTGTATTAACCTTCTGGAATGCCTCATTTATTTCTTCTTCAGAAGCCTCTCGTAAATGGTACTTTATCGGGCATTCAATTGGGTTCTTTTCAAGATTATCCAGACTCTTAACCAGGCCGATTTGCATGACTCTACTATAAATCTGGCGTCGTAGCTGCTCTATGAAAGCCTTAAGCGCGCCAATTTTGAGAAGTGTAAAGGCACAGCGCATTTTTCTAAAAAAACGCATCAACATCAATCTCACCTCCCGTTACATTACTTAGTTTACCTGATTTCGGAGCTAAAAGTTCTTTTGTACAAGATGGAATCCTGCGACTTAAATCTCAAATCTGGCGAGGTGCCTGTAGAATATCGAGCCGGCTATTCTAAATGCAAACTCGGGCATCACGTACGAGAATAATCTCATCGCCCGGTATCTCCGGCTATCCTCAGGGACGGTAGCAAAGCCCTTCACCTCGGGATAATAGAAATAAGGCGTTTTATGCTCCTTTGCTCCCCATCTGGACTTGAAAATCCGGAGTCCTTCATCCTCAGGAGAGCAACGTCCAAAGTTAAAATACTTGTAGCCATCGGCACATGCATGCTGTATTAGTTCCCAGATAAGTAAATGATTGGGACGTTTTTTCAAGTACTTCTCATCAGAAGCATTAAACTTGTAGTAAATAGTATCTTTATAGGTAAGACATATAACTCCCGCAATAGTCTTTCCCCTCGATTCAGCCACCCCCAGGAAACCGAGGTTCTGCGAAATTACGTGGTGGTACAGTGCTCTAAAGAAGGCGTGTGGCTGTGGCAATACCCCGAGCTTTTTTCGAGTAGCTACGTTCAACTTATAGAAATTATCCATATCGGCTTCGGCATGTGTTAGGCGAACTGTTGCACCGCGCTCCTCGGCCTGATGGATGTTTTTTCTGATGCTATGGTGGAATCTCTCCTTCAATATATCAACACCCTCCTCCAGATCAAGGAGGTGCGAGAGATGATAATCGCGTTTTATCAGGTCTAACTGAGCCGGCATTACACCGTTTTGCCATCCCCTGATCTCCAGGTACGAAGCTACCCCTGCCTTAATGTCCTTCTTGACCGAGTTGAGAAGGAATGCAATATCGTCAGCGCTATTGCCAAGAGGGCAACAGGAATCGGAGAAGGGAAGACAGATCAGTCTCTCCCCGGTAAGCCTGCTTCGGACAATGTATAAGGGTATCGCTGCCCTTATTTGGCCAGCCTCATCCTCAAGGACGTAATACCGTGGTAAATAGTTATAGGCTTCTTTAATTACAGCTGCCCACGCAGACGTATGAAATATCGTACCCTGCGCCTGATTGGCGACAAACTCTTCCCACCGGCAATCTGTGGTAGTGTCGATAACACTGATTTTCATGACTGCCCGTAATATTTATAGAATTACAGCTTCCACACCTATTAAATTTATCCGATGTAGGATGTTACATAACTAATCTAGCAACGTGTTGGGTGATATGTGTAAGAATTCGGTTAGAAATGAGTAGGATTTTAACTATTATTATAAAAATGGGAGGTATTATAGTGGTAGACAGAAACAAGGGTCGTCATTAAATTATCCAAATGCCAGACTGCTGGATTTTACGATATTTCAGTAGTGGCGGCCAGTATGACGACACATTTTACAGCGGTATCCCACTTATTTTGACTTCTCAAGGAAAAACAGGTTATATTAGTCAGAAACCAATATTAGCCAAAAGGAGAGAAGGGTTATTGACTGGTAATACGAAATTTGAAAAGCTGCTTGAACCTTATCATATAGGATCGGTAAAGACCAGGAACAGGATAATAAAGACAGGTGCCGGGATGTTCATGTGGCACGAAGACGAAGTCCACATGAACGGAGTTGTACTGGCCTTCTATGAATCACTGGCTCGGGGTGGTGTCGGCCTGCTGATTGTGGAATCTCCCACCGTTGATTATCCGGCAGGCGCACGCTGGAGGCCGCGATATCGTATTGACGATGATAAATACATCAAGGGTCTCAGTGAATTGCCTAAAATTATCCATAAATATGGCTGCCCGACCTTTATGCAGATGAACCACGATGGTCCCTGGCAGTCAAGGCTCACTATTGACCCCGATCCCCCTTTCCCGGGTCCGCCCATAGCCACTTCACCCGTGATGATAGAGTCGGAAAACGATTTTCATAATGAAATGCCCCGGGAGTTGACCATACCGGAAATCGAGGTAATTATTGATAAGTTCGCCAGCGCGGCGGTGCGGGCCCAGAAGGCCGGGTTTGACGGTGTAGATGTCAATGCCGCCAGCAGCCACCTGGGACATAACTTTCTCTCCCCCTTCTGGAACAGGCGACAGGATAAATATGGTGGGAGCCTGGAAAACAGGGCGCGGTTTGTGGTTGAAATCATACAGGAAATTAAAAAGCGCCTGGGGCAGGACTTCCCGGTCTCTGTATGTATCAACGCTATCGAAATCGGCCGGATAGTGGGGATTGAAGATGAAAAATGCATGACGGCCGAATACAGCCGGGGGATAGCTAAGGTATTGCAGGAAGCCGGCGCCGATAACATTCATGTGAGGAGCCACTGGCTGGGACGTCACGTTGCCGCGTATCTCCCTGAACTATTCTGTTATCCGGAGCCTCCCATCCCCTTAAAGGACTTCCCCAGCGAATACGACTGGAGCCGCCGGGGGGCGGGTGCTAACCTGCTCCTGGCTGCCGGTATAAAAAAGGCGGTATCTATTCCGGTCATGGTTATCGGCAGACTCGACCCTGAGCTCGGGGAGCAGGCCCTGCGAGAGGGTAAGGTCGACTTTATCGGCATGACCAGGCGACTGATAGCCGACCCCGAGCTCCCCAACAAAATTGCTTCAGGAAGGATAGACGATATCGCCCCCTGCACGGCCTGTGACAACTGCCTGGGAAGCCGGCGGTGCCGTATAAATGCGAATGTGGGGACAGAGCACAATACCTTTGAAAAAGCGGAGAAGATGAAAAAGGTGGTGGTAGTCGGCGGCGGGCCGGCGGGAATGGAAGCAGCCAGAGTAGCTGTATTACGCGGACACGATGTTACGCTCTTCGAGAAAGCCGATAAACTGGGAGGCCTGCTCCCGGTGGCGACATTAGTTAAGGGAAACCACCCTGAAGACCTGCCGGCCATAGTTCGCTATCTCAGACGCCAGATGACCAAGCTGGGCGTAAAGATTCGACTCGGAGAGGAGTTCAGCCCTTCCGAGATTGGGAAAATCAAGCCGGACGTGGTTATCCTGGCCACAGGAGGTATACCTGTCCTTCCGGATATTAAGGGAATGGATAACCGCCGCGTTATCAGCAACGCCGACCTGCATAGCAAGCTGAAGTTCTATTTAAGATTTCTGGGGCCGAAGACCCTGAGGTGGCTGACGAAATTCTGGATGCCCATCGGCAAAAGAGTCGTCATTATCGGCGGCGCGATACAGGGCTGCGAGCTTGGTGAGTTTCTGACCAAGCGCGGCAGGAAGGTCACCATCGTGGACACAGCCGAAACCATGGGAGAGGGAATGGTGGATGTCGTTTCGGGGTACCTTTTCACGTGGTTCAGAGAAAAAGGTGTCGTCACGATATCCGGGGTCAAAGAGTATTTGGAGATAACGGACAAAGGATTAACTATTATTGATAAAGACGGGGGAAAGCAGACCATTGAAGCCGATAGTATTGTACCGGCGTTGCCGTTGAAGCCGGATATCGAAATGATGAAAAGCCTTGAGGGCAAAGTCAACGAGGTTTACGCCATCGGCGACTGCCGTGAGCCCCTGCTGATAGTAGACGCCATCGCTGACGGTTCGCGTACCGGCCGTGCTATCTAGTATCCGGTAATTTCTGCCCGCATAATCTGTGGTAATGACTGAGATACCAAAACGTTCTGCATTTAAATGGTTCATGAAGGAGAACAGGAGAAAATGGCTGAATCGAAATACGGTAAACACATTATTACAGAGCTAAAACCCCCGTCCGGGCGCTCTACTCCCAGACAGGCCCCTGAAGACCCGACCGCTATGAAGAGTCATTTACCGCTGCTGTATCTGGACGATGATATCATTAAAGGGGCCTTCTACGTGGAATGTACCTGGATATGGCCCGGGACCGAGTTCTACCCCACTCAGGCCGAACCAAGAGCGCACACGCACGATTATGACGAAGTGATTACCTTCTTTGGAACCGACCCTGAAAAGCCGTATGACCTGTGCGGAGAAATAGAATTATGGCTGGAAGACGAAAAACACATCCTCACCAAAAGCTGTATCGTCTATGTGCCGAAGGGGATGAAACACTGCCCGCTGGTCATCAGGCGGGTGGATAGACCCATTTTCCACTTCGCCGCCGGCACCGGCGGGGTTTACATTCAGGATAAGAATTAGTACGCTCCATACTCGTTCTGAACTAATAGCATAGCCAGTCGTGATGTCGTTAAGTTCACGGCGCCACGTTTCTTATTGCCGGAGCCATTACAGCGCTTCCATTACGACTTATTACCAAGCAATTCTCCTGCAAGGTCGATTTTACTGAGTCTTTCGGCGCCATTATCCGTTATCAAGTATGTATACCCCATGCCGCAGCCATCACCGCCGAACTCCTTCATGACGCTCGGGTGTACGGCCATTATCATGCCCGCCTGGAGTATCAAGGTATTGGACTCGGTGATAGACCAGAAGTCAAGGGCATCCAGACCGATGGAATGGCCGGGACGGTAAGGAGATATAAAGCCGTTCTCCCGGACGGTGTTCACCAGCACATTGTAGACATCAGACACCTGCGTTCCCGGTCGCAAGATTTTCAGGGCGGCTTTATCAGCCTTGTCCCAGGCGCTCACCATTTCACGAACATGGGGCGGGTACTCGCCTACGGGCAGCGTAACCGGCAGCTGGGCGTAATAACCTTCGTAGGAAGGCGTTATCTCCATAAACAGCGTGCCGTTCGCCTCCAGCCTGTCTCCAGTGGGAAAGAAAGCCATATTCATCGTTGCCCCGGCCGCATCTATCAGGTCGAAGGAGTATTCACAGCCCATTTCATAGATAGTCTTCTTGACCGCCCCGTAAATCTCATACTCGCTCAGTCCCGGGCGGACCATCCCCCTGAGGAGCGTATATACCTTATCAGCTATGTCGGCGGCCGTCCGCGTTTTTTCTATTTCCTCGGCGCTTTTAATTGCGCGCAGCTGCTCGAATATCCCGACCGAATCCACCAGCCTGTCGCCGAACTTTTCCATTACCGCCAGGTACATCGGAACCGGGATACACGCCATGCCGACTACGCCAATCCTGTTGCCCCTGTCGAAGCGGGTCAGCTCTTCTACAGCCTGATTCTCCGGATTATCCGTCTCTCTTAAATCAAGCAAGTCAAGAGCTGCCATGGTCCGGGGAAGCTTAGGTGAAGTCGACTGATTGGGGCCTGTGAGAAAAACGGGGGTGCCTTCCAGTGGGAAAATACAGCACCCCCCTCTTCCGGAACCTGTAACATACCGGATATTCCCGCGGTTGAAGTCGTCCGAAAGCCCGACAACAAGGAGACAGTCAACCCCGTCCTGCTCCATCAGCTTACGAATTGCCGCATACCGCCGCTGGAACTCCTGCCGTGAAATGCTCACCGGCGTACTCCCCTAGACATGTCCGCCATCGACCAGGTAAGTCTGCCCGACAATCTGGTTGGCGATATCCGAGGCCAGATAGGCTACCATATTGCCGACGTCCTCGGGTGTGGTAGCCCTCTTTGTCGGCACGGTGGCTACAGCGCGGTCAATTTCACCGGGAGGGAAGTTGCCGGTGACCAGGAACTTGGTATCACCAACCCCGGGGGCGACGGCGTTCACGTTTATCCCCGAGGCTATTACTTCCTTCGATAATCCCTTGGTGAAGGCGATAATAGCTCCTTTGGCAGCGCCGTAATGAACACACCTTGGCATACCGCCGATGCCCGCGCCCGAGGCTATGCTGATAATTTTACCGCTTTTGCGCTCAATCATCTGGGGCAGCACCGCCTTGGTGCAATTGAATACCCCGTAGATATTGAGATTAATGACTATTTCCCAGTTCTCCTCCGGTGTTTCCCAGAAAGGCATTGGTGCCGTGGTGCGGCCAGCATTGTTTACCAGGATGTCTATTCTGCCAAACTTTCCCATGGCTGCTTTCACCATGTCTTTCACTTCGGCGACCTTGGTGACATCCGCTTTGATAGCCATGGCCTTACGGCCCAGGGCCTCAACTTCGGCCGCCGTTTTCTGGATGCCTTCCTCGTCTATATCATTTACGACTATATCGCACCCGTTTTTTGCCAGGGTCAGGGCTATACCCCTGCCGAAGCCCACCTGGCTACCAGCGCCGGTTACCAGCGCTACCTTGCCTTCCAGACCTAGATCCATTGTTACCTCCTTCTATTAGTTTCTGGATATATATTATTGCCGCCAGGGCCGGAAAGAATCCTGGCATCCAGCCCATGGCCTCCGAAGAACTGCCGACTGAGTTTCTAGCTAAAGCCGTACCATTGAACCACCTTGTCCAGCGGTTCTCTCCGGGTCCGGGACTGATTAATGGGATTATCCCGGTCGGCATAGCCAATCGAAATTCCCAGCGCTATGAGCTTGGACTCGGGTATACCTGTCACTTTCCTGATTATGTCAGGATATATCACGGCCTGCGCCTGAGCTATTGTCGCCAGTCCGTAGCTGGTGGCGAGCAGCATGATATTCTGCACCGCCGAACCGGAGTCATACAGCGACCATACATTAATACCCTTGGACTGATGAAACATAGAGCGGTCAACGAGAAGATAGATACAGGTAGAAGCGCCGTAATGCCGGAAGTTATCTATCGTATGCGCGTCCCTCTCTTCCTGGGGCATTTCCTCCCGGGGTCTGGAGGCCAGGGCAAGAATCCGGGACATATAGGGTTCTGGGAACTCGTAAGGGCGGGCGACATCAGGAGTCGGTTCCTGTATCCCTCTGGCAACGAAGCCTTCTTCTATTTCTTTCAGTTTTTTACCGGTGACCACGGCGAATTCCCATGGCTGGGTATTGGCCCACGAAGGGGCCCTGAGCGCCTGCTCCATTATCTTTTTAATAATATCCAGCGGGACGGGGTCCGGCTTGAATTCACGTATACTCTTTCTCTCTTCGATGGCTTCAACAACGTCCATACGCCAGTCCTCCTCCATTTATATTGGTCCTGGTAAATACTATCGTGACAGGCAAAGACAGCAAGATGTAGCTATTGCCCCCTTTGCCCCCCGGGACCCTCACCAAAATCGAGTCCCCAGCCCTCTCTAAGAGTACCCGCGCCAAGCATAATCGCCATCTCTATGTGGGGCTTCCTGACATTATGCCATATCAACGGACCATGCATCACTCCTTTAGGAACGAAGACTCCGAAGCTTGTATCGAATTTCAGGTGGTCACCACCGATGCCGAAGGTCATATCCGCGCCGAGGTCCTCAGGATTATCCGGGTCGCCGCCGATATGCAGAACAATCTCTTCGAAATTATCATGCTTCATCTCAGGAATAGTATCAGGTATATCCCATATCCAGCCATACTCTATATAGTACTTGACCCCCGGTATCTGGATGCCGCTCATGTACGTCATGGTGGGTCTCTGCCGCCCTTTTGTGAGGAAAGCCCCGGATTCCCGCATGGGACTCCGAATGACATACTGCTCGTAGTCGAACTTGTCTTTCTTTACGGGTATTCCTTTCTTAGGCTCACTTATACCGCTTTGACCCCATCCCTTAAACGGGTCGCCGGTACCGAGCATCATGGCCATCTCGATATGGGGAAACTCGAACTTGTTCCATATCATCGGGCCGTGCGGTACACCCCTGGGGATAAATACTCCCGTTGTCGTGTTAAAATTAATCGGCTGCCCTCCGACATAGAATGTTATATCACCTCCGAGAACCTGGGGCATATCCGGGTTGCCGCCCCAGTGTATGACAATCTCGTCATAGTCATGTACATGCTCATGGATATGGGGATTTGGTTCTGGCATATCCCATATCCAGCCAAGCTCAATGTAATAGTTGGCTTCAGGAACCTGCTTACTGCTCATGAAAGTCATGGTAGGACTCTGCCGCCCTTTAAAGCCGGGACCCGCCTCGTAAATGGGCTTCCTTACAGCGTATTTCTCAAATTCCGATTCTGCCATTATGTATTATCCTCCTTATTTATTGCGCAAGCTTATCCCTATTACACTTTATAACTACATTATTGGCCGTGTCAAAATACGTCTATGCGGCATCAATGATAAACGAAACACAACTTGAGCTACCGCTTGCTCGGTCATATTATGTTAAGCAAAGATTTTGCTGGTTTACCCTAGTCCTTCTGGGTGCCGTCCAGGTCGAGAAAAAGCATTTTATCTCTTGCTTCTTCGGGCACGAGTTGTTTATAAGACTTCTCGGTGAGCTTGGGTGCATACTGGCACTGGATAAATATAAATGGCCTGTCAACCTTCAATACCCTGAACGGGGCATGGATAAAGTTGGCCGGTATCCATATCATTGTGGACTCGGTAACGATGTGGCTTTCCATCTCCGGGCCCATGCACATCTCCATTTCCGCACCGAGGTCTCCAGGATTAGCCGGGTCCGTCCCCAGCGCCACGAGCAGCTCGGGGTCTTTATGGATATGAGGGCCGTGCCCGCCGATTTTCGTCGCCTCCGGGCCCATTATCATCACGGAAAAGTACCTGCTGCCCTGGATAATATCATTGTCCGTAAAAGCAACCATTGTCGGCATCCGCCCGAACCCCTTTTCCCGCTGTTCTTTAGGCAGTTCGTTAAGGAAATACTTGCTGTATTTCATCTCCGCCATTTTCTGCTGCTCTCCTTTATCTATTCCATATCTCTAAACCTCGATAATAGCCTGGGCCGGGCACCACCATTCGTAGGAAACACATGTCCCGCATTCGGTGCATTTATCAGTGTCGATTCTCGCCGTATAGAGAACCAGTCCGTCGCTTTCCGTAATTTTTTCATCCACGACAATAGCCCCTTCCGGGCATTCAGTGACGCAGAGACCGCACTTGAGACATTTATCGGTGTCAATCTTGTAAGCCATGTTATCCTCCAATAGTGTTTAATCTGAATGTATTAATCTCATGTTATTTCAGGCCGGGCTATCGTACCCCTCGTCAGGCCACATCGACCAGTCCATTTTCTCTCTGGATTCCTTGGGTAACACCTGCCGGTAAGATTTCTCGGTATGGGATGGCCCCTGGTTAATCTCAATGAATATCCAGGGTCGGGTAGTTTTGATGGGTTTCCACGGGGCATGGATGAAATTCGGGGGTATGTAGATACAGCAGGTGCGAGTGATGTGGTACTCTTCCAGCTCCGGGCCCATGTACATTACCACTTCCGCCCCGAGGTCCATCGGGTCGTCAGGGTTCGTCCCGATGTGGAAAAGCAGTTCGGCGTCTTTATGGATATGCGGCGGATGCCCCGCGTACTTGAAATCCCAGTCCATACCAGCAGTGAAATCGGGCATCATCCAGTGAATCAGGTA
>CAZLEY010000046.1:0-14200 GCA_964558675.1 uncultured Dehalococcoidaceae bacterium | reverse complement strand
CATTACGGTTACCGCCTCCTCCGGGTCACTGACGTCAGCCGCTACCGGGAACATAGTGGTTAATCCTGGTACAACGTTTATGACTAAACTGCAAGGCGGACTTCGTCCCACAGAAGGATATAATATACCTCTGACTATGAAACTATATGACAATACCACTATACTAACTTTCAGTAACATACTGACTGAGACACCACTCTACACATTCTCTACGGCTAATGAAAACATATCCATTACTGAGACCAATACCGGTACCAAGACGATTACTTTCCAGGTTACCGGCTTACCGTCCGGCATTTATAATATCACCCTGTTCAGTCCCCACTGCCTCGTTAACCTCAGGAATGGCGTAGAGATAGCACCAGGCTCGGTAGATATGGGCACACTACTGGAAGGTAATGCCAATGATGACGTTCAGATAGCTGGCGCCGACTTCAGTATGTTGCTTAATGATTACCTGGAAACATCTAGCGGTGACCAATGGAATAGTGGCCGATGCGACTTCGACCGTAATGGCCAAGTAACATCTATAGACTTCTCGGCGCTGGCGGCTAATTATAACCTGACTTCCCCACAGACAGTGGGAGAATAGTAAACACATGAGTTAGATACCAATCTAAGTGATAGACTCAGGAGGCGGGTATGCCCAAAAAGCGAATCATAAGTGTTCTTCTGGGGCTCATTTTATTGGCGGCAGCCAGCCCCTGTACAGCCATCGCCGAAAGCGAGAATCTGGTGGATATAGCCCTAGAACCGCCTGCAATTACAGGTGTAGAGGGTGAAACCATTGAAGTGACTATTAAGGCCATACCAAATAGTCAAAAGATAGCGGCGATGGACGTGTTTCTGGATTTCGACGCTACTTATCTTGAAGTGGTAGATGTCCAGCCTGATGAGCCTGGAATCCAGATTGAACCTGGTACTACTCTTGCTCTCCCGCTGGCAACGAAGATAGACAACTCAAGTGGTGGAATCACCTATTGTGCGGGTCTGCCATTCGGAATGGATTCTCCTAACGATGCCTTCACCATGGCTAGCGTAACATTCCGACTCAAAGAGGATACTGCGGGCACAACGGAAATCACGTTCCACACGGAGGCGCCAAGACAAACCATGGTGGCTTATAAAGGAAATCCGGTATTAGGCTCGCTCACCGGGACTACAGTCACCGTGAGTGCTGACACAGCTGCCAGCCCACCAGTCATTGAAGAAACAGAATCAATGCCAATAGCACCTGCAAAACTTGCTGCTCCCCAGATGTCGCCTACCTCCCCCCCAGCACCTACAGAAGTACCTAAGCCTGTACCGGAGGCGCCAGCTGGGCTTGCGTGGTGGATGATAGTGATCATTATTGGCTTGGTTGCGGCACTGTTAGGTTTTTTCACAGTGAAAATTAGAGGCTGGAAACTACAATGATGGAAAATTCAAAGAGGTGGGGGCTTCCTTCGAAAGCTGGAGCGAATTGCCTTAAGGTAAGAGGAGTCGCCACATCTCAGGGGGTGACAAATGTTTAGAAAGTGGCAGGGTATCGCTCTGGTAGTAGGCATGGTCCTGGCGCTGGCACTTGTTACTAACAATGCAGTATTCCCTAATACGATTGTAAAGGCAGCTGATGGAGTGGACCTTTACCTTGACATGGATGATACGGCTGGCTTTCAGGAGGAATCCACATTAACTGTAGAAAAGGGTGAGCAATTTACCCTGGAGGTATATGTCGTTGCTGGGGAGCAACAGGTAGCCGGGATTGATGTATTCTTAAACTTTGACACGGATAAATTGGAGGTAAAGGCGATTACACCTGATACCTCCAGTCTGGGAAACCAGTCTAACCTTAATATGGATAATACTAATGGCTACGCCGACTATAGTGCCCTCAAGAGTGCTATTCAGCCATACCCTACCGGTACTTTCCGGCTCTGTACAATGACATTTGAAACAAAAGGCTTAACGCTTGCCTCTAGCATCACCTTCAATCAAGCCGTTCCAAGAAACACTGATGTTGCTTTTGAAGCCGAATCAGTATTGAATAATGTATATGGCGGAACGGTGAAAATCCTAGAGGGACCTATTGTGGATTTCACCATGGACCCTTCAAATGGTAACATTACCGCCGGTAATAGTGTAAGCTTTACCGCCACCACTACCAGCGGGGGTCCAGTGGAAAGCTGGGCCTGGGATTTTAACAACGATGGCACAGTTGACAGTACTGCTGCCAACCCTACCTGGAACTATGGCAATGTGGCGGGCTCCTATACTGTCAAGCTGACCGGCACTAATACCCTCGGTTCGGATAGCGAAACCAAGGAAAACGCTATCACGGTGAACCCTGACACCGCCAGCAAACTGGCCTATAATCCTGCACCGGCAACATCGGTTACGGCAGGAGACACCTGGACGACATTCAAGGTAGAGATTCGTGACCAGTATGACAACCTCACCACCTCAACAGCCGATGTTACGGCCACCCCGTCTACGGGAGCCTTTGCTTCTGGCACCACCAACAAGGCAGCGGTGGCTGGTGTGGCCACATTCAGCGACCTCACCTACACTACGGCTGGAACCATTACGGTTACCGCCTCCTCCGGGTCACTGACGTCAGCCGCTACCGGGAACATAATGGTTAATCCTGGTAGCTCGTCCGTGGCAACTGGGGTTGGGGGAGGTGGTGGCTCACCAGGAATTACCAATGTAACGGAATCCATAACCAAAACCGGTAGATTCTTAGAAGATATTACCGTCGAATCGGGAGATGGTGGAGTTGGGCTCAATATACCGAAGGATACCATCGGAAAGAACCGAGTGGGTCAGGCCTTACACAGCATAACCATTAAGGAGAAGGCGGCACCTTCAGCCCCACCCGCAGACCACCAGATTATCGGCCTGGTTTATGACTTTGGTCCCAATGGCGCCACCTTTGACCCGCCGATAAGCCTGACCTTTATCTATGATGAATCCCAGATAAAAGCAGGAGCTGCGGAGGAGAATCTAGTCATCGCCACCTGGGATGACGGAAAGTGGGTTGAACTTGATGATAGCACAGTTGACCCGGATGCCAATAATATTACCGCCCCGGTGAGCCATTTTACCATCTTCACCGTTATCGCCCACACCGCTCCTGCCACCTTTGAAATCAGTGCCTTTGACTTATCTCCGGCTGTGGTTAATCCCGACGAAAGCGTTACAATCATCGCCACCATTACCAATACTGGCGACCTTGCTGGCAGCCATGAGGTGACTCTTATGATAAATGAGAGTGTAACCGATGCTGAGGAAGTAATCCTGGCTAGTCATGCCAGCCAGCAGGTAACCTTTACTGTAAAGCCACACAATGCTGGAAGCTACAAGGTAGATGTCAACGGTCTCTCCGCCACCTTTATCGTCCGAGAGCCACCAGCCAAGCCAGAAGAAGAACAACCAACACCTTATGAGGAAATCGCCACACCATCAGAGACACAGTCGACAGAAGCACAACCAACACTTCCCAAGGCAACGATTGAGCCTTCAATAACACGGCCAACAGTACCTGAGTTGCCGGCGGGACCACTGGCTGAACCGCAACCATTACAGTTTAGACTGTGGCTCATCATCGGCATAGCCGTTGGCGTTTTAGTTATAGGTACAATTATCTGGCAACTGGTCATCCGCAGAAGAGCTTCGTAAGGTTGCTTTGGGTGGCCAATATAATCAACAAAGTATGTCAAGGTGGTGTTAAAATGAAGAAAAAAGGGGTTCTCCCTTTCATGCCTTTGTTACTGGTTTCTGTATTATTGATTGGCTGTGATAGTGCTAACGATATGTCTGCAGTTTCATCACCAGTTCTACCAGAGGAGCAGCCTACACCAAGCCGTACGCTAAAGCCTCCCATGGATCCCATACCCGTACCTGAACCTGAGCCAGAGCCGGAGCCGGAGCTTCAATCGCCAGCCCCTCCGGTCGAGGAGGAACATACTGTTACTGTTACGCCACGCCCACAAGAAATATCATGGGATAGGGCTAAAAACCACATTGGCGAAAGTGCTACAGTATGTGGCACTGTTGCAAGCGCCAGATATATGAGTGATGTCTCAGGAAAACCTACTTTCCTGTACATTGGCAAGCCTTATCCTGCCCCTGATCGGTTTACCGTGATAATATGGGGAGAGAATCGCGAGAAATTTAACAGTCCTCCAGAGCGCTTTTATCTGGGTAAAACCATTTGTGTAAGAGGAGTAATTACGGAGGAGGAAGGGATTGCTCAAACTGAAGTTGTAATCCCAAGCCAGATAGTTGACACTCTTCCCAACTGATACTGCTTATCTTCACCGGCTTTTCCCTTCCCATTAACCATCTTGACAATCCATAAGTATTAGTGACGGTGGTAAGGTCAGAAGGGGCTAAGGTTCTTCGCTAATTGGTAAGAATACGCTGGTTACATGGTATTCCAAACCCTAGCCATAAAGTTAGCGGCAGGTGAGTAGTTCCTTCAGCGCCGGAATCAGAGCCTTCTTCTCAAATAGAAGTTTCGGAATGCTTCCAGAGTGGCTGACCAGCCAGGATTCGAATCGTAGCGTCTCTAGAGAACGCAAGAAAACCTAGCCCAAGTCTATCCGACAATTCGTCAAAATGTTACGTTACGAATACCTGTGATACAATACGAGATAAAGGAGGTTAATATGTCATTAGAAGAGCTGGAAAAGAGAATCCAAGCCATAGAAGATCTCGAGAACATCAAGAAGTTGCACCAGAACTATATTAATCTAATGGACAATCTCCAGTATAAGGAGGTTCTGGACCTTTTCACGGAAGATGCTTCGGTAGAAGTCCGGAACTCCGGCGTACTCAAAGGTAAGGATGGACTTACCGATATTTATATCAATAAACTGGGCAGGAGGACTGCCCGGTCTGAAGGGCACTTTGTAATCGAACCGGATATCACCATCGATGGAGACACGGCTAAGGGAACCTGGCTGGTGTACATGCTATTTTCTATACCGGCTATAGAGTGGGTTCAGGGAAGGAATGAGGCGGAATATAAAAAGGTCGACGGGAAATGGATGATTAAGTCAATGAAATTCACGCGCACCAACGCTTCCAAACCGGACATGTTCCCTTAAAGGAACCGTATTCAAACGGTCGACTTACTGTGATGATGACGTAAAACTGCCCGATTAATCTGTTAAGACTATAACTTTGAGACGTGTTTCATCATCTCTGTGATATCGCTCAGTTTCTCCAGGTTCAGGAAAGCATCCACGGCGCTATCGATTTCATTCTGCGTCAGGGCACGGGAAGCGTTATGCCTGAATTTCTCCACGAGTTCCTCATCCTTCAGTTCCGTACCGCGTTTGGCGCCCCTCGGGCCGGTGCTTTCTTCGGTATATGTTTGTCCCCTGGCCACAACCTCAACTTTGCTCAAAAAAAGCGGGAATCCGCCGGGACCCTTTTTCCCGAACTCGGGGTGGGGTATACATGTTATCTTCTTTCCAAATTCCAATATCCTCGGGTCTCTCATCATGTGCGGGTCCTGCCATTCCACACCTATTTTCACCCGGTGCGCCGCCACCGCAAAAACGTAGTGTGGATTAAACTGGGCATCCGGTATGTCGATAATTTCCGGGTTGACAAAACAGGGTTGAGCGACACTGGGATGACAATAAGCCGTGATACTCTCTATTTCCTCCGGCATGATATGGTACCGGTCGATTACTTTATAAAAGCAGTCCAGAGCTCCATGGAGCATTCCGCAGCACGGGTACAGCTTGTAGTTCACCCTGGGGAAAATCCATTTCTTACCAACGTCGGCCATCATGATATCGGGGTGCCATTCTTCGTAGCCGACGAACTTCCAGAACCCTTCGTCAGGGTCAAAGACCGTGGTATCCCCCATATAGCCCATCTGGGCCAGCAGCACGGCATCAATAGCTCCGGTATTTTGCCACCCCGGTACCCCGTACTTGGTCATGTGCCGGTGCGCGCTCATGGTGTACCTTTCATGAGTCAGGACCTGACAGAGATGCCCGGCAAGCCCCAGGGCGTTTTCCATTGCACTCTGGTCAAGATTGATTAGCCGCCCCGCTGCCGCTGCTGCGCCGAAATTCGAATAAGCCTGCCCCCATCGCGTGCCCCAGCTGAATGACTGCTTCTTTTCGTCGGTTAACCCCCCGGCACCATGAGATTGCTGGACGGCCGCTGCAACCCTTGCTGAGAGTTCAAGGCCCAGTGACGCTGCCAGAATCAAATTATTACCGGAGGCTCCGGAGATTTCAGCCATAGCCAGTGGCGCCGGGAAAACGTACGGGGGTGCGTGCCCGCCGGCCATCGTCGCGTCATAATCGACAGTGCCGATTAATTCGCCGTTGGCCAGCACCGCGCTGCCGCAGGATACCTTTCCTTTCATACCAATGATAGATGATTCGGGCGGACCTCCCAATCTTTTTGACAAAGCGACGGTCATCTTGCCTTTGTCGGTCGTTAATGCTGCCAGAGCACACCCGATGGAATCCATCAGAAGTATTTTTACTTCATCTACTGCCTCTGCCGGTATATCCTCGTACCGGGTATTAATCGCGAAACTTGCCAAATCATGGGTGATATTTTCGGTATTCATTTTTTCTATTCCCCTCCTATCTAAAGATGCCGATAAAAATGGTCAAAATAATCTACCGTCCGGTCTTATTTTGTGACTTACCCATAAAAACAACTTCAGCTTCCGTATTTTATGCCCTGCAAGTCGGGTATGGTGTTGATGACATTTACGTATAATAACAGGGACAAGAAACCAATTACATCCTTTTATCAGCCATTATAAAGCGGTATATGCTCAATTACAATATTGCTCTTACGTATGCCTGGACGGAAAACGGCGACAGATGTTTATCGTCCTCGATAAGGGGATTGTCTTCCCACCGGATGGCATTGTTCTGCAGGTAGAAGACAAACTTCCAAGCCTCGTTAACTCCGATGAGGCGACTAAGATAACCTTCGTCCAAGTTTGTGTACTGGCTTATCCTATAACATGATACGTCAGCCTTCGCAAGAAGTTTAGAAAATACCTCAGAGAAATCATTTGAATAAAGCCCCATGGTAGTAATGCCTTTAATTAAAATAACCGCCTTTTTTTGCTTTGTTCATGCCTGCATCGTAGGGTATAATAGGGTGTTGTAACAACGACATCTCCGAAGCTACGATGGTGACATTTTTGAAGTGAAAGAGAAATTACAGCCGACTAGATACGAATCAAAGGCAAAGCGTGTACGTACTAGGCTGATGAAGCGACGGAAGCAGGCTTTTCTCCAGTACTATGAAACCCAGATGCGTAAGGGTCAAGATAGGGGAAAGACTTTAGATAAACTAGCTCGAAAAATCGGCGTGACTAGCGACAGGCAGGTGGGGAGAATCCTTGCCCAAGCTGCCAAATATGAGCAAGAGATAGCGGATTATAGGTTTCTGGTAATGCTCGATAATTCCGGCAAAGGCATCAACCTCGCCAGCCCGTACCAGAGCTATAACCTTTGCTTCTTCCAATAATCAAAGCTCCTTTTGTACCCCTATTTACTATAATGCGCGAGCAGGCTAAAACCGGACAGGATACCGAGGGAAAAGCGACATTCGTTTTGTTGCTGGTTACACCGCCACTCTATTTTAACAGCAGGATGCTGTCAAACGAATATGGAAAAGTAATACTTGTCAGGGCTGCTTACTAAGCAGTCCCATATGGCAAACCCTCCCGAGAGGGAGGCTTTTTCTTATTGTTTTGACTATTAGTTCCCCTCGGGGAGGGGATGTGAAAAGTGGCTATTTTGGTAGGACACAAATTGGCTTAATGTCGTTATCAACTTCAATAGCGGCGATGTAAATTTCTCTATAGGCGGCCTGACCTTTGGTCATATAGAAAGGGAAGTTCTGCCCGAGGGATTGGTAACGGTTTCAATCCCGTTTGACGTTCTATTGTTAATGATGGATAATTTGAAGGAGATGAAATGGGTGCTGCCCACATATACAGAAGGCAGGGACAATTATAATGAGCGGTTCAAGCGAAAAACCAGTAATATACTGGCCAAAACTGGGTAATTATTGCTGTCTTCTTTACCTATTCCCTTAAAAAGGTGCAATTTATTGTAAGCTCACTAATACCTAAATTCAAGGAAGCCGGAAGCAGGATATTTATGGCTTCATTCTGAAAGATAATACTATATAGAGGAGGTTTAAATGGGCCGTGTTAAAGGCAAAGTGGCCATCATTACTGGTGCGGCAAGCGGACTGGGTAAAGGAGCAGCATCGTTGTTAGCCAGGGAAGGAGCTACAGTTATACTTGCCGACATCAACGAGGTTCAGGGAAAGGAAGCTGCTGAGGAGATAAGACGTGATGGGGGAGAGGCTATCTTTATGAAACTCGACGTTAGGACCGAAAGCGACTGGATAAAGGTAATCGAAAAGACTTTGGCTGAGTTTGGCAAGCTGCATGTTCTCGTCAATAACGCCGGGGTCGAACTTATCAAAGAGATTGCAGATACCTCGCTGGAAGAGTGGCGCTGGCTGATGAGTATCAATCTGGACGGAGTTTTTCTGGGCACGAAACACGGCATAAAAGCCATGAAAGGAAGCGGGGGTGGCTCAATTATTAATATATCCTCTGTGGCTGGTATTGTAGGCACCCTTGATGATACGGCTGCTTACTGTGCCAGTAAGGGCGGCGTAAGGCTACTTACCAAAGCAGCCGCCCTTGAGTGCTCAAAGGCTGGTCACGACTATAACATCCGGGTTAACTCCATTCATCCCGGTGTTATTAAAACACCGCTGGTAGAAGATTTATTAAAAGATGAGGCTATTAGGAAAAGGCTAGAGGAGATTCATCCAATCGGGTTTATGGGCGAACCAATAGACATTGCCTATGCCGTCCTTTACCTCGCCTCTGATGAGTCTAGACTTGTCACCGGTGCCGAGATGGTAATCGATGGAGGCTGGACAGCGCATTAAGTCAGAGTTCCGTTACTGTAGAACTCTCATTTTAACCGACCTATTTTCTGTGGGAGAATGTCAGATATGCTCCGGTATACCACTGAATAAGAACAATTGGATCAACATTATATGTTGTATTAGGCATAGTATTAATGTTATTATTTTACGAATCATATATAAAGAGCATTATGTGTAAAGAAAAATCATCAAGGATAATATATAAAGGAGGCTGGAAATATGACCGAGTTTAATGCGGCAGAGATTCGACCACTAAGTATTGATTTATCAATTCTAAAAAAGCTGGAACTGGAAAGACAACCAGTCGGCATTAAATTTCTATTTAATAAACCGGAAGGAGTACGAAGGCTAGATAAAAATTTAGCTTTCTGTCTGATGCCGGAAGAAGCTCAGAATTCAGGTGCTTTTTATGTTGATAAAACACATTTTGAATGCGCGGGACCGCTTTGTTTGGGTATCGCAAACGACGATCCCTTCAGTTTAGCTGGACAGATTGGTAGCAAGTTTGGACTGGAGATTTTTCAGGAAGCCCGCGCAAACAGGCGCATTTATGAGGTGCTTCCTACCTTAAGAAAAGGTAGCTGTAATTATATCATTTTCGCACCTATGAGTGATCTAGACTTTGACCCTGATGTCTTGCTTATTACCGGTACTGCCAGGCAGGCTGAAATAGTTCTGCGTTCTTATACCTATTCAACCGGCGAAATGTATGTGAGTAAAACGACACCTGTTATCGGCTGTGCCTGGACATTTGTCTATCCATACATTTCAGGTCAACTGAATTATGTCGTTGAAGGAGTATGTTTCGGCCATATTGCTCGCGATGTGGCAAAGATGGGATACGTCACCGTGTCTATACCATTTACTCTGATCAAACTTATGATGGATAATTTGCGAGAAATGACCTGGGTGCTCCCTTCATATACAGATGGCCGCGATGCGTATAATAAGCGCTTTAAGGAAGTTACCAGCGGCAGATTGCTCTCAGGAAGAGATGAATGACCGGTTAACGGCTTATACGTTCATCCCACCGTCGACCATGAATATGCTGCCGGTAGAAAAGCTGCTTTGGTCGGAAGCGAGAAAAACAACCATTTTCGCTATTTCGTCAGCATCGCCGTGTCGACCCAGTGGAATGATACCGTTAAGGAATTCAGTACCGTCCTGCCCGACCACCTCAGTAAGGCTTTCTTCTATCTTCGACTGAAAAGAGTTATCAATGGGACCTGGCGCCAGAACATTTACCCGGATGTTCCGGCTGGCCACTTCCTTGGCAACCGTACGCATTAATCCTATAAGCGCGTGCTTCGATGTCGCGTAAGCGCAGACGCCCGGATCGGCCGTTACACCCATAATGCTGGAGGTAATAATAATGCTGCCGTTATCATTCATTTCAGGTAAACTGTATTTGCAGGCGAGAAATGAACCACGGACATTGATAGCCATAACAGCGTCAAAGACATCCTCGGGATATTCGGTAATCGGTCTGACGATTCCACTGATTCCTGCATGACTGAAAAGCACGTCTATTTTCCCCCATCTAGCGACAGTTTGGTTGACATATTCCTGTGTCTCCTGCGCGTCAGCCACGTTCGCCTTGAACGTACCTAACACATCGGGGCTTGCATTTAAGGTTTGAGCCACACAGGCTAACTTCTCTTCGTTACGGTCAACCAGCATAACTCTGGTGCCTTCTTTTAAGAGAAGAGCGGCACTCGCCAAACCAATACTTCCCGCTCCTCCGGTGATGATGCATATTTTGCCGTTCATAATCCCCATTATCTGTACCCTTTTCTTATATTAAGTTATATCGCCTCATTCGCAGTGGTAACACCGATATTTTTTCCGCAAATCAAGCAGGACTAGGTGCCCAGTTACATTATAGACCTGATGATAGCATTATATGCAATAAGTATGATGTGTATGCATATAGTAATAAAAAAAGATATAATTTGAAAACAAATACAGGAAATCTTAATATTCTTGACAACGCTATAATAACTCTATAGAATAGGCCTATAATAGGGTTTTAATCGGGATATTACCCAAAGAGTTTCAATTTACGGAATTGTCAGCGCTCGTTCTATTGACACTGATTTGATAAGTACCAAATTTCTTACGCTTGACGTATCTTGGCATTATGAATACCTAAACAACTCTGTATAAAGGCTTCAAATTTAGATGGATGACTCTGTTCTCCTTTTAGACAAGGTTTGTAAGAGTTTCGGGGGGCTTAATGTTCTAGTAGACCTCGATATAAGTGTTGGAAAAGAAGAGATGTTGGGGCTTATTGGCCCCAATGGTGCAGGCAAATCAACCGTGTTCAACGTCATCACATCGATTTACAAACCCGAGCGTGGTGATGTTTACTTTTTGGGAAAGAAAATCACAGGACTAGCTCCCCATAGAGTATGCCACCTCGGTATATCAAGAACGTATCAACTCGTCAAGGCCTTTTTGAAGATGACCGCATTAGAAAATGCAATGGTGGCCTCCGTTTATGGCGGCAAACACGAGAGGCAAAAAGCCAATGAGAGGGCTTTGGAAGCCCTGGAACTCGTCGAGTTGTCCGAGAAAAAGGACATACTGTCAACCCACTTAACCCTTTCTGACCGGCGCATGCTGGAGATAGCGATGGCGTTGGCTTCAATGCCAGAACTTACGCTGCTGGATGAGCCTATGGCCGGCCTTAATTCCGTTGAGATACAGCGGTTACTTCAGGTTATAAAACGGGTAAGGAATGAACGAAAATTATCTATTATATGGATCGAGCATAAGGTAGATGCCATACTTGAATTCTGCGATCGAGTTGTGGTTCTGGACTATGGCATAAAGATTGCCGATGGTAAACCGGATGAAGTAGCTTGTGATCCTAAAGTTATAGAGGCGTATCTTGGCGAACCAGTTGCTTGAAGTTAAAAATTTGGAAGTTTACTACGGCGATATCCAGGTCCTGTGGGATGTATCCCTTCAGGTAGAGGAAGGCAGTATCGTCGCAATGGTAGGAGCCAACGGGGCTGGAAAGACAACCCTCCTGAAGACTATTTCAGGACTGCTCCGTGCGGAAAAAGGGGAGATTCTTTTCTCGGGAGAGCGCCTGCACAATCTTAAAGCTCAGCAGATAGTGGATCGGGGTGTCGTCCATGTTCCAGAGGGGCGGCGGCTCTTTGCCAGCCTTACCGTTGTAGAGAACCTGAGACTCGGCGCCTATCTTCCGAGAGCCCAGGCACTCTTTAACGAATCTTTAGAACGTGTTTTTAGTCTTTTTCCCGTACTGAAAAATCGAAAAGACCAAAAAGCCGGCACGTTGAGTGGCGGTGAACAGCAGATGCTGGCTATCGGCAGGGCTCTCATGGCCCATCCGAAACTCATTATGCTTGATGAACCTTCTCTTGGTCTCAGTCCAATTCTTGTAAAGACGATTTTTGAGCTCATTAACGTACTGAACGAACAAAAAGCGACGATATTACTTGTGGAACAAAATGTGAATCAGGCCTTGAAGATTGCTCATCAGGCATATGTTTTGAAGACCGGTAAAATAGTCATGTGTGGCAAAGGATGCGACCTTCTGGAGGACGAGGAGGTCTGTAAAGCTTACATAGGCGAGCGTGCAGGTAATCGATAATGGGTGACCTCGGACTTATTGCTCAGGTTGTGGTCAACGGCATCCTTTTCGGAAGCATGTATGGCATAGCCGCCATCGGACTTAGCCTGATCTTCGGCACCATGCGGATTGTCTTTATCGCACAGGGATCGGTCATTGTCCTTACCGCCTATTTCTGTTTTTGGTTTTTCAGCCTGCTGGGTATCGACCCATATTTGTCTCTGATTCCTGTTTTACTGATTTCTTTGCTGCTCGGCGCAGCATTTTATTATGGCCTTTTCAGGGAGTCAGCCGCTTTAAAGGACAGGATCGGTTCCCTTTTAATCGCTGTGGGATTGATGTTCTTTTTGGAAAATTTCATGACCGTGGTCTGGACCCCTAATCCCAGGGCAGTGGTGACCTCATACGGGTTCTTAACGTTCAACATCTTCGGAATACAACTCACCCTTACCCGGCTGATTGGATTATTGCTGGCTGTTCTGGCGGCCGTAGCTGTCTCCATGTTTTTAAAAAAGACGTTAATTGGTACAGCCGTAAGGGCCACTTCAGAGGACGTAGAAGCCAGCACCCTGATGGGAATAAACCCTGACTGGGTCAATGTTGTAACCTTCGCTATCGGCATCGGGCTGGCGGGTATAGCCGGAGTCACCCTGGCGACAACCTATTCCTTTGACCCTGTTTATGGTTTTGAATTTGCTCTTAAAGCGCTGATAGCCTTAACACTGGGGGGTATCGGCAGAGTGTACGCGGCTCTGTGGGGCGGAATTATCCTTGGGCTCATTGAGCTCCTGGGTACCTTTTTTGTGGGCGCCGGATGGGCCCAAGGCATAGTGTTCATGGTATTCTTGCTGGCTATGACCTTCAGGCCTTACGGCATCTTCGGGGGAGCCGGCGAGAAAGTGTAGGACCTTAAACAAAACATGAAAGATAAAATATATACATATTTAAAAAAAGATAAGAGAAATATATCTATAATTATTATTGCTCTTGTCGTAATAGTTTTTGGCGCGTTACCATTCTACAGTGATGCCGATTCTTTCTTCGCCTATTACCTGTTTCTTGTTTTCATATATATCATTCTCGCCCAGGGATGGAACCTTATAGCGGGATACACGGGGCAGATTAGCCTGGGCACACATGCCTTCTTTGCCCTCGGGGCTTACACAACTGCCATACTCTGGCTCCATGATGTAACCAAAACATGGTATTACTTTGACCCGCTGGTCATGATCATCAGCGGGGTCGTTCCCGCGATTTTCGCTATTATAATCGGAATTCCGCTGCTATCCCGGCTCCGGGGCGATTACTTTTCTTTCGGCACCCTGGCGGCAGCCGAAGTTCTCAGGATATTGATTCTGAGGGGCGGCAAATTTACAGAAGGGGCTATGGGTTTGCGTCTTCCGGCCGAAGGCTTTACAGATATGGGGATATATTACTGGACCGCCCTTTTTCTGGCCCTCTTGGCGACCGCCATGGTATATTTCCTGATCAGGTCCAGAATCGGGCTGGCTCTCCGGGCCCTCAGTGAAGATGAGTTGTCAGCTGCCTCACACGGCATTAATATCCTGCAGTACAAGGTCCTGGCTTTTGCCATCGGGTCTTTTATAATGGGGCTTTGCGGCAGCTTGTTTGCTTATTACC
>CAZLEY010000045.1:0-15537 GCA_964558675.1 uncultured Dehalococcoidaceae bacterium | reverse complement strand
TCGCTTCCCCGGATGAGGCGGCGCATCGCTTCGCCCTGGAGCACATGGACAAGGTACTCGGGGCCAGGCTTGTTTAGGAGGTGAACCATGCCAGCACCGAAATTTAAACCATCCCCCGAGATTCTATCCGGCGATACCGCCGATATCTACTTCGTCCGCACCATCGATATACTGCGCAGAGAGAACCTCAACCCGGTGGCGACCATGGAGGTCTTTTGCAGTCGCGCCGGGATACTCTGCGGCATCGAGGAGGTCAAGTCGCTGCTAACCGAAGTCCTGCCGAAGGACAACCGTGAGGTCTGGGCTCTGGACGAGGGCGAAACCATGGAGGCCAAGGAAGTGGTGCTGCGTATTACCGCCCCCTATCAAAGCTACGGCGTTTACGAGACGTCTATCGTCGGCATTTTAGCCCATTGCAGCGGCTGGGCAACGGCCGCCAAAGAGTGTGTCAACGCTGCCGGTGGCATACCCCTTATCAGCTTCGGTGCGCGGCACGTACACCCTTCGGTGGCCGGGGTGATGGATTACTCGGCGGTGGTCGGCGGCTGCGCTGGATGTTCCAGCATCGCCGGTGCACGTATGGCTGGCGTGGAGGCTTCCGGGACCATGCCCCATGCTTTAATTATCGTAGTGGGCGATACGGTTGAGGCCACCATGCTGTTCGACAAGCATATGCCGCCGGAGGTGCCCCGTGTCTCGCTGGTGGACACCTTCAAGGATGAGGCCGAGGAAAGCCTGCGGGTGGCCGAGGCGCTACGGGAGAGGCTGCAAAGCGTACGACTGGATACTCCTTCCGAATGTGGCGGGGTTACCGTGGAGCTGGTCAAAGAGGTACGCGCCCGACTGGACCTCGCCGGCTTTAAGCACGTGAGGATTTTCGTCAGCGGCGGCGTCACTCCGGAGCGCATTACGCATTTCCTTGAGAGGGGAGCCCCGGTTGACGGCTTTGGGGTGGGCAGCTATATCAGCGGCGCAAAGCCGATAGATTTTACCGCCGACCTTCACGAAATTGAAGGTAAGCCCATTGCCAAGCGGGGCAGAATCCCGGGCATTACGGTCAACCCCAGGTTGAAGCGGGTACTGTAGATTACTGGGAAGCCTATCTACGCTTGAATTTCAGGCGAAGCATTTCCCTGGTGCTGTCGGTAATCCGGATTCGTTCATCTATACGCCAGCCGACCACCCAGAGTATTTGTTCCGGCGAACATACTATAGGGATGCGGCGGCGCCATGCCTGGGGAATCCTGGAGTCAATCATGAATTCATTCAGCTTCTTTGACTGACTCATGCCCAGTGGTTGAAATCTATCACCGCGTCTACGGCGGCGCACTGTGATGCCGTTGCCTGCTTTCTCGATGTCAAGAAAGGCGGTAAGCTCATCGTGTTTTTCTTTTACGCTGGACGGGTTGGTGATAACGGCTCTGATATCCCATCCCGGTATGGCCGTCCTGCCCGGTATGTTGAGTTCGGTCTCGTTTTCCAGGGGGGGAAAGGGGCAGAGAGAGGCCGGGTCTGAACCCAGCACGTATCGGTCATATTCAATCGTGAAATTAAGGCCGCAGGGCAGGCGGATTTGCTTCCCAGCCGGTTTTTCCAGAGCATCCAAGACGTCTTCAATGTGACCTGCCTCGATATCTTTAAGGTCGCCCAGCAAGGCTTCTATAGAGGCTCGCAGCAGGTGCCTTTTCAGGGTAGACGGCAGGGAAATAAAACCCTTTTTGTCTATAATAACTGCACCTTCCTGTTGCCGGGCAACCTTACCCATCAGGCGAGCCACCTCGCTATCGATGAAGTCAAGGTCATCGGTGGCGATGCGCGCCGTCCGCAGCAGGGCTTCGCTTATCTGCGGGTTGTATTTCCGGAGCTGCGGCAGAAGCTGCCGTCGAATTTTATTCCTGAAAGGCTCCATTGACAGGTTTGAGGTATCGGTGCGGGGCTTGAGGTTATGCTGTCGGCAATAAGCGGCTGTTTCCTCCCGGGTCAGCTCCAGCAGCGGTCTGATTATGTTGATATCGCCGTCAGGATAAAGCCAGCGGTTGAACGGGAGCAGCCCCCGGAGTCCCCTCGTACCGCTCCCCCGAATCAGATGCATGAGAATGGTTTCAACGTGGTCATCAGCAGTATGCCCCACGGCCACCCGGGCCGCCCCCACCGTACCGGCGACACCGGACAGGAAAGTATAGCGTACCTCGCGTGCCGCTTCTTCCAGTGAAGCGTGATAATGAGTCCGGTAGGCTTTAACATCGTGCGATTCTATAGTAGCCGGAGTCTTCAGTCGCCGTGCCAGGCTGGCGACATAGCGGGCATCAGCCTCGGCCTCGGCGCCTCTGAGTTGATGATTTAGATGGGCAACGTGCAGTTCGATATCCAGTTCTTCCCGCAGGTTTACCAGGATGTAAAGCAGGCAGACGGAATCCGGGCCGCCGGATACAGCCACGACCAGCTTCTGCTTTCTGGGCATCAGGTTCTTTTCTTTGATGAACCGCAGTACCCGCTGCTCTGGAGTCATCTTGGCTCTGGCTCTCGTCAATATTCCCTCTTTTTCTTCTTATTATATTTTAAACCATCCCCCTTTGTCCCCTTCCTTAAAGGGTGGTGGGTGGGAAAAGATAAGTAAGAAAGATATCTAGGCTTGCCTCACCCCCTTAATCCCCCTCTCCAACAGTAAGGTTGAACCAGCCCATTAGATAAACGTGTTGGAGAGGGGGACGCTACGCACTCCCCTTTTGGGGGGTGGTGGGGCATAGATGAAGGAAACAGGCCACTGATGCTGCGAGGGCGGAGGGTGGGAATAGATAATGCAGGCTTCATCCTTAACTCGTATATAGAATCAACTTGGTGCGGTGTATTGATTCGGGGTACTGCTCAAAACCCAGGGCTGTGGCAACCTGCTCCGGTCTGCCCGAGCCGTTACTATCGCAGCGTAGCTTCATCCCGATGTTGCAGTATCCGCTATGCCAGTCAATGAGCCACAGGTCTTCGATTAAGGCTCTGAGGTCATAGTGCCGCGGACCGGTATCCCGCTGGTGCTGCCACGGCAGATGTCCTTTTGCCAGCAGCGAGGTAATGGTCGACTCCACATCCTGCTGGCTTTTTTCGGTTTTCAGTCCAACCGCATACTCAGCGTAGCGAACCTGAGACTGCAGTGACGGCAGAGTCGGGGCTATGTTATAGACCTGACGGATTGCGATGCCGCGTGGCAGCTGCCGGCTGACGGATTCTGTGAAGGAGTGGGGGGAGGACCATCTGGACAGAACGATATCCATTAGTTCGGCTTCGCTGGTTACTCCCAGGGCAAGCGGGGCTGCCAGTGACATCCGGGGGTGGGGATTAAATCCTTCCGAATACGCCAGGGGCACACCGGCCCGGTTGAGAGCCCGCTGCCACAGGCGCATTATATCCAGGTGGGAGATAAACTTCACCTCTTCCCCCCGGTTAAATCTGATGCGCAGACGCTGCATATTGTTCCTCGGGTAATAAAAATCTTTATACGGGGTCTTCAGGCGTCCTGTTCTTCTGTGTTTTCGCCTTTGTCTTCTTCCTTTTTCTTCTTATGAACGCGTTGTGCCGCGGCAGCCTGTTTTTCCTTGGTCAGCAGGATTTTCTCTATTTTAAGTCCCCGCATTTCGGTTATAACCATCTTAAAGCCCTTATACCACAACTGTTCGTTTTGTCCCGGTATATGCCCGAGAAGGCTGAGTATGAAGCCGGCGACGGTCTCGTAGTCTTCTCCTTCCGGCAGGTTCAGCTCCATCTCTTCATTGGCTTCCTCAATATGCATACCGCCGTCAATCTGGAAGGTGTAATCGTTGATTATCTCGTAATCCTTTTCTATCCCGGCCATCTCATCGCCGACCTCGCCGACAATCTCCTCGACCAGTCGGCTGAGGCTGACGATTCCCGCAGTACCGCCGTACTCATCGACCACCACACACATGCGGTAGTTATTATCGCGCATTTCGGCGAAGAGTTCATCGGTATGCTTGGATTCCGGCGTAAAATAGGCCGGACGGGTCAGGTCATCAATAGAACTCTCTTCACTGGCGGTGCCCCTGGCCAGAGCCATGAGTACGTCCTTGACCGCCAGGATGCCGACGACGTTATCCATATTCTCTTTGATTACGGGGAACCGGGACATTGGCTTCTCGGCATAGAGGGCCAGCAAATCTGATAGTTTGGAACCCTGCTCGACAGCGACAACCTCCAGACGCGGCACCATAACCTCGTAGACGGGCCGGTCGCCGAACTCAAAGACCTTATGCAGTAGTTTTGCCTCATCTTCCTCGACCGTACCTTCTTTATGCCCGACGGATATCATGGTGCGTATTTCCTCGGCGCTGGCCAGTGATTTGGGTATCGGCGCCCCGCCTATTATTTTGGCGAGCCCCGAGGATATCCAGCTCAGCGCTATCACGAATGGAGTAAGCAGCCAGGCTACTAGACCCAGTGGCCTGGCGTATAATATGGCCATTCGCTCGGCGTGCTGGGCGGCAAAGGTCTTGGGGGTGGTCTCGGCAAATATCAGGATAATGATGGTTATGCCGATAGTAGCATATATGATACCCTGTTCCCCCCAGATAGAAACAGCCAGCATGGTACCCAGGGCAGCAGCTGCCGTATTAACGAAGTTATTGCCCAGCAGGATAGTAGAAATGAGCTTCTCGGGCTGCTCAATCATTCTGGCGACCCGACTGGCCCCTCTCACCTTGGTACTGACCATATGCTCCAGCCTTACCTTTTGCAGGGAGAGGAAAGACGTCTCCGAACTGCTAAAGAAAGTCGAGAGGGCAATACAGACGATTAGAAGTATTAAATATAATAATTCATTACCGGCCATAATATATCATTACTCTGTGTTTGTTTTACGCTCGGATTTTTCCTTGCGTTCCTTGGTCAGCAGGATTTTCTCAATCTTTTGACCTTTCATTTCGGTTATCACTATCTTTAGTTGACGGTACCGCAGCTGTTCGTTGCGTCTCGGTATATGACCCAGCAGGCTGAGTATGAAGCCGGCGACGGTCTCGTAGTCTTCTCCTTCCGGCAGGTTCAGCTCCATCTCTTCATTGGCTTCCTCAATATGCATACCGCCGTCAATCTGGAAGGTGTAATCGTTGATTATCTCGTAATCCTTTTCTATCCCGGCCATCTCATCGCCGACCTCGCCGACAATCTCCTCGACGAGTCGGCTGAGGCTGACTATTCCCGCCGTGCCGCCGTATTCATCGACGACTACAGCCATCCGGTAGTTGTTGTCGCGCATCTCGAAGAAGAGCTTGTTGATGAGCTTGGTCTCGGGGGTGAAGTAAGCGGGACGGACCAGGTCGTCAATAGTGCTTTCGTTACTGATAGTGCCCCTGGCACGGGCCATGAGCACATCCTTTACCGATAGTATACCTACCACATTGTCCATGTTGTCTTTATATACCGGGAATCGGGAGATGGGCGATTCGGCATAGAGTTTCAGGAAGTCGGCTATCGTGGAACCCTGCTGCAGGGCGGCGACTTCCAGGCGCGGCACCATGACCTCATAGACGGGGCTGTCACCGAAGTCAAAGACCTTGTGCAGCATCTTGGCTTCGGCCTCTTCCACGGTGCCTTCTTTCCGTCCTACCGATATCATGGTGCGTATTTCCTCATCACTGATTATCGACCTGGGCACGAGGGTGCCGCCGACAATCCTGGTAAAAGCGGAGGCTATCCAGCTGAGCGCTATGACAAACGGGGTGAACAGCCAGGAGACCCACCGTATCGGCCGGTAAAGCAGTATGGACAACCTTTCGGCATGCTGGGTGGCGACGGTTTTGGGGGTGGCCTCGCAAAAAATGAGCAGGATTACCGTCAGGCCGATGGTAGCGATGATGATGCCGTTCTGTTCTCCCCAGTAGTAGACAGCGACGGTGGTAGCCAGGGCAGCGGCGGCGGCATTGACCAGGGTATTGCCCAGCAGGACGACGGAAAGGAACCTCTCAGGCTTCTCAATCAGCCTGGCTACCTTTCTGGCTCCCTTTACCTCGGTGCTGACGAGGTATTCGAGTCGGAAACGCTGAAGCGAGATAAAGGCCGTTTCTGAGCCAGAGAAGAAGGCAGACAGCGCCAGGCAGATAATCAGAAGGACTATATACAGTTCAAAATTTGGCATATAGTGTTGCGACTATATTGAAGATACTCCAATGAAATAATGATAACACTGGTATATAGGGGTGTCAAAGGGGGGAGTGTCAAGGCGCCCCACCTTATCCTCACGGTGTTTTCGCCACCCGTCCCCGACCCACGGAATATTTTTCCCGCCCGGCCCGCCCTCGGCGCACCGGCGGCCTTTCCGAGGGTTAGTTCCCCTTATCCCCGCCTAGGGGTGGTGGGGAAAACCTACGGGATAAGTAGTGGATGCTGCGAGGGCGGCGGGTGGGAATAGATAAGATGGAGGGGAGGGGGTGGAGTGTTGATACAACAGGGTATATACATTTACATTAATAGTGATAAAGATAATATTTGAAGGGACTTACATATATCTTTGCTGGTTACTAGCCTATAGCGCTATACGGGAGGTAAATAATGGACAAGACGCGGATGCAAAGAGTGAGGTGTGAGGGGGAAAAGATAAGATAGGAGGGTTGGGGGTTTTTAACGACTCTCCTTATTGTTACTCACTATTTAGATGGAGGATGAAAGCCAATCGTAGGTTTTGGAGGCTCTTCTGCCGCAGTCAATTTACCAAATTTCTCCTCATATTTAGTTACGTTTTGCGCAAGAGCAGAAATCATCCTTTTCATGTGACCCGGGTTGATAACAACTCGCGCCGTTACAGAGCCAGCTGGAGGCATAACCATCATGAAGTCCAGTACAAATTCCTCTTTAGAATGCGAAACCTGCATTAAATTAGAATACACACCACCTTTAAGACTATCAGGAAAGTATACCTGTATCCCTTTTTGGGCCTCTTTTTCGGCCATTATATTCCCCCTAGCACTTCGTGTACCCGCAGGCCAGGCAGTGGTAGCAGCCTTCCTGGTAGACGAGCATGTTGCTGCACTCGGGGCACTGGCCGGCCATGTTCTTGGCCAGGCCGTAGTCCTCGAATGTGGGTTTAGCATCTTGGTCTATGTAATTTTCCAAGACACTAGAGATAGCATCGGCGCAGGAGAGGATGGACTTTCCGCTCTCCCAGGAGACGCTAGGGCAGCGGATGCCGCGGAGTTGCTTCACCACCGAGGCGACGTCTACTCCAGCACGGAGCGAGAGAGAAATAAGACGCCCGATAGACTCTAGTTGGGCGGCGGCACACCCACCGGCCTTGCCGAGTAACGCAAATACTTCAAAGATGCCTTCATCATCAGAGTTAACAGTAACGTACAGATGTCCACAGCCAGTATTGACACATTCTGTAACTCCCTTGGTTTTCTTTGCGCGTTTGCGTGGGCTATGTTGTACTTGCGCCTTCTCCTTTTTGCCGGTGGTTAGGACCTGGGTGTCCCGGCTGCGGTCGCGGTAGATGGTAATCCCTTTCAAGCCCTCCTCGTAAGCGAGCATATAAGCCCGGGCGACATCCTCCCGCGTAGCTGTCTGTGGGAAGTTGATTGTCTTGGAGACGGCGTTATCGGTAGCGTTCTGGAAAGCGGCCTGCATTTTAACGTGCCATTCGGGCGTTATCTCGTGGGCGGTAACGAACAACCTTTTGACTTCTTCGGGTATGTCCTCGATATCTCCAAGGTGAGCGCCTTCAGCCAGCTTCTGCATCAGCTCTTCGGAGTAAAATCCGCCGTTCCGGGCGGATTCTTTGAAATAGGGATTTACCTCTACGAACGGAGTCCCGTCAAGGACGGTCTTGGTATAGCTGAGGGCGAAGAGGGGCTCAATGCCGCTGGAGCAGCCGGCAATCATGCTCAGCGTGCCGGTGGGGGCGATGGTGGTGCGGGTGGCGTTTCTTACCCTGGGGCCGTCCGGGACATCGTAGGCGCTACCCTGGAAGGCGGGGAAGACGCCGCGTTCCTCACCCAGTTCTATTGAAGACTTTATGGCTTCGTCGTTTATGAAGCGCATAATATCGGTGGCCACCTGCAACGCTTCGTCGGAGTCATAGGGAACCCCGAGCATCACGAGCATATCGGCAAAGCCCATTATGCCCAGTCCGATTTTCCTCGTATTCCTGGTCATCTCCCCGATTTGTTCAAGCGGGAACTTGTTAACATCGATAACGTTATCCAGGAATCTGACGCCAGATTTCACCGTCCCGGCCAGCCTGGGGTAATCTATCTCGGCAGCACCATTATTGTTCCGTATCATCCTGGACAGGTTTATTGAAGCCAGGTTGCATGATTCGTAGGGGAGGAGGGGCTGCTCACCGCAGGGGTTGGTGCTCTCAATCTTGCCGAGGTGGGGGGTGGGATTGTCCTGGTTGATGCGGTCAATAAAGACGATGCCGGGGTCGCCTGTTCTCCAGGCCATATCCACTATTTTATCGAAGACCTCTTTGGCGTTTAGCTTATCGACAACCTCTCCAGTGCGTGGATTCACCAGCTCGTAGTCGTCATTTGCTTTGACCGCTTCCATAAACTCGGAGGTCAGCGCTACGGAGATATTGAAGTTGGTCAGGGCGGTCATATCCTCCTTGGCGGTAATAAACTTCATAATATCAGGGTGGTCAATATTTAGTATGCCCATATTGGCGCCGCGGCGTGTCCCACCCTGCTTGATAACATCGGTGGCGGTATCAAAGGCCTTGATGAAGGAAACGGGGCCGCTGGCGACACCGCCGGTAGAACCGACCCTGTCGTTTTCGGGGCGAAGTCGGGAGAAAGAAAACCCCGTACCGCCGCCGCTCTGGTGAATTAGGGCGGTGTATTTTACGGCATCAAAGATTGACTCCATGGAGTCCTCAACGGGGAGGACAAAGCAGGCTGACAGCTGCCCCAGCTCCCGGCCGGCATTCATCAGCGTCGGGGAATTGGGCAGGAACTCCAGATTGGCCATCAACCGGTAAAACTCCTCTTCCGTAGCCTTCACATCGGCCTTGGGATTATATATAAGCTCTGCCGGCGCTATGGCTTGGGCCACCCGGCGGAACATCTCCTCGGGGGTCTCTATGAACTGCCCCTGATTATCCTTCTTGAGATACCTTCTTTCCAGGACATGACGAGCCGTATCGGTGAGGTCTATGCCGGATATGGTTTCTTTCTGTGACTTAATTTCAGCTTTGGTTTCCATTTCTGCTTTGGCCTCCTCTTTCTGTGCCGGTTTTGCCGCGTTAAGGACTTCCATGACCATGGCCTCTATTTCCGCCTCGGTCGGCAGGCGTTGTTGCATGCGGGCACGTTTGCCTACCATTTCTTCCATACCGGGTAGAGTCGGCAGGTATTCGGTGCGGGTCCTTTCCAGGCGCTCGATTACCTGGGTTGTCAGCCGCTCCACCAGCTTCCGGTCCCGTATGCCCATGGACTCGGCGTTGGCGAAGACAATCCGCGCGACCTGGCTGCGGTTAACGGGGTTTGCATGTCGGTTTCCCGGTTGACTGGTCTTGTTCATTGCTGGTGCCTCTGCTTAATTCTTACCGTGTCTCCCAGCTGCTCCTCGGGTATCAGCGGTAACTGGTCGGCGGAGGGTATAATCGAGTGGTTGGCCAGGGTATCTACCTCCTCTTTTAATGTCGTGATGCCGGCAAACTCGCGGTAGACGCTGGCAAAACGGATATAGGCGATGTGGTCGAGTCTCCTAAGTCTCGCCAATACCATGTCGCCGATAATAGCACTGGGTATCTCGGTCCTGCCCATCTGGTAAAGCTCCGCTTCAATTTCATCAGTAAGTTTTTCCACAGTGCCGTCGGGCAGGGGCCTTTTTTCGCAGGCCTTGCGGACACCCGTCAGTACTTTTTCGCGGTCAAACTCCTCGCGCCTCTCGTCTTTTTTTAACACAAACAGACTGGCCGGCTGTAATCGCTCGTAGGTAGTATAACGAGAATTGCATTGCAGGCATTGCCGCCGGCGGCGTATGCCATCGTTGACGTCACGCGAGTCAATCACTTTAGAATCAGAATGCCCGCAGTAAGGACAATTCATGACCAACCTCCACATTATATGGTGCAGAGGTTTATAAAATAACACAATATATAGTGTTTGTCAATAGTCTGTCAGGAAGCGAATCAATTATTTTTTAACAATTTTTATCGCCTTTACCTGATAATCCTGGATAAGATATGATTGTTCAGGGAGCAGGAGTTGAACTATCAAGAGGCTCTGGACTATATTCTAAGGTTCGCTGATTACGAGAGGCTGCCGCGTTCGGGGATTGTCTGGGACGTGGCGCGTATCGAGAGGCTCCTGGGAAGACTGGGCAACCCGCAGGATGCCGCCAGGTCAATCCATGTCGCCGGCACCAAGGGTAAAGGGAGCACGGCCGCCATGATTTCATCCATCCTGAAGCAGGCAGGCTACAAAGTAGGACTCTATACCTCGCCCCACCTGCTTTCTTACACCGAGAGGATACAATCAAATGGGCAGCCCATCGCCGAGGATGACTGGGCCAGATTGACCGAATCTCTCAAGCCAGAGGTTGAGGCGGTTAATGAACAGGGCGACCTCGGGGAGCTTACCACATTCGAGATACTGACGGCACTGGCGTTTGCCTATTTCCGTGAAATAGGTGCGGACTACCAGGTGCTGGAGGTGGGACTGGGGGGACGGCTTGATGCTACCAACGTGGTCAGGCCGGAGGCCTGCGTCATTACTTCCATAAGCTTCGACCATACGGATGTGCTGGGAGATACTCTGGCAAAGATAGCCGGCGAGAAGGCGGGCATTATAAAGTCGGGGGCGACGGTGGTGTGTGCGCCGCAGTTCCCGGAGGCTATGGAGGTGATTGAGAAGGTATGCCGGGAGAAAGAAGTTAGACTGGTGAGGGTCGGTACTGACGTTACCTGGCAGAGGGGCGATTTCAGTCCAGAGGGACAATCGTTCCGCTTAAGGGGACTGGAACGGGAATATGATTTGCGAATCCCCCTGCTCGGCGAGCACCAGCTGGAGAACGCGGCCGTGGCGGTGGCGGTGGTGGAGGTGCTTTCCGGTGCGGGGGCAGCAAAGATATCGGCGGGGGACATTAGCACTGGACTTGAGTGGTTACGATGGCCGGGCCGACTCCAGGTGCTGCGGCAAGAGCCGTGGGTCGTTATTGACGGTGCCCATAATGCCTACTCGTTCAAGAAGCTGGGCGAGGCGCTGAGGCAGTACTTCAGGTATGACAGGCTGACGCTGATACTGGGGTTCGGCGGGGATAAAGACATCGGCGGGATGGTGGCCGAGGCGGCGGCGTTAACGGGAGAGGTCATTATTGCCCGCTCCCGCCACCCGCGCTCAGTAGAGCCTGCCCTGCTGGTAGAGGAATTCTCAAAGCGGGGGGTAAGCCCGAAGGTGGTGGGTACCGTGGCTGAGGCTGTCAGGCTGGCGCTGGATGGGGCAGACCCTAACGACCTCATCTGCGCGGCGGGGTCGGTGTTTGTGATTGCTGAGGTGATGGATTATTTTAATGGGTGAGGAAAATATGGGGAGGGGATTTAGTTTGAAGAAGTGTTTGCACAGAATTACTTATGTAGGTATTATAATTATGTAAAATATTAGATATTACTGGTAGGGCCAAATGTTTTTTAATAAGCCGGTTTCTCAAATTGAATACGAAGATATTGAAGCTTTGACATCATCGGGAGAGATTGAAAGCATAATACTTGATTACAAGAAAACTGTTTCTGGCTCAGAAAATGACAAGAAAGAAATAGCTAAAGATATATGTGCATTTGCTAATTCACAAGGAGGGTATTTGATAGTAGGTGTAGAAGAAATAAATGGGAAACCGATTCATCCACCTTGCGGAACAGCAAGAATGATTGGAAGACAGAAAGTAGAAGAATGGGTAGAACAAATAGCAAATTCTAACATAGCTCAAAGAGTTAATATAGATTTCAGAGTTATTGATTTTAATAATTCGGGAAATTGTGTATTAGTTTTATATGTACCTGTGAGCAATAGAATGCCTCATATGGTAACATATCAGCGAGATAATAGGTACTATAGAAGATACTTTAAGAGGCATCAATTTGAGTCTTTGCCGGCAGAAGAGTATGAAGTTAGAGAAATGTTTGAAAAGGGCACAAAGATGACCGACCAATTAATATATTACTTGGCTTCTAATGGATATGTTGATCCGTCAAGTTTTACGTTCGCAGAAAACACGTATACTAGACTACTAGGCATTGTTATTAAAAGCCCACAGAATAAGCGTGAGATAATAAAAGCGGAACATTTTGTGACCTTTGTTGCTTGCCCCAATATCATTTTAAACGACTATATAGATACATCTAGAGATGAGTTATGGAATTGGTTAGATAGAAACAATAGAAGATATCCACCAGATATTGGTGGAATATTTCTGCCTGCTGAGAAACGGTCAACACTTGATGGTATAGTGCTCAGTGACAATAAATACACAATGGGTGACGTACATTTTAATTTAATTCCTAGCTTTCTGCGAATAAATCGGAATGGTTATTTGGAGATGGGCTATAGCTTAGCTAAGGGATATGGTGATGATATCGCATTTGCATATGTACCTACGGTTGGATATTTTTGGCAGTTTATCAATTTTGTAGTGGAGTTGTATCGGAAAGAGAATGTTAATATGCCTTTTAAGATAATGCTGAATATGAAAGGCACCGAAAACGCTCTTCTATATATTCTGGGTGAAGGATGGTCGGAACCTATTGGTGAAGGAAGGGAATATAGACCATATTGTATTGAAAATAATATTCAAATTATAAAAGAAATTAAAAGTGCGGATATTAAAGAGGGTGAAGTTGAGAAAATAGTGAGAGAAGTAGCGACACAAATAGATAATGCGTGGGGTCAAAGAGAACCACGCTGCTTCAACAACATAAAATTCGATGCACAACAACAATTTCCGATAGGAAAGATGCGTGGGTTCTTTTAATTAAAAAAATTCTACTATTGAATTCGAAATATAAGTGAGATCTAAACCGTAAGAACGACTAAAAGTTAGCACCCCTAATTACCCAACCCTCCCCCTTTTGCACACTTAGTCCCCATACTGCTAGAATACCAGCAGGTGCCTTTCCAGGCGCCATTTACGCCAGCAAATATTATTCTCAGGAGGTTAGAATATGAGACCGCTACGCACTGACCTTTCCATCTTTAAAAAGTTCAATTTTGATAAGCCGCCCGTCGGCATAAATTACCTGTTCCACAAACCGGAAGGAATCGAGCAGCTTGATAAGAAACTGGCCCTCTGTGAGATGGTCAAGGAAGCCCATGACAGAGGCACCCCGTTTTACTTCAGCGAAGAGAACGAGGACTGCGCCGGCAGGACGGCCTTGGGTATGGCGGACTTAAGCCCCGCGGCAGCCGCCGGGCTGGTGGGTGGTGGGGGCAGGATTTTCCAGGACGACCGCGCCAACAGCGCCCTCATATACAACGTGTTTCAAAACTTCCCCAGACTCGATAAGGGTGTTATCAACTACGTGGCTTACTTCCCGTTAGACCAGATAACCTTCGAGCCGGACCTCCTGGTTCTCCTGGCAACGCCCAGCCAGGCAGAAATCGTGATGAGGGCCATGAGCTATACCACCGGGGAGCTGTGGAGGACGGTAGTATCGCCTGTCTTCGCCTGCGCCTCGCTTTATGTTTATCCATATCAGACCGGCAAGGTAAACTACACCATTACCGGTATGAGCTTTGGCATGAAGTCAAAAGAGGTATTCCCCGACGGGATGGTGCTGATATCTATTCCCTATCACTGGGTACCGACCATAACTCAGAGTCTCAATGAGATGGAATGGGTTCATGAAGCGTATACCCTCGGCAGGGAGGAATTTCTTAAGCGGGAACATAAAGTAATGGATGAAGTGGCCCGCAAGGCTCAGAATCCCTGAATCTGTCACGCACTATAAAGCGGACTATCCTGAGTCGACATGGCGCTGTCACCGGGGATTAAGCTTCGCCTCGATAACGAGGTCTTCGCCCACCCGGTAAGTCCGGCTGAAAGACAGCTTTAAAGTCTGATTAACGTCGGTGACTTTTAGCTCGCCTACTGCCTCGATGCCCCTGCCCATGAGCTTCGGCGCTACGATGACGACCAGCCTGTCCGCCAGGTTCAGGCGCAGCAGTGAGGTGATGGTCTCCGCGCCGCCCTCAACGAGGATTAAGGAGATACCCTTCTTCCCCAGAGCTTCGAGGAGGTGGGGGAGGTCGATAAAGCCCTGTTCGTCTTCCGGGACTGTCAGCACCTCGATTCCCATCTTGCGTAAAGCGGGAAGCTTCTCGCCGTCAGCGCCGGAGGTTGTGGCTATAATCGTCGGCGCTTCCTCTTGATTCATCAAAACCCTGGCATCCAGTGGGATTCTTAATCTGGAGTCCAGGACTATTCGGGTCGGGTTTCTCCCCCTGACCAGACGTACCGTAAGCTGTGGATTGTCTGTGATAACAGTGCCGATGCCAACCATAACGGCATCGTGCTGTGCGCGCAGTTTGTGAGCCAGACGCTGTGATGCCGGCGAGCTTATCCACCGGGAACTGCCCGTAGACGTGGCGATTCTCCCATCGAGTGTCTGGGCGAACTTCACCGTGATGAAAGGCAAACCGCTGGCCATGTATTTAAGATAGGCTTCATTCAGGCAGCGACACTCTTCTTCAAGAACACCCACCCTGGTCTTGATACCGTGACTGTTCAGTATTTTAGCGCTTTTACCCCTCATGTCAGGGTATGGGTCCAATGTGCCGATTATAACCTCGCCGATGTTGTTCTGGATGATGGCATCAACGCAGGGGGGTGTCTTGCCGTGGTGGCAACATGGCTCCAGCGTAACGTACATGGTCGCCCCGCCGACGTCCTCCCCGGCGTTTTCAATAGCATCGACTTCAGCGTGCTTCCCACCGAAGCGGTGGTGATAACCCTTACCGATTACGCGGTTATCTTTAACGATAACAGCCCCTACCATTGGATTGGGGCTTGTTTTCCCCAGTCCCCTGCGGGCCAGTTGCAAAGCCTGTTTCATATAATCTTCGTCAGACAAGTCTGTTAAACCCCCAATATCTCAATATATGGCTACTACTGGCTGGTGTTTGCTATTATAGCTCAAAGCTGGGGCTTAATAAAGTCTTTCGTCAGTTTCAGTAACGATATGATAGATTTATATCCCGTTATCAGGAAGCTGCAGCTTGTGCTTGCGCATATTAGATTGATTTGTTAGAATTAGGACTTGGAAGTATCAATAACTAAATGTGGGCCGTTAGCTCAGTTGGTAGAGCACCTGACTTTTAATCAGGGTGTCACAGGTTCGAGACCTGTACGGCCTACCAAGACTGGAAGACTTTCCCTGCAGGGGAGTTTTGAAAACAATCAGGGTGTCAAGACACTAGGTCAACCGACACCCTGATTTTAGTATTTTTTAGCCAAAGTTACAAGTCATCTTAACCTGAATTCTTCAGAGGTAACAATCTACTTGTATATTACTTCTGAGGCTAGTGGGTGCAATTGAAACCATCA
>CAZLEY010000044.1:0-17716 GCA_964558675.1 uncultured Dehalococcoidaceae bacterium | reverse complement strand
TTCTCTTCTTCTATTCGACCGATTATTGTTTCTGATATCGGGGATTGCCATCCCGGCTTTATTTGAGAGTGGCAGGGCTTCAACGACATTAACAACCCGGTTCCTTAGGTTTTTCCCTTCGAGATTGGCGATTGCAGTTGCGCCCTCGGATTTCGAGGCCATTTCAACATATCCGTAGCCCCGTGGCTGGCCGCTGCCGATATACTTATCGTTCATAATGGTTACAGATATCACTTCCCCGAATTCCGTGAACTCCTCGCGCAGTTCGTCTTCGGTCATTTCGAGTGATAAGTTGCCCACGTAGATATTCATGGTATCCCCCTTTTGCCAAATCGGTCATATTGCCCCCGATTTGCGACGGGTGAGTCAGTAAAGGCTTACGCAACTGCCAGTACAATTCAAGTAGCCAGGTTGATTAATATCTTCGCTGCCTGCCACCACCCGACCGGCCACCCCTACCACCACCATAACCACCGCTGCCATAGCCGCCACTCCTCCTGTTGCCGTAGGAACCACCACCCCTGTTATCAGCGCGAGGTCGGGACTCATTAACCACGATAGTTCGGTCTTTCAATGTTTTACCGTTAAGCTCCGTGATAGCAGCTTCGGCTTCAGACTTTGATGCCATTTCCACGAAGGCAAAGCCCCTGGGCCGCCCGCTAATCTTATCTGAGGGAATAGCCACGGATTCCACCTTACCAAAGGTGCCGAATTCTGCTGCCAGTTCATCTTCAGTAACATCAAAGGCTAGATTGCCCACATAGATTTTCATAATCTGCCCCCTCTTATCCCGGATTTTGTTCCCTGATTCGCTTAGTAGCCCTGTCTCCGCTTCCGTTGTGCGTTCTTCTTGGCTTTGATGCGGGCCGCCTCGCTCTTAGATACAAAATGGCGGTTGGCTTTTACCTCCCGCAAGACGCCACTCATCTGCACCATTTTTTGAAAACGGCGTAATAGCGATTCCTGTGATTCACCTTCATGTATTAATACTTCTAACGACAAAACTTACATTTGCCTGAGCCACACCTGGACAGGTTGCCCAAACCGGGTGCGACTCATGGCTTAACCTCTCTTATCTACTGGGTCGGACTTTCCGATAGCAATCGCTGCAGTAAACGGGCTTATCACCGCGAGGTTGAAATGGGACTTCGGTGCTTTTGCCACATTCGGCGCAGGTCGCCGGGAACATCTGGCGCGGTGCTCCGTAACTGCTGTTACCGTAGCGCTCTGACTTCCGTGCCTGTCGGCATTCCGGGCAACGCTTGGGCTCGTTGGTGTAGCCTTTTGACTGGAAGAACTCCTGGTCTTCAACGCTAAAGGTAAACGTGGTACCGCAATCGGAGCATTGGATGGACTTATCCTGAAAACTCATTGGATGACCTCCTCTCTCTTAATTAGTTAGAGTTCGGGTCATCCAATACTTAAGAAGACTCTTTGTAAATAGCTTCCGAGAAGCTTGTTATAACCTAAACTGGAACTTTCTTTATTATACCATAAAATGGAATACTTTGGCAATTAACTTAAAATGACCCTTAATAAACTACAGCTGCAGTGTTAGTGAAAGTAAGAAAGGAGCAAAAGGACACTTTTGCTATAAATATAGGGAGCCCATTACCAATCTAATTTTTAATTCTAATGAATCGCTACCACTGGACAAACATCGGCATAACGACGTGGGTATAGTTGTCCGTTCCTACCGGGCGTATGAGGCCGGGACTTGACGGGTTTGTAGTCTCCAGCGCTACCTGTGCCTCGGTAAGCACGCTCAGGACATCGGTAAGATATTTGCCATTGAAGGCTATCTTGGCCTCTTCGCCTTCTACAGTGGCATCAATCTCGCCGACATCGTCGCCTATCTCTTCGGAACGGGCAGATACCGAGAGCTTTCCGGGACTCAACTCGCCTCCAGGTGTTATCAGCAGACGTACGATACCGCTGCCGTCGCGGGCAAAGATGGAGGCGGTCTTGGTCGCACGCAGGAAATCGGCAACATTGACTATTACCTTGGTGGTACTGCTCTGGGGAATAAGTTGACTGTAGTTGGGAAAAGTGCCTTGAATAAGCTGCGATATCAGCTCAACGTTCTTCAGCCGAAAAAGCACCTGACTCTTATTGGGATTAAGAGTTATATCAACCGTCTCTTCCTGGTCTGCTATGAGACGGTTCAGTTCAGCCAGGGTGCGTCCTGGAATAATGACCTCTGTCTCCTGGCTAACCGGGGTAGCGATGGGCAGTTTATAGACTGCCAGTCTAAAGCCATCAGCTGCGGCCAGTGTCAGTGAATCACCATTAAACTGGGCACAGACACCGGTTAATACCGGGCGGGACTCCTCGGTAGCTGCGGCAAAAACAACCTTGTTGATACCCTGGCGTAAGGCTTCGACCTCAACCTTGGTGGTAATACCCTCATCAACACTCGGTATCGGCGGGAAGTCCTTGGCGTCAACTCCGCTGATGCGGGCCTCGAAGCGGGCGCATTTCAGTCCGAGGGTTTTCGTTTGTGGGGAAAGGGCAATATCAATCGTGTCGCTGGGCAGGGAGCTGACAAATTCGGTAAGGAGCCGGGCGGGTACCGTGATGGCTCCTTCTTCTTCTATTTTAGCGCCAACCCAGCAGCTGATAGCCATCTCCAGGTTGGTGGCAACAAGCTTGAGACGGCCCTCGTCAGTAGCCAGGAGGACGTTATTGGTTATCGGCAGCGTGGTTCTGGTGGCTACGGCTCTCCCCACAGTGCCAAGTCCCCGATTCATGTTTTCTTGAAGACACGATAATTTCATTGCGCACCCCCAATAATTAACAGTGGTGGACTAGTATACAACATAATTCGGTACTATTCAAGCTCTATCGTCCCGCTTTTACCGCCGCTTTTCCGCACCAGGCGGACACTCTCTATTTTCATGCCGCGGTCTACAGCTTTGCACATGTCATATATCGTCAGGGCGGCCACGGCCGTGGCCGTCAGCGCTTCCATCTCCACCCCCGTCTTACCGGTGCTGCTTACGGTGCTGGTAATCTCTACGGTGCTGTTCGCCTCGTCCAGACTGAACTCGACCTTGATATTACCGATAAGAATCGGGTGACAGAGGGGTATAAGGTCGGGTGTTCGTTTGGCCGCCATAGTACCGGCCAGTTGAGCTACTGACAGGACATCGCCTTTGGCTGTTCCGCCTTGCCTGACTAGCTGAAAGGTAGTCGGCTGCATCCTTACCGTGCCTCTAGCTACCGCTTCGCGGACGGTATCGGGCTTCCCGGTGATATCTACCATCCGGGGGCGACCGGCATCATCCATATGGGTCAGTTTTTTATCAGCCATTTAAAGACTCTTTTTTAAGGAAACAAATCGTTCGTGGGTAGCTTTGATTTGTTTTTAGAGTTATGTTAATTAAATGTTCAGGAGTATCATCTATATTTATTATCCAGCTCACCCCCTGTGTCCCCCTCACCTTACGAGGTATCAAAGGAGAGGGGGGATGAATATTAAAGAGAGGTTTCACCTCTCTTAGACTCTCCCCTCTATCCCCCTACCTGGGAGAAAGGTCTGCCCTTGTGTTTATTGCCTTCCGCCAGGTGGTGGCTCAAAGGCTTTCGTGCCGTCGCCTCTTTAATCAGTTTTTTCAGTTCCTCGCTCTCGGCGCCACTTCGCAGGGGCTCCCTCAGGTCTATTTCCTCTTCACTTAACAGACAGGGGCGGAGCTTGCCATCAGCCGTCAGGCGGAGTCGGTTGCACTTGTAGCAGAAATGCTCCGTAACCGGCGTGATGAAGCCGATGCTGCCGGTGGCATCCGGCAGGCGGTAATATTTGGCCGGTCCGTTGCCAACATTTACCTGATGGGGCTCCAGTTTACCCAGTGATTCGATGCGTTTTCTCATTTCGCTGACGGAAACAAGCTTTGAGGTAATCGGTTCATCCCCATTCAGGGGCATAAGCTCGATAAAACGCACATGCCACCCATCCCTCACGGTCTTGGCGGCAAAATCAGGGATTTCATCATCGTTAATCCCGGCCATAACCACCACATTAATTTTTACCGGGTTAAGTCCTGCCGCTTTGGCAACCTCAATACCTTCCAGCGTATCTTCAAGATTACCACGCCGGGTTATCTGATTGAATCTGTCAGGCTTGAGCGTGTCCAGGCTGACATTTACTCTCTGCAGGCCGGCCTGCTTAAGTGTGGCGGCATACTGTGCCAGAAAGGTGCCATTAGTTGTCAGGGAAATATCATCTATATCCTCTATACTGTCTATCAGCCGTACCAGTTCCGGCAGTCCCGCCCTCACCAGGGGTTCGCCACCGGTGAGCCTGACCTTATTTATGCCCAGCTCGGCAGCAGCCCTGGCCACGGTATAGATTTCTTCGTAGCTGAGTATATCACTATGCGACATCAGGTCGACACCCTCGGCTGGCATGCAGTAAATGCAGCGCAGGTTGCAGCGGTCGGTCACCGAGATGCGCAGATAATTTATAGGACGCTGGAACGAATCGGAAAGTCCGGTCATGTTAGTATCCTCTACGGGTATTATACATGAAAACGCTGGCAATAAGCTATAGCTAAGAAGGTACGCTTGTTGACATATAATAGTGCCAGGTATAGAATGGTTCGAAAATAGAATTAGGTAAATAAAATAAACGGTCAGGCATTTTATATTTAAATCATGGGCTAAGCACTCCACCAATTTACTCGGGAAAGGAGGAGAACGTTGGAAAGCCGAAAAATATTTTATCAGGTTTTTGGTCTGGTGCTGATTGTGTTAATGTTGGCTGGATGCGAGGAGGCCCCGGCTGAATCGCCGTCTCCACCCGCCCCACTGGAAGACACCTCAGAACCCGCCCCACTGGAAGACACCTCGGAACCCGCCCCACTGGAAGACACCTCGGAACCCGCCCCACTGGAAGACACCTCGGAACCCGCCCCACCGGAAGATACCTCGGAACCCGCGGACACCGAGACCCCTGCTGCTGATAGCACCCCGCCAGTCCTTTCTGCCACTGAGATACCTTTCAACTTTTCTGTAGGCGATTTTCAACTTCAGATCACCTCCGTTAGCTTGGGGGCTTCTATGTTCGCACCTGTAGGGATGGCCGAGGACGAAACCGTGCTCTCTGTTAAGATTGAGGTGCTTGCCGGCGACCCGAGCGTCGTGGCTGATGCTGAGGGTGACTTTGATGTCTGGACTGCTGACGATACTGGAAGAAGGAACAGCGTTAGGGCAGGCGCGATAACAGTGACTGCCGACGACGAGATTAGAGCCATTGAATGGCTCTTCGGGGTGGCGGAAAGCGCGGAATCGCTCTACCTGCACTTTCCAGGCGGAGTAACCGTCGACCTGTCGCCGCTTCTATCCTGAGCGGTTAAGCCGCTGTGTTAATCATGGCGGCGAGGGCTGCTGCCCAACAATCAAGTGCCGCCGTTTTGTCCACCCTCAATACAGCCGCCATTTCGTCAGCAATTCCCACGCTTCTTCAGCAGATCTCTTGCTTTAGCCGCCGCCCGCCCTCGGTGGCTTATCCGGTTTTTCTCCTCCGGCGGCAGTTCCGCCATCGTTTTGCCCAGTTCCGGCAGGTAAAAAATGGGGTCATAACCGAAACCATTCTCACCCCTCGGTTTCGTGGTGATAAGTCCCCGGCACTCGCCGGAACAGAGCTCAACCTTCCCATCTGGTGTAGATATAGCAATCACGCAGCGGAAGCGGGCGGTACGTTTTTCATCAGGCACATCCTTAAGCCGTACCAGAAGGTAGTTGATTCTATCGGCATCGGTAGCGCCTTCTCCGGCATGGCGACGTGAGAATGGGCCCGGCTCTCCCCCCAGAGCGTCAACCTCCAGTCCCGAGTCATCGGCCAGGGATAGCAACCGGCTTTCAGCAGCCAGGGCAGTCGCCTTCAGTCTGGCGTTTGCCTCCAGGGTTTCTCCGCTTTCATCAACATCTGTGGTGATGCCCTGCTCGGCCAGCGTCACTATTTCAAAAGGAATAACCCGGAGCAGGCTTCTGTATTCGCGCACCTTGGCCTTGTTGTTGGTCGCCAGCAGGAGCTTATTATGGTGCAATGAAACTCCAAAATATGATTTTATTAACGAAGCCGCAGCAAATTACCGCGGCTTCGTTTCTAATCTAATAATAGCCTTCACCACTGGCTCAGTCAAGGTCTTCAAATCTGCCTTTAAGCTTCTCCATTACCTCGGGCATGGTGGTATATTCCATCTCATCCAGAGGCAGGCGGTGCGGCTCGAAGGGGCCATGGCGGCGCATCATGTCGGCCATCTCGTTGGCCTTGTGGCGGGCCAGGTTGAACGACTTGTCGGCAAGCATGTCGCGGGGGCCTAACAGTTTGCCATTGTTTAACTGGTAGCCAAGTCCTATCAATCTTGGCGGGCCGTCGAAGCGTGACGGAGTGCTGTCCTGGACTGATACCGGCATCAGCGGTCCCATGTGGGAGCCGCGCATCCATCCCTCCACGAGGATGGGTGAGGCGAACGGCTCCAGCACTTCACCTACCGCCGGGAAGATACCCTGGGTACGAACAACGCATACCGGGTCATCCTTGCCCACGTACTTGCCGGCCAGCAGCGACAGGCGTTCTGTCGAGGATGCCGCCGCTATCTCCCCGCTGTCCCGGTGATAGACTGCCTTGACCATATATCGTGCCGGCGCCCCGATAAACACCAGCATATCGTAAATCTCTTCAGGAGTATTAAATCTTATCTTCTTATGTTCCTTGACGTCATGCACCTCAAAGGTATAGCCACTATGCATACTGGGGGCAATAACCAGACCGATGCTATTGAAGGGGTCGGCAAACATCTTATAGAGTGGCATATTCCAGGCACCGGCGGAGGTCTTGTCCGCCATGAAAATAAGCACCGGCTCCGACGGCCTTTCTTCAAACTCCATCTCGGCGAGACCGGGGCCCAAGCCCTTGACATTGCCGGAAAAAGCGTCTGTCAACAGGTCCTGTCCGGCACCATACAGTTTCATCTTTTTAGCTAACTCCGTGCCGGTAACAAAGGTATCCCACGCCAGCTTGTGAATTTCATAGTTGCCCGTTCCCTTCTGGTGGGTCATGATGAGCTGCAGGTCGTCGCCGCACTTGGTTGCCTGACAGTCTATCAGGAGCCCGTCTTTTTTGGCTTTTTCCAGGCACTCGGCAGCCTTGGCAATAATATCAGGGTGTGATTCTGAGTGCCCTACATAGCCACCAATATCCGCTTTTATTACGCTAAGTGTAACTTTCATTGTCACCTCCGTTCACTTAGTATTCAATCCCCTTTCTGGCTTTTATGCCTTTATCAAAGGGATGCTTGACCTTTACCATCTCGGTTACCAGGTCGGCCATCTCGATGAGCTTGTTATCGGCATAGCGACCGGTAAGGATGAGTTCTACGTGGTATGGCTTGTCTTTAATCAGCTTAATAACGTCGTCCGGTTCAAGAAGGTTAAAGCCCAGGGCTACATTCACCTCGTCAAGCACAACCAGGTCGTAATTACCGCTGAGTACGGCCTCACGGGCAGCCGCCAGAGCCAACCTTGCCTGCTCTATTTCCTCGGGTTTGATGTTGGCAGGGTCGGTCAGGCGCCGGAAGCCGAAGCTGGTAAAGTCAACATCAGGCAGCCTGGCCAGCGTGCTGTATTCACCGTAGCTGTAATCACCCTTCATAAAAAATACGATTAAGATTTTCAAACCGTGTCCGGCAGCTCGAAGTACTGTACCCAGCGCTGCCGTCGTCTTGCCCTTGCCATTGCCGGTAAAGATCTGAACCAGACCTTTGCCGTTTTGTTCCGTTGATGAACTCACTTCTTCCATAAGATTGGCCGACTAAATAGATATTCTAGCCTTATGCTGTAGTAAATGAGGTAGTATTCGGTTAGAAATGAGTATAATTTTAATACTTATCATAATAGACAATATGAAGAAGGCTTTATGCCGTCATACTGACAATACGGCAGAAATATGCTATATATGTGCCTTATAAGGCCATTTTTGGACACTAAACCCAAAGATACGATAATGGCAGCCATTAAATAGTATAGCCAGTTGTCCATTATTCCAGTTTAACAGTAATAAGCCGTGTTGTCAATGACTGGATAGCCTCAAGCCTGGCGTACTTCTTTTGGTCTTGTCCTGAGGAAGTGGGTGAATCCCACCAGGCAGGGCAGAGCTATGCTGTAGATAATGAGTGACACAGGTGTCCCCACCCACCAGCCCACCAGTGAAAGCGGTATAAAGAGAACGGCGCTGGCGAGAGTTGTATTCTTCTTGATAATAAGGACTAATATTGCCGGCCCACCCAGTATAAGCATTGGCTGGGTTACGGTAGCCACTAACACCCCGATGGTGGTGCTGGCCCCTCGGCCGCCCCGGAAGCCAATGAATACCGGCCAGTTATGGCCAATGACGGCGGCAGCACCGGTAATCATAACGACAGTCTGGGACATGCCGCTTGCTTGGGCAATGATGACAGCCAGGGCGCCTTTAATAGCATCAATTATACCGACGGTAATGCCTGTCTTGCCGCCCAGCTCGCGGAAGGCATTAGCGGCGCCCATGTTCTCGTCGCCTATCTGCCTGATGTCTTCACCCTTCAGAATATGACCAGCAATATAGGCGGTGGGGACAGAGCCGAGGAGGTAACCTATTAGAATTATTAACCAGGGCATATTACTCTCTAATCGTGGTGCCGGGAGTGGGACTCGAACCCACAAGGATTTCTCCGGCGGATTTTAAGTCCGCTGCGTCTGCCAATTCCGCCACCCCGGCGCTACCAGAGTTATTGTAGGTTCTGGAGGTGAGGGTGTCAAGGTGCCGGCTGTGGCCGTACCTCATAAAATTTGACAATTATATGGATAAGACTATAATTAGCTTGCCTGTTAAGTACTGCGTTTGATGGAATACACACTTGATGGGCTTACTGATGATGATTTAAACTTGGCAGCCCAAGCCCGACGGCGGCAGCATCGGGTGGGGAGCCTGGCATTATTATTTCACAGTCGGTATAGAATGTGGCTGATGCGAATTTTTAAGGAATTCGCATAACAGGTATTGACAAATTCGCCATTTGGTACTATTATTCGCAAATATGATTGATAAAGGCAGTGTTGTGAGTCCCAAATATGAGGTAGGGCAGAAAGTTATCATAAGGCCTGTCAAAGAAAAGTCCTTGTCGCAGAGGGAAGGTGACATCGATTCGTACGCGGGCCAGATCGGTGAAGTTGCTGATTACTACTGGGTGAGTCCCCGTACCGGTAAGGTGTTCTATATTTATACCATAAAGGCGGGTAAGGACTTTAAAGAGCTGGTTTTACATGAGGACGAAATGGAACCCTGTATAACTTGAATATTCCCACAAACAAACATACGCAGGTCGCGGAGTTGTTCGAGGGCCTGCGTTTTTTTATATCCAGAATTGGAGGCGACGGGCGGATTCGAACCGCCGAATGGGGGTTTTGCAGTCCTTTGCAGGCCGTCCCGCCCCGTGTTTTCGGGTGTCACATGGCCCCGTTTCGTAGCTAAAATGGGGCGTAATCAAGGGGTCTCATACCGTCTTATGACGCCCTATGCCATCAAGTTCGTTAGCAAAATCCAGTATCTGAGCTGATTTAAAAGTAATTTATGAGAGGGTATTTTGCTCTTGTGCAAGTGGAAATCGGTTGCACATTCTGGACAAATGTGCAACGTGGGGACAAAACAAGCAAGTGTGACTACCACTTTTAGAATGACACGTCGGAGATAGGTGAGGTGAGATATTCAGCGAGTTCCCGGAGATATTGGTCATATCTCCTCGTGTTAATCAATGTTTTGTGATACTCCTTAACTCTTGCCACCTCTTTAACCTGCCCTACTTTAATATCAGGAGCTAACCTCTTTATAACGTCATGATAGGCTCCGATGAATAGAATTCCGGTTTCGCCTTCGGCGAGAGTTTCATTGATTCTCCCGGCAATAAACCCATCCCGTTGCTTTAGCAGCTTGCCCCGGGTCAGTTTATACCTGAGAGCGGCAACCTCCCTCTCCTTTAACGACCTGGAGCGGGTCATTTTAGTAATGTAGCTGTATTCCTGCTTCACCAGAGTGAGAGCCTCGGTTTTCACCAAGGCGGCCCCCCTCTCCAGAAGCCTTCCTATAATCTCGTAGTTTTTGCTTCCTTGACTGATGCTCTCTCTGACGATTCTCAGTCCCTCCGCCCCATCGGCAACCAGCCCGTCTTGATAAACCTTGAAACCATTGACATTCAGGGAATCAAGAAATCGGCCAATGGAGTCCCAGAAGACAGGAACGATTTCCTTGTGCCTTTGCCAGAGTTCTGGCGTCAGCTTGGTAGCGGCCCTGTCATCCAAAGCTGGTGCTATGGAGCCCATATCGGCACTCATGTGGATGATAGGAATAACATATAGACTGCGCATTATTGCTTACCCTGTTGTGTGCATGCGGGAATATCCCGGCGTTGTCTCGGTGCTTCAGGGTTAATCTCATCGTTGCACTCATTCAACATCTGCCCTGACTTTTCTAGATATTCTATTGCTTCCTGTGAGTAACTAATGCAATCATCCAGCCAAGCGACTGCCAACTCCAAGTTAACCTGTGACAAATCACTGAGCCTGGCTACATCTTCCCATGACATCGCGGAGTTATTCTCTCCTCGTATTCTGATGTTTCGCGGCCTACTTTCGTTTGCTCTTAACAACGCCGTGCCATTCCATCCGTGCTCCGCAACTGGTGCAGAACTTACGGAACTTCCAGAAGCGCTGGGTAATGCCGCAATTGGGGCACTTTATGGTCCATGGCTCTCCACAATTCGGGCAGTAATCAAAGTCGCCACTAATAGTGCCTCCGCATCCCGGGCATTTATTCCATTCTGTCATCTGGCATTTTCCTTTCAGTCTTCCTGTGTTTCGCCGCGCTTACGCAACTTCTTCCTGTCCAGGCTGAGAAGATGGCCATCGTTGTCCAGGCGCAGCTCATACAACCCTAACACGTCCATGGTATCCGGGATAGCCTTCCTCTCCAACGCCTCCAGCAAGATGGCCCACCCTTCCTCTGTCTTGGACAGTCCGGTAATCCCGTCGGCTGGAGTCTTACCGAGACCAGCGAATTCCTTCCGTGCCTTTTCTATTACCTCATTGGCGTTCATCTCAAATCTTTACCTCCTCTTCACTTAATAATTTTGCAGCTATCTCGCTGTCCGGGGAAGAGAGAAGATTCTGCTCCGGTTCTGATCCTAGAGTGTTTATCTGCTCTTTTACTCTTTTTTGCTGTCGCTCTCTGGTGGCGATTGACCGTTGTGCCTCATCCCAGTCCTGCCAGATGCCGTACTTTAACATGGTCTCTATCCCGGCGAGGCAGGCTTTCAGATTCACTCCCAGGAGGGGAATGCCGGCGACATGAATCAGGAGGTCAGCGTTAAGAACCAGCCCCTTCTCCAGCACTCTGTCGAGAAGGTCCACCAGTGTCGCGTGAGTGTCTCGGGTAGGCTGCATTTCATTCTCCTTTAACGGTAACAACAGGCTTGGCCACGAAACTATAAGGGGGCCAGGGACCCGAGAAATGAACAGAGAAACCGTCCATATTGTTGATTTTCTCCAGTTCCTTACCAAGACTGTCAACTCTCTCTTTGGCTACTAGGCAGGAGAGGCTGAGCAGCATGACCTTGCCAGCATTCAGCTTTTTGGTCTTCTCGGCGACAATATCGTCGGTGTGCTTCTTGATCCTGCCGTAGAAGTCGTTGAACCACTCATCCGCAAGCCGCTCGATTTCCGCTTTAACCGCCCTTTCCAGCTTTTGCTTATACATATAAGTCATACCCGGTGATTTGGTGGACATCTCTTCCTTTGTTTTCCTAATCTCTTCGCTGTGTTCCGAGATTTGTTTAACTATTAACATAGGTTCATACGAGACCTGCACCCCATACTCGTCTTTACCCTCTATCTTTCTCATCACTTCACGAAGTCGTTCATAATCCAGTTTCAGCCAATCCCTTACTACCTGGTCAGGGGAAGCGGCATCATCCTTAGGCTGCAGTATGGTATCGAAGCCCAGGGGAATTACGATGCCAAGTTGCTCACTCGCCGCATCGAGAACGCTTTGGTGAACCCTTACCCAGTTCTTCACTATTTCGTCATCAGTGGATTGATACGGTTCGGTAGAACAATCGTGAACAATAGCGCTGATGTCTTCGTAAGGGATAGTATAAACCTCGCTGCCCTCTATCCCTATCTGACCCAGCCTGACTTCCTTATCCCCCACAGCCACGCCATACACATATCGTCCTTCACCCCGAGTGCTGACTCCAGTTTTTGTTGCCAGACCCGCAGCTACAGCCTTTGCCGATGGTGTGATAACCCTGCCCTCCTGTACCGCAGGTCTTGCCTCATCCACCGCCGTTGTCATCCCTCTGAAGTGAGCGGTCTGCGTCCCAGGGACTGAGGCAGCGGCTTTGCTTAGTTTATCAAGGAGCACATCCAGTCGCTTTGTTGGCACTTTCTGCCCTGCCAACTCGGAGGTTAGAAACTTGATGATTCTGGGGTCAATGGTGCTCCCTTTTTCCTGGTGGGCAGTCGCTAGAGATTCAACAAAGGCGGCCATAGCGTCAAGTGCCCGCTCATCAACTGGTGTGCCCGCTTTTCTGAGGACAGCCTGTATGTTTTCCTTGTTAATTGGCTTACCCGCTGTGTGCAGGGCTAATACAGTGTAGAATATTTCTTCCATTTGCTCGCCCCCTAAAAAGTAACTTTTTTCTCAATTACACCGGCATGCTTTCTTTGGCTTCTTCATGCCATCTCTCCGGGTTAACCATTCTATCAATAACACCATCCACAATCTCATCCAGCCCGTCTCTCACTGCCTGAACCGACTCGGTGATGCCCTGCTCGGCTTTGATTTCTTCGATGGCGATGTCCAGTTCCATCAATGCTTCTCCCAGCCTCTCACACTCCTCCTCACTCAAGGCCCCGCTCTCCATTCTTTTAATCGCCTGGATTTTCAGTGCGTCTCTAATTACCTCGACCAGGGCTATTACCAGCCCAAGCACTCCATACTTCAGGTTTTTCTCATCGATATTAATAGCCATAACCCAGGCCTATTTCGGTTCCTTCTCCAGACTTATTCGCAGGATGCCATTCCTATATGTTAAGCTTGGACTGTCCTTGACCGTGCCGGGCAAGTCGACCACTTTGTGATACTGGTGACTCCGGCTCTTGGCAAAGAGGACAAGCCGGTTCTCTTTGACCTCTACCTCTATGTCCTTCTCATCTACGCCGGGTAGCTCAGCGATTACCACAAGACGGTCACCTTCATCGAACGTATCGGCGATAACATCTTTTTGGGGTGCTGGCACTGGTGACTCTTCTCCTAGCGTGGTTTGGCTCACCTTCAAGGTAGTCCTGGCCGGAATAATGCTCCTCCTGGTTCCCCATCCCTTCCTTGGTGGTCGGGCTTTTTCCATTCGGTGCTCAATCTCGGCATTGGCGGCTTCCAGCCTCTCCTGAAAGGCTTCTGATTTCTCCAGCCCCTTGACTAACTCGCCGAAGCCAGGAATAATCTTGCCCAGACCGTGAAGCGTGCCCTCAACCGTCCCTTTAGGTTGGCTCTCCGGCTCTACCTCAAGGTTGTGTTTATCGCTACCTTTTCTCTTTTCCTGTCCCATTAATTTACCTTTTTTGCCAGTCTGACCTTTAATATGCCGTTCTTATACAAGACTTCACGTTGAGCTGGGTCAATTGAGGTCGGCACCTGAGCAATTATAGAGATGCCATCTTTCTCATTGAACATATCTACCAGTGGCTTGTTCCCGGCTGAGACTGGAACATTCTCTTCATCCAAAAACCACCAGCTGAACAGGACCGTTTCGCCATTGTGCGAGTCCACTCTTGACCGTTCGAAGCTTACGATTGGCCTCCCCCAGAGCCTCTGGGCCTGTTCGTTTATAACTTCCTTCAGTCGATACAGGACTTCAAAGTCAGTAGCGTCAACGATCTCTCTTAATTCCGAAATTTCGGCATATCGGTGCCACCACAGGTACCACAAGATCGCTCGACTCTTCTCGTCAAGAACCTGAAGGAGCTGAGCCAATCCCTTTTTAGTCTTCGTTATCACGGTGCCAGTGCTCATCTTAGCCTTCTTCCTTTTACTCCGCTGGGATTCTGGGGGCTATTCTATCTTTAGCCCTCTTTGCCCTGGCACTTATCCAGCCACACCAGGGACACCCTTCATTCAGAAGCTCCTCAGCAGCGACTTTCTTGCTGCACTGTGGACATATCTCCTTACCTACTTCCGCTTCTCTCCAGGCAGACTTCTCATAGTTGGTGCCGCTCGGGAATTCCAGCCCATACTTGGCGGCTGTCTCAAAGGAAGCCAGAGCGGCCCTTATCTTAATCCCTAGAAGTTCAACCCCGGCTACCGAGACACAGATGTCGGCATTGATAACCAGTCCCTTGTCCAGGACACGGTCAATCACATCGGCAAGCGTACTAACTTCGTCTTTTGTTGCCTGTAATGGCATTTATCTAACCCCCTGGCTCTTTTTGTATTCCCTCACCGCCCTCAGCCTTTCGATGAGCGCTTCTTCCAGGCCTTCGTATTCTTCCTCGTTCAGTTCGCCGTCCTGGAGCAGCAGTTGAAGCTGCTGGAGTCTCTCCTTAATCGATTCCTCGGTGACAAGACGCTCCTTGTCAATCTCGTCTTTCAGCTTTGCCAGTATCTCCCTGCTGAGAGTCAGCGGAACGCCGAAGAGAATGCCGGATAGCAATCCAGTTAACATTTCACTGGCTCCAGCCTCAAATCAACGAAATCATAAGGGGGTAGAGGTCCCACATATTTGAAATTTACTTTACCCTGAAATTCAGAATCCAGCTTGTAGACTTGTTCCTTGAATTCGCTCTCTCGGGACCTCTCTATCAAGAAGGAGGCGTTCAGAAGGTTCTTGACCCCCATCGGATCATTTACCTTAGTATCATAAGACAGTTCCTTTAGAATGCCATAAACCAGCTCGGCATATTTATTCTTCCAGTTCAGGGCAATGCTTTCCACCAGCTTACCGGCCTCCACCAGTAGGTTTCGCGTCTCCAGCGGTGACGATGCGGCATTTAATTTTGCCCTAATCCCGGCTAGTTCGTGACTCCCGACCAGATGAAGCTCCCTCATTATGGCTTCCTGGTCCCAGAAGACCTTCAGTTCCACTTCTATCCGGCCGGCGAGTCGGTTTAATTCGCTGAGCAGACCCCGGTAATTATTCTCCAGCAGTCCCCGGACCTCATCCTCGTCAGTGGCAATCATGCCAAAGCCCATGGGAAGCAGGGTATATTCTTTCAAAAGCTCATCTTGAGCAACAGTGTGGGCATGGACGTTCCTCCGGGTTGGGTCTATCTCTGAGAACTCGGAATCACTAACTGCGGCGGCTATTCTTTGGTGGTTGATAGTATATACCTCAGCCTCACCTACTCCCAGGAAGCTGAATCTCCTGGGTTGAGGTTCCTCTACAATCCCGTAGATATATTCGCCTTGTAGAGACATCTATTCTTCTCCTTTCTGGGCCTTCAACCAGTCGATAGCCAGGTTAAAATGCTTCTTAGAAACCTGGAGCTTGCTTTTGTCGCCTTCAGCCCGAACAGACTCCCTAATAGCTATCATGGAAGCTTCGCGGCAGATGACCTCTATATCCGAGCCAGCCAGTCCTTCAGTTTCTTGAGCCAGTTCTTCCAGGTTTATGCGAGAAGCCAGGGGCTTGCCCCTGACATGAATCTCGAATATCTCCTGCCGAGCCTTTTCATCAGGCAGCGGAAATTCCAGGGTAAAGTCGAACCTGCCCGGCCTCAAGATGGCGGAATCAATCAGGTCCTTCCTGTTGGTAGCCGCCAGAACTAACACCCCTTTAAGCTCCTCCAGCCCGTCTAGCTCGGTGAGGAACTGAGAGATAACTCTCTCCGTAACCTGCGAGCTATCTCCCAGCCCGCGTTCGGGAACCAGAGAATCAAACTCATCGAAGAAGAGAATACAGGGGCTGGCCTGCTTCGCTTTCCGGAATACCTCTCTTACGCCTCTTTCCGACTCGCCAACATACTTTGACATGAGCTCAGGGCCTTTGATTGAGATAAAGTTTACCTCGCTCTCATGGGCCAGCGCTTTGGCTACCAGAGTCTTCCCGGTCCCTGGCGGGCCCGAAAGAAGGATTCCCTTCGGAGGATTGACATTTGCCTCCTGAAACAGGTGTGGATATCGCAGCGGCCATTCTACCGCCTCAATCAATTTCTGCTTTACTTCGCCCAGGCCGCCAACGTTTCCCCAATTTACATTGGGAACCTCGACAAAGACCTCTCGAATAGCCGAGGGTTCCACCTCCTTGAGCGCCTCGCTGAAGTCATTCATCGTTACCTCGAGCTGCAGGAGAGTTTCATAGGGAATCTCATCCAGTTGAAAATCAATACTGGGCATTATCTTCCTCAGAGCATTCATGGCTGCCTCACGACACAAGGCTTCCAGGTCGGCCCCGACGAAGCCATGAGTAATCTGGGATAGCTTATCCAGGTCTATATCCTGAGCCAGGGGCATGCCCCGGGTGTGAATCTGAAGAATTTCCAGGCGTCCTTTCTGGTCGGGGATGCTGATAGCAATCTCGCGGTCAAACCTGCCCGGACGCCGTAGCGCCGGGTCGAGAGAGTTAGGGATATTCGTGGCTCCAATGACGATTATCTCGCCACGTGACTCCAGCCCGTCCATAAGGGCGAGCAGCTGGGCCACCACCCTTCTTTCCACCTGCTTCTCGCCTCCCATCTCCTCTCTCTTGGGAGCGATGGCGTCGATTTCATCAATAAAGAGAATGGCGGGCGCATTTGTTTTAGCCTCTTCAAAAACCGACCTGAGCCGGGCTTCGCTCTCTCCGTAGAACTTGCCCATTATCTCCGGTCCGGTGATGTGGGTGAAATAGGCGGCCGTCTCATTGGCAACGGCGCGAGCCATCAACGTTTTGCCACATCCAGGAGGGCCGTGAAGCAGCACCCCCTTGGGTGGGTCTATCCCCAGCCGCTCAAATACCTGAGGATACTTGAGGGGAAGCTCAATCATCTCTCTGACTCTATGTAATTCTTTCCCCAGGCCACCAATATCTTCATAGGATATTTTAAAGCCTCTGGCTTTGGTTTCAGCTTTCTCTCTAACCTCAATTTTAGTTCTAGCATGGACCAGCACCACTCCTCTGGGGACAGCGCTGATAACCGTGAAATCCTGGCTTCGAGTGCCGAAGAGGTTGGCACGAATTGTGTCCCCCTCCACCAGTGGCAGCCCATCCAGCAAAGTACCAATATACCTGGTATCTCTCTCACGGCTGATTGACCTTACCAGAGTCAGGGGATTCAAGACTATCTTATCAGCTGGCAAAAAGCTGGTCTTTTGCACCGTAACCTTTTCATCCAGAGAGACCTGGGCATTACCCCGCAGGAGCCCGTCCATCTGGATGAGTGACTTTTCCCGGTCTTCGGGGTAGGCAGGCATAACCTTGGCGGCTGTCTTTCGTTTTCCTTCTACCTGAATAATATCGCCCACTTCGGCGCCTATCTTTTCCAGGTCCCGGGGGTCAATTCGGGCGATACCCCGCCCCACATCCCGAGGTTTCGCCTCAGCAACGCGAAGAGTCAGCACCGCGGTATCAACAGTCACAAAATCTGTCTCCTATGGTTATTTTTCCTTTTCAAGAGTAATTTCTAAAATCCCGTTCTTATAGGAAGTCTTTAC
>CAZLEY010000043.1:0-17976 GCA_964558675.1 uncultured Dehalococcoidaceae bacterium | reverse complement strand
GCCCTCGATGGATATACCGCCCGGCAGCAGACCGATTTCAGTGACGGACTCTGCCTTCAGGCCATGAAGCTGGCCTTCGAGTGGCTTCCCAAAGCCTGTGCCGATGGCGATGACCTCACTGCCAGGGAGAAGATGCAGAATGCCGCCACCATCGCCGGACTCGGCTTCGGCAATAGCAACACGTCACTCTGCCATGCCCTGGCGCATACCCTCGGGGCAACCTTCAACATACCTCACGGTCGGTCGGTCGGTATAGCGTTACCCTATTCGCTGGAATATATCGCCTCGAACCCTCCCATCGAAGGCGCCCCCGACCCCGTCGCCAGACTCGGCGTCGCCGCCAGGTTTGTCGGCATTAAGGCTGAGTCGGATAAGGATGCTATTAAAAAGTTGATTCAGAAATTGAGAGAGCTGGCGAAGGAAACCGGCGAGCCGCTCAACCTGAAGGAAGCCGGCGTCACCGAAAAGCAGATGAACGATAGCCTGGATACCCTGGTGGCTCTCGCCGGCAAAGATGTCAATATGTACTCCAGTCCCTGCGAATGCAAGGACGAAAAGCTCCGCCAGCTTTTCCAGGATATCTGGGCTGGAAAGTAATGGTCTGCGTCCGGAGTTTATTAAACTAGCGAGGTGCCGTAAATATGCCGGTTTGCCAGGTCGGTGATATAAACATAAATTACCGGGTATACGGAAAAGGATTTCCCCTGGTCTTAATCCATCCGTTCTCGGCCAGCCTGGAGTTCTGGGCGCCGCAAATCGAAAAGCTGTCACCCGGATACCAGGTTATCGCCTGTGATGTCCGCGGCCACGGCCTCTCCTCGGCACCGGCCGGCGAGGATAACTATACTCTGGATATACTCGTCGAAGACCTGCATCACCTTCTGGAACATCTGGGGGTGGCCAAAGCCTGTATCGGCGGCCTTTCTCTGGGCGGTGCCATCACCATCGGTTACGCAGGCAGGCACCCGGAGATGGTTAAAGCCCTCCTTATCTGTGATATTCACGGCGGTTTCCAGCCGCCTTCCGACCCCGCTATGCAGGCTGTTATGGCCGAGGGGCGGGAAAAAGGCGAAAAGTACGCTCAGGAAAGAGGCATGGCCGATTTAGCCCGGCGCCAGATTGCCACCGGGACCGCTTTCCCCCCTGTCCCCGATGATGAAGCCCTCCAGGAGCAGTTCATCGAGAGAATGGCCAGGTTTCCGATTAATGGCTATATCGGCGTTGGCCGCGCCAGGCCTTGGGAGGCTGAATGGCAGCGTACCGCCGTCGACAATATCAGTGTGCCTTCCTTGATTATTGTCGGTGGGGATGATATGGAAATGGTAAAAACGGGCGCCAGGACATTGCACGAGCACATCAAGGGCTCACGCTATGTTGAAATAAAGGGCTCTGTTCATGAAACAGCCCGGTGGCGACCCGATGTGTTTAATCAGGCTGTTGATGAGTTCCTTGAGGTGGTGGAGGCGGACAAGCCGGTAGCGGGGGAAATGACCCTGGGTTGAGAGAAGACAGCCGCCAGTCTAAAATTTGAAGTTGCCGGTGTAAATCGGTGCAAACAAACGCCCGATTATGATATTATAAATCAAATTTGAAACCTGTGGAGGGAAAATGGTACTGAAAAAGGGTAATCCCGCAAAGGCGACCAATGGTGAGAGGAGTGTCTGTAAGGGGCTTGGTTTTTGCTCCATATCCGGAGATGCGAATTCATCGGTTATTGATGTCAAGGACGGGAAAATCGTCAGGGTTAGGCCGCTGCACTACGACTGGAAATATAAACCTGAAGAATTCAACCCGTGGAAGATGGAGGCTCGCGGCCAGGTCTTTGAACCCAGCATGAAATCTCTGATAGGGCCTTTCAGCTTGGCTTATAAGAAGCGGGCGGTATCTCCCAACAGGATACTTTATCCGTTGAAGAGGGTCGACTGGGACCCCAACGGGGAAAGAAATACCCAGAACCGGGGCAAGAGCGGCTACGTTAGAATTTCCTGGGACGAAGCCCTGGATATAGTCGACAGCGAGCTCAGGAGGGTTATCAAGAAGTACGGGCCTACCACCGTGCTTGCCCAGGCGGACGGCCACGGTGAAACGAAAACCGTGCACGCCGCCCACGGCTGCCAGAGAAGGCTCCTCGACCTTCTGGGGGGATATACCTTACAGATGAGGAATCCGGACAGCTGGGAAGGGTGGTACTGGGGCGCCAAGCATACCTGGGGATGTGAAAACCTGGGCCAGCAGTATCCCTTAACCAATGTCATCCCGGATATCGCCGAACATTCGGAGCTTGTACTGTTCTGGGGTTGTGACGTGGAAACTACCCCCTGGGGCTGGCAGGGTCAGTTGCCCAGCCGGTTGTGCTACTGGTTCACCGACCTGGGAATAAAACAGGTATATATCTGCCCGGACCTGAACTACGGAGCGGCGGTCCACGCCGATAAATGGATACCTATAAAACCCAATACCGATGCCGCGATGCGGCTGGCTATCGCCTATGTCTGGCTCACCGAGGGCACCTATGATAAGGATTACATCGAGACGCATGCCTTCGGATTTGACAAGTTTGAAGAATACGTCCTGGGTAAGGAAGACGGCATTGCCAAGACGCCCAAGTGGGCGGAGGAGAAATGCGGTGTCCCCTCCCGGATTATCAAAGCCTTTGCCAGGGAGTGGGCATCGAAAAAGACGTCCATAGCCCATGGTAACGGTGGTTCTTCTATCAGGGGGCCGTACTCGACTGAACCCGCCAGGATTGAGGTTTGCCTGCTGGGTATGCAGGGAGTGGGTAAACCCGGCTCGCACTTTGTAAAGATGATTGAATGGGGACTGTTCTTCGATAAGGGCTGGTGTCCCATGCCTCATCCACCGGAGCTTCCGGACGTAAACGCCGCCAGCCATGGGCAGCGGGTGGGCAGCCCGGCGGTGATGAGAGGACTGGCTACGGATGGTGAAAAGGAGGATATGCGTTTCCCCAGGTCATTCATACCCAAGACACTCATTCATGACGCCATTCTTAATCCTCCTCTCACCTGGTACGGTACTACCAGTGCCGGATTCCCTCGTGCCGACCAGTTCATCCAGTATAAATACCCCGCCGACGGGTGTTCCGAAATACACATGATATGGTCAGATACGCCCTGCTTGCTGACATGCTGGAATGACAGCAACAGCGTCGCCAGGGCATACCAGAGTCCTAAAATCGAGTTCATGCTGGTACAGCACCCCTGGATGGAGAACGACTGCCTCTTCGCCGATATCCTCCTGCCCGTCAATACCAAGTTTGAGGAAGAGGATATCGCCACGGACAACTTCAGCGGCCAGTTCAGTACTGTTATGTATGAGGAGCAGTGCATAGAGCCGAAAGGCGAGTCCAGGACTGACTACGAGGTAGTCTGCATGATAGCCGAAAGGATGGGCCTGCTGAAAGAGTACACCAGGGGCAGGTCTATCAAGGAGTGGATAAAGTTCGGCTTTGACCATTCGGAAGTAGCCCCCGTAATTAGCTACGAAGAACTCAAAAAGAAAGGCTATTACGTTGTGCCCACCGACCCGGATTGGAAGAAACCGAAGCCCGGTCTGAGTCCGTTCGCTGAAGACCCGGAGAAAAACCCTCTGAACACCCCTTCGGGGAAGATAGAATACTATTCCCAGTCTCTGGCGGAGCACTTCCCCGATGATGACGAGAGGCCGCCGGTTCCCCACTGGATTGAAAAGGGTTCCGGTCACGATGAAAGCCTTTCCAGTAAAAGGGCCGAAAGCTATCCCTTGCTCATAATGTCCAACCACGGCCGGTGGCGGGTACATGCCAATCTCGATGACATCAGCTGGTTCCATGAAATCAAGACCTGCAAGGTTATCGGGCCGGACGGATACCATTACGAGCCCGTCTGGATTCACCAGTCGGATGCGGAAAAGAGGGGTATCGCCCACGGAGACGTTGTCAACGTATTCAACGAGAGGGGTCAAGTCCTCTGTGGTGCCTACGTCACGGAGAGAATCATGCCCGGCACTGTCTACGTAGACCATGGGGCAAGATATGACCCGATTGTCGTCGGCGAGCTTGACAGAGGCGGCGCTATTAATACCATTTCTCCACACAGTATTACCTCCAGAAATGCTGCCGGGATGGCCACCTCCGGTTACCTGGTGGAGGTGGAACGTGTCGACCTTGACGAACTAAGTCGGCAGTATCCTGAGGCATTTAACAGGCCTTACGACCGTGCTACCGGGCAGGTGATAGACCGAGTTATGGCCTGAAGAGTTTCACCCATTGCCCTGAGTTAAATACAGGTAATATAAAACAGACAATGACGGGTGAGCTGCGCCTTCAATTTGGGAGTATTTATAATGTTGCTCATTATCGGAATAACCGGCGCTTCCGGTGCGATATACGGAATCCGGCTGCTTGAGGTATTATCGGCCAATAAAGAAGTAGAAACGCACCTTATCATCTCTAAAGCCGCAGAAGAAATTATCAAGTACGAGACCAATTGGGAGCTGGAGCGGGTAAGGGCGCTGGCAAATGTCTGCTATGACATTGACGATATCGGGGCCGGGCTTTCCAGTGGCTCGTTCAAGAGGGATGGCATGGTGATTGCTCCCTGCAGCATGAAGACCCTCTCGGCACTGGCGAATTCTTATGCCGATAACCTGATAGCCCGTACTGCCGATATAACACTGAAAGAGAGAAAGAAGCTGGTTTTACTGGCGAGAGAAACTCCGCTTCATTTAGGTCACCTGAGAAACATGGTAAAGCTTACGGAGATGGGTGCCGTTGTTTTTCCGCCGGTTCCTGCCTTCTATCATAAACCACAGACGGTTCAGGACCTCGTTGACCACACTATAGGCAAGATTCTGGATATATTTGATATCAAGCACGAGCTCTTTAAGAGGTGGGATGGTTTAGACACCGGAGACAGGTAGTGGTTCCATGTTATCTATTCCCACCCGCCACCCTCGTGGCATCAGAGGATATTTCCGTAGTTTTCTCCACACCCCCCACTGAATGTCATTGCGAGGAGCGCAGTGACGAAGCAATCTCTATCTATAGAGCACCAGTTTCCCCCTTTCACAAAGGGGGACTAAGGGGGATTTCTGTTACCTCATCTTCCCCAAACCCCTCACCTCTTCCAGAGTTTCCCCGGCTATTTAGATCTGTACTCTGGAGCCCGCCTGTAAGCACTTCTGTAGTCGGGGTCTTTCAAATACGGGCATTCATCACCACAAAGTTTCCTGTTAACACATTTCACGACAAAGCTGCCATCCTCGTATTTACAGATAAAGGCACTGACATGCTTTGTGGGACAGCTAACGCGGTGTTTTTCAATCAACTTGGACATTTTCCCATCGCCTCACTTATCAAGAAGGGACCTCAATTTTTCCTCACGGTTTCGCCTTTTCTTGGCTATCATTTTAAACGCCCTGGGAACATCTGCCATCAGGGAACTCGACTGCTCGGCGGCATCAGAGTAAAATTTTATGATTTTCTCCTCTATCTCGATAGCTTGGCTCAGGGCATCAGCGTAGCTTGCATTATCCGCTAGCTCGGTTTCAAACGTATACTCGTCCGTCTCCACGTCAAAGGCAAAGCACCCCTCGATGGCATCGGTGATAACTCCATAGTATGCCCTCTCGGTCTGTGCGATATTCTTCCTATTCTCCTCAGCCAAAGAGAGGAAAATATCATCGTCCCTGGCATATTTCTGGCACAGGTCTTCGTAGAACTTGGCCGACTCGTTTTCAAGCTTCTTGGCAAAGCTGATGGTCTCAGAAGCTGTATGCAGTTTCATTTATCGTTAACTCCTTTCCTATAACCACCTCTGTATAATAACCTTGCTTTCTGTGAAGAAACGAACAGCCTCTTTGCCCTGTGTGTGTAATATCCCGAAGAAAGAATCCTTCATGCCGCTGAATGGGAAGAATGCCATGGGCGCTACTATGCCGATATTGATGCCCACATTACCGCTGACAACATTGTATTGAAATTCTTTGGCATTCCTACCACTTGAAGTAAAGATAGCGTGAGCATTAGCATAGGTACTGCTATTACATATCTCTATGGCTTCATCCAGATTTTTTGCCCGCATAACACTCATTACCGGCCCGAAGATTTCCTCACTACCTATTTTCATATCTGGTGTCGCATCTTCGAAGATAGTTGGACCGAGAAAACATGTCTCCGGATAGTCGCCGGCAATCTTAATATTTTTTCTACCATCGAGTCTGAGTTTCGCTCCCTGTTTCAAACCGCTCTCAATATATCCCAGGATTCTCTCTTTCTTCTCTATATCATGCACGGGCCCCATCTGAACCGCTTCATCAAGCCCGTAACCAATTACCATGCCGGATGCTGTCGCCGTAACGGCATCCATAAAAGTATTGTAGAACCCATCATCTTCACCGACCATAAGAAGATTGGCGCCTGACAGGCAGCGTTGACCGGTATTGCCGAAAAATGATGTCATCAGGGCTGGTATCGTGGCTCTCACATTAGTATCCGGCATTATTACCATGAAGTTCTTGGCGCCCCCCTGAGCAATAACCCTCTTGCCGGTGGCGCCGCACCTTGGATAAATAACATTCTTTGCCGTTGGTGTGGAGCCGACAAAGGCTATACCTTCAATGTCCGGATGGTCCAGCATGCCATTGACCACGGTTCTTCCGCCGTGTACTACGTTCCATACCCCCGGCGGAAAACCGGCCTCATCTGCCAGCTCAGCCAGTCTGGTCTGGCTGTTGGGAACCTCGCTCGAGGGTTTGATAACCACGCAGTTGCCGGTAGCCACCGCGTAGGGTGCCGACCAGAGTGGAATCATAAATGGGAAGTTAAATGGACCTATGATACCGAAAACTCCCAGAGGGGTTGGAATTACCCACTCATCTATGCCAGTGGCGATATCCTCTGAATAGTATCCCTGCATTAGACTCGGGATGCCACAGGCAACCTCAACGTTCTCGATGCCGCGCCTGGTCTCGCCTCTTGATTCATCTATCGTCTTGCCGTGCTCCTGTGTCTGGATTCTACTCACTTCCTCAAAATTCTCTTCCAGCAACTCTTTCAACCGGAAGAGAATTCTTGACCTCGCCAGCGGGGTTGTTCTTCGCCAGTCAGGGAAGGCCGCTTTGGCCGCTTCTACAGCAGTATTTATTTCCTCACTGGTGGAGATAGGCACTTTAGCAATCGTCTGGCATTTGGCGGGATTTACCACGTCGATAACATCACCTTTAGATTCTACCCACTCTCCGTCAATATAGTTCTTAATAACCTTGACCTCTTTGATTGGTTCTTCCAGGAGAGCCATTTTAAAAAACTCCTCCCTATTAAATTTTACCTGTAATATGTGTCAATAATCGCATACTACCCGCTCGTATCAAAAGGCTGGACTCCGGTCAGATGCCATTATTTACTCGGTTAGTCCAGGGTACGGTAATAGGCATCACCAAGGTCATTAGGGTTAAAGGTCTCCTTAATTTTCCGCTGGTAGCGAAGTGCCTCCGGCTGCGCTGAAGCCCCGAGTATCCGGTCGCGCACTTCCTTGGGCGTTGACCTGCCGTCAGCCCCTCTGGCGTATGCGTTCATTTTCTCCATGCCGGGACCCCAGCCCTTTTTAACGCCGTAGTCGGTGGCAGCATCAAAGAATTCCATCGTCCCTTCGGTCGATGCCTTATCATGCGGGTCGAAATGGGTGAAGTTCTCCCACATGGTCATGCCTCCGCCTCCCATACCACCTATGCCTCCCATCATGGCATCGCCGCCGGAAGCGACGATATTACCCTTCTTTTCCCATTCAGCCTTGAACGCCGTTACCTCTTCAACGCGCGGTTCTTTCTCTGGCCCGGAAGTCCCGAAGTCCGGACTGCCTCCCAGTCCGAAACAGCCGTCGTAACCGCCGCCGTAGACTAGGTTCAGGTTCTTGTGTCCCAGCCTGAGCATGTAGAGAAGCGACCAGTCATGGAAGTCGGGGTCCAGCATTCCCTCTACCTTCCACCCTCCGGTCTTCTCCAGTATTAAATCCAGGGCCTTTTCCTGCCACTCGATGTCCCTTGGGGTCATGCCCGCCAGCACAATCTGGTAATCGCGCTTCATATCCTCGTTCATCTTCTTTATTTCCGGGTCTTCCATCAGCTCCTCGATGTCGGAAAGCGTCTTGGTGGGGTCGCTCAGTATCTTTATCATAGCCCCCTTGAGGTCTCTGCCGAACATGCTGAACTGTCGGTGAGCGACATAGCCGATTCCAGCCTCCCAGATTAAGTAGCAGGAATCAGCCCATGCCTTCCAGGTCGGGAAGCCCAGGGTATATGACTTTATATTGTCTGGCAGCACCGCTTTGTAGGCCGGCGGTCTCCCCTCGACCGGTAGTGTGGCCGGTCCCGGCCACGGGTAGAGCTTAAGGGCGCACTTGGTGAAGACGCCCATCGCCCCGTTGGTCCCTACCATGCCTCTGACAAGGCCTTTCAGACTGGGCCCGGGCCCATCACAGCAGAACCAGCCTAACCCGGAGCCCACCGAGCCTACCCTCAGGATTTCACCGTCAGGCATGACCCATTCCACCCCGAGCAGATTCTCATTGTGATGACCCATATAAGCGGTATCCGGCCCGAGTCCTCCCAGAGCGGTAGCACTGGCGAGACAGGAACAACTGGCGCCAGGCCCGTGGATATGGGTGTTCAGCCCTACCTTCATCGCTTCGGCCTGGAGTGTTGCCTCGATGACATGAGGCTCAACCACGGCAAACATGTTCTTCTCATCAAGCTCCAGGATTTTATCCATCCGCCTCATATCCAGCTGAATTGTGTTGTCCTCTACAGGGTATCCCCAGGCTGACCAGAACGTACTGGAGGCCTTGAATCTTATCTTGTATTTGTTGCATAATCTGACGATAGTCTGGACTTCCTCGGCACTCCCCGGCAGCAGGACAGCCTCCCCCCGGGGCGTGTATACCCGGTAGTAAGGACCGATGTGAATAGCCGTATGGGACAACGGATACCTGTAACAGTCCAGTACGGCCGGGTCCTCGGAGATGTTCTCCGGGTTGACGATGTCTTCTAATTCTTTATATACCTCTCTTGATAGTGCCATGTCTCAATCCTTCCTTCGCTATATTGCCTGTCTTACAAGCTCAGCAACATCAAAAACTTCCATTTTATCGCCAGTGGCATTGATGGCATCGATGAAGTTCCGCTCGCACCACGGGCAGGCGCTCACTATTGCCTCAGCGCCGGTGGACTTTGCCTCCTCAATCCTCTCCGTAGCCGTCCAGTTGGAAAAGTCAGGATAGGCTTCTCTTGCCCCGCCTCCAGCGCCGCAGCACCAGGCGTACTCCCTGATTCTCTCCATCTCCACCAGTTCCAAACCGGGGATGCTCTTGAGCACATCTCTGGGTGGTTCGTAGACACCCCAGGCTCCGTTATACCTTGGCTTTCGCGGCTCGTAGACCACTATTTGATTCAAGATTTTCTTTTCTTTACCCTCCCAGGGTACATACGGTTCTCCCTGCCTGCCCAGGTGGCAGGGGTCATGATAGGTAACCCTTAAGGGTACAGTCTTGGTAAATTTAATCTTGCCTTCTTTAATCAGGCGGTCGAGGAACTGCACGGTGTGGAGAACCTCGAATTTAGCCCCTAAGGGTGGATAAAGGCGTAAGAAGGCATGATAGCAGTCAGCGCACGAGGTCACCACTGTCTTGACACCCGCCGCCGTCCAGGCCTTGATATTATCCTCCGCAAGCCTGGTGAATTCTTCTTTATAGCCCATATCATAGGTTCTACCGCCGCAGCAGGACTCCTCTTTCCCCATGATGCCGACCTCAACACCGGCATTCCTGAGGAGGGTCACGGCCGTCCTGGCGGTTTCACTGAGTTCTTCATCATAGCTGAACCGGCAGCCGGCGTGGAAGAGTACTTCGGCCGACTCACCGGGGATATGCTTTACGTCCAGCCCCTCAGCCCAATCGCCGCGTTCGGCGCTTGGTTTCATCATCATGTTGTTTTCCTTGCGCAGGTGCTCGATAACGGCCGTATGCTCGGGCAGCAACTGGCCGTCTTCAACCAGCCTGAATCGTAGTTCGTGTATCATCTCCAGGGGTTCCAGGTTGTAGCGGCAAATCTTGTCGGAGACATCACACGACCCGCAGGTTACACATTTGTAAACTATATCCACTACCCTGTCGGTATAGGTGCTCTGGCCGTTCAAGAGTGACAGGGCAACCGCATATCTGCCGCGTGCGGAGTAACTCAGAAAGTTATTGTAGGCTATACTGGGGCAGCCTTTGGCGAATCTCCAGCTCTTTATCTGGTCGAATGGAATCCACTTGCAGTATGAGCACTGGCTGCACCTCTCCATATCAGCTTTATAATCTTCTAGCGCCACTTTCTCATGCCTTCTTTCTTTGTTTCTCTTGCCTTTAAAAGCACAGCTTACCGGGGTTCATCACGTTATTGGGGTCGAATATTCCCTTAACCTTCTTTAGCACAGTCGTGGACTGAGCGTCTCGATTATAGGCCATATTTGCCCAGATGCCATAGGGTCGGGAGAAGAAAGCCCCCTGCTTGAGCAGTTCCTCACTGGCCTTGGTGTAGAGCCGCTTCATGCCGGCTGCCTCTCTGGGATTGTCCCGGTCGAATGGTAGAATGAATTCACAATGGCAGTTAGCACCCTGGTGCAGCGGCTGGATGTAAACACCTATATCCGGTGTTGGGTACCCGTTTGACTCGGCCACCGCGTTCATTGTCCCGACGAATTCCGGCGTCCGGTTGAGGGTGGTCAGGAAGAGGATATCCTGGTATCCCCCCTTGTAGCCGAGTTTCCAGTAGGGCTCCCGGGACGGGTTCAGCAACGCTTTCAGCACCTCAACGCCGCTGGCCCCGGGGATTGCCGGCACGAGTTGCAGGCCAAATCGCTGGGCAATATCCGTGATGTCTTTCTCCTGAAACTCGACCCTTTCCGTGGACAGTATGTTGCGTCCGGCTATGCCCACCAGGACAACCCAGGGCGGGAGTTCCTCCATCAGCGCCCTTATTTGGTCGGCACCGTCTCCGAGGATAGATGCCAGGCTCGCGTTATTCAATAGCATGAGCTCATCGGCAAATCTGAACCTGAGTATCTGGTAGGTAAAATCAGTAAGGTCATCAAGCCTCTCTGCGGGTACGAAGAAAAGCTTGTGGAGCTCGGGCAATATCTCGCATTTTACCGATACCCAGGTCACAATGCCCATGCTCCCCTGGGCGCCGGAAACGAGCCTGTAGAAATCCACCTGCCCCGGGCCCGTGCCGCTGGCTGGCGCCTGTTTTCTCTCCCAGGCCTCTTCCATTGATGGCCACATGCCGGCGTCACCGGTTGTCAGCTTCTGGCCGTCCCCCCAGACTATCTCGGTGCATCGCAACGGGTCGAGTGACGACCATTGCTGCCTGGGAATCAGCGTTGGCTCCCTTTCCAGGAGGCTGGCTACCACTGACTTGTTAGGCCGTGGCACCAGCGGCATGGTAAGTCTCATGCCTTCCTTGGCCAGCTCCGGCTGAAGTTGGCGGTAGGTTACTCCCGCCTCAATCATGGCTACCCTGTTTCTGCGGTCAATCCTCATAATCTGCTTCATTCCGCTCAGGTCTACAATGACCGCTCCCGGCGTGCTGGGAACAGTATCGCCATGGAAGCGTGGTGGTCCCGAGCTTACCGGGACCAGAGGCGTGGCGGTCTCATTAGCCCACCTGACTATCGCCTGTACCTCATCTGTATTCTTGGGCTTTACCACTACCCGGGGCTTCATAGGCTTGACAAAGCTCATATCCTTGGAATAGGTGTCTAAAGTTTCGGGGTCTCTAATAATGCATTCCGAACTCACTATGCTGTTTAGTCCTTCTTTTGAAGCCATCCTTTTCTGTCGCCTACTCCTTTCAGATATTTGGTGCCTTATTCCTGGGTTTCTGTCCAGCGTACGGCGGTTGCTTTTAGTCACGTTTCATGGCAACCGCATATACCTGATTGGACTGCAATAAAATAACAGTGTAGTGTTGGAGTGTTTTTCAGACAAATGCTCAAACTATGAGATTGTACACTCCGATATTGTTTTTTGTCAAACCAGCTGCCAGGCTACTAATGCTTTCTTATCTCGATCGTATGCCTCGCTGTTTACAGGCCGTATTCCTTCCACCTCTTTTCCACCAGTGCCTCTGTCTCCGGTCGGGAATAGTGGCAGTTCGGTGGAAACCTCTGGTTACCCCACTCCTCGCGTATTGGATGGAGCTCCCAATCCGTGGTAGCATCTATCAGCAATTTACTGGTTACGCCAGCCCCGTATTTGAGTTCATCCCTCAGGTCATAGGGTATATGTACGTCGATTGGTGACCCCATATATAGGGGGTAAACCACCAGATCCCTATCAAAATCTACCTTACTATGCATGGCACCTAGGAGCGCCGAGGGATTATGAATATCCACATCCTCTTCAACCACGATTACTATATTGAAGGGATGACCGGCGAACTTCGAGCCCCATATGGCGGCGGCAATTTGCCTCGGCTGTCCCTGATATGTCTTGTGAATCTTCACCGCAGTTATCGGCCCTGATGTGATATCAATCATTCCGGGAATTTCGGCGGCCTCCAGAATATTCTGGAGTACCACTGACATCATCGTGCTGACAGATGCCCTTATCTCCGTAATGCCTTCTTTGGTACCCACCAGCGAGCCGCGGTAAATGGCGTCGTTTCTGTGGGTGATGCAGCTAACTTCCACCACCGGCCTCTTTCTCGCCTCCCCGTAGAACCCCGACCCCTCTCCGAAAGGCCCTTCTACTTCGTAGGTGCTCGGGTCAGGGGACATAGTGCCTTCCACCACTATTTCGGCGGAAGCGGGCACTTCTATATCGGAGGTCTCGCACCTGACAAGCTCCACGGGCTCTTGTCGTAGTGCCCCGGCCAGGTCGTATTCAGGCCCGATAACGGGACTACCGGCAACAACTATTAAAGTAGGGTCCCAGCCGTAGACAAATGCCACGGGCATCGGCTTTCCCATCTCCCGGTATTTGCTATACGTAATACCCCAGTCCTTCACGGGCATTAACAGCACGCCTATCTTGTTCTTGCTCAATATCGTGCCGCGGTACACGCCGGCATTATTTTGCCCCGTATCGGGGTCCCTGGTGATGGTGGCGTTAAACGTGTTGATATAGCGTCCGTTGTCCAGCGGGTGCCACTTGGGGACCGGTAACTGGAAAAGGTCTACGTCTTTACCCTTAACGATGTTTTCCTTGACCGGCCCGGTCTTCACCCTTACTGGTTCCAGTGGTCTCTTCATCCTTTTTCTGATTGTCTGAATAGTCTCTGTGGGGGGCGTATCTTTGGGCAGGCCGAGCATGTAGTTAACCCGGCGGCGCGTTCCCAGGCCGTTGGTAAACAGCTTTCTTGAAAGTGTGGTTTCGTGGCCCTTGATATTCTCGAAGAGGAGCGCCGGGCCTTCCTGCACATATACCCTTCTTATTATTTGAGATATCTCGTCGTCCCAATCCACCTTCGCTGTTATTCTCTTCAGTTCACCCTCAGCTTCCAGTTGGGCCATCCATGCGCGCAAATCTCTATCTGACACTGCTTTACCTCCAAATACGCTGATATAAAAGTCTTAAACCGTTGGGCGTTTATTTATATACGCCATATTCCTTGGTGAAATCTATCATTGCCTTGAGGTTCTCGGGCTTGACCGCGTCAATCGCCGCCCCATTGGCCATGATATAACCACCGCCGGGGGCGCAGGTATCGATGAGTTCGCGGCATCTTGCCTTCACCTGCTCGGGCGTGCCGGTAATCAGTAATGGAGAAGACACGTTGCCGCTTATACAGGCAACATCACCCAGTATTTTCTTCGCTTTGGCCATGTCTGTCATGTCAAACATCCAGGCCGTCTTACCTTTTGGTACGTCCCTGATAACTTCCAGACGTGAGTTGTAGCTGCCCTCCACGAAGGGAAACGGTACGCAGCCCTTGTCAATCAAGCCCATAAAAACTTTTTTCAGGGTGGGCCAGTAAAAGGTCTTGAACTGTTTATCGGAGAGGAAGCCGTCAGCCCCTTTATGCAGCGGCATAAATACCAGGGGATTTCCATTCATCTTCGACATGGACACACCCATCTTTATCATGAACGGTACTATTATTTCCAGCGCCTGGAGTAGTTTATCGGGCTGCCGGTATATGTCCACCATTACCCCCTTGGTGCCCCTGAGGGTATCGCCGATTACGTCAAAGGGTGCCTTGCTAAGGCCACCGAGGAAACCGGGGAACCCGGCGGTGGACATCTCGTGGCTGAAACCCATGACGGCTCCCATCCATTTCATGGTTTCAGCCCCTGCCTCGAAAAGGGTTTTGTAGGCAGCCTGAACATCGGGCATGGCAAACGGCATAACGAAAGAACCGAACGAACCTTCCTGTACGTTCATGGGACTTTGCAGCATCTTTAAGGGTTCCATGGCTCCGCATATGCGGGGCATGTAGGTGCTGCTCCAGAAATATGACGGGTCCTGAATCAAGGCGTCATATTCATCCGCCATCATGTATTCGCCTTCGATGCACTGGTAGGTATTTTCGAGTGGGACCCCATGCCCCGGCCAGGCATATAACTTGACGTCAAGAATTTCAAACAGCCTCCCCGAGCCGGCGAAAAAGGCGCCCGGGTTCACATCCGGCTCAAAGTCCAGCACGTATTTTCTTATCGCTGTGGTGAGCTTATCGTAATCATACATCATATCGTGAGGCGTCATGCCTACGTAATAAGCGGGAAAAAAGTTAACAATGGAAAAAACAGGCACCCTGTCCGGCATTTGCTTTAGCTGAACCGCAGCTTTTATCCGTGCTACTCTCTCCTTGTATGACTTCTCGACTTCAGGGCTGGCAAACTCCATACCCTGTGGCGAAAGCCACAAATTGAACATCGCTTCCTGCTTATCATCCGACGATAACTCTGCAGGCTGCTTTTCCATGTTTATTTACCTCCTCTTATGTTCTCTACAGGGGATATTTAACCAGCACATGCCCATTCTCTGGCAATACTACATGCATGGTGTGAGGTTGTCAATTCTCCTTCTCAGAGTCCTGCTGTGGTCCTTAAAATCCTCGTCTATCCAGGCTGCCGCAGCTATCCAGCTGAAAAAATAAATCTAACTCTCTAATGGAAAAGGCTCCGGAGGTGGTAAACCCTCCGAAGCCTTTCTATCTCGCTAATAGTCTGAAGGCTTACTTCTGTGTCGTATATTCATCTACAAGCGACTTCCAGGTCGCGAGAACCCTGTCGGTAACCTCTTCGCTGTAACCCATGTCTTGACACATATCTGCCCAGGTAGGAAACGCGTATGTTACAGCTGCTTCGTCCCACAGGGCCGACTGCTCCGGGGTGGGGTGGTTGATAGTAATGCCTGATGCTTCAATGGCAGGTGCACTATAAACACCTTCGTCATACATACCCTGGGCGCACACCACTAGGGAATCTTCCCAGGTAGCATCGAATATCGCCTGGTCTTCCGGTGGCAAGGAGGCATAGAATTCGTGGCTCGTCAGAACGAGCAAGGTCCCGGCGGAGAAGGTCTGGGTTAAGATGTAGTCACAAAGTTCGAACATGCTGTAAGGGCCTATCATGGCATAGGTCATGATAGCGGCATCGGTTACCCCTTTTTGCATGTTATCATACGCCTGGGGAGGTATCTGGAAAACGCCGGCAGCGCCGAAAGCACTCATCATATCCGCCAGAGCGCCCAACGCCCCACCGACCTTCAGGCCTTCAAGGTCTTCAGGCACAAATACCTCTTTATCCGCGCTAATAAGGTAACCCGGGTCTATTTCATAGGTTTTAATTATGTGGTAGTCTTTGAATTCAGCAGCTATCTCCGGTACCTTATAAAATTCTATCAGGGCGTCAAATGATGCCATGTATTCCTCATAGGCAACCCCTTTCTTGTGAAATGACAGCGTGGGGAGACCGGTAACCGAGGCTAACGGGAAACTGCTCATCTGGCTTCCGGTAGAGGTCATGATGACTTCGCAGACACCTGATTTCACCGCGTCCAGAGAGCCTGCATCGTCTAATAAGGCTGAAAATCCATAAGTCTCTACAATGTAGCGACCATCTGTACGCTTCTCGAACTCATCCGCCCACCACTCAAAGCCCACGCCTATTGCCGAGAACGGGGGCATCGTGTAGTTAAATTTAATCGTCCTGACCTCTGGTTCTGGCTCCGGTTCCGGCTCCGGCTCTGGCTCGGGCTCGGGTTCTGGAGTTGGAACTGGCGTTGGTTCTGGCTCCGGCTCGGGTTCTGGAGTTGGAACTGGCGTTGGTGTTGGTGTTGGTGTTGGTGTTGGTGTTGGTTCTGGTTCTGGCTCGCCGCAGGCAAACAATACAAGCGTCGCCACCAGAATAAACGAGAGTACGGTAATCATCCAGTGTCTTTTCTTCATTTTCCCTCCTTTGTTATTAGACTCAACCCCAAATTACTGTTTACTTCGCTATGCTATGTACTCACACCTTGGCACCTCCCGATGTTAGATTTAGGCAAAATATATTCGTGGATATAGAGTTAAACAAACTTTATAATTTTTTCCCACTTCTGTCAACCCCTCCGTTTTAAATTGTGCGGCGAAATTCACTAATTACGTACCAGGTTTGATATTAACCCGGGCGCAAATCAGTAAGGGATATTCTTACGCAAACAGGCTGCCACAGCAGCGGTTATAACAGGTCTTGCTAAATTTTACGGCGGGGTGTATAATTGCCACAACCAAATCATTTATGTATTTTATCAATAAAAAATGAGGTATATCAGTGTAAAAAAATATGAAGAGGCTTTACCTGTCACTGTGTAATACGTCTCCCGGTGATGTTGAGTATTTTTAGTCTACTTAGTATATTAATGTGGAACTCTGCTATATTCTCGCAGCCCGACCCGTCCAATAATATGCAATATAGGAGGTGAGGTGCTACAGCAAGAGGAGCGAGTATTATCACGATGTGGTAAGGTAATACTGATTATTAGCAAGGTGATGGCGGTTATTGCGGCCGTAGTGCTCGCTGTCATGATGTTTCTCACCGTTGCCGATGTATGCGGCCGCAATCTCTTTCTTAAACCGATAGAGGGTACCTACGAACTAGTAGGTATCATGCTGGTTATAGCCGGATGCCTGGGGCTGGGCTATTGCCAGCTTAACCTGGGAAATATCAGGATTACGGTATTATCTGACATCTTCTCCGCCAGGGGACAGGCTATCATTTTTCTCATTGCTTATATCATAGCTGCCGTGACAACCGGCATGATATGCTGGCAGGGGGGATTGAGGGCCTGGGACTATATCTTTAAAACGCTTGGCGGTATTATAGTTACGTTACGTTTACCGTTATGGCCCTTCATGATGCTGCTGGCTGTAGGTTTCGGCTGGGCATGTATAATATTTCTGATTGATATTTATCTCACGGCTAGAGAGGTGTTCAGGCATGGGTCAGACTGAAGTAGGTTTAATCGGCATAGCCGTTGTTTTGGTAATCCTGATAATGGGAGTGCATGTCGGTTTTGGTTTAATTCTCATTGGTTTTATCGGTTACGGGATAATAGGCGGTTTTCAGGGCGCCATTGCCAATCTGGCCATACTGCCGTTTGATAGACTTAACGATTACCATTTTGCCGTGCTGCCACTCTTCCTGCTTATGGGCTCATTTGTCGCCAATAGCGGCATAGGCAGGGAGGCATATGAGATGGCACGCACCTGGCTCGGGCATCTAAAAGGCGGCCTGGGCATGGCCACGGTTTTTGCCTGTGCCATGATTGCCGCCTGTGCCGGTACCAGTGCCGTCGGTGCCATACTCATGGGCCAGGTGGCGTATCCGGAGATGAAAAAGCTGGGGTATAGCAGACAGCTGGCATCTGGATGTATCGCTGCCGGAGGCACGATGGGGATTTTAATACCGCCGAGCATGGGGTTTGTCCTTATCGGTATCCTCACGGAGCTGTCTATCGG
>CAZLEY010000042.1:0-18044 GCA_964558675.1 uncultured Dehalococcoidaceae bacterium | reverse complement strand
TTATTTTACAGGAGTCTCGCATTTTAAGTGGACCTATTTTCAGGGGGCAGGTCAATGTCAATATCCATAGTCGTGACCTTGTATTGATAAGGTCATTGCAACTTATCTTCAACGTATGGTTTTATACAAACGCTTTCTACTCCCCAAACTCATGTTATCCACCGGCGAATATCTCCGATGCTGCTGTAAAACATCGTTAGATATTAGATTTACATACATCTTAACGACTTCTAAGCTGCTGTGTCCCAATATCTTTTGAAGCGAGAATATATCACCGCCCTGCAAGAGATATTCCTTGGCAAAAGTGTGACGGAACCGGTGAGGTGTGCAACGTTTCCCCGATATTCTCGCTTTCTTACCCAGGCGCATCAGCATGGACTGGATGGATCGCGGCATTAACTGGAGCCCATCGTTCGTAAGGAACACCTGATTCACCATCGGTGAGTCCGGTTCCGGACGGTAATGCATCAAATACCGCCTTAAGCAGCGTCTTACCTGACTACCAAAGGGAATGACTCTCTCCTTGTCCCCCTTACCCTTTACCAAAAAACAAGACTGAAGAAAATCAACATCTTCGACTTGCAGGTTGATTAGCTCGGCCAACCTAATGCCAGTATCCAGAAGAAGCAATATTATGGTATGGTTCCGGAATCCACTATGCGTCGTCCTGTTAATGCTGTTCAGCATTTTCTGAATCTCTTCCTGAGAAAATGTACTAATTACCTTCTTGGGTGTTTTGGGGAGTTTCAAGCCAGCCATAGAATTACGTGTAATGTAGCTTTCGTTAAGGAGCCAGGACCAGAATGCCTTTATGGTCCGGGCATAGCCTTGTACTGAAAAAGCCGATAATTTCTTATCGTCTTTTATTTTGGGGTGGTTTTCCCATCTTCTCACTCCGGTTTGTAGGTGGGAGATAAACTGGCGTGCTTCCGCCAAAGTTATTTCAGTAACAGATTCGGGCAGGTGGTTATCACTAAGAAACTTAGCGAAGCGTTTCAGGTTGGAAGTATACCACTCGATGGTTTTAGGGCTTTTACCTTCCGTGCTCAGACAGAGCGCATAACTTTCTGTCAGGCATGCTATGTTGAGTCTAATTTCTGTCATTTGCTCCTCCTTTTTTAACGAATCAGGTGTTCAGAGGAGCTGTTTTTTAGAGGGATTTTTCAGAAAATCGGGGAAATTAGCTTCAAAATCGGGGGGAAATAGGCCGTACAGGTCTCGAACCTGTGACACCCTGATTAAAAGTCAGATATACTACATTCTGGAATGTTGCTTAATAATAAAAGGGCAATGACTCATACCGGCGTACAGGGGTAGTCTGATAGCGAGGTTATCGAGTAAGTCGACACATGCCGACAGCATCATGCCGGCTTCGACTTCAGTAAGGGCATCTTCTTTGGCGGAACGGAGCTTATACACGGCAATACTCCCGTGGTAAAATGGTGTATACGGCGAAATATCTCTTAGGCGCTATGATTGTGACTTGATTGGTTGCAACTGTGTTGTGTTTTGGTTTAAAAAAGGAAGGGGGAATTTTTACAAGGGGATTATTGCTGATTGGGGCTTTCTCCAAAAAGGCGAGTACCGTCAATAGCGTAAAATTGATTAAGCCTCCTTTTCCCCCATGGGGGTAAATGGGGGTGGGATTAGTCCCACGGACGTGTCGCTGATGATGCGAGAGCGGCGGGTGGGAATAGATATCCTGGAAAAAGGAGGAGGCTTAGTCCGTTAATAAGCACTACCCCACCCGTCTTCTTTTACTACTCCGCAGGAATGGGAATACCCAGTTGCCGATATATGGCGAGTGTGTCCATATAACCCCAGGCTTCTACCTGTTTACCGTCCCTGAAGCGGGCCAGGACACAAATCGGCTGCGAATAGCTCTTTCCGGTCGGAGCCATCCCCGCCATCTCACCCTTGAACGTTCCTGAAATTGTATAAAACACAGCTACCAAGTCGCCTTCTGCCAATATGTACTCAATCTTCTCGCGATAATCCGGGAAAGCATTTCTCTGGTTAGCAAAATACTCCTTGAGAGCTTCTAAGCCTTTTATCTCCGGAGTCATATGGAATACATAGTCAGGCGCAAAAAGTTCGGGCAATACTGAAAAATCTCCTTTGTTTACTGCCTCATTAAGGCGACGTACGGCTGCTTTGTTCTCTTCTGCTGACATTTCATTTTCTCCTTTTTGTTATTTTTATTGCCCGGGAGGGCTGATACCTAGCTGCTGATACAAGGCGAGCAAGTTCGAATATTGCCACGCCTCTAACAACTTGCCACCTGCGAAGCGGTAAAAGAGAGCCTCTATCTGTGTAACTTGCTTACCCGTCGGGGCTATGTCCGGCAGGTTACCCTTATGTGTACCTGTAAATGTAAAACGAAGCGCCACCTTGTCCCCTTCGGCGACTATATCGTCAATGGCAAAATGATAGTCAGGAAAAGCGGTTCTTACCGTGGTAATGTATTGCCTGAAACCTTCCGGGCCTTTTAACTCCATCACGGGATTATGTAAGACATAGCTGGGCGCGATAAGCTCATCCACTACCGCCAGATTCCCCTTGTTAATTGCTTCTTCTATGATGCGACGGACCATTGCCTTGTTCTCTTCTGCTGACATTTTATTTTCTCCTTTCTATTATTTTACTGGCCAGGGGGGCTGATACCTAGCTGCTGATACAAGGCGAGCGTGTTCATATACAGCCACGCCTCCACCTGCTTGCCATTTTCAAAGCGGGCCAAGACAGCACACGGCGCTGACATTTGTTTACCCGTCGGAGCGATACCCGCCATCTCACCCGTGAACGGAACGCAATGTTACTTCGCCGTTTTAGCCTGTTCCAGATAGGCTTTGACTTGTTCAATATCCCATTCGATGAGCGGATAACTCTCCATATTTGAATAGCCTGCTTGATTGGAGGGTCCCTGAACAGTCTGAGCATATTCCTCCAGGCTACCGTATTCTCCTATGCTCACATAACGACCCCAGCCAGCTATAGAGTAGAAAGTCAACTTATCACCCATTTTCTTCTTCAAGTCTAATATATATTCAGTGTCTGCTAAGCCCACTTTCCGCTTTTCCTCTGCTGAAAGTGATGCATACGAATCTTTATAAGAACTTATTGTCAGGAATTTCATATTGTTTCTCCTTTAATAGTTATATTTTCATAGGCTAAGCATATACTACTTAAATGATACATTGATTCCTTTTATTCAATAGGCGTTACCTCCTCTATCTATATGGCCAAATAAAAAAGGACACCAGCTACCGCAGTATATATAGCGGTGCCGGTGCCCTTATAAGACGCCTAGCGCCAAACCCACCACTCATCGGCCTCAGTCTTTAAGGCACGGTTATGTCAGGTGAGTATGATTATACTCTTTTTTGCATTTTTGTCAAATCCGCCATTCTCTTCGATAAGCTGGTGGGGGGTGGGGAGAAAACTGCGGGATAAGCAGTCGATGATAAGAGGGCGTTGGGTGGGAATAGATATGATAGAGGAGGCTGTGGAGGTGGTTTGATATACCTCACCCCCTTTGTCCCCCTCTCCTGGCAAGGTCCTTCAAAGAAGGACAGGAGAGGGGGAGATAGAAAAAGCGGGGCTTCGCCCCTCTTAAACACCCCATTGGTGGTATAGGGGATATTGACTATCGGACAATCAGCCGATGATACGAGGGCGGCGGGTGGGTAAAGATATCATGGAGGGGAGGGGCAGAGTGGCTAAAGAAATCCTACTTCACTAAGGATTTTTCCTCGCCGTACTCCCGCTCTTTCCAGGTAACGCCAGCGCCGACCAGCCACCGCCAGATGGAGTAGACGACACACAGAATAATATAGCTAATGCCGAGCGGATGCAGCCAGACCGAAATCGCCGGTTCTTTGAAGCGGGTATCAACGAGCCATCGCATCAGGAGCAAAACCACCACCTGAAAAACGACCACCGCCCGCCAGGCGAAAGGCGCATTGGACATAAAGAACCCGTTCCAGAGCCAGTAGAATGGCCCCATATAGAAAAAGCAGGCAATGATAACCAGTAACAGCAACAACACCGGAGATATTGCTGTCACCGAATAGATACACCTGACCAAACCATGCCACATCGCCGCCGCCGAGGAGTACATGTTACATGAGACTACCGACGACAGGTCAACAGCCACATGGCGGCCACCACGGCGGGAGACCTCAATACCCATCCAGATATCCTCCAGAATCCGTGACCTTACCACCTCATGTCCACCGATACGCCAGTACTCTTCCCTGGAGAAGAGAAGGAACTGACCAATAGCCACCGATGGTCTCGTTGCCCTAGAGCGATGTATCCACCAGAGTGGAGCCCAGCCAATGATGATGAAGTAGATCAGCGGAACGGCTATTTTCTGAGGGAGGGAATTGGCAAGCTGCCGGGGGAACCCTGAAAGCATGGAGGTCTTGAGCTTCATAGCTATGGCAAGCACACTGCGCAGCATATGGGCCGCATGAATGGTATCAGCATCGACAAATAACAGCCATGAGCCACTGGCTTTCTGAGCAAGCTGATAGCAGGCAAAGGGCTTACCTGCCCAGTCTTCGGGAAGCGGTTCGCCCCTGATTAACCGGATACGGCTATCCTTCGCCGCCATCTCTCGTACGATTTCCGCCGTATTATCAACAGAGTTATCATCCAGCACGATAACCTCAAAATTGGGATAATCCTGTTTCTGCAGGGATTCCAGGCAGGTCTGTATATTCGCTTCTTCATCTCTGGCCGGAACCAGGATAGAGACAAGAGGCGCGGGGTCAGGCACTTTACTGTCGTTGCGCGGCGTCTTGAGGCTTCTCAGGTTTAGGATAAGATTAAGCAGAAAGCTTACCAGACCAGCCGCTATTATCACCTGATACAACATGCTTTAGCGCTTCCTATATCGTAAACAGATTTCCCCTTATGACTGCCTGAAACCAGTGGAACAGCCTACCCTTGATTCCGGGTAAGGTGTGCAGTTCCTCAAAATGCTTGACGATAAATACGGCAAGTATGCACAGCATTAAGAGCGATTCCCATGAGCTTCCCTTAGTAACAGCCACATAAGCCAACGAGCCAGCGGCGCCGAACACCACTATCCAGGCATTGACTTCAATAAAGAGAAAACCCAGCACCATGAAGGCAGCCAGAGCCAGCAACATATCATGCTGTGGCAGCGCCAGAAGCACACCGAAAGTAACGGCGACAGCCTTGCCTCCACGCCACTGGAGAAACGGCGATAGAACATGGCCCAATATCGCGCACAGCCCTACGGCAACAACCGCCAGAGCAGGCAATCCGAAAAATGAATGCGCCAGGAACACAAAAGGTGCACCCTTGATTACATCCAGAAATACGGCCAGGTAACCTAATTTCTGCCCGCCGGCACGGAAAACGTTAGCGGCCCCGGGATTACCGTCTCCGTAGTCCGTTATTTCCCTGCCGAGAAACCAGCGCCCGATATATACCGAAAAGGGACAGGCACCGAGCCAGAATGCTGCTAGAGCCAATACTGCCGTATATAGCGTTTCCATTTGTCAACTTTCCAGCCTGAGTAATATACCTTGAATATCTTGGTATACCATAATACAAAAATACCACGCCGTCAAGTACTACCAGCACGGCTATTCCTGCCTTTCAGAGCAGTAAATCGCCTTACGCCCAGAGTGATACTTCCCACAATACCCATAAATATGCCCACGGGGGTTGCGAATAATATAAGATATGTAATTACCGCTTCGATAATTTCCATTTGAGTGCTTTCTAATGCGTGAGCGCCTCCTATAATAATAGCAATACGGCTGATTACCTCCACGTAAAGGAAAGACAAAAAAATAGCCCCGACAATCGATACGATAAATAATATCAGAAACCTCTTTATTGTACGCCAGCCACGTATTGCTATATAGAAGATTATTGTAGTCGCCAGGTAACCTAAAATATATCCAGGAACGTCATCCAGCCCGATGAAAACGACGCCTATAGCCAGAACACAAAATACCACAAGCAGTATACCTGTTCCGTGTTTAAGTCTTATCAGCGCTGAGAGCTTTACCGGCATGTCCTGTACTCCATAGCCTGACCGGAGCGGTCACCATCTATCCTAATACCAATGGCAGCTTTTAGCAAGACGAAAAGTCTTAATCACAGTCTGCAATCTGGAAGGATGAAGAGAAATGGGGTATAATATAGCGAAAACCAGAGAAAGAACAGGATGAAAACCTTTTTACGCGAAGTCGCCATAACAATCATACTGGCCCTGATAATCTTCTTTGTGGCGCGGGCTTCAATGCAGACCTACGAAGTATTAATGACCAGTATGGAGCCCAACTTTTACGAGGGAGACCGGGTGGTGGTGAATAAGGTCATCTACTGGTTCGGAGAGCCGGAGCGGGGCGATGTGATAATCTTTGAAGAACCCAACGGAAGCCAGGAAGACTTTATTAAACGAGTCATTGGCGTGCCCGGCGATACTGTCGAGGTGAAAAACCGGGCCGTATATGTCAACGGCACAAAACTGGACGAGTCCTTCATCATGGATACCCCAAACTATACCCTGGAGAAGACACAGGTGCCCGAGGGAATGTACTTCGTCCTCGGCGATAACCGTAACCACAGCAATGACTCGCACCACGGATGGTTCGTAGCTCAAGACAAAATTCACGGAAAGGCCTGGCTGATAACATGGCCGCCGGATAGCTGGGGGACAGTGCCCGATTACAACCTGGGGGAGCAGCTGGTGGAGGCCAGCACATAGTCGCGCAACATGCTACGCTTCCCACTATCGACATTACGGGGGTAAGGGTGACAGACAGCGTTGAGGAAATGTTCGTAAAATCGGGGGCGGTACTGAAGGGACACTTCCTGCTTGCCTCCGGCCTGCACTCCCCCGTCTACTGGGAGAAATTCCAGGTCCTGCAATTCCCTGAATATACGGAGCGACTCTGCAGTATGATTGCCGACCATTTCCGCGGGCAAGACATCCAGGTGGTGGCCGGCCCGACCACCGGCGGTATCATCCTGGCATACGAAGTCGCCCGGCAGCTGGGCGTACGCGGCATCTTCGCCGAAAAGGAAGCAAGCGGTGAAAGAGCGTTCCGTCGCGGCTTCCACATCAGCCCAGGAGAGAGGGTCCTCATCGTGGACGACATCTTCACCCAGGGCGGCTCGATACGTGAGGTAATAGCCGCCGTAGAGAAGCTTGAGGGCGAAATCGTGGGAATCGGCGTTCTGGTCGACCGCTCCCCGCAGAAGGTGGAATTAGGTATACCTTTCTTCAGCTGCCTTCGCACGGAGGCGATTGCTTACAAACCGGAGGAGTGCCCCCTGTGCGCTAATGGCGTCCCTCTTGTCAAACCCGGCAGCAGCCAGCCATCAAAATAGAGAGTTGGCTCTTTATTAAGAGTTGATTTCTTGATACTGAACAAGTAAATAAATGGCACACCTACCTCACCCTCGATGGGCTTTATTTAGTGACCCCATCCCCCTTTGTCCCCCTTCCCCTGGGAGGGGAAGGGGGAATAATAAATAAGAGGGGCTGGCGCCCCTCTTCGCTGGTTACTCCTCTTTTGGGGGTGGGGTGTGTATACTTACGGGACAGGCCGAGGATGATATCGGGCGGCGGGTGGGAATAGATAATAAAGAAAAAGGGGGGAACAGGGGGAGGAGCAATATTACTGAATTGAATTCGGGAGGCTCATCATGGAAACTGCCGCCATAATCGCCATCATCGTAATAATCGCCATCATAATTATTTTTCTGCTGAACCACATTACCCGGCTGAAGTACGAAAGCAGATTCCGTGACTGGCAGGATAAGGAATTACTCAGGTGGCAGACCGATATGGAGCAGGCAAAGAAGTCGGCCGTTAATCAGAGTCGTGCGGTGCTGGGAGGCAAGTTCACCGAGCAGATGGTGCCCTACCTGCCCGACTTTAAATACGACCCCACCGACGCCCGCTTTATCGGCAGTCCCATCGACATGATAGTCTTCCCCGGTCTGGCGCAGGGCGACCCCCAGGAAATAGTCATTCTGGAGATAAAGACAGGCAAAAGCGGTCAGCTAACCCCGCAGCAGAATAAAATCCGCCAGCTAATCGAAGAAGGCATGGTGAGGTGGGACGTCATTCACCGGCTGGACGAGGGGGAGGGGTGATTTTCTCATTGATTGTAGTCACTCCAGCGATTCTTTACCATGCAATTTTGCCATTTTCCATTCATATCCGCAGCTATTGCATTTCCATTTCCTTTTTAGAAGAGGCAATGTAAAAGACGACCCAATAATAGCAAAAAGCAACCAAAGGACAAATAAAGCACGAATATGGAAAGTCTCATAGCGGATATCAATCGAATTGCATTTAGGACAACGCTCTTCATCAACGCTTTCGGTAGACTCAGTAACTTTTTCGGGAATACGTGCTGGAATACCTCTTAGAATCTCGGCCGCCTTCTCAGCATCAGACTTCTTTACCCAGAGTTTAACACCACCAATAGCGATAGAATAAAGCCAATTTGCGATAACCATATGTTCATCGGCAACAAATCCCTCTATTCCTTCAGACTCAAGCTTAGCCCGACTAAGGTGAGCTTCAAGAGGATAGCTAAAGGTAGCGACGGTTACCAGAGGTTCTGAAGAAATCACTTTCTTCTGCCTAGGTGGTTTTTCCGGCCGTGTATCTACAAGTTCTAATCCGCAATCGGGGCAGATTTTTACCCAGTCCTCAAACTCATCCCGACATTTTGGACAGAAAGGCATATTCGCACCTTAACTCGCCGTCAATGGACTCATTTTAGCACAATAATGCGGGAAAATCCTGACATTAATTCTGGAGTATGGTAAATATCATATGGAATAAGCCGCAAATGATACGAGGGCGGCGGGTGGGAAGAGATATGATAGATGGGGCGGGGTTGACGCTAGGTCCGCCCGAACTCTTTTTCCAGCTGCGCTTTACTCAGGTGGATGATAGTGGGTCGACCGTGGGGGCAGGTGTGGGGGTTGGCGGTCTGCTCCAGTTGACGCACCAGCGCCCGCATCTCGTCGTCGCTTAAAGCCTGTCCGCTCCTCACGGCGCCGTGACAGGCAATCGACGCCACTATCTTCTCCTCCCAATTCGTCCTGGCCTCTCCGGACAGCGTATCGAGCAGTTCCCTGAGCATCCCAGGCCAGTCGCCCGCAAGCAGGCCGGGCACCGTCCGCACCAGATAAGTGCGGCCGCCGAACGGTTCCAGGGCGAAACCGAGTTCAGTAAGTTCCTCAAAGCACGCCTTAAGAATCGCGTCCTGCCGGGGCGTTACCTCAAAGGTGACCGTCTCCAGAAGTCCCTGCACCTCCATATTCCGCTGTGCCCTCTGCTGCCTGACGTTTTCAAATCGGATACGCTCGTGGGCAGCGTGCTGGTCAATGAGGTAGAGTCCGTCGGGTCCCTCGGCGACGATGTAGCTGTTCAGGACCTGTCCCACGACCCTCAGCACCGGCAGGGACTCCAGCAGAGTCCGAGCATCAGTCGGCGTCGTAGGCGGTCGTTCGACATTCATGGGTAGAGTCCATGAAGGCTCTCCCCGGGCGGTCGGTGCGGCATAGGCGGCGGCCACCTCCTCGATTTTCGGCACCGGCATCTCCGCCACCAGGGCCTGCCTGACCGCTTTCTGGACGGCACGGAAGACCTCGGACTCGTTCCGGAATTTCACCTCGCTCTTGGCGGGATGAATATTGACATCAACCTCCGACGGCGGCAGAGAGATATTCAAAATCACCACCGGGTGCCTGCCCGTCATGAGGAGTCCGTGATAAGCCTCCTCCACGGCATAAGCGAGGAGTCGACTGCTCACCCAGCGTCGGTTTATAAAAAAACTGAGGTAACCCCGGCCGGCGCGGCCTACCTCCGGTGAGCCGACCATACCGGTCACCTGAACGGGTGAGTCCACCCCACCACCCGACCACGCCTCTTCCGACTTGCCGACCGGCAGCATCCTGCCAGCCATTTCCACCCCGTAGACATCCACGATACTATCAAGCAGTCTGCCCCGTCCCGCCGTCCTCAGGGTCGATTTGCCGTCAACGGAAAGGCTGAATCCAACCTCGGGAAAGGCCAGCGCGTACTGACTGACTACGTTGGCGATATGACTGTTCTCGGTCGGCACCGATTTCAAGAACTTCAATCGCGCCGGAACCCTGCGGAACAAATTCCGCACCGTCACCGTGGTGCCCCGGGCGCGCGCCTGATTTTGCTGTCCGGTAACATTACCGCCTTCCAGGCTGATAAAGGTTCCTACCGAATCGTTACCGTCGCAGGTGAGTACTTCCACCCGGGCTACCGCGGCGATACTGGGCAGCGCCTCACCGCGGAATCCAAGACTGCCAATAGACTGTAAATCGGAGGTACTGCCTATCTTGCTGGTGGCATAACGCTGGAAGGCAAGCGCCACCTCCCCGGCGGGTATGCCGCTGCCGTTATCCGTGACTCTGACCAGGCTCACCCCGCCGCCCCTCACCTCTATAGAGACCTGGGTGGAACCGGCATCCAGCGCGTTCTCCACCAGCTCCTTCACCACCGACGCCGGCCTCTCCACCACCTCGCCGGCGGCAATTTGGGAGACGGTATCTTTATCCAATATCTTTATGGGCATCTTGCTGAAATCTTACACGGTATCGTGTAGAATGTCAAGACTTTCCTTTACCGTTTCTTAAATTTTAACCTTTTGGGCATATTGAGTCAAAGGGGATTTATTTCTACCTCACCCCCCCCCCATCCTGACGAGGGGTCACAGGAGAGGGGGAAGATATAGAAAGAGGGGCTGCCGCCCCTCTTCGCCGGCTACTCCCCTTTCGGGGACAAATCTCCCTTAATCCCTCCTTACAAAGGAGGGAAAGATTAGCTTATAACTAAGATATACGGTTTGTACAGTCATCCTCTCCCCTTATGAAGGGGAGAGTTAGAGAGGGATTTTGCCCCGAGGGCGGCGCGGGTGGGAAAAGATGAGAAAGGGGGCAGAGGGCAACGTGAAAATCCCCCTTATTCCCCCTTTTTCAAAGGGGGAAACTGGGTGGGGGATATTTAAGGGATAAGCAGAGAATGATACGAGGGCGGCTAGGGTGGGAAAAGATATCTATAAGGGGCGGGGGTGTAGGGCAAGATACTGTCAGAGAAACTGGATTCCCGCTTTCGCGGGAACGACATATTTTTTGGGGGGATAAGGGGGGGGGCTAACTAAACCTTCTCGAGCTTCGCAAAGCTCAGTAAAAGCCTCTTTACTCCCGCGCCGTCGAAAGCCACCACCACCTCGGCATCATGCTTGACCGGCTGGCAGCTCACCACCACGCCTTCGCCGAACTGCGCGTGCCGAACGTGGTCGCCGGCCTTGAGCTCGGGTATGTCATGGTCAACCTCCGGCGCTTCGTCCCACGAAGAGGCCGGCACCTCTACCTGCCTGTCCTCGCCCTCCCATACGCTGCCGCTCGAGAGCAGGTGCGAAGGTATATCCTTCAAAAAGCGCGACGGCTGGTTAACGGCGCTGCTGCCCATCAGCCGACGGCGGAACGCCCTCACCAGATATACCCTCTGCTTGGCCCGCGTGATACCCACATAGCACAACCGCCTCTCCTCCTCAAGCTGCTCGGGGTCGTCAATAGACTTAAAATGGGGCAGGATGCCATCCTCCATACCAACGATAAAGACCACCGGGAACTCCAGTCCCTTGGCCTGGTGCAGGGTAATCAGCGTTACGGTATTGACGTTCTCGTCAAGTCCGTCAACATCGGATACCAGCGCCACACCCTCCAGAAAAGCGGCCAGTCCCTCCGGCGCCCGGTAGTCGCGGTATTCCTGCACCACCCCGCGCAGTTCCAGGATATTCTCCCAGCGTTCTTCACTGTCCACCAGGCCCGACAGGTACTGCTTGTAACCGGAGCCTTTCACCACAAGGTCGAATAAATCGATGAGATTCAACTCCTGACTCCGGGCGATGAATCCCTGTATCACGACGGCAAAACCGGCCAGCGTTTTCACCGTTCGCGGACTGAAAGGAAGGTCGGATTCAATATCTTTCGATTCGGCTAAAAGCTGCAACGCCCGGTACTCGGGGACACCCTGAGACCTCGCCCACTGCCTCAGTTCGTCCAGGCTGCGTTGACCGATGCCGCGGTGGGGAACATTGATTATCCGCAGCAGACTGACAGTATCGTAAGGATTCTGGATAAGCCGGAGATAGGCGATAATATCCTTGACCTCACGCCTCTCGTAGAATCGGGTCCCCGCCACCAGCTTGTAGGTCATTCCGTAGCGAATAAAGGCCTCCTCAAGGGCCCTGGACTGGGCGTTGGTGCGGTACATCACGGCGCAACCACCCGGCTCCACCTCCCCCTGGTTCACCAGCTTATCAATCTCGCTGACGACAAACTGGGCTTCTTCCTGTTCGCTATAGGTCTCGATGACCGTGGGCGGCAGGCCCGGTTCGTTATCCGTCCAAAGCTCCTTGGGCTTGCGCTGCCGGTTAGCCGAAATGACATGAGAGGCTGCCTCCAGAATAATCTTGGTGGAGCGGTAGTTCTGCTCCAGCAGCACCACCTTAGCCTCGGGATAGTCCTTCTCGAAATTGAGGATATTGCGCAGGTCAGCCGACCGCCAGGAATAAATCGACTGGTCAGGGTCGCCGACAACGCAGATATTGCGGTATTTCCCGGCCAGCTGCTTCATCAGTTCGTACTGGACGAGGTTGGTATCCTGGAACTCGTCCACCTGGAGGTGCAGGTAGCGGGACTGGTAACGTTCCAGCAGCTCCGGGTCCTGCCGGAAGAGTTGTACCGTCTTCATCAGCAAATCGTCGAAGTCCAGAGCGCTGCTTTCGGTCAGGAGCTTCTGATAGTGCTCGTAGACGCGCTGAACGACCTCTTCGAAATAGCTGCGGCTGTGCTTGAGATAGTCGGCGGGCGTCAGCATCCGGCTCTTGGCGGCGGTAATGGCCGACTGTATGGCACGGGGGGCATACTGTTTGGGGTCGAGCCCCACCTCCTCAAGGCTCCGTTTGAGCAGGCTTATCTGGTCGTCATCATCATAGATACTAAACTGGGAGTCGATGCCGATGGCCTTGCCGTCGCGGCGCAGGAAACGGGCGCAGATGGCGTGGAATGTGCCGAGGGTCAGGTCCTTGACGGAGCCGCTGACCAGATGGTTCATCCTTTCGGTCATTTCCCGGGCGGCTTTATTGGTGAAGGTTACCGCCATGATGCGGTAGGGACTGACCCCGCAGACCCGTATAAGGTAGGCAACACGGTGGGTAATGACCCTGGTCTTGCCGCTGCCGGGTCCAGCTAAGATAAGCACCGGCCCTTCAATAGCCTCCACGGCTTCTCTCTGGGCGGGATTTAGCTCGGCGAGGATATCCATCAATATGATTATAGCATTTATGGGGGTGTGGAGACCAAAAGCCATTATAAGAGGATATTATCTGGCGTTAGTTCTAGTAGTAAACCTGTACTCCGTATGACTCAAGCCAGGGAATGCAGGTCTCCACGGAAAATTCGTTTAACGGATTATCTTCCAGAGAAAAATGAGGGACGGCTGAACCGGAGGCCGGCAGGGTGCTGTCCAGCAGCGGCGAGATATCCTCGATGCTGTTCTCCGACAGGATGAGGGTGAGTAAGTCGGTCAGATTTCCCAGGGGGGTAATATCGGCGATATCGTTATGACGCAGGTTGAGATGAACCAGAGCGCTCAGGCCGGCCAGAGGGCTGATGTCGCTGATGCTATTATAGCCACAATTAAGGGAGGTCAGCCTGGTCATATCCGCCAGAGGTGAAAGGTCGCTTATCCGGTTTCCCATGATATCCAGTAAGTCCAGGGCAGTCAGGCCAGCCAAAGGGCGGATATCACTGATGTTATTGTTATTCAACGAAAGCCCTTGAAGCGAGGTCATTTCCGCCAGCGGGGAGACATCACTAATCCCGTTATCTTCGAGAAAGAGACCATCAAGACCCGGTAGTCCCGAGAGGCAGGGAATCGTCTGAATATTATTGCCATTGAGAACGAGAAACTTCAGCGCCGGAAGGTTCAAAATGGGCGACAGGTCACTTATCTGGTTATCTATGAGCATGAGTACCCGCAGGTTGCGGCAGTGTTCCAGACCCGTCAGGTCGGTGATACCCTTTTCCGCAGCCGAAAGGCCTTCGATTCTATCCAGGTCGCTGGCACGGATATCTCCGTCTGGCTTCCCGATAGCTTCACGAATTACGGATTCGAGACCAGCATCTGGGAAATCGATTACCGGGTCGGCTCTGAGGAAATACTGGTTATCACCGAACACCACCCCGGCACCCAGCGTAAGCGTTATCAGCAAGACCGCCGCGCCGATGACGATTGCTTTCAGTTTCACAGGGTCCCCCTTGTGATAATACGGTTTTACAAATTATGACAGATGAATTACCTCAGAGCATCCAAGCTAACCCCCATTCTTACGCAGGTTAATATCAATTTACGGAGAGCTTTGTATCCAATAAGACCTTTCGGGAAATAGCCGGCTTGATTTCACCCACAGCTTTGGATATACTCGAATCAGGGAAGATGTTTTCTCCATGAGGTGGCTGATATGAAACGTATATTATGGATAGCAGGCTGTTTACTACTGGTATTAATCGTTCTCGGGGCGGCCGGCTGCGACACCATAACCCCGCCTTCCACACAGACAACCGCTACCGACGGCGTTATCTCCGGTCAAAATACCGGCATCTGGGTAAGCGGCACGGGGAAGGTAAGCGTCACACCTGATATCGCCATACTGCAGGTGGGCGTCGAGGCTCAGGAGGCCACTGTGTCCGAGGCGATGGCCAGGGCCTCCGAAGCTATGGCTAACGTCGGGCTGGCGCTCATTAATAGAGGTATCGAAGGCGAGGATATCCAGACCCACTATTTTTCTATTCAACAACGTACCAGGTGGGATGACTTCACCGACGAGGAGATTGTTACCGGCTATAGAGTGACCAACAAGATGACTGTCAAGATAAGGCATTATGTTGTTGAAAGCACTACTCTTGATTACAAGGCAAGCAACATCATCGATGCCGTCGCCAGAGCCGGCGGCGACCTTATCAGGATAGACGACTTCAGCTTTTCCATAGAAGACCCGACCGTCTACTACGACGAAGCCAGGGAAAAGGCAACTGCCGATGCTAAAGCCAAAGCCAAGAAACTGGCCGAACAGACCGGAGTCAATCTGGGAGAGCCTACATATATCTCCGAGAGCGCCTACATGCCTTCCATCTACGGAGGCATGATGTACGGAATGGCGGAAGCGGCCATCCCGGTACCAGCCCCGATGATAGAGCCGTCCATCAGCCCGGGCGAGATTCAGGTTACCCTTACCGTGCAGATAGCCTACAGCATCAGGTAGCCGCGCGTAAAAACCGGCCCTAATCTGCCTGACATTGCACTTACCTTATGACAAGTGCTAGAATGACAGTAGTCTGATTAACAAGAGGTAAGATGTGTTTACCGGCATCATTGAAGAAATCGGCACCGTTGCTTCTGCTCCAGGCGGACGGCTGGCCATCGGCGCCAGTAAGGTTCTTGAAGGAATGCAGCTGGGCGGCAGCATCGCTGTCAACGGTGCCTGCCAGACAGTAACAGATTTTGACGGCAGGTGTTTCTCCGTTGACGTCATGCCGGAGACACTCAAGCGGACCAATCTCGGACGGCTACGCATCGGAGACAGGGTTAACCTGGAAAGACCGCTGGCGCTGGGCGGGGAACTGGGCGGCCATCTGGTACAGGGACATGTTGACGATACCGGTAAAATAGCTTCCATCGTAAAAGAAGGCGAAGCCATTTTGATGAGCTTCGAAGCCCCCCCCGAGGTAATGCGCTATATCGTACCCAAGGGCTTTATCACCGTGGACGGTGCCAGCCTGACCGTAGTAAGTAAGGACACCACCTCTTTCCAGGTCTCTATCGTCAGCTATACCCGCCAGCATACAACGCTGGCAGATAAAAATACGGGGGATACAGTCAACCTGGAAGTGGATATTATCGGTAAATACGTAGACGAGTTCAACAAAGCGCAAAGCGCCGGTATAACCGCCGAATTTTTGCAGGAGCATGGCTTCCCGGTAAACTGAAAACCCCTGCCGGGTGAGGAGTATTAATCAATGACACTGGCAACAATTCCCGAAGCTATCGAAGACTTTAAAGCAGGAAAATTCGTCATCGTCGTTGATGATGAGGACAGGGAAAACGAAGGCGACCTTGTCATGGCCGCCGAGAAGGTTACCCCGGAGGCCATCAACTTCATGGCGACACACGGGCGCGGGCTTATCTGTACGCCGATGACAGGACAGCGGATAGACGAGCTTAAAATACCCATGATGGCCAGCAATAATACCTCGCGTTTCGGCACCGCCTTCTCGGTATCGGTCGAAGCCAGGGAAGGGACTAGCACCGGTATCTCGGCGGCGGACAGGGCGAGGACAGTCCAGGTTCTGGTCGACCCGGAGAGCCGGCATGAAGATATCGTCATGCCGGGGCACATGTTTCCCCTGCGCGCCAGGGAGGGCGGTGTCCTGGTACGAGCGGGGCAGACCGAAGCCACAGTAGACCTGGCCAGACTGGCCGAACTCGCACCGGCGGGTGTCTGCTGCGAGATAATGAACGAAGACGGCACCATGGCGCGATTTCCTCAACTTGAGGCTTTCGCCGAGAAGTTCGGCCTGAAAATCGTCAGCGTAGCCGACCTCATCGCTTACCGCTACCGGCACGAGAGACTGGTACAGCGGGTGGCCGAGGCCAAGCTGCCCACCCCGTTCGGCAACTTCAGGGTAATCGCCTATAAAAGCAGCACCGACCCTGCCGAACACCTGGCGCTGGTGATGGGTGATATAGCTACCGACGAGCCGGTACTGGTGCGGGTACACAGCCAGTGCCTTACCGGGGATGTTTTCCACAGTCTGCGCTGCGATTGCGGCGAGCAGATTGAGATGTCCATGAAGAGGATAGCCGAAGAAGGCCGCGGTGTCGTCCTTTACATGAGACAGGAGGGCCGGGGCATCGGTATACACAATAAGATAAAGGCGTACGCCCTGCAGGATAACGGCATGGATACCGTCGAGGCCAACCTTTCGCTCGGTTTTAAAGCCGACCACCGCGATTACGGCGTCGGCGCCCAGATACTGGCGGACCTGGGGATACGTACTATGCGGCTGATGACCAATAACCCCAAGAAGATAAGCGGCCTGGAAAGCTACGGGCTGAAGATAGTGGAGCAGCTTCCGATTACCACCGAACCCAACCCGTACAACCGCCGTTACCTCCGGACAAAACAGAATAAAATGGGGCATCTCCTGAAAGTGCCGGATACGGCTGACGAATAAAACATAGTTTAAGGAGATAACAATGAGCAAGCAATATGAAGGTACGCTTCTTGGAAAAGGGCTGAAGTTCGGTGTGGTTATCTCGCGTTTTAACGAGTTCTTCAGTAAGAAACTGCTCGAAGGGGCGCAGGATGCCCTGCTCCGGCACGGCGTTAGCGAAGAGGATATTGAAATCGCCTGGACGCCCGGCTCATTCGAGATGCCGCTGATTGCCCAGAAACTAGCCCAGACCAAGAAGTACGATGCCGTTATCTGCCTTGGAGCCGTAATTCGCGGCGGCACACCTCACTTCGACTACATTGCGGCCGAGGTCACCAAGGGAATCGCCAAGGTTAATATGGATACCGGCGTGCCTGTCATTTACGGAGTCATCACCACCGATACCCTGGAGCAGGCCATCGAGCGCTCCGGAACGAAAGCCGGCAACAAGGGCTTCGATGCGGCCGTGAGCGCCATAGAGATGGCCAACCTTGTTAAAGCTCTCGGTTAGGTAGTACAGACAGGCGGAACGCGGTCAGCCCAGGGTCTCGCTTCCTCCAGCTGCGCGGCCAGGCGAAACAGAGTGGCTTCATCGCCGTATCTACCAGCAAACTGCATACCGATGGGGAGTCCTTCATCGTTCCAGTAGAGCGGCACGGACATGGCCGGCTGACCGGTGACATTAAAAAGCGGCGTGTAGGGCGCAAACTTAT
>CAZLEY010000041.1:0-18610 GCA_964558675.1 uncultured Dehalococcoidaceae bacterium | reverse complement strand
TACCGCCGAGCATGGGGTTTGTCCTTATCGGTATCCTCACGGAGCTGTCTATCGGCAAGCTTTTTATCGCCGGGATAATACCCGGTATTCTCGAGGCTTTATTTTACATCATTACCATTTTCCTTTTGTGCCGGTTTAGGCCGTCAATGGCTCCGGCAGCGGTTAAAACGACCTGGAAAGCTAAGGTGTTTTCCGTGAAGCTGACCTGGCCGGTGGTGCTTCTCTTTCTCCTGATAATGGGAGGTATCTATGGCGGTATCTTTACACCAACAGAGGCTGGCGGCATCGGAGCCTTCGGGGCGCTGGTTATCGGTCTGGCCAAGAGACAGCTCGGTCTTCATGGCATCTGGGACTCCCTGATGGAGTGCGCGAGGTTGGTCGCCATGATTGTCATCATGCTGGTTGGCGCCTATATGTTCAATGCATTCCTGGCCATTACCCAGATTCCAACTACCATCAGTGAGTTTATCTCAGGATTGCCGGTACCACCCATGGTTATCCTGGTTGCCATCATCATATTCTATATTATATGCGGCATGTTTTTTGATGTTATTGCCGTGCTGGTACTTACCATCCCTATCATGTACCCTTTGATAGAATCACTGGGGTTCGACCCGATATGGTACAGTGTGATTATGGTGAGGATTATAGAAATAGGCATGATCACACCGCCTTTTGGCATCAACCTGTTTATTCTAACGGGAGTTATTGATGAACCTCTGGGCGTTCTCTACCGCGGCATAATACCATTCGTTATAGCTGATTTTTGCCATGTTGCTCTGCTTGTCGCCATTCCTTCGCTCAGCACTTTCTTGCCCAGTATGATGTGATTTCTTTCGCCGTCCTTTCTAAAGCAAAACGTCTTTGTTATCGGATTGTACTATCATTGCTGGCGTTCTGTATATCAGGAATCCATCTGGTCCTGATGCAGCAAGCCGTCGTTAAAAAAGCCTCATTGTTCCGGTGTTCTTCGTTATTCATCAATACAGCTTCCTGATAATACGTTGCTGCAGCTGATTTCCCGACCTTGCAATTTCTGTACAATAGCCCCCCTCATCTTTTTTATTCAGGCCTGGCCGCGCGTATTACTTTCGTGAGGCTAATAAGTAAATTCCACCATACGAAATCAGGGATATCACCGATTACAAAAGTAACGTAGCAGACTAAAGTATTTCATATAAACCAAGTATCACAAATGAATCAAATGTTAGTAATTTGATACTGGTAGGGGCACATGTTTAGAATTATTGGCCGTTTTTTTAAGGTGATAATAATATCTATCCTTGTCGCTGTCGTCGGCATAATGGCCTGCATCTATTTTCTCGATGATTACAGCGCTTACATAGTTAAGAGTAACAGTATGCAGCCAACCGTCAAAAGTGGCGATATGGTGTTTACTGGCCGTCCCGGCCGACCGTTAGTGGGAGATATCGTACCGGGTAGTATAATCACCTTCCAGCGTGATAATGAAATGGTAACCCACCGCGTTGAGGCCATTGAAGGGGATACTGTGTATACCAGGGGGGATGCCCTGGAGGAAACTGACCCATGGACAGTATCCCGCTTTTTTGGTGTAGAGGGATGTTATATGTTCCATATTCCGTATGTAGGCATGATATCCTCTTATATCAAGACCAAGACGGGCTGGTTTGTGTGTGTGATACTGCCTGCCATGTGCCTTGTTGGCTTAATCGTCAGGGAGATAGTCAAGGAGGCCAGGCAGTGCTTCTCATATTATCCCGAAAAACAAAAATAGTATCGGGACCTGAAAAAAACGCGAACTACCTGAAATACAGATAAAAGGAGGACAGTGGTATGAAGAAGATAATGGGGTTGACTATTGCGGCGTTGCTGATTATAGGCTTGGTTGGCGGAGGTACCTATGCCTATTTCAGTGACACGGAGTCCAGCACGGGAAACACGCTATCCGCGGCCACACTGGACCTGAGAATCAACGGGGGAGATGCGGCCGTTACCACCTTTAACGTAAGCAATGTTGCCCCCGGCGACTCAGACTCTGCTAACAGCACGCTGACCAATGTCGGCAGCCTGCTTGGAGAATTCGATGTTGCTACATCAGCCATCACTAATACCCCTTACGCTGGTGGCGGCGAGTTCGATGACGGCACCGGTGATCTGGGAGCCAACGCTGAAATAGCCATGTACATTGATATTGACATGAGCGGTGATGAGAGTGCCGGAGACGTTGGCCTCAAGTCGGACGGGACCACGTACGACCCATCCGTTGCCCTTGACTACGATGTAATTGATAACTATGACACCGAGACCTGGGATGCAGTGGCAAACATGGCTACGACAGTCTCCTACGGCTTCAGAGTCGAGTGGCGCGTGGACACTAGTGTCGGCAATGCTATCCAGGGCGATAGCGTCAGCTTCGATGTTGACTTCGTTCTAGAACAGACTTAGCCTGATTAAGGCTAAGCTGTAAATGGGAGATATCGCAGAATATCGTAGTACTGGTATTATGCGATATTAACATGACTTTAATATAGTTTTCGTTGGCTTACTATACTGCTAATTGAGGCATCAACTCAAGATAGGCTGTCTTCAGGTGTTTTTGACCTGAAGGCAGCTCATGCCGAGGAGGGGGTGAGCCAGGCACCGTTATGCATTCGAGATACTGGCGCTCAGCCATTACCACCTTAATACTGCCGTTGCTGGTTTGCCCGTTCCTTCTACTGTTGCCGACGGGGCAGGCATACGGCGACCCGGTATTAGACCTGGAACTGGATGACCCCGCGGTTATCCGCTGGGATATAAGTAATATTGCACCCGGGGACACCGGCTTGCAGCCCATCAACCTGTATAATACTGGTAATATAACCGGCTATGTCTACATCTGGATAGATGACCTGGTGGATGATGAGGGGGTGAACCCGGAACCTGAGACGGGTGATACCGGCAACCCCGGGGAACTGAGCCATTACATATCCCTGGACATAATCAACGAGGGTATGACCCTTAGAAAGCTCTCAGGTACAGGGCGGCTGATTAATATTGCCCGTCCAATCATGCTTGATTCATTTCCCGCCAGCAGCAATGAGGCTCTTTACATCGTAACCCCACCCGTGGGGGCTAATGAAACACTGGAACTGCAATGGCGGTGGGAATTCCTGCCCACCGCCGGTAACGAGGCCCAGGGGGATACGGTATCCTTCAGCATATACTATATGCTTGGTCCTCAAAAATCCGGTGGTTCCGGTGGTGGTGGGGGAGGCCTTTCTCCCCCGGAAGAAGAACCTGATTCACCACCTTCGGATGTAACGTCCGTCTCTACCGATAACGAGACTACCCCTACCATTCTCGCCAGAAAATATTCATCTGACGACGGCAGGTGTATTATCAGTATACGCGAGAATACGCGGGTGATGACCGAGTCCGATGGCGAACTGCAGTATATTGTTATAGATATCCCTGAGGAAATCCCTCCCGTACCCGAGCCGTTTATATTGATTACACCGGTATACCGGATAATTGTCCATACTGAATATAGTATCAGTGAAGGCACCAGATTAAAACAGCCGGTTATGCTCACTATTTACTATGACACGGACAAAATACCGGAGAATGTCGAAGTATATATTGTCAGCTATAATCCGGATTCCGGCTGGGGCACGTTGGATTCTTTTGGAGACCCCTCCGGTGGCAGGCTAACCGCCTGGATAGACTACCTGAACCTGGTAGCCGTAGTTATCATTGAGGAAGCGGACATTGAGGTTCCTGTAGAGCCGGATATCCCTGTCCCTGAAGATATTCATCCCGCCCCTGAAGTGGAATATATAGGTGCCGATGTACTGGATACAGGAATCACCACGTCTGATAGCCTGGCGCCGCTCAGGCAGGCCAGCCTTGGTGTTGCCGCGTCTGGAAGCGTTGCCATGGCTATATTGGCATTCATTCAAAGACGGCGGCGGGCGCGCACGAAAGGGACCAGCGATAAAGTAAGCTAATAGTAGTAGACCCTCACTTCGTGCAGGGTCGGAGTACTATCGGTATCCGAGGTTAGGGTCGCCCGCCACTGCTTGTACCGCCCTGATGGAAGCCCCACAGTGATTGGAGAAGTGCCCCCAACGACCCCCCAGAAAGGCATAGCATCGCCGGCCCCGAATGGGCTATCGCTGGCCCTCACCTCGAAAGATATATCCGTATTGCTCTGCAGAGTTTCGTCCCAGAACAGGCAGTTCCAGACTGCTCCGGAAATACCTGTATCCAGTACCTGAGAGGCGATTGTGCCCGAGGTGTAGTAAAACCCCGGCTCTCTCAACTGCAGGTCGTCTATATATAGGTAGTCTCTATTTCCCATCTCCGCGTCAAAAACTATGTAAAACTGGTTGTACATGTTATATCCGGAGAGGTCTATGTCATAAAAACGATATATATTATCAGCTTCCCCTTCCACCCATGTCTCTACAGTATCCCAGGCGATACCGTCGTATATATTACACTCGGCGTAATCGCCCGACTCAAAAGAATCGGCCTTAGCCCAGAACTGTAGATGGACGTTGAAGTGCCCGGAGAGGTCCAGCGCCCGGTCGACATAGCCGGTCGAGCGGCTTAATCTGAGGTGATAGTTGCCGCCATGAGGTGTTCCAGTATCCGTAATAATGGCGGCTCCCTGGTCGTACCATGGCCAGAGCCAGCCCGTCCCCCCGTCCCAGCCGCCGCTTTCGAAGTCGTCGGAGGCTATTTGGGTCTGAACCCAGACCGCTGCTATTTGCAGGTCATCAATATTGAAGCAGGCGCCGGTTCCGGATAATTCGGCATAAAACGTGGCGTAAAACTCGCTGGACATGTCCATTCCGGAAACGTCTATATCGTAATAATGGTACGTGTTGTCATCATCCCCGTCCACCCATGTCTGCACGGTGTTCCAGTTGGTGCCATCATAGACACTGCACTGGACGTAATCGGAACCCCCGAAGGTATCCGCCTTGGCCCAGAACTGGAGACGGGCGCCGGTCATTCCCGTCATGTTTGTAGGTCTGGCGATGTAGTAATAATTGCCGTTTGACGGCATTTGCACATGATAGCTGCCGCCGTGAGGTGTTCCGCTTGTCGTAACGCTGGGGTTGTTTTCGGTCCACCATTCCCAGAGCCAGCCCGTGCCGCCGGACCAGTCGCCGCTCTCGAAGTCATCGGAGGCCACAACACCCTGCGTACTCTGTTCATCCAGTATAACGTTATCCGGACTTGAAGAGGTGTCCACCTGCTCTGTCACTCCGTCTTCAAAGTGTGTCCGGGTGGTTTGTGTCCACAGGTCGGCGCTCCAGGCCAGGCAGCTGTTGCCGGCGGCTGTTTCTAAATCAATGCAATAGGCTGTAGTTGTAGCCAGGCCATTACCGGCAATAAGTGCTATTACCAGTGCTACTATCAGTAATGCTGGTATTATTCGCTTATTTACTATTATTTTCATATCCAACGCCTTCAGTGCTGGACAATGGTCATATTCTAAGCCTGTTCCAGAGTGAAGGTGATATCAAATACGCAGCTATCGCTCTGAGCCTGGTCATCGTTGGCGTCGGTTGGGAAGCTGTACTCAACCATAAAATCAAGGTTGTCCGCGCCAGCCATGGTGGGCATTCCATCAGCAGACTCCCAGTCAACGCTGTCATAGCTGTTGATGTCGTCGTACGCTTCCGGTGGCACGGAACTGCCGGATACCCAGTTAACGACAGTGCCGTCTGACTTCAGATATATGTCGCCGCTGTCCCAGCCGCCCGACCTGTTCATATCCAGCCAGACAGCTATGTCGACGAAGTCGCCGAGTTCGCCCTCGGTGCTGCCGGTTGTCGTATCCCCGGCCGCTTCCTCCGGCTCGATACGGGTATTTTCATAATTCGTGATTGTGCCGATTTCTACTTTGAATGTGCCACTGATATTGCCGAGATTGCTGACTGTCCAATCGGCAGCATTACCGCTATCACCAGGTTTCAATTGGGTGCCGATATCTATCGACTCTGTACATGGGTCTGTCGCTCCAACCTGAAGGTTCAGAGTCCCGATAATCAGGGTGTTATTCTGGCTCGTCTCGCTATCACTAAAAAGAGCCCACGTTCCACCACCTGCTATTGTTGTAATTAATAAAGCAGCCAGGGTTAGTCCTATAATTTTTTTCATTTTAAGCCTGCTTTTTGATATTAGCAGCCGTCATAAACGCAACGAGGCCTGACCCTGTCAGGGCCTTTTTCTTTCAGCTCATTTTGTTCCCGCTACGCGGGTTAATTAATCATATCAAGCGTAGTACTATAGTAAATGAAGGCTATACCTCATTTGATGTAAGGGTAAACCCTGACATGCTCCCGATGTCCCTGAATGCTGTGAAAACGCTGGAGGATTATAGTGATGCCGCTGGCAAATAATCAATTTGGAGTGAGTTGGTTATGTGCCGCCGCGATGGCATGGATGCGTATGGAATATTACTTACAGGAGTTCTTGATGTTATCCTGTAAAGTGCCTCTTCAGTCTCTCGCCGGCGACCTCTGGTGGCAGGATGCAGATATTCTCGTCCTGCAGTATCTGGTAGTAGAACTGGTCACTGGTCTCAATGGGTGAATAAAGGAGGAGCCCGCGTGGCGTAATACGGACATGCGCCCAGAAATTGTCTTTATCAAACCCCGAGTAGGTAGCCAGATTGAAACTGAGCAGGTTTAGTTCGTCCAGGTAACCGAATACCTTGAGCAGTCCGGCGGTGAGGTCATGCAGGTCGTCTTCGGACAATTCTGTAATGGAAGTCTTTCCCGGAAATATCGCCAGCACGTCCGAAAGGCGCCCTTTGGGCATAAAGCTGGTAAGCCAGCAGCTATTCCCGATAGTGCCGGCATATCTTTCCCCTGTCTGCCTCTCCTGCTCTATCAGGTCGCTCCAGTAATTTGTCCCTGTCTTCTCGTAATACCTCCGGGACGCTTCCAGGACCTGTTTTTGGTAGTAGGTGGGGAAATAGCCGGCGTTGCATTGAATGTGGGGATGGACAAGGCTGCCCCCTGACGCAGGCATGTAGTTCCATGCCATGAAGCTGTATTTCACCTTTGGGTCGTACTCCTGGACTCTCTTGATATACGAATGTGCCGCCAGCAGGGCGTTGAATACGGTATCCGGGGTGAATTCATCCAGGGAAATAAAGTGCTCGTCGGAAATCACCACCACGGTGCTGTAGATATCATACGGGTTGATGTTCGGAAAGGCGAAAGCCCTGCCGATGCGGATATTGCCTTCCGGTATAAGTTCCGCCGGGAATCCGGGGATGATTTTCTCGACAAGGGGAGGGCAGAAAGGGCACGTTAGTTCCCGTGAACGCTGTTCGAGCTCCGTCAGGTTCGGTCGGATAATCCTCTCCATGTTAAACTGGACCAGCCGGCAGGATTCCCCCGTCAGCGGGTCGAAGCGGAATTCCACGGGGATAGCGACCTCGCCTAGCTCGCCTGAGCTGTCGCGCTGCAATAGCCTTGACGGCGTTATTTCGCGTCTGAATTGAATGGGACTGAATCTGGCTGATTTCATATAAGCTGTTTCACGATGCTGCTTATCTGCTTGAACTTGTCCCCTTTAGCTACCTTCAGCAGTTCGAACAGTGCCATCTCCGTGGTGGTCGGGCTGATACCGGCGTTAGTCATCCGCGTCAGGCAGACCTCCTTATTCTGCGGGTCCCTTGAAGAGATGCAATCAACAACCACCTGGACCCCGTAGCCCTTGCCGAGCAAGTCCATGGCCGTCTGGTAAACGCAGACATGGGCTTCGATGCCGGCGATGAGCACCTGCTGGCGCTTCAGCGACTCCAGTTCCTGCCGGAAGCGCTCATCATCCCAGCAGCTGAAGCAGAACTTGTCTATGGGCTGAACATCGGGCAGGAGCTCGGTTATCTCCGGCAGTGTTGGCCCCAGTCCCGCCGGGTACTGCTCGGTCATGATTACCGGTATGTCGAGCACACGCACTCCTTTTATCAGCTTCAGCAGGTTCTTGGTGAGCCTTTCCTTGTCCGGCATAACACGGGCCAGTCTATCCTGAAAATCAATAACCGCCAGGACGGTATTATCAACGGTAAGCATCGCCGGTACGCTCATGATTATTATGCCTAAATCGGATTGATTTGACTGCTCTTCTCTCACCCGGACAACGTAATCAGTATAGATACTTGCCTGCCTTATGTCAAAGTAGAGGGAGTTCAAATGCAGGCTTGCGGTAAACTGGCCCGATTAACAGGCCATTTAATTATTCCTCTAGGAACTCGGGTTGAAACTTCACAACACTCTTCCGTCCCCCCAGCGTCCCCTCCCGGAGCTCTAGGACCATCCAGGCCTCGTCCGGGACTTCAAATTCACACTCGATACCTCTCGCTCTGGCGGGTACGAAGCCGAAGCGTGGATAGTAATTAGCGTGTCCCAGTAGCACTATTATTTCGTGACCCAGAGTTCGGCATTCTTCCAGGCCGCTGTGGACTAACCGTGAGCCGATTCCCTTCCTCTGGAATTTCGGCAGGACGGACATGGGACCCAGGGCTAACGCGGCAAAGCTCGATGGTTCCGATTCAATGGTCACCGGGCTGAACAATATATGACCGACAACGCTGCCGTCGATATCGGCGACCAGCGAGAGCGTTACCGCGTTACGCTTTCGTAATGCATCAACAATGTCGGCCTCCTGTTTCCCCCCGAAGGCCTGTTCGTTGACATCACGTATAGCGTCAAAGTCTTCCGGTGTTTCCCGTCGTATTGATATCATTATTTTCTATTCGTTCTTAAAGGCTAGACCGGCCGAAGTGTCCCGGCGAAGACCTGCCAGGCCAGCGCTGATTTCGCGATGAGGCTCAGCAGCACGTACATCCTCTCGCCGAACAGATAGTCGCGCCACGCCCCGACCTTCTTATACTGCAATACCATGTTGAGCGCGAAGCTGAAGAAGAATACGAAGAGCGTCGGCAGAATGACGTACACGAAAGTGGGCACTCCTTCGCCAGCCTGGGCTAGCGAGCCGAAGAAATAGATGGCGATGGCAATCCAGGGCGCAATGCCAGCTATGCAGCCGATAACGTAAGAAGTCCAGTTCGTTTTCTCAGTGACCTGATTGTGCACCTCCATCATCAGGCCACACAGGTTCATCACGCCGGTGAGCACAAAGGCCATGATGAGTGCGGCAAGGTCGTAGACCCCGCACAGCATGCCAATCAGCACAATCATCAGGGAAGCGCTCAGGGAGTATTCGTACCAGCGGGCGTAGTTGATGCCTCTCTTCAGGTTGTTTACGTACCAGCCGAACGTGCCGGGAGACGATATAACGAAGTGGGCGACGGCCGACAGGAGCAGGAATATAGCTACCATGATACCCAGGGGTAGATTCGTCAGCGTATCTATCACCGGCCATAGTTTCCCGATTTCCTCATTATATGTGACCAGTGATGTGGTAACCGGCAGTGTGAAGTCATTGCTCAGGATGATAATGAAAACGGCCTGGGCAAGGTGTAGAAAGCCCATCAGGATATTGTAGATACGCAGCCTTGTAAACTGAGGTTCCCAACTCATTTTGGTGTCCTCCTTTACCCTGATACTACGCGTTTATGTAGTTGCATAGTCTAGAGGAAAACGGCTAAAAAGTCAATAGCTTTTCTATTTTGTCTTTTCCCACCCGCCGCCCTCATATCATCTGCGGCTTATCCCTTTAATATTCCCCCCCCACCAAGTTTCCCCCTTTGAAAAAGGGGGATTAAGGGGGATTTCTATAGAGAGGTCATAAAATCAAGGGGGTGAGGTAGATTAAACAGCATTTGCTGTGTTATATTACTCAAATAGTATTAATTGACTATTGCAATATGGGTTATCTCATTATATAATATAGCTGGTGGTTTTCAGTCTAGGTTATCATAAATGCAATTAAATTACATTATCCCGACCCGGTTACGGATGACCTTAGCTCTAACCAACTATTGAGGAAAGGAGGTCATCCGTTGAGTTTCGAGGATAAATCACTCCAGTGTTCCGATTGTGGAGCTACCTTCACCTTCAGTGCTGAGGAACAAGAGTTCTTCCAGTCCAAAGGCTATACCAATGAGCCCAAGCGGTGCCCGGCTTGCCGTCAGGCAAGGAAGTCAGAGCGCTACGGTTCTGGTGGTGGCTACGGTTACAGGCCACGTCAGATGTTCCCGGCTGTCTGCGCCGAGTGTGGCAAGGAGACAGAAGTACCTTTTGAGCCGCGCGAAGGCAGACCCGTATATTGCAGCGATTGCTACAATAAAATCAGGCAGAACCGATAGCACCTAATTTACCCCGGTAACATATACAGGCTAAGATAAGCCCGCTATTATATGTGGTTAGGGGAAGCGTGTCTCATAAGGCAAAGGACTTGAGCCAGGTTCTAAGGAAACCTAGCCATTGTAGAGATATAGTGGGTCTTTATCGGTGATGAGTCTATGCTGATTCGCCATGGCGTCCCTTATATATAAAGGTAAGGCGAACATGCCTTGGTGAGTCAGACCGTCATACAACTTCAATCCGGTCAGCGACCTGGCGGCAAGTCTATTGTCCACCTCTTCGGGGGACAGTAAAGTAGGGTCAGGTTTCAATGAGGCTATGCAAAATCCCCACGGACCCCCGAAACATGGCATATGTGCTTCGTATGGAGTTACTATCGGGAAAACGCTTTTCAGCGTGTTATTTACGGCCGTAAAGTTCAGCAGCTCGTTTAGAGAAGCTGAGCCAGCCTGAACCACAATCATGCCATTATCGGTAAGCCTCTCACGCACTGTCTGGTAAAATTCCTTCGTATACAGTAAATAGGCCGGGCCCTCCTCTATGGGGTCCGGTAAATCTATAATGATTACGTCGAACTTGTCGTTAGACTTCGCCAGGTAATCCCTGGCATCGACATGATGCAGCTCGGTTCGTCTATCTTCAAAAGCGCCGCGGCTGTGGTCGGGCAGGTATCTTCGGCTGAGGGCAATCACCTCCTCGTCGATATCCACCATCACCACCCTTTTCACCGTTTTATGGTATAAAACCTCCCTCAGGGTTGCGCCTTCACCGCCCCCCGCGATGAATACAACCTCCGGGACGGGATGAGTTATCATCGCCGGCTGAGCCAGCGCTTCGTGATAGATAAACTCGTCCGCCTCGCTGGACTGAATTTTGCCGTCCAGCACCAGGCACTTCCCGAAGTTGCTGCTGCGGACAACCTGGACAGACTGGTATTTCGTCTGCCCGGTATACAGTACCTCTTCGAGACGGTGCAGCTGCACGAAATTATCATTTATGCTATCGCGTAGCCATTTATCAGGGTCAGTGTTCATACCTTTATCCGTGTTCTAAACGGTTACTAAAAGCCCTCTTTGTATTTCCATAAAAGACGGGTTTTCGGCCCCGAGCTTCTCTATCAATACCTCGGCCGCTTTTTCAGGGTCGACGGCGGTACCGCAGGTAAAGATGTCAACCGCGGCATACCTGTATTCCGGCCAGGTATGAATGGATAGGTGAGACTCCGCGATGACCACCACCCCGCTTACTCCCTGGGGACTGAACCTGTGGAAGGAGTCGCCGAGTACCACGGCGCCGCATTCAACGGCCGCCGAGACCACCGCATCTCTGAGAAAGCCCAGGTCATTTAATGCCTCCTTGTTGCAGTCTTGCAGATCGATAAGTAAATGTCTTCCTAGTGCATTCAATCACCTGCCCCCCTTTTAAGATTTTTGATTTCCCTGTCTCGTTAACCGTGCCGGGTTGCCATAAGACGGCAAGCAGAATTGTATAACAGTTGGCCTGTTTTTATCAACAGTAGACTAAATGAAAAAGTCCCAGAGCTATATTACCACCCCAGGAACCTCCCTCACTTCCCCGTTGTTAAGGAGCAAGGAAACGCGGCTAGTCGCGGATGACGCTTAATCTGGATTCTTTTTTACATGTCCTTTCCTGTCCGCTATAATACGGCCTTGAGATCCAGATTCTGTTTCATGATATCGGCGAGCTTTTTCAGCTTCTGCTCCTGGTTGAATCTGGATTTGCTCAGGGCATCTTCGATGCCGGCCACTATGTCGCTGGTTTCTGTCCCGGTTAAAACTATCGGAATGCCCCGGCTCTCCGCTTTCTGGAGGACATTGTAGATGGGCGGCTCGTTGCTGCCGGTGAGAACGAGGCACCTCGTTGACGTTTCCAGGGCCGCCAGCTGCATGTCGGGGCGGTCCTGTCTGATGACGGCAGCCTTGTTGCTCTTACGCCCGAAGTAGTCCAGGCCGGAGTCGACCACCATTGCCCCCAGCATGAAATTCTCTATAAGTTCTGCCGACTTCTCGGCGTTGTTCAATATCTTCCCCTGGATATTGTCGGCCAGCTCGCCGACACTGATGGCGAACAGGACCCTGTTTTCGGGAAGAACACCCAGCAGATTTATGCCTGCCTTGCTGAACTCAGCCGCGGCTGCTTCCTGGGCGCTCTTTAGCTGACTCTCCGGCACCTTGTTCACTACTATGCCCAGCAGGCTCTTTCCGAATCCCTTATAGCTTTCGATGAAGCCGGAGGCCTGCCCGGTATAGGCTTCCACGGCGATTACCTTGGCATTCAGGTTCCCGGCTATCTTGCTGGCGTTCTCTCCCAGCCTGCCCTCGACGATTACTATATCCTTGCCCTGGGCTGCTCTGTCGCAGACTTCTTTTATCTTTGAGGTATCGTCGGCTGGCGGACAGAGGGAATCGGCCGCCTCCGGCAGGTCGAGTACCTGCTTCATAAAGGCGACATCGCCAACGCATGTACCGGCATCAAGAAGCTTTAGATAGCCCACCTTCTTCCCCTCCCCCTGCATATAGTTGCCCAGACCGGCGCAGATGGCGGTCTTGCCCGCCGCTTCTTCCGCAGAGACTACATATAAAACGCCCAAGCTTCACCCCCGGCTAGATTTTATTAATTTGAATAAACCGATATATTATAATCCTTTGGGGCAGATTCGTAAAGTGGCAAACATGGGCCTCTCCCTTTCGTAAAGGGAGACTGAGAGGGATTTAACCTTCCCCCGTTCCCCCTCCCCTTGAGATATCTATTCCCACCCGCCGCCCTCTATCATCCACGGTTTATCCTTTTTGATAGATGAGTAAATGGGTAAAGCGTATATAGGGATGTGCGGAACTATATTTTACTTAATTGTAAAGGATAACTTGATGGTAGGAATAAAAGGGATTATTACTTTGGTGGTGTGACATGACACCAATTGAATGCTTCATCTTTAAGGGTGAAACCATATTTTTCTCTCAATACATCTTTTGCTATTGGGGCGATTGATTCTTGGCAATTAAAAGGGGCAAAAATATGACCTTGCCATCTATTTGTGTCATATAAACCAACCCATTCAGCAATCGGAAATACATCAGGTAAATCAACTGAATCACCATTTGGATAGAGTATTTTTGATTCTTCAACATCTCTGCCGGTTTTGGGATTGTTAGGTAAGTCAATCCAAATCTGCTCAGGCATTACTTTAATATTCTCTTTATTAGCTCTTTTACATATTTCATGAGCCGTATTTCTTAATTCTTGCCACTGTTCGAAAGTTTCAGTCCCCCTAAATTTTAATAAATTCTCAAAAGAAGTTGGGTCATCAACCGTCCTGTAGTTCAGAATCGCTACTCTGTTTAATAATCTCCTGAACACTAAGTCGTGGAGAAGCCTATGTAGTGGGTCATCCTCCTCTAGGCTCATACCTATTCCTATAAAGTCAACATCATTACCCCAAAGGAAATCCACAGGTTCTTTAAAACTGATTTTCTGGCGAGCTAGAACAATCCGGCTATCATGATTATTGATATACTCAATAATACCATGAAACATACAATCGCAAGCTCGAATTTTATGATGATGATAAAGCATAGGATACAACATGAACCGACTTACCAATATTTGTTCCAGTGGTGTAACCCCGGTGTATAAAACACTGAGTTTATTCCACTCAACTCCATCTAATATTATTTTTACCACATCGACTGCATATTTCAACCGTTCCAAATCTATGGTTAATGGGAGACCACTGAACTGCGCGTCTCTGTGTATGTAGTCGATTTTGTCAGAGTCCAGAATGCTATAAAGGAAATCTGCTTTGTATTTGAATGCCGGCTCTTCTTTACCTATAATTAAATTAGCAATTTCTTGTAAGCCATCTTCACTGCCAGTTACTTTTTTGTAGTATATCCTAAACGGTTCGCTATTTACGATTAAATAAGATAATAGTTCATGCCCAGCTATACCTTCAAATTCGCCCCCTGGCTCTATAAAATGTTGGATATCAGGCATTAGTGCATATAGCGTTTCACTACAATGAGAAAACAAACCATGCCCTAAATCATGGAATAAAGCTGCTAAACGTATTATCTCTATGTCCTCTGGATTTAAAGTGTTCTCCCGACCTTGTTTAAGCTGTTTATTCCTAACCTCTTCTGCAAATTTGGATATTTGTGATACTACCCCTAAAGTATGCTCAAACCTTGAATGAGCACTTGTTGGATAAACTGTATATGCAAATCCTGTTTGGTGAATATATCGTAATCGTTGGAATAATGGGGTATCAAGAAACGCTATTTCTTTCGGATTGTATAAGTGAGTGCCCCAAACAGAATCATGAATTACTTTACCACTTCGATAAGAACGTGCTGTATCCGGTAGATAGGTAGATACAAATTTTGATATTGATGTAACTAATTTATTATTTTCATCCAAAGTTCATCTATTTGAGCACTGATTGAACGTGCTCAGCTATGGTAGACATTTGCTTGATATCTTCTTTTGAAGCTTTAGACTTCACGTTATTTTCAAAATAATCATTTAGTTGCTCTGTTAGTAAATAAATGTTTAATTTTGGATTATTTCTCTCTAGTAATAAACACGACGCTAAGTTACTTGTAGCTTGGTCTAGTGTGGAAGAATAAGGAAACATACCACGAGTATCGAATTTAAAAGAATCTAGAATAGACACTCCCTTTTCCCTCATTTGGTAAAAAGCAGTATGTATCTTTCTCTTTCGGCTTGGTATTTCGTCTATTTCATAGGCATCGTGTAGATAATATAGAACTCCACTTAATATATCAGTTGGTAGAAGTTGCATTTTAGTGTTCATCCCTAAACTCCTATTGATAAAATAAAATAGCACAAAGAATTCTCATTGTGCTATTACAATTTCAACCTATTTAATGTTAACACAAACACAACTGCTACTTCAAAAAAGGCAGTGCATAATAAAGATTGCTTTATTGTAACAATGCGTTACCTAAATGTCAAGACTACCTACTGTTTTTGCCTACATTACCCACACACTTAATAAGCAATTTAAATTAGTCTTGCCCTACCCTATTGTCCTGTGATTTGCTTATTCTCCTCCCTCACTAACGTATAGGGGCACGGTGGTGGGGGCTATTCCCGGCCCTCGCCGTAGGTGACACGAGGGCGGTTGGGTGGGAAAAGATAACTACCTATTGGGGATGCGGGCGGTGGGGCAGCCAAAGTCTCCTCCTTTCATACATATTCGCCCCCATCTAAAAAGGGTAGCGTGGTATTTATGGCCTCAGAGGCTGCCGCGATCGGATTCAGACCTATTTCTACGTATAGCTTATCGGAGCCCGTTAATAAACCGTCAAGGGAGCGGATTAAAAGTCTTCCCATAGTAATTTTCTTTAGTACTTATGTTCCGTCAAGAATCATGAGTTATTATCTCACCGCTTTAATCCCAGCATAACGCCCGCAGTTAAAGCCTTCACCCAGCCGGCACCATGCACAGCTGTCCGGCACTTCTTCCGTTATCATAAGCTGTGATTCGCACTTTCCGCAGAGATATTCCTCACCGGGTTTCATGGGGCCGTCACACGGCGTGATGGTCATGGGACAGAGCTGGATGCAGTAATCACACCCTTTGCAGAACTCCTCGCGCATGTTAAGGGGGCGCTCCACATGGCGGTTTTTCCCCCGTCCGACAAAGCCGATGGCGTTGGCATGCCAGATTTCTGCGCAGGCGCGGACGCAGCGTCCGCATAAAACACAGTTGCTGTTCCTGAATGGATAGCGAACCTTCTTGACACCGCAGCGAACGGCGATATCCTGAATAGCGCGTGAATTCGGGGCCTCTGCAACAAGTAACTCGGCAATATTATGGCGAAGCCTCTTGATTCTATCTGTGTTGGTTCTGATTACCATCCCTTCTTGCACTTTCAGTGTGCAGGAGGTAGTTACCTCCGAGCGGCCATTGCTGACGTGCTCGACGATACAGAGCCGGCAGGCTCCAATGTCTGAAAGACCCGGTACATGGCACAGGTGGGGGATACAGATGCCGTATTCTATAGCTACTTCAAGTACGCTGGACCCCTTAGGGGCCTTAATATCAGCACCGTCAATGTTAACGGTTACATAATGCAACATGCTTCACCTCGTTATTTAACCTGAATTGCCTCAAACTTGCATTCACTTCGGCAAATCCCGCATTTCTGGCACAACTCGGGATTAATTACATGCGGCTCTTTTTTCTCACCGCTGATGGCACCATGTATGCACGCCTGCTTACAGACTCCACAGCCGGTGCATTTCTCCGGGTCTATGGAATACTCAATGAGAGCCTTGCATACGCCAGCAGGGCATTTCTTATTATAAATGTGTTCTTCGTATTCTTCGCGGAAATAGCGCAACGTGGAAAGCACGGGATTGGCTGCGGTCTTCCCCAGCCCGCAAAGCGATGTTTGAGTAACCGTGTCAGCTAATTCTTCGAGGAGGTCTATCTGTTCGGGAGTACCACGACCTTCAGTGATATCAGTGATAATCTCGAGCATGCGGTCGATTCCCAAACGGCAGGGGACGCACAAGCCGCATGACTCGTCCTGTAAGAATGTAAGAAAGTATTTGGCCACGTCCACCATACAGGAGCTTTCGTCCATGACTACCATACCGCCAGAGCCTACCATTGAGCCTGCCTCGTAAAGCACGTCGAAGTCCACGGGCAAGTCAAATTTATCAACGGGCAGACAACCGCCGGAAGGGCCTCCAGTCTGGACCGCTTTAATAGATTTGCCATCCGTGGCTCCACCACCGATATCGAATACGATATGTCGTATAGGTGTACCCATGGCAACTTCGACAAGTCCGGTATTTTTAATACGACCTGTGAGCGCAAGGATTTTTGTTCCCTTGCTTCCTTTCGTTCCCTTAGAAGCGAACCATTTGGCGCCGTTTAGAATTATGGACGGTACGTTAGCCCATGTTTCGACATTGTTGAGTGTCGTCGGTTTGTGCCACAGACCGTCAACAACAGTGTGTACATCCTTGGGGCGCGGTTCGCCGACTTTACCCTCCAGCGAAGCCATGAGTGCGGTCGATTCCCCACAGACAAAGGCACCTCCGCCCCTGGCAACGTCAACGTCGAATGAAAATGATGAACTCAGGATATCTTCACCGAGGAGACCGAACTTTCTGGCCTGCTGTACGGCTAACCGGGCATGTTTCACCGCCAGAGGGTATTCATTACGAACATAGATATAGCCTCTTGTAGCGCCAACGGCGTAAGCACCAATCATCATACCCTCAAGGACCAGATACGGGTTGCCTTCCAGCACACAGCGGTCCATGTAGGCGCCGGGGTCGCCTTCATCCGCATTGCAGATGACGTATTTCTCATCACCGGATGCTTCGTAACACTCTGTCCACTTACGCCCGGTTGGGAAACCACCGCCACCCCGCCCCCTCAAACCTGATACCTTTATTTCGTGGATGATTTCCTCAGGAGATAAGCTATTGATAGCTTTAGCCAGCGCCGTATAACCACCGACGGCGATGTAATCCTCTATTGAGCAGGGATTGACCTCTTTGTTCCGGGACAACAACTGGCGGTCCTGGGCGATGTAGAAAGGAATTTCCGACTCGGTACGGATTTTTTTACCGGAAACCGGGTCGGTATAAAGCAACCTTTCTATAATTTCACCGTCTCGCAGAGTCATGGTTACGATGTCATGAGCATCTTCGGGAGTCACATGACAATAAAAGATGTTGCCGGGTTCTATTACCATTATTGGGCCCTGCTCACAGAAACCGTGACATCCGGTGACACGTAAATGGACCAGGGCATCCATTTCCTGCGTGATTAATTCCTGATTTATAGTATCGATAACATCCTGGCTGCGTGATGCCTTGCAGCCCGTACCGCCACATATGATGATTGTTTTATTTATCTTCTTTCTATCGAGGAGAAGCTGCTTCTGCGTAGTCTCCAGGTCTTTTCTCGTAGCCAGCCTGTGCATGCTTGACCTCCTCTTTTTCCTGGCGGCGAAGCGAGTTTATCATTTTCTGGAGCTTCGCCGGAGTCATGTGATGTCCGAGAGTTCCATTTTCAGAGGCAATCGGCCCCAGGGCGCACGCTCCCAGGCAATTCACGTTTTCGATAGAAAACAAACCGTCGTCGGTTACCTCGCCGGGCTGGATACCTAGTTGGCTTATGGCCTGATCCAGAAGGATTTGGGAACCACGCACATGACACGCAGTCCCATTGCATATTGTTATCACGTATTTCCCGGATGGCTTGAGTTTGAAAGCCTTATAGAAGGAAGCCACCCGGTAGACCTCAATAAGCGGTACGCCCAGAGTTTTCGATATTTCTCTCA
>CAZLEY010000040.1:0-18773 GCA_964558675.1 uncultured Dehalococcoidaceae bacterium | reverse complement strand
TCGGCATCTGTCCCGACCAGAAACCCCATGGGGTAGTTTCCTGGTCACATCCCTGTAATATGATCATCTGGGTGTGCTCGGCCATATCCGGGTAAATATTGGTGAGATAAGACGTATACATACCGACGGGTTCTATGCCCCAGACATGTTTGGCTCCCCAGTACCATCCCTCCCAGCTATCCGGATTTCTGATCTGCTGCGTATAACTCCCCATAAGGTGAAAAAGCCTGGTATTACAGCCATGGGTAGAGTGTACCACCTTGGTCTCGCCGTGTCCGTCCGCCTGCAGGAGTACGGCTTCCAGGCCGTACTCCTTTTGCACCCTCTTTATCTCGCTGGCTATTATATCCGTAGCCTCGTCCCATGAAATTCTGACGTACTTGCTCGTGCCCCGGTTCTGCGGGTTTCTCTCTCCATTGGGGTCCCAGTCGACCCTCTTTAACGGATACAGAATCCTGTTGGGAGAAAATATACGCTTTTTGTAGGCCATCCCGTGTGGAGGTAACATGGACTTCATAGGCGGTTCAAAAACCTTGCCATGCGCCTCCAGCTTCCACGGTTTCCATTCCTCAGGCTTGTACTTCCAATCAAAATGGAAGGGTCTAATCCTGATTAATTTACCGTCCTTAACATCAACCGCCGCCATATTTGAGTTATCACCGAAGCTACTCAAACCGGTACCCTTGATTAATGTTTTCACTCCTTTGTTAAGCTTCCCTTTTTGTGCCATGTTACCTCCCTTTCTGTCTCCTTTTCTGGCAGTTTATAGGGTAAGTCAAATCCTCAGAAATAATACACTCTGGCACTGGTTCCAGTCAAATTGGTCAGTTTATCGCCTTATTTTTCACAATTTTTTACTGACTACGGAATATACATTATATAGTGTATTAAACTAGACTTTATACACCTTGCATAGGAATGCCCTGAGCGATTCAGAACCGGTGTGAGGGTCGCAGGGCATATCCGCAGCCAGAACATTTACATTTGATTCCGTGAAACCGTATTCAGGGGGCTCTTTCTCGGGAAACCACCAGCCATGCTGGGCGTGGACGACCCCCGGGTGAATGCCGTCGGTAAGTTTCGCTCTCTGTTTAATCCTGCCTCTGGGACTTTCAATCCAGACCCAGTCTCCGTCCTCTATACCCAGGCTGACCGTGGTATCAGGGTGAATTTCCATTATAGGGTCGGGCGTAATTTTGCGCAATGATGGTATCTGCCTGCCCTCGGAACAGAAGTACTCCTGAATTCTACTGCCAGTGGTGATTATCAGGGGATAGTCCTTAAACAAATCGGGCGTTGAATATGGACTCTCCGGCGGCTCAACGTAATAAGGCAGCGGGTCATAACCCATGGATTCGAGAGCCGAGCATCGCAGTTCGACCTTGCCCGAAGGTGTATCAAAACCTTCCTGCTCGTATTTTCTGTACCGCATCTTGCCTGTCAGTATCCCCAGAGCCTTAAAATCCTCAAAAGTCAGGCCGGCGTCTTTCAGTGTCCAGTCGCAGAATTCCCGGACATCTCTCCAGGGGAAGTCGGCACTCATGCCCAATCTACGGGCTAAATCAAAGAGGATTTGCTTATCATCGCGGCACTCCCCTATCTCGGCCACCTTCTGCCTGATGAGTACACACCAGCCCATGTGCACGTCGGCAACTTCGTCGTTCTCCAGCCAGCTTGATGCCGGGAGCAGTATATCCGCCATCTGAGCGGTAGGAGTCATGAACAGGTCGGTCACCACCGTAAAATCAACCTTCCTGAATGCCTGGGCCGTCCTCACGGGGTCGGTCTGATTGAGCAGCGTATTGCTGCCCATCACGAAAAGGGCTTTGATGGGGTACGGCTGCCCGGACATAACAGCGTCGAGCAAATGGCGCGGGTGAATGACGGCGTTATCCAGGACTTTGTACTTGCCGCCGCCAATCATCTTTGCCTTTATATCCGGCGTAATCCTTTCATTTAACGGCAGGCTCTGATTGCCGTGGACACTGTGTGTCTTAATATTGGCTGGCGTCACCAGGAAAATATCGCCGCCGGGAACATCCAGGTTGCCCGTAATGGCCGAAAGGCAGTGGACGGCGCGAGCCGTCTGCAGAGTATTTATATTCTGGTCAATGGCGTTGCCCCACTGTATGCAGGCCGGCTTGGTCGTTGCGTACGTCCGGGCGGCCGCCCTGATAGCCGCCGCCGGAACCCAGGTGATTTCCGCAACCTTTTCCGGAGTATATTCCCCCACCCTTTTCGCAAATTCATCAAAACCGGTGGTCCACCTGCTCACGAAATCTGCATCGTATAGCTTCTCTTTAATTATGACATGCAGCATACCCAGAGCCAGCGCATCGTCGGTGCCCGGTCGAAGCTGGAGCCAGTGGTCGGCCTGAGCCGCCAGTCCGGTTCTCCTCGGGTCAACGACTATCAGTTTGGCTCCGTTTTTAACCGTTCGGGTAACCTGGTAGCCGCACATACCGTCAGCGGCACCCGAACCCGCGATGTTGCAGCCCCAGTTCAATACGCATTTAGGCGTCACTCCCCCGAACCCGTAATAATCGCACACGTGGAACCTGCCGCTCGTCATGCGCGCCGCTACTATCCTCGGGAAATAGCAGTTGTTGATTATGCTGAGGTGATTGGGAGTGCCGAAGCAGTTGGAAAACCTCATATATAGAGGAAGAAGAGGCCGCCCCGTGCCTATGATTGTAGCTACCGATTCAGCACCAAATTTCTCCTTATATTCAAGGAGTCTGCCGGCAACAGTGTCCAGCGCCTCATCCCAGCTGATTCTCTGCCACTTGTTCTCTCCCCGCGCCCCCGCCCTCTTTAGAGGAAACTTAAGGCGGTCAGGATGATACAGCATCTCCACTGAAGCCCTGCCCTTGGGGCAAATATAGCCAAGTGAAGTAGGGCAGTCCGGGTCTCCCGTGATTTTGACTACTCTGCCGTCTTTAATATGAACCAGGACGCCACAGACGCCGTGGCACATTCTGCATGTGGACTTAACTACCTCTTCGCCGTGATTTTTCATCGGTCAGATACTGTATCGATATCTCTAGCGCCAACCAGTAATGACCATTTTAGCTAGTTGGATTACCCTTGTCAAAATCCAGTATTTTACGCTGGCATTCTTGCGTTAGTACAGAACAATGCCTGTTTCCCTGGCACCGATTTACTTTGCTTATTGGTTTTATGATAATGTAATATAATACAGCAGTAAAGATACATTATATTACTAAGGAGATATTCGATGAGCAAGGTCTCCGACTATGAGCTTCAATCGATGGCTGATGAGATAAGAGAGCAGGCAGCTCAATTGAGAGTTTTAACTTTCCTGTCATTCATTTACACTTCTGACGTCGTCAACAGGTATCTGGATATCGAAATAGCCAGGTATCCCGTCGGCAGAACCGGCTTTAGCGTCCTGCATAATCTGGTATTGCATGGCGGCACAATGACGCCAACGAATTTAAGCGAGAGAATATTCCGCTCCAAGCATGCTGTGACCAGGGTGGTTGATAGACTTGAGAAACTGGGCTTCGTGAAGAGAGGCGCCATAGGCAAAGACCGCAGGGTCAGAAAAGTTCATATAACAGAAGAGGGATTGGCCTTTGTTAAAGAGTCGCAGGCTGCCGGGCAGCAGCGCATGGGTCATGTATTGCTAAACCCCCTGGACCAGAAACAGATAAAGGCACTTGACGTGATTATGAAGCAAATTAGAGAGCACACACTCAAGCTTATTGCCGATGCACAGACCAAGTGAATTAATAGCAACGTTGGAAGAAATCAACTTCAATTAATTAAATAAAGCGTCGAATAAAAATTAGTTGCAGTAGGAATAATATACCTTGACATCTTAGTAGATTTTTTGATAGAATAAAAAACTTGACCTGTGGTATACTCGTTCATTACCTGCATCACCATGCAAAGACACTGCCGGAATTAGAAGGAGCATTTTTCATGAACACTAAAAAGCAGATTCCGTGCCTTGAGGGGTGGTTTACTATGCCGCCGAAGGAACCTCAGCTGATAGGCAGCAGGTGCCAGTCTTGTGGGCATTACTTCTTCCCGAGAGTAAAAACCTGCCGCAACCCCTATTGTAAAAAAACAAAACCTCTTGAAGAAGTGTTGCTGAGCAAGAAAGGTACACTGTTTGCCTATACTGTTAATCACTACGCGCCGCCTCCCCCATATCATGCGCCAGACCCGTTCGTACCTTTCGGCGTTGTCAGCATTGCGCTGCCCGAGGGCATAAAAGTAGGAGGGCAGGTGCCCAGGGACGTCGAGTTGGATGCGCTGAAGGTGGGCATGGAGATGGAGATAGTGAGAGAGGTGCTTTATGAAGACGACCAGGGCAACGAAGTTCTAAGCTGGATGTTCCGGCCTGCTAAATCATAATTTAAAGAAAGCAGCCGTTGAGGTTGATAATTAATTTAGCAGTAATACGGATCGAAGCTGTTAAACAATAAAGGGAGAAAAAAATGAGAGATGTTGCTATCATAGGTATCGGGATACATCCCTGGGGAAAATTCCCCGAAATGAGTGTCCACGAACTTAACCTGGAAGTAGCCCAGATGGCGCTTAAAGATGCCAACATGGAATGGAAAGACATACAGGGATTGTTTGCCGGGCAGGACCCCTGGGCTGGAATCCAGGGGATGCTGGCGGGGTCTGTCCTGGCGCAGGACCTTGGCTTGACCGGAATACCGGTAACCAATAACTATAACGCCTGCGCCACCGGCGGCTACGCCCTCAGGACCGCCCACCTTTATATAAGCTCCGGCCTCATCGATACGGCTCTCATCGCCGGGGGCAGCATATCCCCCAAGGGCGCTTTCGGCACCACCAAGTACGACGAATTTGATGAAACTGACCTTGACAGCCAGAGGTTTAGAATCCTCGGCTCGGCCAATTTCACTGGGTTTGCCATGGCGGCACAGAAACGGGTGAATATGTACGGCTTAACTGAGGAAGACCTTGCCCTGCAAAAAGTCAAGGCCAGCAAATTCGGCTCGCTCAATCCCAATGCGCGGTATAAAAAAATATACACCGTAGAAGAGATAATGAATTCCCCTATGGTCGCTTACCCCCTGCATCTATATCAGGTATGTGCCACCAGTGACGGCGCTGCCGCCGCAATAGTGTGCAGCACGGATGTGGCCAAAAAATATACCGACAAGCCGATTATTATAGCCGGTATCGGGGCTTCGTGTCCTCAATATCCTGTTCCCGGCTTCGGCGGTTTCGGCAGCGACTTCAGTGAAGTCCCGCCCCCCAACGAGAATGATGCCGGCATAAAATCAACCTACCAGGCCTACGAGCAGGCCGGGGTGGGGCCCGAGGACCTGGATGTGGTAAGTGTCTATGACCTTACCGGCGCTATGGAACTGCAATGGTATGAAGATATTGGGCTCTGTAAGGAAGGCGAGGCTGAAAAATTGCTCAGGGAAGGCGCTACATCACTTGGAGGCAGGATTCCGGTTTGCACTGACGGAGGCTGTACCTCGCTGGGCGAGTGCATTCCGGCTCAGGCCCTCTCGCAGACCTATGAAATAGTAACGCAGTTAAGAGGCGATGCCGGGGGGAGACAGGTTGAGGGCGCCAAGGTTGGCTTCTCGGTGAATTCAGGCAAACTGGGAAATTCCTCCGCTATAGTCTACAAGAGATAGACCCAAAGCCCACCATCATGCTTATGAACTTAGGAGGATGAAGAATGGATTTTGAGCTTACCCCGGAGGAAAAAGCGTTTCAGAAGGAAATACGCGAGTTTCTGGACAAGGAATGTAATGAGCATGTTGTTGCCGAGACGTTATCTTTGCAGGGGGCAGGACCCTACTCCAAGGAACTGCTCCGCAAAATGGGTGCCGCAAGGCTGTTAGCTCCCCGATGGCCGGAAGAGTATGGTGGCCGCGGCATGGGCGCCATGGCCGAGACTATCAAGGTAGATGAAATAACCTCTCATCATGCCCCCTTTCCCCTCGACGGCGTTGAACTCGGCAATGCCATCCTCATCAGCGGAACCGAGGAACAGAAGAAGAGATTCCTGCCGGGTGTTGCCAGCGGGGAGATAGATATTGCCCTCGGTTATACCGAGCCAAATGCCGGCTCGGATGTAGCCTCGGTTCAGCTCCGCGCTGTAGAAGACGGGGACCACTTTATCCTGAACGGGCAAAAGATATACAACAGCGAAGCACACGTCTGCGAATATCACTGGCTGCTGACCAGGACGGACCCTACCGCCGAAAAAAAGCACCGGGGGCTTAGCATGTTCATAGTTGATTTAAAGAGCCCCGGAATTACGATACGCCCGTTGATAACCTCGGGAGGATTGCGGACAAACGAGGTCTTTTACGAAGATGTAAAGGTACCCAGAGAGAACCTGGTCGGGGGGGAAAACGGCGGCTGGAAGGTCGTCATGAGTGCCCTTTATGGCAGTTCTGCGGGAGGAGGGATGGCAACAGAAACCAAGAATGTTATTAACACGATGGTGAAGTACGCCATTGAGGAAAAACAGGATGCCGATGAAAACCAGTGGATTCCCGAGGTAATGGCCGATCTCTGGGTGAAGACCCATGTCGCCGAAATCACCGGCATGAGAGCCACCGCTTTCGGCGACCTCGGTGTTACTAATCTTCAATACGGTGGCGGCGGTTCTGCTTCGCGGTTACTCGCAAGTGAAACAAGGCGTGTCCTTTACAACACCGCCATGCAAATACTCGGACCTTACGGTCAGCTGACTAAAAACTCAAAGTACGCTCCTTTAGAGGGTGAAATATTGAAGGAGTACATGGATGCTCCTCGTCTGTCGATTGTCCACGGCAGCCAGGAGATTCAGAAACTGCTCATTGCTACCAGGGGCCTGGGACTGCCCAGAAAGTAATATGCGGAAAGGGGTCTTACAGTGGATCCAAGACTCTCTGAAGAACAGGAAATATTGAGAAAATCGGCTCGTGACTTTTTAACCGACAAATGCCCCAAATCCCTGGTCAGGGAAATGGAAATGGATGAGAAGGGCTACTCGCCGGAGCTCTGGAAGGAGATTGCCGACCTGGGCTGGATGGGGCTGGTCTTTCCGGAGGAGTACGGCGGAGGAGGTATGAGCTTCCTCGACCTGGCTATACTTCTCGAGGAGATGGGGCGGGTCCTCTTCCCCGGGCCCTTTTTCTCCACGGTGATTCTCGGGGGACTGCCCATTCTGGATATCGGAAGTGCTGAGCAAAAAGAAAAATACCTGCCGGATATAATCAGCGGTAAAGCTATCTTCGCCATGGCCCTAACCGAGGCCAGCGGTACATATGATGCCGCCTCGGTGAAAGTCAAGGCTACCGCCGCCGAAGTTAATAGCTACGTCCTCAATGGCACCAAGCTCTTCATCCATGATGCCTGCGCTGCCGATTACTTTTTATGCGTGGCCAGAACCGATGACGAAGCTAAAAAGCCCGAAGACGGCATTACCATTTTTATAGTTGATGCCAAGAGCCCGGGCATAAGCAAAACCGTACTGGATACTATCGCCAGAGACAAGCAGTGCGAGGTGGTTTTTGACCAGGTCAAAGTACCCAAGGAGAACATCCTCGGCAAGCCGGACCAGGGCTGGGGTGAAGTGCAGAAGATAATCGAACGTGCCGCCATCGCCAAGTGCTGTGAGATGTTGGGGGGCATGCAGGCGGTACTGGATATGACGGTAGCCTATGTCAAAGAAAGAGTACAGTTTGATGTCCCTGTCGGTGTTTTCCAGGCAGTACAGCACCACTGTGTCTATATGTTGGTAGAGGTTGAAGGCTCCAGGGCAACTGCTTATGAGGCAGCCTGGAGGATAAGTACGGGGCGCGCCTACTCCAGTGAAGCCGCTATAACCAAGGCCTGGGTAAGCGATGCTTACCAGCGCGTCGTCGCTCTGGGCACGCAGGCACACGGTGGTGTCTCTATTATTGAAGACCATGACCTGCCCTTGTATTTCCGGCGGGCTAAAGCTGCGGAGCTTATGTTTGGTGATGCCAGGTTTCACAGAAAAACTGTAGCCAGGAATCTGGGATTCAAGGTAGCCTGAATATTCGGGACGTTATACCAAACTTGATTTTTAGCCAGAAGCATATTAAAATCACGTTGCCGTGATAATATAATTGCAGTTGACAAAGGAGGGGGCTCATGTCGAAATTTGCGGTACGGCCATTCGGAGGGCCAGAGGCGGTTGACTGGTCCGAGAGAATAAATATGACCCGCATGAGGGAGGAGAGGCTGGCCAAAGCCCAGGCTGCCCTGAAGAAACACGGTATAGCGGCCTGCCTGCTGATGCGACCCGAAAATATGCGTTACGTGACCAGCACCAAGGCGGTGAACTTTATCGACCAGCTCAGATACACCGTGGCTTTTGCGGAACACGACCCCATCATTTATGAATTGCCGCCCGGTAATCTCTTCGGGGTATGCCCCTGGGTTAAGCCGGAGAACCTCAAGCTGGCCATACTGTGGGCTGACGAAGCCTGCGGGCCGGATGCCACCTGGGAAAGGGCTCAGAAATTCGCTCAGTCCATCAAGCAGGACCTGAAAGAAAAGGGCCTGGAAAGAGAGAAACTGGGCATTGACAAGCTTGACGAGCCCGGTCAGCAGGCATTGAGGGAGGCGGGCATAGAGACCGTTGACGTTATGCCGGTGATGCTGGAAGCGCGCGCCGTAAAAACGGAAGACGAGATTAACTGCCTGATGATGGCGGTAGCCATATCCGAGGTGGGCTGGTACGCCCTTTACGAGGCTCTCAAGCCGGGCGTCCTGGGTCGGGACCTGATTGCCGCCGCCAACAAAGCCATGTACAGCGCCGGCGCTGAGGATGTCTGGGGAGTCCTGGGAGGGGCGCGTTCTACCGGCATTGTGCAGGTGGGCGATGTCATCACTGTTGACTTCTGCCGCATTACCTATATGGGATACAATACCTGCTACTATCGCAACATCATCTGCGGCCGCAAGCCCAACCAGAAAGAGATAGACATGCACAAGAGGAGCTACGAGCGGGTGCACAACGTTATCGAAGCCATCAAGCCAGGAGCCACCACCGCCGACGCCGCCAAACACTGGCTCCCCGCCAAGGAGCGGGGCTATCCCACTGAAGAGTATACCTGGTGTGAAGATTTAGCTCATGGCCTGGGCCTCTGGCTCTATGAATACCCCATCATCAACCGGCTCTGGTCGTTTGATTACCCCATGGTTCTGGAAAAAGGTATGACCATGGCTGTAGAGGCTATGGAGTTCGACCCCGCGGTCGGCAGGACCAAACTGGAAGAGATGATTTATATAGGTGATACCGGCGCCGAGATTATGACCAAGATGCCGGTTAAAGATATTATGATTGCAAGTCCCATTATGACGGCCTGATAGGCCCAGCGGAGACTTATTAGAACCAGAAGTTCGAAAGGAGGTATTAGCATGTCTTCGTCGCAAGTTCCTAAAACGTGGGATGGTGAAGCTGATATCATTGTAGTAGGTGGCGGCAATACCGGTATACCGGCAGCCATTACCGCCCATGACAAAGGTGCCAAGGTTATGGTGCTGGAGACTTCGGGCGGCATGGCCAGCAGTCTGGCCATGATTGCCGGCGGTACGCCTTTCACCGGCACAGACCTGCAGAAAGCCGAGGGCGTTAAGGATTCCCCCGACCAACTTTATGAGGAAGCCGTCAAAGTTAGCGGCGGTTCACCGGAACTCTGGCGAGCGATAGCAGACCGTCAGGAGGAAGTCTACGAATGGCTTAAATCCCTGGGTGCCAAACCAGAAAAAGTGCTTCTGGCTCCGGGACACCTCGTCAGGCGCTCGGTCAAATTTGAAGGCCATGGCCCCGCTCTTTGCAAAGTTCTCCGGAACGCCCTGAAAAAGTCGGGTGTTGATGTCCGGTACAAGCATCGCGCCAGAAAACTGATCGTCGATAACGGCCGGGCCGTAGGCATCACCGCCGAGTCTGGAGGTAAAACCCTTAACTTCAAGGCCAGGAAAGCGATTATTCTGGCCACCGGTGGCTTTTGTCAGAATCTGGAAATCGTGAAGGAGTTTGGGCCGCATTATGCTGATTTAGTTCCAACAGCGCCTCCAACGCACCAGGGTGACGGCCTGAAAATGGCCATGGCCATCGGCGCGGCGACGGATGGCCTGGGCCTGGCCGTGTGTCCATCCATGCCGGTAGGCGCCGAGACCCTTCAATTCGTCAACGCTGGTCTGCAGGGCGGCATTACCGTGGACAAGGACGGGATGAGATTCGGTAATGAGGCGACCGAAGAACTGGGTACCTACACTGAAAAGCATAAGATATGTCTGGACCATGACCCCACCGGTCTGCACATTACCGTCGCCGACCAGGCGATAAGGGACCTTAATCCACCGCCATCCCCAACCCGTGAACCGATATACAAGACGGATACTATTGAGGAGCTGGAGAAACAGCTCGGCATTCCCGCCGGAAACCTTAAGGCGACCGTAGACGAGTATAACTCCGATATTGAAAAATATGGTTATGACAGGAAATACGGCCGGAAATTGCTGGGAATGGCCTGGCCGGAGAAACCGGTAATGAAAATGGATACACCTCCGTTCTATGCTATGAAAAACAAGATTTGCCTGACTTCGATGAAGGGCGGCTTGAAAATCAACGCAAAGTGCCAGGTAATCGACCAGTTCGGCGATGTTATTCCAGGACTCATGGCTGCCGGGGAGTTAACTGGAGGTTTGGAGCACATACCGCACCATTACTACACCGGAAGAATGACGCTTCAGGCTTTCACCCAGGGTAGAATCGCCGGTGACGTTGCCGCCGACTAGCCTGCCAGCTAAGCGGACATCCATAAGCAAACATCGCCGGGTGTTTAAGGCGAGAGAAAAAGAATAAGTAAATAATGAAGTGGCAGGATAAGTACCGCGATAAGTTAATAACGGCCAAAGAAGCGGCTGGCCTTATAACCTCGGGCTCTGACGTCATTTTTGCCATGATGGACCAGCCCAAGGATATTATGACGGCCGTAGCCGAGCGATATAATGAGTTGGAGAACGTAACGCTCACCTCTCACTGGGTGGAAGACTATCCCTTCCTCCACCCCAGCCAGTACCCTGAAATGGAAAAAGCGTTCCGCATCAAGGACCCCATGACCCTGCGGACCACGCGGGAAGAGATACGTAACAAGAAAATCGACTACCAGCCGACTATCTTTGGGCTGAGTAACGGCTGCAGGCAGGAAGAGCCTGACAGGGGACGGCTGTACCACTATAAGGATTTCTTTTACTTTAAGCTCACCCCTCCCGATGAAAACGGCCGCTGTAGCTTTGGACCCCATTGCTGGTACACGCCGAGTGTTTGCAGAACGGCTAAGGTGAAAATCGCTGAGATCGACCCTAACCTTACCTGGGTATACGGCGAATATGTGGATATTGATGATATTGACTATCTGGTTGAAACTCCGGAAGTTGGAAGACTGGGGGGCTCGGAGCTGCTGGGACAAACGCCGCCCCCCGAGGAGTTTGAGATATCCCAGGTCATTGGCGCCAATGCCGCCTCTTTAATCAACGACGGCGATACCCTGCAGATTGGGGTGGGCACGGCCGCCGAGGCAATCAGGGACTTCCTCGGCGAAAAAAACGACCTCGGCATCGACAGTGAGGTCATTTATTCCTATACTATAGACCTGGTCAAGCGTGGCGTTATCACCGGCAAGAATAAGAATGTTGATACCGGGAAGGTAACCGCCGCCAACCTTCAGTTATATGGCTACAATGAGCCTGCCAGCATCGAATCCCTCGCGTATGTCAGGAATAACCCTAACTTTTTATTCCGGGACATCTCCACCCAGTGTAATGTCGGCAGAATTGCTGCGCAGGACAACCTGGTAGCCATAAATAACATCCTGGGGGTGGACATTCTGGGACAGATTGTCATTACCCACCTCGGCCCGACGCCCATCACCGGCCCCGGTGGACAGGTGGACTATTGCATCGGCGCTCACTATTCCAGTGGAGGCCGCTCTATATCCATGCTGAAGTCCACCGCCCTCGACGGCAAGGTATCGCGGATAGTGCCCCAATTTGAGGCAGGTACGGTGATAATGATTCCCATGGTTTACCTCGATTACCTGGTTACCGAGTATGGAATCGCCAACCTGGACTGCAAGAGCCGGCGGGAAAGGGCGGAAGCCATAATCTCGGTAGCCCACCCCGATTTTCGGGATGAGTTAAGCCGGGCAGCCAGGGAGATGTTCTACCCGTAGTATTATGGCGTAAGACGCTATATATGCTAATATGTTAGCAAGGCAAATATGCGAGTTTTAAATTATGTACGGCTCATATTATAGCTACCTGAGAATTTTTATTCGGAAAAAACGAGGAGGCAGGAAATAGTGCAGATAAAAGAAGCTTTAACCAAGATAGTTGGTGCCGCTAATGTCTCCGATGACCCTGAAGCGCTTCTATCGTATTCCAGGGACTGTAGCCTCAGTACTCCCCGCACCCCCAATTACGTTGCCAGGCCGAAGAATACGGGTGAAGTGCAGAAGGTCGTCAAGCTGGCCAACGAAAACGGCATACCCGTTGTGCCCTGTAGTTCAGGCATCCACTTCAATGGCAACACCATTCCCAGTCTGGGCGGAATAGTGCTGGATTTGAGGCGCATGAATAAGATTCTGGAGGTTGACTTCGACAACAAAATGGTGAGGATTGAGCCCGGTGTCACCTGGGGTCAGTTACAATCTGAAGTCACCAGGCATAAAATGATGGGACTTTGCCCACTGCTGCCTCACCCGCTGAAGTCCGTACTGACCAGCCACCTGGAGAGGGAACCCATGCTGATACCCAAGTTCGAGTATGCCGGCAGCATGGTAACCCTGGAAGTGGTATTTGCCGACGGGCAGGCTTTCCGGACCGGCTCCGCCTGTGTGCCCGGGTTTCCCGATAAGAGCATGGCGGAAGGAGTTAATCCCGGAGGACCCGGTTATCTATCTTATAACTGGCTTATTCAGGGCGCCCAGGGGACAATGGGGGTGGTAACCTGGGCCAAGGTCAAGATGGCGCCCAGGCCCAAAATAGACAAGGCCTTCTTTATTCCCTTTGAGCAGCTGGAGGATGCCGTTCAGCTGGTCTACAATGTACAGCGGCGCATGCTCGGCGAAGAGTGCCTTATATTAAACAGCGTTAACCTGGCAGCTATCCTGGCCAAGAAATGGCCTCAGGATTATGACAATCTGAGGAGAATACTGGCACCCTGGACGGTTATCCTGGTCTCCGGCGGAGGCTGGAGGCGCCCGGAAGAGAAAATCGAATATGAAGAGGCAGGACTGCGTGAGGCAGCCGCCGAGCTGCATATTCCGGAGCTGCCGACATCCCTGCCCGGCTTACCGGGCATTGAAAGAGAGCTGCCGGGAATGCTCCGCAACGCCTGGTCTGAGAAGAAGACCTACTGGAAGTTTGCCAGCAAGGGCGCCTGCCAGGACATTTTCTTCTACACGACGCTCAACTACGCGTCCGATTTTACCGAGGCTATGAATCGTGTAGCCGCCGATAATGGCTACTGTATCGACGATATAGGTATCTACATACAGCCCATGGAGTACGGGCGCTCCTGCCATTTTGAGTGCAGCTTCCCCTACAATCCGGGTGATGCCGATGATGTGGCCATGGTTGGCAACCTGTACGCCGAGGCTGCCGAGACCGCGATAGCTATGGGCGGCTACTTCTCCCGGCCGTACGGCCCCGTAGCGGATATGGTTTATAATAAGGCCGCAAGCTATACGGCGGCCTTGAAAAAGGTTAAACAATTGCTGGACCCCAATAATATCATGTCCCCCGGCAGACTATGCTTCTAGCCCAAATTAGATAACGTAAGCAGGTGAAGAAATGTTGAAAGTTGAAGAATATAAACATCAAGCCCAGACATGTGTGAGGTGCAGCTACTGCAAGTTCCTCGACCTCAACTACGTAAAAAGCTCCCGGTTTTCCCGGCAGTGCCCGATTGACACGAGGTACAGGTTCAACCTTTATTCGCCGCATGGTTTGCTTCACACCGCCCTGGCTGAACTGGACGGTAAGCTGGAATTCACACCTAAATTTTTAGATGCTTTGTGGAAGTGCACCCTCTGCGGCGGCTGTGACACAAGATGCAAGCGAAACCTGGATGTCGAAGTGCTTCAGGTAATCGAGACGCTGAGATGCCGGTGTGTCGAGCAGGGCAAGGGCCCCATGCCCGAGCACAAGATGCAGGCTGATAATGTAAAGAAAAGCCATAACATATACGGCGCCGACCCCAGGGCGCGCCTGAAATGGATGCCGCCGGACGTTAAGCCGGCTAAAAAAGCCGACATCCTCTATTTTGTAGGCGACTCCTCCTCTTACCGGCACCCGGAGATAGCCCAGGCTGCCGTCAGGCTGCTGGACAAAGCCGGAGACAAGTTCATGGTTCTGGATGACGAGTGGAGCAGCGGTCACGAGCTGTTTGCCACCGGCCAGCTGGAGCTGGCTAAACAGATGGCCGAACACAACATTAAGGCTATTGAGGACTCCGGTGCCGGGACGGTGATAGCCAGTGACGCTGAAGTCTACAAGACCCTCAAGGTGGATTATCCCAGGATTATGGAAAAGTCCACCGAAGATATGCCTTACACCGTCCTGCATATGACCGAATATATTGACCAGTTGATGCAGGACGGTAAATTCAAGTTCAATCGGAAAGTCGCCATGAAGGTAACCTACCATGACCCGTGCAACCTCGGCAGGCTTGCCGAGCCGTGGTATCACTGGGAACCGAAATATGAACCGCCAAACATTGCCGTTGGCAAGAAGTGGCGGCGCGGTTACGATGGCATTTATGAGCCGCCCAGGAATATCCTCAAAGGAATTCGGGGCTTAGAGCTTATTGAAATGGAAAGGCATCATGACAATGCCTGGTGCTGCGGGTACGGCGGCGGTGTAGGAGTAGCCTTCCCGGACTTCGCCCTGTGGACAGCCGGAGAACGGGCTGAGGAAGCACAGTTAACCGGCGCTGAGGCCATAGTGAGCTGCTGCCCCAACTGTAAGGATATCCTCGCTCAGGCGGCTGAGAGCACAGGGATGAAGGTTTATGATATTACCGAAGTTATGCTTCGGGCAATCAGGTAGAAATAAGGTAAAGGAGATAGCGATGAGCATACCGAGAGAAGCTTATCAGACACTTCAATCTATAGTCGGGACCGAATGGGTCAGCGATGACCCGGCAGTATGCGAAGCCGACCGCTATTGCAGCCTGTCCGACCCTACTGACGAAAAACGCCGGCCCGGATGCAGCATAGAGCCGGCCAGCACCGAGGAGGTGCAGGCAATCGTCAGGGTAGCCAACAGGTATAAGCTGCCCTTCGTGGTTACCAGCACTTTCTACAGTGCCGGCACTTTCTGTAAAAAAGATGACTCCATCCTCATCGACCTGAAGAGGATGAACAAGCTTGAGATAGATGAGGAGAATCTGTACGCCATTGTCGGCCCGGGGGTGGCCTTCGCGGCCCTTCAAGGCGACCTGCTCAAGAGGGGACTTTTCACCTTCGTGCCGGGGTGCGGTGGCCAGGCTTCGGTGGTGGCCAATACCGTCAATATGGGTGACGCCCCCCTCGGCTGGAGGCACGGCCTTGGCTATCAGAGATTGCTGGGAGTCGAATGGGTGCTCCCCGATGGTGAAATGCTGCGGATGGGTTCGAGGTCTATGGGCGACGATTACTTCTGGGGCGAAGGCCCCGGCCCCGACCTTCGCGGTCTGCTGAGGGGATGCGCCGGGCACCAGTCCAAACTCGGGATTATTACCAAGATAGGTGTGAAGGTCTTCCCCTTCGTTTCCGAGGAGCTTAAGCCCGAGGGGTGGGCATACCACACCACCATGAAGCTGCCGCCAAACAGGTTCAAGTGGTACAATATCCGGTTTTACTCCAGGGAAGATGCCATTAATGCCATCTTCGAGCTGGGCAGGTGCGAGATAGCCCTCATTGTAATGACGGTGCCCCCCATATTCCGGGGTGTCGCCAGGAGCCGTGGCGTCGGCTGCGGCGGATTCTGGGAGTACTGGAAGGAAGCCGGCCCCAAACTGGCCCGGCAGCAGGAAGACCTCCGCGTTCTGCTCTACGGTATCGGCTCGGATAAACGCCTGGAATACGAGGAAAAGGTATTGCTGGATATCGTCAAGGATTACAAAGGCTCCGCCCGTGAAGCCCCTTGTCAGGATGAAACGAACTTCATGGCTGCCGATGCCATTTGCGCCAACGTGGTCGGGGGGAGGTTCAGTTCCGAGGTCTCTTACGAGTCCATCAACCAGGCCGTGAGGTACAGCAAGGTTGTTGATAAAATAACGGACCAGCATAGACCTCCTATATTGCAGGAGTATAATACCACGGACTGGGTTTGCCCCTATGAACTGGGCTATATCGCCAAGATGGAATGCCTCCGCATGGCCGCCGTTGAAGATAATTACGCCCTTCAGGAGTGGAAGGATGACACCCAGCATGCCTGTGCTGAGGGAGGTGCTTACGCCCTGGTACCCGATAATGATATATTCGGGCCTGTCTGGGGTAACTACCCTGAAAAGGAAGATGCCATCAGGGCTATCTTCGACCCTAACCATATTTCCGCTCCTGAATAGGTAAACAGCAAGAAGGAGGTGGTAGACATGCTGAAGACAGCTGTCGATTATATAGAGAGTCTGCGTCACCTTAAGCTGAATCTCTACCTGTTTGGTGAAAAGCTGGACGATTGGGTTGACAACCCTATAATCAGGCCGTCAACCAATGCGGTGGCCATGACCTATAAACTTGCCCACGAACCCGAAAACGAGGCTCTGGCCACTGCCGACTCGATGCTCACGGGCAAGAAGGTCAATAGGTTTATTTCCCTCTTCAAGAGCCCTGACGATATGGTCAGCAAAATCAAGCTGCAAAGAGAGCTGGGGCAGAGGACCGCTTGCTGCTTTCAGAGGTGCGTCGGCATGGATGGGATTAACGCCACCTTCAGCACCACCTTCGAAATTGATGAGAAGTTCGGCACTGAGTATCACCAGAGGTTCAAAAAATGGCTCGAATACGTTCAGGAGAATGACCTTACTGTCGCCGGGGCTATGACCGATGTCAAAGGACACCGCGGCGTGGCCCCCAGCCAGCAGGAAGACCCGGATATGTTCATCCATGTCTCCGAGCGCCGGGATGACGGCATCATTATCCGGGGGGCCAAGGCGAACATTACCGGAACGGTGAACTCTCACGAGATGCTGCTCATGCCCACTCTCAGGATGCGCGAAGAAGATAAAGACTACGCCGTTTGCTGCGCCGTGCCCACCGATGCCGAAGGGATAACCCATATCTACGGGAGACAGTCCTGCGATACGCGCAAGCTGGAGGAGGGGGATATCGATGTCGGCAACTACGGCTTTGGCGGACAGGAGACACTGAGTATCTTCGAGGACGTGTTCGTTCCCTGGGAGCGCGTCTTCATGTGCGGGGAATATGATTTTGCTATTATGCTGGTGGAGCGGTTCGCCGCCTACCACCGGCAGAGCTACGGCGGCTGCAAGCCCGGTATCGCCGATGTCCTCATCGGTGCCGCCGCCTCTATGGCTGATTACAACGGTGTGCGCCGCGCCGCTCATATCAGGGAAAAAATCGGGGAGATGATTCACCTCTCCGAGACGATACATGCCTGCGGTCTGGCCAGCGCCCATCAGGGCTGGAAAACCAGGGCGGGCAACTACCAGGCTCATATACTTCTGGCCAATGTCTGCAAGCACAATACCACCAGGTTCCCCTACGAGATTACCCGGCTGGCCGAGGACATAGCCGGCGGTATCCTGGTCACCACCCCCTCCGAGAAGGATTTCAAACACCCGGAGATAGGCAAATATATTGATAAATATCTCAAAGGCGACCCCGCCTACTCTACCGAGGAGCGATACCGGATGCTGACGCTCATCCATGCTATGTGCTTCGGTGTGGTTGCCCCCAGCTATCATACCGAGTCCATGCACGGCGCCGGTTCGCCGCAGGCGCAGAAAATTATGATTGAGCGCGAGACTGATATGGATGCCAAGCAGCGCTTTGCCCGCAGTATTGCGGGCATCGACCAGCGAGAAGACCCGCTGGCTTAAACCCGGGAAAGGAGGCGAAACAAAATGTCTTACTTTCTGAGTCCAAAAAAGATCCTATTCGGTAAGAATATGTTGAAGAGGTTGGGTGCCGAGCTTGAAGGCCGCGGCAGCAAGGCCGCTTTAATTACCGATAAAAACATGGTCAAGTTCAGCGGGGAACTTGTTGAGGCCGTTAAGAACGCCGGATACGAGGTGAAAATATGGGACGGCGCTGAGCCGGAGCCTTCAACAAAGGGTGCTATTGAGGCCAGCAAGGTGCTTAAGGATTTCCAGCCCCAGCTGGTTATCGGCTTCGGCGGGGGCTCGGTCCTCGATACGGCTAAGGCGGCCTGGGTGCTCTACGAGAACGAGGAAATCGTACCTGAAGAAATCACCGCCGTTAGCGTTAAAACCAGGCTGACCCCGCAGAAGAAGGCCAGGTTTATGACTGTCCCTACCACCAGCGGCACCGGCTCGGACGTCACCTGGGCTATCGTGCTTGCCGAAGCCGCCGAGCACCGCAAGATAGGCTTCGCCAATACGGAAATTGTCCCCGATATTACATTGCTGGTTCCCGAGTTTACCGCCGGTATGCCCGCGGCGCTGACGGCAAGTACCGGTCTGGATGTTCTGGGTCACGCCCTCGATGGATATACCGCCCGGCAGCAGACCGATTTCAGTGACGGACTCTGCC
>CAZLEY010000039.1:0-18860 GCA_964558675.1 uncultured Dehalococcoidaceae bacterium | reverse complement strand
AAAGGTCTGGGGGAAATGACGGCGGAACAGCTCTGGGAGACCACCATGAACCCGGCCACCCGCACTATCCTTGAGGTAAACATAGACGACGCTACCAAGGCGGATGAGACATTCCAGATGCTCATGGGCGGTGAAGTCCCGCCCCGCAGGGCCTTCATCCAGGCGCACGCCAAGTACGCTAACCTGGATATATAGAAAATCTTTCCGCTTATCTGGCTTCTTTTTCCCCTTTAATTTATTTTAACCTCACCCCCTTAATATTTAATAACCCTCCCCCTTTATCCCCCTCCCTTGGCAAGGGAGGGGGAAAGATTTATAAGAGAGGCTTCGCCTCTCTTTGACTCTCCGTGGGGTTGGGGGACACATCTTACGGGTTAAGCCGCCGATGATACGAGGGCGGAGGGTGGGAAAAGATAGCAAGGGGGGGGACGGGGGTGAGGTTACTTTATCTATAAATAACTGACTGTGTCGAATTAAAGACTTGCCTATTTCCCCTGAATCAGCGAGAAGAACTCGGCCCGGCTGGCAGGCCGGCGTTCAAAGGCGCCCCTTATAGCCGAAGTGATGACATTGCTCCCCGGCTTTTTAATACCTCGCATAATCATGCACAAATGTTCCGCCTGTATGACCACCGCCACACCGTCCGCCTTAATGCCCTCATAAATAGCATCGGCAATCTCGGTGGTCATGCGCTCCTGAACCTGCGGACGCCGGGCAATCGTTTCCACCACCCTGGCCAGCTTGCTGATGCCAACAATACGCCCCTCAGCATTGGGAATATAACCCACATGAGCGACACCGTAAAACGGCAGGAGATGATGCTCACACATCGAATAAAAGGGGATATCTTTTAACACCACCATCTCCCGGTGCCCCAGCTCAAAACCAACATCCAGGTCCTCCTTGGGGTCCTTGCCCAATCCCATGAAAAGCTCGGCGTACATCTCGGCCACACGCTGAGGAGTGTCTCTCAGTCCTTCACGTGAAGGGTCTTCCCCGATGGCTTCGATAATATCAGCTACAGATTTCTTAATTCTGGCCTCGTCAAACATGTTTCGCCTCCTGTTGCCTATGGTCGAAAAAACCACTGCTGTCATTGCGAGGAGTCCTTCTCCTGAAGGATGACGAAGCAATCCGTAACTTTAATTCAGGCATTCCTGACGGATTGCTTCGTCCTTCCTAAGAAGGACTCGCAATGACAAGCTGAGCCTATCTTTCCGTTATCCCCACCCTAAAGCTTTTTCCACCGCCGCCAGGTCCGCCGGAAGCTCAAGAAACTCCGGAGCTTCCTGTAAGGCGGCCTCCGTGTCCTTGAGTCCGGTGCCGGTTACCACGCAGGTTACTACTTTCCGTGAGAGGTCCAATCCCTGACTTGTAAGCTTTATTAAACCAGCCAGGGAGGCGGCTGAAGCCGGTTCGCCGAAAATCCCAGCCTCTGCTGCCATTATCTTCTGAGTAGCGAGAATTTCCTCGTCGCCGACCATATCAATAACGCCGCCGGATTCATCACGCGCCGCTATCGCCTTTTGCCAGCTGGCAGGATTGCCGATGCGTATTGCGGTAGCTACCGTTTCCGGATTTTCAACAGGGTGGCCCCGCACGATAGGCGCCGCCCCTTCTGCCTGAAAGCCCATCATCTTGGGCTTCCTGGTCGCTTTGCCTGCCCGGTGGTATTCTACGAAACCCTTCCAGTAGGCAGTGATATTTCCTGCATTCCCGACCGGAAGGAAGAGATAGTCCGGGGCATTACCCAGGACATCAACAATTTCAAAGGCAGCCGTCTTCTGTCCCTCGATGCGATTAGGGTTGAGGGAATTTACCAGCGTGACCGGGTGCTTCTCGGTTATACTGCGCACTATGGTAAGGGCCTGGTCAAAATTACCATCGACGGCGACTATTTTCGCTCCGTGAACGATAGCCTGAGCCAGCTTGCCCAGGGCGATATTGCCTTTGGGTATAATAATAATACAGCTGAGTCCGCAATAAGCAGCAAAAGCGGCCGCGGAGGCACTGGTATTACCGGTTGAAGCACAGATGATGGCCTGACTGCCGTCTTCTACCGCCTTGGCGACGGCAACCACCATGCCCCTGTCCTTGAAGGAGCCGGTAGGATGGCAGCCTTCCAGTTTGAAATACAACTCCTTGCAGCCGTATTTTTCGGCCAGCCTATCGCACCTGACCAGAGGGGTATCACCCTCCCCGATGCTAAATAATGGAGTGTCGGGAGTTATGGGAAGATAATCCTTATATTGAAGCAGAACCCCTTTTTTCAGCGCTAACCTCCTTCTATTTCCTCAATCCGGATGAAATTACTTATATCCCTGACAACCTCAAGCTGCGCCAGTTCACGGAGCGCCTGCTGCATAGCCTTTTCCCGGGCTGGATGTGTGGTGATAACTATTTCCGCCGTTTGCGTCATGCTATCAGACTCCGGCTGTATCGCCGAAAAAATACTTATCATATTATCACCGAAGACCCTGGCAATCTGAGCCAGTACACCGGGTTGGTCTGCGGCGCTTAACCTCACATAATACTGTGTTTCGATTTCATCCATAGGCCTGACACTCTTGCCCGAATCCAATTTCGGCAGAGAGCTGCTGCCAGTGCCGAGGATTACCTTGCGGGCAGACGAGACAACATCAGCAATGACCGCACTGCTGGTGGGCATGGCGCCGGCACCCTCACCAATGAAGAGCACCCTGCCGGCCAGGTCGGTTTCAACCTGGACGGCATTATAGACGCCTTCGACCTTAGCCAGAAAGGTATCTCTGGGAATGAAGACCGGGTGTACCCTGGCCTCAATAAATTTATCACTCTGTTTAGCTATCGCCAGCAGTTTTATGGCAAAACCCAGCTCCCGTGCATAGCGGAAATCGCGGCCGGTGAGTCTGGAAATCCCTTCATGGTAAATATCGTCCGGCCTTACCTTACTCTGAAAGGCCAGAGAAGATAGAATCGCCAGCTTATAGTTAGCATCTATCCCTTCAATGTCATTCTCCGGATTAGCTTCGGCGTAGCCCTTCTCCTGTGCCAGTTTCAGCGCCGACGAGAAGTCCATGTCTTCGCCGGCCATCCTGGTGAGGATATAGTTGGTAGTACCATTGATGATGGCAAAGATACTTCTGATCTCATTAGCCACCAGGTCGTGCTTGAACGGCGCAATTAAGGGAATACCACCACCGACACTGGCTTCATAATGTAAACTCACCCCATGCTGCCGGGCCAGTGCCAGAAGCTCCGTGCCATGCTTGGCAATGACTTCTTTATTAGAGGTCACGACATGCTTACCGTTCGAAATGGCTCTCTGGAGGTACTCCAGCGCTGGCCTTTCACCCCCTATCGCCTCGATGATAATATCAATACCGGGCTCCTGAAAGAATTCATCATCATCGGTGGTGAAAAGCCCGTGAGGCATCTGGCGTGCCAGCGGTCGGGATAAATCCTCCGGCAGGACTTTTACCTTACGTAGAATGAGGGGACAGCCGACTTTCTCTTCCAGGTCGCCGGCTTTGTCAGTTAGTATTCTGGCCACCTGTCCAGCAATTACCCCCAGACCCATTAAACCGATGCCAACGCTTTGTTTGTCCATCTTAGATACCCCTATTATATTTTAACCTGTCGACGCCTCTTCTATTACCCACTGCTTGACCTCCGGAGTCAAATAAGTGTGATTTATCCCGGCAGCATTTTCAAGCCAGAGCTTGGAGACCCAATCATCGTACGATTTTTTCAGCAGATAATCATGGTCTTCGACGCTGAGTTCTCTGTCATCATCCCTATCGACTACTTTTATCAACCAGTAGCCACCCTGCGTCCAATAGACATCGTCCCGGATAGGCTCGCTCCATACCCCTATCTCCAGCTCTGGACTAAAGACATATGCATCAAACACATCGCTAATATCGCCTATAGCTACCACACCCAGTTCTCCACCCTGGTCTTTGGACTCACTGTATTGTGAGTATTCACCGGCTATAGTCGCCAGGTCCTCACCAGCTTCCAGCCTGGCTTTAATTTCCTCCGCCTCCTCTTCATCACTTAAAAGGACGGCCTGTACTATTGCTTCATCCTCGAATTGCCTTTCCAGGACATTTATCAGCCAATAACCCAGCTGCTTGTACGCCTCTTCATCTTCTAAGGGCTGGCTCAAAGTCCCCGGTTCCGAGCCGAAGGCATAGTCTATGGCTACGGAAGAACCTAACTGCTCCTCAAGTATGCTCTTCGGGTGCCAGCCGAAGTCACCCTGATTTATCTCTTTGGAATAATAATTAAGCGCAAACTCCTCAGCCAGAGACGTAAAGTTCTCACTGTTTTGCAATCGACCCCTGACCTCCTTTGCCTTGCTTTCACTCTCAACCAGCATGGCCATCATATGCACCTGTTTATCGGATGCCGGTACCTTGGATTCAAAATAACTGCTATAAAGCTCGTTCCGCAGCAGTTCAGCCTGCATTAAGTCCACGCTGGCGTCATTAACGGGCATATCAGCACTTTCCAGCTGCTTTTTTACCTCATCATCGCCAAGGTTTATCCCCAGTTTCAAAGCTCCCTGCCTGATTAACTCGCCCTGCTCAATCTGTTGAGTCAGTGCATCAGCTATACTCTGCAAATATTCAACCGGCTGGTCCCTCCCAGCGAACCTGATAGCATCAATGTAGTAATCGGCATCGAATTCAGTATCATTCACGGCAATAACAGTCTGGTGCCGGGGGCGATACTCACCCATATACCACCCTACCAATACAATTACAACAACGGCGGCAATGATAAAAACCCCTCCATAGAAGAAGATACGCTGTCGCCTCCTTTGCCGCTGCAGTTGGGAGAGCTGGCGCCTGGTATATTCACGCTGGGGTTTCGCCGCCTTCTTCTTCTTAGTCAAACCTTCACCTCATGTCTAACAAAAATGATTACCGTCCCTATATTTATAATGCATAAGCCGATGCTTTTTCAAATGCAGCCGTAATGGTGTATAGAAGAACGATACGTGGCGGTATCTCTTATTTTTTCCATACAATGTGACGCTGCCACCTGGGTGTACTTTCGGGGAAATCAGACCGGAAATGGGCCCCCCGGCTTTCTTCCCTGATAAATGCCGCTTCCGTTAAGAGACGGCCGGTCAATATCAGGTTACTCAGTTCGTAGGAAGGCTGGTCAGTTGGCGGACGCAATGATTGCTGCCAGGCCGCCAGGATATCAGCCGCCTGGTTTAAACCTTGGCTGTCACGAATGATGCCAACCTTATCCCAGTGTAACTGCTGCAAGACGGTAAGGCTGGGTGCCGGCAATGCTCTAGGAATCGGCCTCTGGCTGAGCGAACAGTACATCGCCTTATCTTTGCCACCGGCAGGTTCCTTTGTCCTGGCTTTACCCCCGGCTTTTTCAACAATCCTTTTGCTGAACACAATTGCTTCAAGAAGGGAGTTCGAGGCAAGGCGATTGGCACCGTGGACTCCGGTGCAGGCTACTTCGCCCGTGGCGAAGAGACCGTCAATGTTGGTTTCTCCCCAGCTGTTGGTCCTGATGCCGCCTATCATGTAGTGGGCGGCCGGCGCCACCGGCACCCTATCCCTGGTAATATCCAGACCGTGGTCAAGGCAGAAGCGGTAGATATGTGGAAACCGGGTGGTAATGGTGTGGTGAGGTAGATGGGTGACATCAATGAAGACCTTATCAGAGCCAGTTTTTTTCATTTCATATAGTATGCTGCGGGCGACAACATCCCTGGACGCCATGTCCCCCTTCTCGTGATATTCGGACATGAAACGGTTGCCTTCAACATTGCGCAGCACACCACCTTCACCCCGGACTGCTTCCGATATAAGAAACGGGAGCACACCAGGTATACGCAGTCCGGTGGGGTGAAACTGGAAAAACTCCATATCAACAATCTCGGCACCGGCATTAAAGGCAAGAGCTATTCCATCACCGGTAGCTATATCCGAATTAGTATTGTACTTGAACAATTGCCCGGCGCCACCGGTAGCCAGAATCAGGAAGCGGCACTCTAATTCCTCAATAGTACCAGTCCGGCAGTCGAGCACCCGCACGCCGTTAACCTTACCCTTTTCCACCAGAATCTCAGTCGCCATGAAATCCTCAAGTACCTGAATTCCAGACGAACGCACCCCCCGGCTAAGCGTTACCTCGATATATTCACCAGTAGCGTCACCCCCGGCATGGAGAACACGGGGCACACTATGAGCCGCTTCCATGGTCAGGGCAATCTCGCCGTCAAGGGTATCAAACGGTACCCGGTAATCAACGAGGTCAGCGATACGAGCCGGTGCTTCATTAACCAGGATACGCACTGCGTCCTCATCAGATAAGCCATCCCCAGCATTTACCGTATCTTTGGAATGCAGTTCCGGTGAATCATCCTTGCTGATAGCCGCCGCGATACCACCCTGAGCATATTTGGTATTACAGTCATCAATGCTGCCCTTGGTGATGACCAGAACACTGCCCTGCGCCCTAGCCAGCAGGGCAGTATAGAGGCCACCGATACCGCTGCCCACTATGATATAGTCATACTGGTTCATTTCTACCTGTAAAGTAACCGGCTTCTCCGGCTATATTTTCAGCCCTTTTAAAACATCCCTGGCAACAATGTTACGCTGCAGCTCCAGAGCAAGCTCGGTAGCACTGGACGCCAGGGCACGGCGACACAGCCTTTCCATCGGCAGTCCCTCTACATATGGTGGCCCGTTGAAAATATGGGCCACTCTGTCAGCAACGGTGTGGATTGTCTGGGTAGTGTACAATTTAACCATGGCCGCTTCACTTGATATCGGCTCCCCATTATCAGCCTTCCAAGCAGCCTCATAAACCATAAGCCTTGCGGCGTGAACCAGGGTGGCTATATCAGCCAGAGCAGCCTGGATACTGGTTCGCTGATGAACAGGCTGTCCGAATGTCTCCAGGGACTGTGCCTGAACAGCCGCCTCATCAAGCAGCCTCCGGGCAACGCCCACACACCGGGCCCCCCTTATCACCCGCCTCTGGGGGAGCCAGTTCTTGCCCAGGTGGAAAGCCTTACCCTCCTCACCCAGTATGTTTTCCACGGGCACCTGACACTTATTAAAGACCAGAGACATGGGCTCCCACAACGATGCTGACCACCCCGGTTTTTCCTGACCGCCAACAACGGTGAATCCCGGTGTATCCTTATCGACCAGTAAACATGTGGCCCCACCAGCAGCGTTTTTATTGGTGGCGAAGACAACGGCAAAGTAGTCATCACCAGCACGGGAAAAGGAGAGCTTTTTGCCGCTGAGAAGGTAATGACCGTCAGCCTTCTCGGCTTTCATCTTCATGCCGGAGATGTCGGCTCCCCTACCCGACTCCATCAGTGCCATGTAGGGTCGTTTCTGGCCATCAAGTACCGGCCGCAGAAATTTTGCCTGCTGTTCCGCATCGCAATCAAAAAGAATGGGGGTTATATCGCCGAAATTAAACGGGACTACCGTCTGAGCCAGTTCTTCTTCAACCAGGCAAACACCAAGCGTACTCAAGCCGGCACCACCGAGCTCTTCCGGAACACCTATCCCCCACAATCCCATATCCCTGACCATTTCAATAAGATCCGCCTCTATCTCCGCAGGCAGGTACGTCCGGGCGTCACTCAGGTCGGCGGCTCGTCCCAGGATATCTCTCTCCAGGGGCTTCAACTGGTCATTAACGAAATCCCGCGTCAGACCCTGTATCATTTTCAGTTCTTCCGGCAGTTTAAAGTCCATCTTTCCTTTACCTTATCCGATCAGTCCTGACTGATAGCTTCCTCCAGAAACAGGTCTAAATCAAGCTCATCTTCATCGCCAATTCTCCGCTCAAGGCGAGACATCACTTCCGCCATACGGTGATTAACGATATAGTTCTTAATAGTGGTGTCCACCTGAGGACAGACCAGGACACAGGCATTACACAGGTCACAATCCTCACCAACTATACTTTCCAGAGCCATGGAGGTACGCTGTTCCGTTTTTTTGCGGCGGTACGGCTCCCGGGATAAAAAGGGGCAGATATCGACACAGTTGCCGCAGCCCAGGCATTCTTTATGCCCGCTGATGTCTTCGGCAATATTCAGGGAGTGGGCATTTCCGACGCCGCTGGATAGGAGCCGGCACCTGCCCACGGGCGGGCATCTGGTATTCAGGATTTCATTCAGGATGCCTTCAATCTCTCTAACATCTCGCTGTACAGGTAGTGGCATAACCCCTCTCCCCGTTCTCGTTACTAACAGCCAGCCCTATCAGATTGCCTGTCCGGTGTATCCTCGTGTGCGCCTGACGTAGTCCGGCAGTATCCGCGGTGATAATGGCCTCTCCCTGGTCAGGCCAGCCTGCTGGAGCTCTCGCCGCCACCGGCGTATGTGCTCCAGTGTCGGGCTACCTCTTTTTACCTCTCTGGCATATTGAGCCGCCGCCCGGCCAGCCCTCCTCCCGAAGACAAACAGATCCAGTGTTGAGTTGCCGATGAGCCGGTTCCGGCCGTGCACGCCGCCGGTACATTCACCGGCCGCAAACAACCCCGGCACATTGGTGGCCCCGCTGGTATTAATTTTAATGCCGCCATTCTGATAATGCAGCGTGGGATATACAAGTATTGGCTCTCTGGTGATATCAATATTATGCCGGCGGAACTGCCGCACCATGGCAGGTAGTTCTTTAGCAATTGTCCCTTCACCACGAATCATATCAATCATTGGCGAATCCAGCCATACGCCAGACTCGCCGGTAGGCGTATTTATACCGAGCTGACGCTCCCGGCATTCCCGGATAATAGCCGAGGCAACCACATCGCGGGGTTCCAGAGGCATTACAAACTGTTCGCCGCTAATATTGGCCAGCTGTGCCCCCAGCGTCCTCACCTTCTCGGTAACCAGCTGCCCCAGAATCGGCAGCGGATAGCTGGCACCGGTGGGGTGATACTGCATGGTGTCTATAAAGACCATTTCAGCGCCGGCGCGGTAAGCCAGCACCAGACCATCGGCTGTAGCGCCGTAATGATTTGTGGTGGGAAAACCCTGAATATGTAAACGCCCGATACCGCCGGTGGTCATGATTACCGCCCTGGCCCTCACTATAACCAGTTCTTCGGTTTCCAGGTTCATAAGTATGGCACCGGCAATTTGACCCCGGTCATCCAGTATCAACTCTATGGCCGGTGCAAATTCAAGGTAATCAATATTTTTATTCCTGAGTTCGTCGCGCAGAACACGCATTTCCTCCAGACCGGTATAGTCCCGGGCAGAATGCAGGCGCCGTCTTGAAGTGCCCCCGCCGGACAACTCGTGCATTGAAGCGTCCGCATCTTTATCCCAGTTCACACCCAGTTGTTCCAGCCACTTAATCACCGAGGGCGCATCCTTCACCAGCACCTCAACCAGTTCCGGGACGTTGTCGAAGCGGCCTCCGCCCAGTGTATCCAGATAGTGAATGGTGGGCGAGTCGTTGGGTCTATCGGCCGCCTGTGTGCCTGCCTGCGCTCCAACCGTATTGGCATCTCCCAAGCGCAGCTTGGTGGTAATGAGGACTCTCGCCCCTTCCTCCTGGGCAATCAATGCCGACGAAGCCCCGGCCCCCCCACAGCCAATTACCAGGACATCTACATTATGGTCGGGTCGGGAGGGATCAATCTTGTCCGGGTCAATTCGGCTGTTTCCCTCCAGCAAATCAGCCAGCTCAACAGGTGTAGAATCGCCCTTATTTACCCCTGACTGAAGACGGCGCATACTTGACTCAATATAGTCCGGGTGGTACAGCTTCAACAGGGCCAGCTTTTCCTCTTCGGCAAGGCGCGGCATTGTTTCCAGAAGCCGCCTCACACGGGTATCCTCTAACAAATGAATGCTTTCTTCTAAATAACCAGGATACATTATCAGCCACCACTATTCCCAGGATTGTTCGAGAGCCGGTTCAATATCTCGTTCGGCGTACATACGCCGTAACTTTTCCTCACTGGAATTTTTCAGTTTTTTTATCTCGGCATCAAATTTACCATCTTCTATTTCGGCTATCCTGTCCTCCAAGTGTTTGGAGACGGGCGCCAGATAGCGTCCGTACAGACGCCGGCACAACATAGCAACGTTATAAGGCACCAGACCCTGCGGACAACGGGCAGCGCACAGACCACACATTAAACAGTCGAAGGACTTGTCGGCCACCTCCCGGATGTCGCCTCTTAAGGCATCGGACATGAACCACATTACCTCGAGTTCCTGGGGACAGGTCTTGGTACAGGTATTGCAGCCGAAACACTTGACCAGGTCGGGATAGAGGGCGAGCACTTTTTCGCCGGTAGCTTCTGTCTTCTCGATATCGTAAAGAGCCTTGACTGCCGGGAAGAAGGGCACCTGTACCAGGTACATATCCGGTTCCACGGTCTTCTGGCAGGCGAGGTCGTACCTCAGCTGAGGGTCATTCTTGAAGTTGTAAATCGTGGCGCAGGCGCCGCAGAAGCCAGCACGGCAGCCACAACCGCGAATCATCTTATAGCCGCTGTACTCCAGCGCCGTCAGGATGGTGAGCCCTTCCGGCACCTGACAATGCCTGCCCATAATGTAGATATCAATCAACCGGGACTGTTCTGCCATTTAACTCCTCGGTTCAAGTTCTGTTTCCTGGTATCAGGCGCTGTGGTATTAATGGTGCCGAGGGGGAGATTTGAACTCCCACGAGCTTACGCTCACCACCCCCTCAAGATGGCGTGTCTACCTATTCCACCACCTCGGCATAATCACTGGCAGGAGTGCGAGGATTCGAACCCCGGACCGGCGGTTTTGGAGACCGCTGCTCTACCAACTGAGCTACACTCCTGCGCCCATAAAAATTATATTTCATTATAGCATGGTGGTGCAAGAGTAATAACAATAGAGGCACTATGTTATACTTTTATGGTGCATTATTAGAATCAGAAAGAGAAATGAAAAGGGAAACACATGCTCAATCTAGGTCTTTGCGGCGATGACTGTAACTACTGCCCCAGGTATCTGGCGACTGTAAGCAGCGATGAAGAACGATTAAAAGAAGTGGCCATAATGTGGCAGATGATTGGCTGGAGAAATTCTGTATGCTCTCCTGAAGACATGTTATGTCAAGGCTGCGCTTCTGTGAAAACCTGTGGGCTTGGCATTAAAGAATGCGTAATAGAAAATGGTATCGACAATTGTGGGAAATGCGGTGACTATCCCTGTGAGAAACTGGTAAAGATATTCGAAGATAACAGGAAAGAAGCAATCATCTCTAAAGATAGACTATCCAAACAAGATTATGCACTATTCCAGAAAGCTTTCTTTTCCAAAAAAGAGCGGTTGAATAAAATCCACCGGGAATTTTAGAACATTTTTAGAGTAGCTCTCACGAACAAGTACTTGCCCCCTCCCCTATTTTCTGCTATAATTTACTAAAATAAGTCAAAAGGAGCCAACTTAGAACCTTTAAATCAGTCCCGCGAGGCTGGCAAGGGAAATTAATAGAACACGGGTACGCACAACCTCTTGCCAGCCAGGGCAGGAGGTTATTTTTATGCCTAATAAAATTGTGATGACAGCCGATGATATCCGGCGCACCCTGGCACGCATCGCCCACGAGATTATCGAGCGTAACAAGTCTACCGACTACCTGATACTGGTGGGGATGCATACCCGGGGCGTCCCCCTGGCGAAAAGACTTGCCGCCAATATCGAAGACTACGAAAAATCGAAACTGGCCGTCGGGACATTGGACTTCAGTTTGTACCGGGATGACCTTAACCCCTCCGAAGCCAAATCGGCCGTCCAGCGTACGGACATCCCGTCCGATATCAACGGCAAATCCGTAGTGCTGGTTGATGACGTACTGTATACCGGCCGCAGCATCCGTGCCGCCATGGACGCCCTCATCGACCTGGGTCGTCCCCGCTCAATTCAACTGGCCGTCCTTATCGACCGCGGACACCGTGAGATGCCGATACGGGCAGACTATGTCGGCAAGAACATACCCAGCGCCCGGCATGAAGATATTAAGGTGCACCTGGTAGAGACCGATGGCACAGATGAGGTAGCCATCATAAGTCCACCCAATAACAAATCCACGATAGGCCAACCGGAGAAGCTCGAATCCTTCAGCAAAAGGACGGAGGAGTTATTATGACACTGACAAATAGAAACTTGGTAACTATAGATGACCTCTCCAACGGAGAAATACTGGCACTCTTTAACCTGGCCGATGAAATGTCGGCGTCCATGAAAGCACAGCACGGCCTGTGCCGCGGTAAGATCATGGCCAGCCTTTTCTTCGAACCGAGCACCAGGACAAGGCTATCGTTTGAAGCCGCCATGCACCGACTCGGCGGCAGTGTTATTACTGCTTCGGATGTTGGCGCCACCTCACTGGCCAAAGGGGAAAGTATAGCCGATATGGCAAGAGTGGTCGGCAGCTACGCCGATATCATCGTTATCCGCCATCCGTGGGAAGGAGCCGCCAGGGTGGTGGCTGACTACGCCGGTATACCGGTTATCAATGCCGGTGACGGCGGCCATCAACATCCAACACAGACCCTGTGTGACCTATACACACTCCAGAAGGAAAGACATACCATAAAAGGACTCAAGATTGCCCTGTGGGGCGATTTAAAATACGGGCGGACCACGCACTCCCTGATTTTTGCCCTGGCCAAGTTCGGTGCTGATATCCTCTTTTATCCGAGTCCGGGACTGGAAGTACCCGAGCACGTCATTAACAAACTCATTACAGAATACGGCGGCGAGATTGAGAGGTTCGCAGCTTCAGATCAGAAAAATAAAGATAGTCTGTTCCCCATGGATGCCATTTACACAACGCCGAGCAGTCCGCATCAACTTGCGATGATGCCGGATATCAGCCTTCAGGTCGAGTTGAAAAGCGGGGTTGACGCCCTTTACGTCACACGACCACAAAAAGAAAGATTCGCCGCTGCCGAAGAAGAACAGGACCTGAAGAAAAAGTACCCTGTGGTTGATAAAAAATTTCTTAAGGGTAAGGCATTCCGGGAAACCCTGGTCATGCACCCACTACCCAGGGTTGATGAACTGGCTTATGAAGTCGATACCGACAAGAGGAGCATGTACTTTAAACAGGCTGCCCGCGGCGTACCGGTCAGGATGGCCCTCCTTTCACTCGTATTAGGCGCCAGGGAAGCTACCATTCCCGACGAAGATTCTCCACCCCCAGTGGAATACCCCGTCTACCATCGAGCTTCCGGCTTAAGGTGCCCGAATGCAAGATGCGTATCCATCCAAGAGACCGAAACAAAGTACCTTAAACCCGAGTTCAAAATAGTGAGCACTGAGCCTCTGACATTCAGGTGCGCTTACTGCGAACACGGGTTCGAACCCAAATATATTGCCAGTGCCGACTGGCATGAAGGCAAACTGGATACCAAAAAATACCACAGCGCTGACAGCCACTGGACTCGAACAATCAGGCCGGAGAACCTGATTGTATTCAATACGGAAGAAGAAGCGCAGGCACACGGCTTCAAACCCAGTCATTATATGGGAGGTCGCCGCTGAAGAAATGACGGAGTCCTTGCTTATTCAGGGTGGACATATCATTGACCCCAGTCAGGGAATTGATAATGCCGGTAGTGTGCTTATCACCGAAGGTAAGGTTTCCTGGTTGGGAGATGATACACCACCCGAACCTGATTATGCTGTTATCAAGGCCGGAGGTCTAATCGTCTGCCCCGGTTTCATCGACCTCCACTGCCACCTCCGGCAGCCCGGCTTTGAGGAGAAGGAGACTATAGCTACGGGGACACTTGCGGCGGCGCGGGGCGGCTTCACCACTGTATGCTGTATGCCCAATACCAACCCGCCTCTGGATAATGAGGCGACTATCAATTATGTAAAAGCAACTGCGGCGAAAGAAGGTGCCGTCCGAGTGCTGCCGATAGGGCGAGTCTCCAGAGGAACACAGGGGGATGAATTGGTTGATATGGGCGAGCTGGAGGTAACCGGCGTGATTGCCTACAGCGATGATGGCGAGCCGGTCAGAAGCCCGATAATCATGCGCCAGGCCCTGGAATACAGCCGTGCCTTCGGCCTTCCGATAATCGACCACTGCGAGAATAAATCTCTAAGTGAAGGCGGCCAGATAAACGAAGGCATCGTATCTCTTGAGCTGGGACTGCGCGGTATTCCCGTTGCCGCCGAGGAAACCATGGTTCACCGCAATTTGGCTCTCGCCCGCCAGACCGGAGGCCACGTACACATTGCTCATGTCAGCACCAGGGGCTCGCTTGAGCTCATCCGCCGGGCCAAGGAGCAGGGCATCCACGTCACCGCCGAGGTTACCCCTCACCACCTCACCCTGACCGAGGAAGCGGCGCTTGGCTACAATACTTATGCCAAGGTGAACCCACCCCTGAGAACCAGGCAGGATGCCCAGGCCCTGATTCAGGGGCTAAATGAGGGCGCAATTGATATCATCGCCACCGACCACGCCCCCCACACCACCGCCGACAAGAAATGCGAGTTTACCCAGGCCGCCTTCGGCATCAGCGGCTTCGAGACGGCTCTGGGCAGCCTGATGGGCCTGGTGCACGCCGGCGAGATAAGCCTGCAAACACTCATCGCCAGGCTCACTTCAGGGCCCGCCAAGATTCTCAACTACGAGAAGCTGGGCACACTGGAAGTCGGGGCACCTGCCGATATCACCATCTTCGACCCTGACCTGGAATGGATAGTCGATACGGATAAATTCACCTCCAGGGGCAAAAATACCCCGCTGGCTGGTGCGACGCTCAAAGGTAAAATCATGGCAACCTTTTTCGGTGGGAAGCCTGTCTACATGGACGACTCAATAGAAATAGAAACGAGAGAAAATCATGTCTAAAATGGCAATTCTTGTCCTGGAAGACGGCTCGGTCTACGAAGGGTTTTCTTTCGGCGCGGAGGTTGATGCTTTCGGCGAGGCTGTCTTCAATACCAGCATGGCCGGCTACCAGGAGATGCTCACCGACCCCTCCTACGCCGGACAGATTGTCGTGCCCACCTATCCCCTCATTGGCAACTACGGCATCAACGAGCACGATGCGGAATCGAACAGAATCCAGGTCAGGGGCTTTGTCGTCAGGGAGGAGTGTGACCGGCCCAATCATTACCTCAATAATAAAACCCTCCACGAATACCTGGCGGAGAGCGGCATCCCCGGTATCTACGGCGTGGATACACGCGCCATTACCCGCCGGCTGCGTTCGGCGGGGGTTATGATGGGCATGATAACCTCGTCAAAAACGCCCGCGGAAGCCCTGGAAGAAATAAAGAAGCAGCCCGACTACGGTGAAATAGATTTCGTCAGCACGGTCACCGCCAAGAAGCCTTATGAATGGAAAGACAACGGCAGTAACGGCTACCATATCGTCGCTGTCGACTGCGGCCTGAAATACAATATCCTGCGGCTGCTGGCTAAAGAAGGCTGCCGCGCTACCGTCGTTCCCTGCACAATGTCGGCGGAGGACATCTTAAAATTAAAGCCGGACGGCATCCTGCTTTCGCCCGGCCCCGGCGACCCCGCCCTGCTGGACTATATCGTTGGTACGGTGAAAGGACTTGTCGGCAAGAGGCCAATCATGGGCATCTGCCTGGGCAACCAGCTCATCGCCCGGGCGTTCGGCGGCAGGTGTTTCAAGCTCAAGTTCGGGCACCGCGGCGGCAACCACCCCGTCCGTGAGCTTGCGACAGGCCGCATCCACATCACCGCCCAGAACCACGGCTACGCCGTCGACCCCGATACGTTAGGGAGTGAACTTGAGGTGACGCATATAAACCTGAACGACGGCACGGTGGAGGGCCTGAGGCACAGGGAGCTGCCCATCTTCGCCATCCAGTACCACTCGGAGGCTTCCCCCGGTCCACTGGACAACGTGTACCTGTTCGGGCAGTTCGTGGAGATGATAAAGGAAGGGAAACAATTCGTGCGTGGTTAGCTTTGAATTGTTTTTAGAGTTATGTTAAGTGAGGTTTTTGGGGAGGGCGGCGGTGGGAGGGGTCGGGTATGAAATTGGGACATTAAGGGGTTGACTTTTTGTAGTGTGATTTGTTTGGAGAAAACAATTATTGAGAAAATGGGGGTTTTGTCGCGGGGGCCGGGAAATTTTGATAGAGGTGACCCTATCCCCTGTGTCCCCTTCCCCTTGGGTGAGGGTGCAAGAGAATCTGTTAAGGGGAAGGGGAATTAATAAAAGAGGGGTTTCACCCCTCTTAGACACCCCGCTTTAGGGGGCGGGGGTAAATCTCCCTTAGTCCCTCCTTACTAAGGAGGGAGACGGGGGAGGGGGATATAAGAGGTAATTAGTGTTAACCTACGATAAAAAGCTGAAACGGCTTGCAAGACAACTAAGGGAGAATATGACTGATGCCGAAAAGCTTCTCTGGTCCAAGATAAGGGTCAAACAAGTAAAGGGCTTGATTTTCTACCGGCAGAAACCAATCGGTGAGTATATAGTAGATTTTTATTGTCCCAAGGCAAAGCTAGTTATTGAAGTCGACGGCAGCCACCACCTCGTTGGTGAGACGGTTGAGTACGACAGGATAAGGGATGAATACTTAATCACTTTTGGCTTGAGGGTAATGAGGTTTACCAACACTGACGTGCTGACGAATATTGAAGGGGTTTTTGAGAGCATAATTGAGAATACGGGGGACGAAAATCCCCCTTAATCCCCCTTTTTCAAAGGGGGAAACTGGGGAGGGGAATATTAGCGGATTAGCAGAGGATGTGCCGAGGGCGGCTGTCCTTCACAGGTGAAGGACAAATGTGGGAAAAGATAAGAAACGGGGGGGGGAAGTAGGAAATGGATAGATTAACCGAATTGAGAGATTTATATGAAAAATTATTAAACTATCATAAATACCTAGGTAGACATATATACAAACAAAATTTAAATGAAAAAGACAAAGAATTAACAGCTGAATTATTATCAGACCTTGGCCGAAAAGTAGGTTATATGGGAAAGCTAATAACTGAACTAACAGGACTAGCAAATGTGGATGTATATGGTAAAGAATACGATATGTGGGTAATAGCATTGCAAATACCCGCTGGCGAACTTGAACTTTCTGCATTAGGTTACTGTATTCAGGTTACAAACAGAGCCATAGGTCAATTTGAAGAAGATGTTAAAAATGGTAAAAGAGATACAAACACGGGAGAATTAATAACAAAAAAAGGTGAAACAATTGAGAACTTGACCAAAATACCTCCCAAAGCCTTTATTGCCCACGAAGGTGAAACAAGAGCATTATCTATGCTTAAAGAATTTCTGGAAGCCTTAGATATTAAATATTTTATTGCTGAGTTAAAAGCCAGCGCCGGACGAAGTATTGAAAAACAGGTTGATTGGACTCAATCCAATGCTGATTTTGCTATTTGTCTTGCTACAAAAGGAAAGGCAATCAACAAAAGGACAGGCAAGCATTACATGGGGCTAAATGTAGCTGATGAGTTAGGGAGAGCACGGCAAGTCTTTGGTAGCAAGATAATTTTGCTATTACAAAAAGGGGTAGAACCACATACAAACATCAGAGAAATTGTATATGAGAACTTCACTACTACAAACATGGAAAAGGCGTTTATTAAGATTGCCAAAGAACTTAAAAATTGGGGTTTTATTATTACAGGAATTAAAAAGGAGTCCTAACTTTGACCACTAAACCATCTAAAGTCTTGAAAGGGAGAGACCGAGAGGGGCGGTAGCCCCTCTCCCAAAAACCTCCCCCTCTCCTGCGGGACGCCTAGTCAGGAGAGGGGGATAAAGGGGGTGAGGTAAAGAGATGAAAATAGGTAAAGCGCTAAACCTATTAAAACAGCAACTTGATGAAATATCAAAGCTAAGAACACTCCCTCCTGAAAGGCAACAATACGAGGTGTGGCGTGGAAAAGTATGCAATATATTAGAATTAACATTTGGCAAAACTTCAAGAGAATATGATAAATTTGCAAGAGCTGTATGTGTAGATTACCCCACTTATACAGACGAAGAAAAACGGAAGAAATATAACAAAGAGCTAGACGCCTATGAGATTGCATTAAAGTCAGCAATACACAAATGCGAACTACTTGAAGATGAGGGAAAGCCGTCGGAAGTATCAAAGACTCCTGAAGATTATGAAGAAAAAGTAAAGAGTAAAGAGTCGGAAATAATTTTACATGGCACTCCTGATATGATTTTAAAGTGCATACAGGATATCGCAGAGAGACCTAACTCTCAGGGGTATAATTACAGCTTCCGCAGAACAAGCGGTGCACCTGATTATGCAAAATGGGATAAAACATACTTTGCTAGTTGTGCCATTTCTCAAGATGGTGAGGGGCAAATTGGGACTATCAAACTCCAGCTTCTTCCAAAAGAAAAAACTTCGGTTAAATATTCAGAACCGGAAAAATGGGACTCATCTTTTGGGTATTTTCTAAACTCTCTTTTTGCCGAGTTCCAAAAGTTGGAGTTTGTGGATTTAGAGAAAGAGAAGCCTATTACTAAAACAGAGCCACAAAAAATTGCAAGGAGGCATAAATTATGGCGATGGGCTAAAAACAATAAACTTTGGAGTATTCTTATCGTAGGAATTCCAGTCCTCGCCGCTTTGATATACGTAATTGATTACTTTTGGAAATTATTTAGCAAATAGGAGAACATCATCTTGACCACCAAACCATCTAAAGTCCTGATAATCGGCTCGGGGCCCATAATAATCGGGCAGGCGGCGGAGTTCGACTACGCCGGCACGCAGGCGTGCAAAGCGATGCGGGAGGAGGGCGTTACCTCGGTGCTGGTCAACTCCAATCCCGCCACCATCATGACCGATGAGGGCATCGCCGATGTCGTCTATATCGAGCCGC
>CAZLEY010000038.1:0-19451 GCA_964558675.1 uncultured Dehalococcoidaceae bacterium | reverse complement strand
TAGAGCGCCAGCCTCCGGAGCTGGGTGCGAGCGTTCAAGTCGCTCCAGGGGCGTTACTTGTTTATATGGAGCAATATATGACAGATAATAAAAGCCTTATTGAAATCAGGTGGCACGGCCGCGGCGGCCAGGGTGCCGTCACCTCTGCTGAACTGATAGCCCAGGCAGCTATCAGTGAAGGGAAGTATGCTCAGGCTTTCCCCAGCTTCGGCCCGGAAAGAAGGGGAGCCCCGGTACAGGCTTTCAACAGAATAGACAGCCAGGAGCCGGTAAGAATCAGGGCAGATATATACGAACCAGATGTCGTGGTGGTGCTTGACCCCGGCCTGCTTTCTATCGTCAATGTTACCTCCGGACTGAAAAAGAACGGCATGGTCATTATTAATACCAGAAAGACAGCAAGCCAGATAAAGTCAGAGTTCAACATTAAATATCCGGTGGCTACGGTTAACGCTACCAAGATTGCCCGTGAGCAACTGGGAGTACCTATTGTCAACACTACCATGCTTGGTGCTCTTATCAAGGCAACGGGAGCTATTAATAAAGATTCAATTCTGGCGCCGCTGGAAAAACGGTTCGGCAGGCTGGGGGAACGTAATATCAAAGCTATGGAAACAGCCTATAAAGGAGCTGTACTAGAGGAGCAGTAAATGGCTAAATCTGAAAGTGAAATAACATGGAAGGACCTGGAGATTGGCTGCATTGTGACCGAGCCCGGCAGTGCCCGGCAATACGAGACCGGGGCTTGGCGCTCACAGCGGCCGACCTATGACTTCGATAAATGCATCAAGTGCGGCATCTGCCAGCTCTATTGCCCGGAAGGATGCATCGAGCAGAACCAGGACGGCTATTTTGAAGCCAATATGTTTTATTGCAAGGGATGCGGCATCTGCGCCAGAGAATGCTGGCCCAGGGTGATAACGATGGTAGAGGAGGAGGAATAATGACCACAAGAGTAGGTGTTGAGGTTTCAATCGCCATCGCCGACGCCGTAAAGCTGTGCAATGCCGACGTTGTCGCGGCTTACCCTATTACCCCACAGACCCATATTGTGGAGCACCTGGCGGAGCTGGTAGCTAATGGAGAACTCGATGCCGAGTATATCCCGGTAGAATCGGAACATTCGGCGATGAGTGCCTGCGTGGGAGCAGCCGCAGCCGGCGCCAGAACCTTTACGGCCACGGCCGGGCAGGGATTGGAACTCATGCATGAGGTGCTGTATATTCCTTCGGCAATGCAGCTGCCTATGGTTATGGCAGTCGCCAACCGCGCTTTGTCATCACCATTGAGTGTCTGGGGTGACCATTCCGACTTAATGGCCGTCAGGGATACCGGCTGGATACAGATAGTCGTTGAGAACGGGCAGCAGGCTGTAGATAATATCATCTGCGCCTTCCGTATTGCCGAAGACAAACGTGTTCTGTTGCCAGTGATGGTTCACCTGGACGGGTTCTATTTGACCCATGTGATTGAGCCTATAATTTTCCCGGAACAGGGTGATGTTGACAAATTCCTCCCGTCATATAACTACCCTTTCCCGCTAAACCCGGATAAACCGGTAGCGATGGGAGACTTCGGGCCGCCATTTATCTACACCGAGGCGAAATGGATGCAGGAAATGAACCTGAGAGCTTCCAAAAAGGTAATCATGGAGTGCTGGAACAAATTCGGCAAAGCCTTCGGGCGGCAGTACCTGCCGGTAGAGAAATACCACAGTGATGGCGCCAGCGTTCTCCTCCTGACCATGGGCTGCTTCAGTGAGACAGCCATGGTCGCCATTGATGAGCTGAAGGCAGAGGGTAACGACGTAGGGCAGATAAGGCTGCGACTATGGAGGCCCTTCCCCTTTGAAGAATTCCGCCAGGCCGTGAAGGATGCCGATGTCCTCATCGTGCTGGATAGGGCCATTTCTTTCGGTGGACCGGGAGGGGTGGTTGCCTCCGAGGTCAAGGCAGCCCTCTATGAGCAGGATAAAAAACCAAAAGTAGTCAGCTTTGTGGCCGGACTCGGCGGCAGGGATATTACCGTTTCCGGATTTAAAGAGATAATTCAGAAAGGCATTGAGATTTCGAGGACAGGAAGTGAAAACGAATACGAGATATACGGGGTGAGGGAATAATGGAAAAATATGCAGTTTACGTTCCTCGGCTGATACAGAAAAAAGAGAAGTTCGCTCCGGGCCACCGGGCCTGCATCGGCTGCGGCGAAGCCCTGGCCGTAAGGCTGGCATTTAAGGCTCTGGGTAATAACGTAATCGTCGCCAACGCCACCGGGTGCATGGAAATTGTTGCCTCACAGATTCCAAATACTTCCTGGCATTTACCCTGGATTCACACACTCTTCGAGAATACGGCGGCAATCGCTTCAGGCATTGAGGCAGCCTATAAAGTGATGAAGAGAAAGGGAAGGGATGTACCCGCAGATGTTAAGGTAGTAGCTGTCGCCGGTGACGGTGCCACGAGTGATATCGGCATCCAGGCTCTCTCCGGGGCTCTGGAGAGAGGACATGATTTTGTCTACCTCTGCTTTGACAATGAAGCTTATATGAATACCGGCATCCAGCGGTCATCGGCAACTCCCTTCGGCGCCGCCACCACTACGTCCCCGGCCGGCAAGAAAAGCATCGGGCAGTTCAGCTGGAAGAAGAATGTACCGGAGATTGCGGCCGCCCATAACATACCATATGTAGCCACCGCCTGCCACAGCTACCCGTTTGACCTTATGGACAAGGTAGCCAGGGCAGCCGCTATCAAAGGACCGGCTTATGTGCACATTCTATCGGTTTGCCCCACCGGCTGGAGGAGCCCCACCGACACGGTTGTAAGGCTGGGACGTTTGGCCGTGGAAACGGGAATGTTCCCGCTCTATGAAGTGGTGAACGGCCAGTACAAGATGAGTATTGACCTGCCCGAATTAAGACCGGTGAAAGATTACCTCAAACAGCAGGGCAGGTTCCGCCATCTGAGTGATGATATAATTGAACAGATTCAGGAAAGGGTAGAACTGGAATATCAAAAACTAGTGGAGAAGGCTAAAAATGGCACCAAAAGAGCTAAAAGAAAAAGTAAAAAAGGTACTGCAAAAACATCAGTACGATAAGTCGCTGCTGGTAGACATTTTGCAGGATATCCAGGCCGAAAGCGGTTACCTGCCGAAAGAGGTACTGGAAGAGACCAGCAAAGGCCTTGACGTTCCACTGAGCAGAGTATATAGTGTCGCTACCTTTTACAAGGCTTTCAGCCTGAAACCGAGGGGACGCTATATAATTAACGTCTGCATGGGAACAGCCTGTCATGTCAGGGGCGCCGTTAAAGTTCTGGAGGGGATTGAGAAAGAACTGGGGGTTAAGACCGGAGAAACCACCAGAGACCTTAAATTCACCCTGGAGACGGTTAACTGTGTCGGTGCCTGTGCCCTGGGCCCCATGGTAATCATTGGTGAGAATTATCATGGAGAGATGACACCTGAGACAATCGGTTCCATGCTGAAGAATTATAATTAATGAGTGGAGGATGTCACCAGTGACAAAACTAAAATCCTTGGGCGAACTGGAGGCTCTGAGAAAATCAATCATCGGAAAAAGAGACCCGAAGAAAACCGTTATTACCATATGTAACGGGACCGGATGCCAGGCTCACGGCTGTAAAGACGTTACGGCTACCTTCCAGAAGGAAATCGAGCGGCAGAACCTCTCGGCGAAAGTAGACATCAAAAGCATCGGCTGCCCCGGATTCTGTGAAAGAGGCACTCTGGTGGTCATTAAACCCCGGGACATTTTCTATCAGCGGGTCAGGCCAGAAGACGTTCCCGAAATAATGACCGAGACTATAGGCAAAGGTAATGTAGTCCAGAGACTGCTTTATACCGACTCCAAGACAGGTAAAAAGGTGACCTATGAACCGGAAGTGCCTTTCTACAAGCTCCAGAAACGGCTGATAATCGGCAACAATGGCCTTATCGACCCTACTTCGATTGACGATTATATCGCCATCGGAGGCTACGCGGCGCTGGCAAAGGCGCTTAAGATGTCCCCGGAGCAGATAATTGACGAAGTCAAAAAGGCCGGCCTGAGAGGGCGCGGCGGCGGCGGTTTCCCCACCGGATTAAAATGGGAGACAACTCGCCGGGCACACGGCGATACTCGGTACGTTATCTGCAACGCCGATGAGGGTGACCCCGGCGCCTTTATGGATAGAGCCCTGGTTGAAGGCAACCCGCATAGCGTCCTGGAGGGGATGCTCATCGGTGCTTACGCCATCGGCAGCCATCAGGGCTATGTATATATCCGCAACGAATACCCGATGGCCGTGAGACATATGCAGACAGCTATCCAGCAGGCAGAGGAATACGGTCTTCTGGGCAAGAATATCCTCAGTTCCGGGTTTGATTTCGATATCAAGATAAAGAGAGGCGGCGGTGCCTTTGTCTGTGGCGAGTCTACCGCCCTGATAGCCTCGCTGGAAGGTAGGGTAGGGGAGCCGCGCGCCAAATACATCCATACGTCGGAGCAGGGACTTTGGGGACAGCCGACCAATCTGAACAATGTGGAGACATGGGCGAACGTTCCCGTGATAATAAATAACGGCGCCGACTGGTATGCGCAGATAGGCACCGAGAATAGTAAGGGCACCAAGATATTCTCCCTGGTAGGCAACATCACCAACACCGGCCTGGTTGAAGTCCCCATGGGAATAACGTTAAGAGAAATTGTCTACGAAGTAGGTGGTGGTATCCCCAAGGGAAGGAAATTCAAAGCAGTGCAGACGGGAGGGCCATCCGGCGGTGTTATACCGGAGAGCCTTCTCGACCTTAAGGTGGATTTCGATGAGCTGGACAAAGCTGGCTCGATGATGGGCTCCGGGGGCATGATTGTCATGGACGATAAGACCTGTATGGTAGATGTCGCCAAATACTTCGTCTCCTTCCTGGAAGGTGAGTCCTGCGGCAAGTGCCTTCCCTGCCGCGAGGGGCTGCGGCAGATGCGGGAGATACTGACCCGCATTACCGAGGGCCGGGGTAAAAAGGGAGATATCAAGCTTCTGGAAGAGCTTTCGGCCACACTGATTGATGCCGCGCTCTGCGCACTCGGCAGCACGGCACCCAATCCTGTTTTAAGTACCCTTCGCTACTTCCGTGACGAGTATGAAGCCCACATCAATGAAAAAAGATGCCCCGCCGGTGTCTGTAAACTCGAGGCGGTAAAAGTGAATGAAGGATAAGATGAAATGGTAAAACTAACTATCAACGGACGAAAAATAACAGCAGAAGAGGGCACCACGATATTATATGCCGCCCGGGAGAATAACATCTATATCCCGACCCTCTGTGAGAACGAGGCCGTTGCTCCTTATGGTGCCTGCCGACTCTGTCTGGTTGAGATAACTACCGCCAAAGGTAGAGAAAGACTGGTTACTTCATGTATTTATCAGGTAGAGGAAGGGCTTACCGTCAGGACCGATACCGATAGAATCACCAGAATCCGCCGCATGCTGCTTGAGCTCCTGCTGGCCAGGTGCCCTGACTCGGAAGTAATTCGGGAACTGGCGAGTAAGTACGGCGTTACCAGAACGCGCTTCACCAAACAGAAGGGCAACAATAAGTGCATCCTTTGCGCCACCTGCGCCCGGACATGCGAGGAGGTCGTTGGCGTGGCCGCCATCAGTTTGGCGAGGCGTGGCGTGGACAGGGAAATGACCACGCCATTCAGCGAAGATTTCTCGGATGTCTGCATCGGCTGTGGTGCATGCGCTTACAGCTGCCCGACCGGTGCTATCACCATGGAGGACGTCAACGGCACCAGGGTAATTAAATGGCCCCATAACCAGATGGAGTTCAAGCTGAAGAAATGCTCTGTCTGCGGCAGATATTGGGCACCGGAAAAGCAGGTTGAATATGTCGCCAGGACCTCGGGGACGCCTCTCAGCGACTATGATGTCTGCCCCGACTGCCGCGACTAATCCACTACGGGTAGTCCAGGAGTGGCGCCAGCCCTTTTTTCTTTAATATCTTTTCCCACCCGCCGCCCTCACATCATCAAATGCTTGTCTCGTAATTTTCTCCCTCCACACCACAGAGAGTCTAAGAGAGGCTTCGCTTCTCTTCTTAAAAAATTTTCCCCCTCTCCTTTGACACCTCGTAAGGAGAGGGGGACAAAGGGGGTGAGGTAGACAAAAAATCCTCCCTTTCCAAGGGAGATGGGTAATGGGGAATTTTGTCAAATATAAAGGAAGTTAGATTACTAAATATTCTAGGCTAATACAAGTTGCACCACATAAATCGCTCGTCTATACTGTAGCTGTCGGGGTGTAGCGCAGTTTGGTTAGCGCGCAGCGTTTGGGACGCTGAGGTCGGTGGTTCAAATCCACTCACCCCGACCACCAGGGCATGGGGTATTTGACATAATATCAGTATCTCTTCTTTTCCTTTATTGCCTTTTCTAGTATCCCCTCAAATTCGCCGGTGATTTTCTCCCAGCTATTTCGTGCCGCGAACTCCCTGGCCTTTAAGCCAAGCCCTTCTGCCTGTCCACTCTGAACCAGCTCTCTGGCTTTAGGAACCACGTCTTCCGGCCTTTCCACATATAACACACCGTTGGATTCGCCGAATTCCTTCATAACGCCCCTTAGCCTGGTCGAAATCACCGGTTTCTGCATCGCCATGTATTCATACAGCTTTATCGGAACGATGTCCTGCATGATTTTCTCGGTAGGGTAGGCGGGCAGAATGCAGATATCGGCCACGGAAATCAGACCCGGCAACTCCTGGTATGACTTCTTACCGGTAAGGATAAGCCTGTCCTGTAGATTGTGGTCCGTCTGAATCCCCTTGAGCTCATCGTAAGCGTCGCCCTCCCCGACGATAATTAGCTTCACGTTCCTGTTTTCACTTTCCGTCAGCTGCCTGGCGACCTCTTTTAAGCCGGAAAAACGATAAAGCCAGCCCATAAAGAAAAGGACTATGTCCTCTCCGGTTAGTCCAAATTGTGCTTTTAATGAATCATCGCTGTTATCAGGACTAAACTGCTTATCATCGATACCCGTTCGTAGTATGCTGGTGTGCTCCGGAGGGGCTCCGAGATTCAACACCACATCCTTAAGTCCGTCATTGATTGCCAGGACCATATCTGACCGCCTCAAGGCTAACCTCTCAAAGAAAATGCCGACAGGCTGAAATATCTTTATGGGCATGAGTCTGTGTAAAACGTCTACCCAGTAATAAATAAACGGTATATTGTTTCTACTTGCCTCATTTGCTGCAAGATAGCTATTCAATATACCGAAACCGACAATAACATCGGGAGCGAATTCCTTTATCTGGCGCTTGATTTCTTTTTTATGGGAATAAAAAAGTGAAATATTATCCAGAAAGGGTACTTTAATGATTCCGGGCCGTATTACGGTAACGCTGGCACCATGATAAATCTTGACTACGCCATCGAATATTTCCCTGTTTAAATGTTTGCGCTTACCAGCTTCCGTCCGCCACTGAAGTTCGTGGTCGATAACCCTTATTTCGTGCCCCTTAAGAGATAGCATCTCCGCCAGGTGATGTTGATGTATCGGGTTACGCTTCAGCCAGTCCGTTTCCTGTGTAATAAGTATTTTCATCCAGCTTTGTCATTATAACCTCCACAATAGATTTCAAGCAATATCCTACATCAGTTCTTGACAAAGATAGACAAAGGATGTAAAATTTATGAGAAAATACGGTAAACGGCTTCCTATTACCTAATCAGGAGTTAAAAATGGCTTTCGAATCACAGGGCGTTGAAAGAAAAGGGCTTGCCATCATGAAAATCCTGGGGGACTCCCAGGAACCTCTCGGTGCGCGAATTATTGCCCACCAGTTGAAAGACTATGGGTTTGAACTGGGCGAAAGGGCCGTAAGATACCATCTCAAGCTCATGGACGAACGCGGCCTGACCTACCTCGTCGGCCGACGGGATGGACGAATACTAACCGATAAGGGAATTGAGGAGATGAAGTCGGCTCTGGTTAAAGATAAGGTGGGTTTTACCATATCAAAAATCGAGATGCTGGCCTTTCGCACCAGTTTCGACTGCGAGAGCCGCCGTGGGCTGATTCCCGTCAACGTTTCCTTCTTCCCCAAAGAACACTTCCCCCGTGCCCTTAATACCATGAAGTTCGCTTTTAAAGCGGGATACTGCGTAAGTGACCTCGTTGCCATAGCTTCCGAGGGAGAACAACTGGGAGAGGCAACTGTACCCCAGGGGAAAACAGGCCTGGCTACTGTCTGTAGTATTATCTACAATGGTGTCCTGCTGAAGGCGGGCGTACCCATGGACTCTCGATTCGGGGGCATACTTCAGTTCCGAAACCACAAGGCGCTTCGCTTCGTGGAACTCATTGACTATACAGGTTGCTCGCTGGACCCTTCAACAGTATTCATCAAAGCCCGGATGACTTCGGTAAGGGAGCTGGTAAGGACAGGTGACGGCAAGCTGCTCAGTAACTTCCGGGAGATACCTTCTATCTGCCGCCCGATTGCCGAAGAGGTTGTTGCCGGACTGAAAAAGGCTGGCATCCACGGTCTCGTTGCCATGGGCGATACCAGCGAGCCGGTGTGCGAAATGCCTGTAGAGCTAAACAGAATCGGTATGGTCCTCTACGGCGGACTTAACCCCGTAGCCGCCGCTGAAGAGGCTGGTATAGATACAGATAATCTTGCCATGAGCACAATTATGGATTATAGCGACTTAATCAGAATTCAGGAGGTATCAATGTGAAGGAAATTAAGATTATACCATGTCTGGATATCAGAGACGGCAGGGTAGTGAAGGGGGTAAAATTCGTTAACCTGCGTGATGCCCGCGACCCCGTTGAAGCGGCGGAAGCCTACTGCCGGGAGGGCGCCGATGAACTCGTCTTTCTGGATATCTTCGCTACCGTACAGGACAGGAAAACCAGGCTGGAATGGGTCAAGCGAGTGGCCGATGTCGTTACCATTCCCTTTGCTGTCGGCGGCGGCATCAGCAGTACTGAAGACATGAAGGAATTATTCAAGCTGGGCGTGGATAAGGCTTCAATTAACACAGCCGCAGTAAGGAAGCCAGAACTTATCAGAGAAGCCGCCCGTGAATTTGGTAAGGAAAAACTCGTGGTGGCTATTGACGGACGGAAGAATCCAGCCGGCAGCGGCTTGCCCAGACTGGAGGTAGTCGTTAAAAGTGGAGAGGAACCGACCGGACTGGATATTGTCGACTGGGCCAGGAAGGTGGAGGAGCTTGGAGCCGGAGAAATTCTGCTCACAAGCAAGGATGCCGACGGCACCAGGGAAGGCTATGACCTTGAAATGACTAAAGCCGTTGCCGAAGCCGTTGCCATTCCGGTTACTGCCTCGGGTGGTGCCGGCACGCTGGAGCACCTGTACGAAGCCGTTGCTGTAGCCGGGGCTTCAGCGGTTCTGGCAGCCTCTATTTTCCACTTCGGCGAGATTTCCATACCTCAGGTAAAACAATATCTGAAGGATAAAGGAATACCCGTAATTACATAGGAGAAATGAAAGGAGAAACAGAAAATGAACTTACAGCGACCCAACTCCAATGATGCCACCCGGACGGCCAATCGTTCCCGCAATGTCGTACCGATGAGCGGACTCTGTACCCGGTGTATCGACGGGTGCACGGGAAATTGCGAGGTATTCAAGGCGACCTTTCGCGGGCGGGAGTTGATTTATCCCGGACCCTTTGGTGAAATCACCGCCGGCGGCGATAAGGACTATCCAATAGATTATTCGCATCTCAACATCCAGGGTTACGCCCTGGGAGGCAGCGGACTGCCCGAAGGAGTTACTGCCGACCCCGATACGGCTACTTTTCCTTCGGTAAACACGGAGACGGAATATGGCTGGGATATCAAGGTTAAAATGAAGGCGCCTATCTTCACCGGTGCCCTGGGTTCTACCGAGATAGCGCGTAAAAACTGGGAGCACTTCGCTATCGGTGCCGCCATCAGTGGCGTTACCCTTGTCTGTGGCGAAAACGTATGCGGTATCGACCCGCAGCTTGAACGCGATGCCAAAGGCCATGTCGTTCTGTCGCCGGACATGGACCGGCGTATTGAAATTTATCGCCGTTACCATCAGGGGTATGGAGAAATCTTGGTGCAGATGAACGTGGAGGACACCAGACTTGGTGTTGCCGAGTATGTCCATGAGAAGCACGGACTGGAAACAATTGAGCTTAAATGGGGACAGGGCGCCAAATGCATCGGCGGTGAAATAAAGGTCAACAGCCTGGAACGGGCGCTGGAGCTCCAGAAACGCGGCTACATCGTTACGCCCGACCCGGCCAATCCGGTTAACCAGGCGGCTTTTAAAGATGGCGCCATCAAGGAATTCGAACGCCACAGCCGCCTCGGCTTCGTCGAAGAAGAGGAGTTCTACGCTGAGGTTAAGCGACTGCGTGACCTGGGATTCAAGCGTATCACTCTGAAGACAGGGGCTTACGGACTTCGTGAGCTGGCGATGGCTATCAAGTGGGGAGCCAGAGCCAAAATAGATTTACTGACGATAGACGGCGCCCCCGGCGGTACCGGCATGAGTCCCTGGCGAATGATGGAGGAGTGGGGTATGCCCAGTCTTTACCTGCACTCTGCGGCTTATGAGTTTTGTAAAAAACTGGCGGATAAAGGGGAAAGAGTCCCGGATATCGCCTTTGCCGGTGCCTTCAGCAGTGAGGACGGTGTCTTCAAAGCTCTTGCCCTCGGCGCGCCTTTTGTCAAAGCGGTCTGCATGGGGCGGGCATTGATGATTCCGGGTATGGTCGGCAAGAACATCGAGCAGTGGCTCAAGGACGGCAAGCTGCCGAACACGGTCAGTCACTTCGGCTCAACACCGGAGGAAATCTTTATCAACTACGAGGATGTTAAAAATATCGTCGGCGCTAAAGAGATGAAGAATATCCCGCTGGGCGCCGTCGGCTTCTACAGCTACAGTGAAAAGCTCAGGATAGGCTTGCAGCAGTTAATGGCTGGCGCCCGGTGCTTCAGCCTGCCGGTAATAACCAGACGAGAGCTTATGTCCCTCACTGAGGAATGCGCCAGGGTCACCGGCATACCTTACCTGATGGATGCCTACCGGGAAGAGGCTGAGGCTATTCTGAACAGCTAGAGCTACGATTAAGTGAATTAGAATGAAGGGGCTGGTGATGAGCCAGCCCCCTTTGTTTTGTCCTATCGGAGCCTTTAATTATAAGTTTCTCAGTCTTATTCCTGGCTAATTTTCATATATCCTTCAGACCAGGACTTCAGAGAGTATCTTCTCAGTTTCAGTGCGCTGGTCCGGCAAATTTGACTGTTCTGAATTTTGCTCCGGCAGGAGGGTCACACGGCCATTCTTTACTTCTACATCTATTGGGATTCCGTCAACTCCCTCACGGACCAGAAGCCAGCCGTGCCCCTGGCTCGCATATTCTTTGGCGTTCTCATATGTATCTGCAAAAACCAGCATACTTTTAGCCACGACTATGTAGTAAGGGCGGAATTTCCCTGAAAAGCAATATTCCCTGCCTTCGCAGCTGTCACAGTCCTTATGATAGTCAAAATAGACCTTCTCACACTGACACTGCTGGATTTTCCACTTGTTCTTTATATTTCCCTGCTTGTATTTGCTTTTCAGTGTCTTCATATGTTAAAAAGCATAGCACATGATGTAATACCTGAAAATACTACTTTAGTCCTTTACGATTTTCCCAGTACTAAAGGACTCCACAGCTTGTTTTTTCACTTGGATTGACGTAAAATTCAAGCGTAAACATCTATGCGGGAGTAACTCAGTTGGCAGAGTCCCTGCCTTCCAAGCAGGTTGTCGCCGGTTCGAGTCCGGTCTCCCGCTCCATAAAGCTAAGTGACTACCTGCCTAGGTCAAGGAGCCGAAGCTAAGGTGAAGCTAAGGGCGACTACCTGCCTAGGCAGGAAAAAATAAATTTGGGCCGACCGCAAATGAACATTGAGAAACAGAATAAACACTATTGGATTACGCGACTTAGTAGATGGACTTCTATTTTCGCTCAAGGCTGAGGGGAAATCTACCCGCACCATATAATATTATAGGGATTTACTTCGTTCCTTTCTAAAATACGTCAATAATGAACATTGGTCTGACAACCTTACCCTAATAGACACCCAAAAATCAGAGAATTCCTGAATTGGGCTGGTTCGAGAGAATGGGAGTACAGCGTCGGTAATGGTACGGTTAGAAGGTTGAAGGCTATAACCAAGACGAATTACGGCGACTTTTAGCTATCTGCGACCTCGACATCAAGACCGGTGCTCGCTTCACTGGCACCCGTAATAAGGCAATGCTTCTGGTTTTCTCGGGTGAAGCTGGTTTTTATAAGATGCCGGTGATGTTATTCAACTAGAGTTTAGAGCATCATGATCAGCTGCTCCCCGTCCAACCCGATGCCCTCTTTCGTATTGCCAGCATTTCAAAACCGATTACTGCTGCAGCAATCCTGAAACTAGTTGAATAAGGGCAATTGGACCTTGAGGATAAGGCTTTTGATGTGCTTGACCACCTTATGCCCCCGGCGGGTGCAACTATAGATTCAAGAATCTACGACATCAGTATTCGCCAGCTACTACAACACGCCGTTGGCTGGGATCGTGATCAGAGTTTCGACCCCATGTTTGACTCCAGCAGAGCTGCCCGTGAAGTAGGTGCCTCAGCACCCGCGAGTTCTGAGACAGTCATTCGCTTCATGTTGGGGCAGTCACTCGATTTTGACCCCGGGACCAAATATGCCTACTCGAACTTTGGCTACTGCATTCTAGGTCGCGTAATTGAGAAGGTGACTGGCCAAGGTTATTATGATTACGTGAAGAGCCAAGTGCTAGAGCCTATAGGAATCACAAGAATGCAAATTGGTTGCTCTTTACCAGGAGATAGAGCTGATGGAGAGGTTTGCTACTACGACCATCCTGAGGCATCCCTAGTGCCATCTGTGTTTCCCGACATACCAAGGCCTGTTCCCTCGCCATATGGGGGATTTTACCTAGAGGCGATGGATGCCCATGGTGGCTGGATCGCCTTGGCCGTAGATCTTATGCGCTTTGTAACGGCTCTTGACGGCAGTAGGCCACCTTCTATCCTGAAACCCGAGAGTGTGAATCTCATGTTGTCTCGTCCTGTATCAACCCCTTGGGTGGAGAGTTCATACTACTATGGGATGGGGTTGCTCATACGTCCCATCGATAATGATGCCAATTGTTGGCACACGGGTTCACTCCCTGGAACTACCACCATTCTTGTCCGCACAAACCTTGGGTTAAGTTGGGCGGCATTGTTCAACTCTCGGCCCCAAGACGAAGCTGGGTTCCTTGGGCGACTCGATGACGCCCTATGGCAAGCAAGTCGCGAAGTGACAGAATGGCCAGCGCATGACCTGTTCAGTGAATATACTTCCAAATGAGGAAGCTAATTTGAGTAAGATGGGATAGTGGCACTACATACTACCACCTCACTGAACATGTTAGGGTGCTATAACCTATTCATAATCGTTCCGTTTTTACCTCATGATTTTATGCCTAGACTTTAATCGTAGAATTGACCGGACCTTTTTATAATTCTCTCAACAGGTAGAAACTAAAGCATACTGGACAAAAGGAGATTGGAAGACTTTTTAAGAGGGTCTTACGCCCTCCTTCACAGGCTACTCTCCTTGTAGTGGGGAGAAGAGAGATATTAATCCCCTTTTAGGAAATGGGTACAAGGAGTGGGAAAGAACTACCAGATAATAGCAGGATGGTACAGGACAGCTTGGGTGGGAACAGATATTTAACTGATGTGGGATGGGATTACGTCTCGTGAAGGAGAAGAATATCACGGCCATAGGGTATTATCGTCCAGAGAGATAGTGAATCGGTGTAGAGTTTGGCCAGCAGCAGGTTTCCATCAACCCTAATCTCAGTGTCGGTGACTATTTCACTCCAGGGAATATCTTCGAATATCGAATTAGTATCGGCGATACGCTGCTCCAAGAGAGAGATATTCGACTCGGCATCGTCAGCGCTTTCATGGTAAAGGACCAACGCCATATATATACCTTTGCTATCTTCGCCGAGTCCCGAGCCGAAGGTAACGAATTTTTTCAACCGTGGTCCCGGATACGTTCCGGTCAATTCCGGGTCACCATTAGCCAGAGATTCATTCCCTATCAGAGCCGTATAGGCATTCAGTTCGGATAGTCCGTCGGCTATCGCTGCGAATTCGGGCAAATCGGCCAGGCTTTCTGTCTTTCCCTGACTGGCATCAATCATTAATTTGATTGCTTCCAGACTGGGGGCATAAAAGAGATATTTATCGGTAACAGCCAGCGGCCTAGCGCGGCCCAGCTTGTCTATATGAGGAGGAACAACTCTATCGGTCATATGTATCTCAAAACCATCGCCCCAGCTGTGGATAGTGACACCGCGATATTCCTCAATGGTATAGGCGTCTACCGCCCAGAATGGCCATTCGTCCTGATGACTCAGGGCATCCCGCGTCGACTTGGGGTCGTACCTGCCGATGGCAGCTACTACATTAACGGGTGATGAACCTGTCTGTATTTCCGCATCCAGGCTGGTAAAATCATAACCGACATAATTGACCTGAGTAGTCCCGCTCATGGCCTGTCTGCCATAACCGGTGATATCAGACCCACCCAACGCGATACGAATTTCATTTTCTCTTATGAAATTAATGTACTCTTCGAGGGTTATCGGCTTGCCCTCCGAATCGGTAAGGGAGATACCGTAGTCTTCATAGTAAGAGGCTAAATCGGTGAGAACCAGCGCCTCAGGGGAATCTTTATACTCAGACGGTATAAGCTTAAGCAACTGGTGGAAGCGATTTAATGAATCACCTCCGGAACAGCCGTAGAATAAGGGGGAGACAATAACCAGGGAAATAATCACAAGTGCACAAGGAATTAATCTGCGAAGTAACTTCATCCCATTAACTTCCCAACACAACAAATAGACGCTAATAAGTCTTATAACACGATAAGGGCAGGCTGTCAATAGATTAAAAAGGTATTATCTACCTCACCCCCTGTGTCCCCATCTACTACGGAACGCCTCACCAACGATAAAAAGGTCCGCTTAATTTCATGCTTGGAGTCTAGGCATAAAATCATGAGGTAAAAACGGAAGGTTTGTTCAATGCTTCTAAACAGCCTGTTTCGCTAACTCACCTTGAAATGATTCGGACTACGGACCAAAGTAGAGCTTTGATGGATTACAGTTGAACTCGAACGCACCAGAGCTATTTCCAGGAGCGTCCCAACTGCTTCGCGGGAGGTCCGGGTCGCTGTACTTATTCACCACGGACTTAGAGACATATACCAAGCCGTTCTCCGCCATACCGCTGATAGTCCTCTGCCCCCCGTTCATTGCTAACAGAGGCTCCGTTTCCAGGTGATAAATTCCCTCCCACTTTACAGTATGCTTGTAAGACGGATCGTCCATCGGCCCGACTGCCTGTTTGATAAATGTCATTTTTGCCCTTTTTACCTTTAGTATCTGAAAGGGCCCGTGGCACTTTACACCAAAAATATCCTCCAGCGCCTTAGCCTGTTTATCGTCTGCCCTGTCATCTATATACAGGATTGCATTCCAGGGGTCTTTCGAAGTGGTGCCCCCCTCGGCTGTATTCATGCCATAGCCTACCAACAAGCCGCTCAGGTCAGTATCACCATAGTAACCTTCTCTGATGTTGAAGGTGAAAGCCCCCTCGCCATGGTTTTTGCCCCCATGAAGCTGCTCCTGGACAGGTGAACCCCACCAGTACGGGCATACGGGGGGCGAATTGCAGGCATCGCAAGCCTCTCCACGTACCATCCAATCGATTTTTTCTGCTGTCATCTTTTCCCCTTTCTGAATTAGTTCTTTAATGACTATATAATATATCTATGCTAAAAACAAAATTAATATATCTCTGTCAATTACCTTTGCTTAGGCTGATCCTCTAGTTTTGAAGGTTTGGCTTGGGGAATTGGCGGACCTTTTTAACGAATTTTACAAATCGTCATGTTGTTTCACTAATAAGTAGAGGGTGGCATTGCTGGCTCTTTCAGAGAGCATATACAATCAACCAAAACAAAGTGTAGCGACACTTGAATATTCATGGTACTTATTGGAAATATGGAGATAGCAGGTATTACTATATTGAAACTACTGATTTAGGATGGGGAATTGGTGTAATCCCGGAGGTATATAAGAATATGGCGGCTTCCGTTTTTCCTATGATTCCTATCCCCATTCTAACTCATGAAGGAAGGATAGAAGGAAGCGGTTTTTTCGCTAAGGTGGAAATAACGGTCCGTAATGTGGGTACTGCTCCGGCCTATAATGTGACTGTTTTGGCAGGTTTTGATGCTGGTAATGGAATGGTGTGGAACAGTAAGGAAAGCGAGCCAGCTACAATCGGAGTCGATCAGAAATTGACAGTTACACTTTACCACAAGATACCGCTAGACAAACATACTCGCCTGATAGTACAGATAGGTATGGATAATGTTCTGGTGGAAGAAAGTTATACTGATTGGTTTGATACGTAATAATTATTTTTTAGTGTATTAATTGAAAGAAATTCTCCTCTGCTCACCAGGGGCCTCCGTCCAGTTCTCCTGGTAGGAGATAATACCCTTGAAAGGGCGTTAACGTACTCGCTTATTGATAATTACACTCCATCCAACAACTAGATGAAAAGTATGATGCGAAGTAAGAAAGCTGAAAACCAAGTTAGCGAAATATCTAGCTTTAAGCTATTTTCTTGATAATACTCGCTCCATACGCAGACCAGAGTCAGCACCGTACGGCCTTTTGAAGGCTTCAGGATACTTCTTCCTCAAATCCTCTAAATTGGCTTTCTCCACTTCAACCAGGAAGCTGCTTACAACCATTCCCGTGGCTTTTCTGGAGGTTACGTTGTGTGGGGTTATGGTATTAATCGCCCCGCCTCTATCAAGCTCTCCAGGGACTATCGGGTCGTACCTCGCCCCGTGGTCCATGTAGACGACGCCGGGCATCATTCTCTCGGTTACATAGGCGCCACCGAGGACAGCACCCCTTTCGTTGTATATCTCAACCACGTCGTCACTTTCTATTCCTCTTGTTGCGGCATCGGCCGGATTGATCCAGAGCGGCTCATATTTATAACCATCTGGTCCCTTTGTTTTGCACGTCGGGGCTTCTCTTGTCCATGAAATATCATCGCACTGGGCATGAACTCTCCACCGGCCGTGGTTCGACATGATAAGGAGGGGATATTTCTTGGCTCTTTCGCTGGAGAGCCTCTCATCATGGCTTTCTCCCTTTTCAATCCAGTGCGGCACCGGCGGCCTTTCCTTATCGTCAGGAAAGTGTTTGGCCAAATTCTGGGAATAAAATTCTATCTTGCCGGATGGGGTCTTTAGGGGATGGTTGTCGGGGTCATCGTAGAATTCTTTCAAACCGGGCGGATATTTCTTCCACTCCGGGTCTGTCGGGATGACAAAATACCCTTTCTTTTCAAATTCTTCATAGGTAATCATGTCCTGTATGCCCGAATTTTCAAAGCAGAGCTTAACCCATTCATCAACAGTCTTACCCCCTGTGTATTTCTCCAGCAGACCAAATTTTTCGGCTATCATGCAGACTATCTCGTAATCGCTCTTGGACTCTCCCACCGGCTCGATGCATTTCCCTCCACGCAGAACAGTAGAGAATTGCCCGCTTTCAGAGTCCGCTGTTATATCCTGTTCCTCAAATTTTGTATTGACCGGCAGGATTATATCGGCAAACAGACAATCGTTTTCCAGCCACGGGTGCTGGGCCAAAATGAATTCTATCTTGGGGCTTCTAAGCGCCTTGATATAGGAATTGCTGTCGTTCCAGCAGGTTATCCAGCAAGGGGTATCGGTCCATATCATGTGAACTTCGGAGCAACCCTCCGCAGGGTACGTGTATTTTACAAACTGGTCTTCAATCGTGCCGGGAAAGGTTGAGTTACCATACCAGCTTACAGGTGGGTTGAGGATGGCCTCGTGGATGAGGTCCTTGGGAATAAACTGCGTCGGATTAATTGGTGCTGGCGTTGTAATTTTCTCCAGTTCAGAAAGTGCTGCTCCCCCACTATCAAACGCGGAAGCTCGCCGACTTCCGACTTCCATAATAGTATAAGCAAGCCTCAGCATTTGCGGATAAACCGTCCCTAAGGGCATAGGGCTCCGCCTCGAGTACCAGATGCTTGCCAGACCCCATTCCAGCATCTTGAGCTGGTGAGCCCCCGGCTTGCCCAGTCCCTGCATCGCCAGCAGAAGAACCTCGAGCCTGCCCTGTTCGGTCGAATAGGCGCTCCTGATGCCGGGTCCTCCATTACCGTGCGCTATCGTCGTCCGCCTGGATGCCCATGCCCTTGCCAGCACCTTAATTGTCATGGCCGGGATACCTGTTTTCTCGGCAGCCCATTCCGGCGTCTTGGGAATACCGTCCTCTTTTCCCAGGACATAAGGCTCGAATTTCTCAAAGCCAAACGTGTGCGAGGCAACATACTCCTTGTCATAAGTCCCTTCGGTAATCCAAACATAGGCTATAGCCAGCTGCAGGGCGGCATCGGTGTTTGGCCTTATAGGAATCCACTTATCAGCATGGATGGCTGCCCCGTAGTTTAGGTCCGGACAGATATAGATGCACTTTATACCTAGTTTCGTCCACCAGTAGCACAGGCGGCTTGCCATCTGCCCGTTGAATCCCCAGGGTGTCGTTTCGGGGTCACATCCCCAAAACAGAAGAAGCTCGGTATTCTCAGCAACATCGGGCACCAGATTAGCAGAAGGCCCCATCTCCCCTACGGGTTCCATTCCCCAGGCGTGCTTGGCACCCCATGCCCACCCCTCCCAGCTGTCCGGGTTTCTCATCTGTAACGTGTAACCTCCCAGCAACGCCAGAAGTTTATTGGCGCTACCATGGGCAGTATGTATGTCCTTTCCCTCCCCGTGTCCATCCGACTGGGAAAGTACGGCTTCCGGTCCGTATTTTTCCTTTACCCTCACTAACTCGCTGGCTACGATTTCTACAGCCTCATCCCAGGAGATTCTGACATAGCTGCTCTTGCCCCTGTTTTGCGTATTTCTATCGCCATCGGGGTCCCAATCGACTCTCTTTAAAGGGTAGAGAATCCTGTTGGGAGAATAAACCCGCTTTTTGTAGGCCAGGCTGAAAGGGGGCAGCAGCGTTTTAATGGTTGGTTCGAAGACCTGTCCGTGCGCTTCCATCTTCCAGGGATTGAACTCTTTCTTGTCGTATTGCGAATCATAGTGTAACGGTCTAATCCTTACTATTTTCCCGCTCCTGACATCGACCATCGCCGGATTTCCGTCGACGCCGAAATCCGCCAGGGCAAGTCCCTTGGTGAATGATTTTTCCTTTCTAGCTTCCATTCCAGATTTATCCTTTTCCACTATCTAT
>CAZLEY010000037.1:0-19761 GCA_964558675.1 uncultured Dehalococcoidaceae bacterium | reverse complement strand
ATTCCTATCATGGGCCAGAGAGACCTGACTATCAAGTGGGCGATAGGAGCCGGCAAAGCGAAGGAGCCTTTGATAGAAAAGGGCCTGATAGTGGATGATGGCGGAGCCTTTTTTGGATGGGGAGTTGAACAGGGGCATCTTGGTAAAACGGAAATATTCTGCAAATTCGATCCTTCCAACCCTGAAGCAAAGGCAGCCGTAGAAGGATGGCAAAAAGAGCAAAATGCGAGGGCTTTTAAGGAACGCTACTTCGCATCGACAATGGGCCCACAGGATGAAATCGGACCGGCTTTATCCAATTACTATTCATGGTGGCAGAAGATTACGAAAGCACTTGATCCGAATGGTGTAGCACCAGAGGCAGGTTCACTCGTCTAGTTTCTACTAACGGGAGATAAGTAGTCTTTACGTTAGAGCGTAACCTGGAGAAAGCCCGAATACAATACGGGTAAATAACGGCACCTCTGAGCCCCGGATTCGCCGTACGGCTCAGGGGTGTTGCTTTTGGGGCGGTATCGGTGACTGGCGATAAGCGTCTGCAAACGTAACTAATACCCGGATTGTTAAGGACTGAACCTTTACTTGAAAAGTCTTATTTTCCAGCGAGTCCTAATTAATGCCAACAGCTATATGGCGTGTTAGAGCTTGACAGGCCCATCCACAGCGGGGCCGTCATAGGAGTATTCCTTGCCTGCCATGGTCTTGGTAAACCTGGGTGCCAGCAGAATGGCATGGAATAAAATAGGTTCATCGATTCTCTTGAAGTTAAGCGGGCAATGCACCAGTCCCCTGGGTATAAAGATAATCGTGGCTTTGTCGATGACGTGTTTTTCCTGTTCCTCGCCTATCCAGAAATCGATTTCCGCTTTGAAGTCGAAGACATCCGGCAGTTTCCCCCCCAGAAAGATAAGGTATTCATCGACATTGTGCGTATGGGGTTCCTTTTCAAGGTATATCGGTTCTACAAAGAGCTGCCAGCCCATATTAAGATTGGCCCCGGGAATCTGCCTGGCACCTCTAAAGTATGCCTGTGGAGCGGCGACTGCCGGGAGATTTGATGGCTCTTTAAATTCCGTCAGGAAGTAATTATCGTATTTTTTTTCTGCCATTTTCTTATAAGCTCCTTCAGGTATTGTTACCTTATATATGGATTATGTAAGGACACATCTCGCATAATTTGATTCCACCCCTTGAAATTAACCACCAAGGGTAATCCCCGCAGAGCCCATTACTCCGTTATATCATTCTTTTCGCTGAGACACCGGCGGTACCGGTCTGATAGAAAACCCCGGAGAAAGCGTGATATCTATAAATATGATAGGTCTGGTAACGCTTTTTACATTAAGAGGACAATGCATCAGCCCCGCAGGTATGTAGACGCACGACGTGTAATTGATAATGTGTTTCTCCTGGTCTTCTCCCAGGTGCATCTCAACCTCGGCGCCAAAATCGGCTACATTGCCGGGGTCGCCGCCGAGGAAGAAAATAATCTGGTCGAAGTCATGTGTATGAGCCTCCGCTACCATGAGGAACGGTTTTGTAAGATAGGACCAGCCCATGGAAAAATTGGCCCCGCCTAAATCCCGGCTACCGCCGATAGCTACCTGAGGCGCTGTTATCTGCTCGTAAACAGACCTGATTGCTCCCAATTCTATGATAAATTCACCGTGTTTCCTGTTTTCTGCCATATCAGCACCCCTTTTCACAATATCAATTGAAAGTCCGGTGTAAAACCAGATGGCCTGACATCATTTACTCTATATAAAGCTCCTCTACCTTTTCCGGCAGTGGTACTCCATTTTCATCCCAGCCCATCAGGGTATAGTAATAGCTCCTGGCCTTCTCATACACAGTGCGGTCAGGGCGTATGTCGGCCAGAACGCCATCCGTCTTCGGCTGGAGGAAGCGCTCCGGCAGGACATCATCCGCCGAGGTAAAGCCTTCCCTGACGTTGAACAACCTCATCGTGGTTACTATCCTCTGTCCTATTCTTAACAGTTCCGCAGTGCTGGTATCCCAGCCGGTGACCGCTTTCAGCACATTAACCTGCTTTTCAAGATTGTAACCCAGGAAGAGACATACAACCAGTGAATCTCCTATAATGCCTTCAAACTGGCCTTCCTGGAATAAACCGACCTTACGGGGACCCAGTTCCTGCTCGGGTATTGTTTCCAGCCAGCCCAGGGGATTAAATCCCTTAATCATCATCTCATTGGCCACCATGAAATCCTGTATGCCCCCGCAATGGTCGGCACCCTGAGGAAATATCATAAATCCCAATCCCAGAGAAGGTTTTATTCTGGGTTCATGCATCCCGGCTTCCAGTCCCTTAACATTCATAGCAAAGTCCCTGGAATCTTTGCCAAGCTTCTCGGCCATTCGGGCAGTCCCCTCGGCCATAAGGCTACCAATACCCTCACGCCTGGCAATCAGCTCTATAGCCTGCAACATAGCCTCGGCGTTACCAAACTTGAGTTCGAGTCCCCCGGTATCTTTATCTGTCAGCAGCCCTTTTTCGTAGCATTCCATCGTAAAGGCGATGACACCGCCGGTGGATATAGTATCCAGCGAATAGGCACCGCAGCGTTCGTTACCCTTGGCGATGGCTTCCATATTTCCCACGCCGCAGTCGGACCCCAGGGCGGCTATGGTTTCATATTCGGGCCCGCCGTAGGCAGAGTCTATCACATAGGGTTTTTCAGCCCTTACCACTTTTTTACAGCGGACCGGGCAGGCAAAGCAGCCGTCCATGGCTATCCTGATGGTATCTTTCATTACGCCGCCGTGTATCTTCTCAACATCAGGGAACAGGCCATCGCGGAAATTCCGTACCGGTAGATTGCCGACAGCTTCCATGCCCGGCATCTCCGGTCCGCCGGTACCGAACTCAGACATAAAGTGTGGCCGCTGTGTTAGTTCCTGCCTGATTTCCTTTATTTTCTCATTGTCGGCAACCGTGGGCAGTTTGTGCCCCCTGACGGCGACGGCTTTGAGGTTCTTGGAACCCATCACGGCGCCCAGTCCGCCTCTGCCGGCGGAATCGTGAAGGCCTTCCATGATGCAGGCGTAACGCACCATATTCTCGCCGGCCGGCCCAATCAGGGCGACCTGTATATTCTCGTCACCCAGTTCAGCCCGGATAGTGTCCTGGGTCTCCCCGGTCTCCTTGCCCCAGAGATGGCCGGCATCTTTAATACTGGCCTTACCGTCCTTGACCCAGATATAAACCGGCTTCGCCGCCTTACCTTCTACTATAATCGCGTCGTAGCCGGCTCGTTTGAGTTCAGCCATCCAGTATCCCCCGCACTCGGACTTGGCGATACCACCGGTCAGGGGGGATTTCGCACCCACACAGTTGCGCGCCGCCCCGGGGAGCAACAGACCGGAAACCGGACCCAGGGCGAAGACCAGTTTATTGTCGGGCCCCAGCGCATCGAATCCCTGTTTCAATTCCTTCCACAGATAGTAGGCAACAAAGCCGGCGCCGCCGATATACTGCCGGCAGAACTTCTCGCTTATTTTTTCATCACTAACAGTATTATTAGATAGATTAACCCTCAGGATTTTGCCGTTATAGCCACCGGGCACAACGGGTACAGCCGGTGTATCCTTCGCCTTCTCAGCCATCTCTAACTACCTCCTTAAATGTTCCATCAATAGCCTGAAGCTAACTCTATTATTTTCCAGGTTGCTTGTTGTCTATGGGTTCACGCCCCCTGATACAACGAGAACCTGTCCCACGATATCGCTGGCGGCGTCCGAAACCAGAAAGACCACCGCATTGGCAACATCCTGAGTTGTGGTAAGCCTCCTTATCGGCAGCGTCTTGGGGAAATTCTCTATCAAGCCGGGAGGGGCGTTTTTGGCAAAACCGGTATCCGCCACGCCGGGAGATACGCAGTTTACATTTATTCCCGAAGGTGCGGCCTCCGAGGATACCGCTTTGGTAAAGCCGATAACTCCCGCCTTAGCAGCGGAATAACCGCTGGTGAACATCCCGCCATGAATACCGGCGCCCGAGGTAATATTGACAATCTTACCGCTCTTCCGCTCAATCATGTAGGGGAGGACAGCCATGGTGCCGTTCCGCACACCCCTAAGATTGAGGTTGATATCAAAGTCCCAGTCAGCATCGGTCATATCAAGGAAGGGCCTGGGTGGGGTGCAGCCACCGGCATTGTTGACCAGTATATCTATCTTACCGAATTTGTCCAGCGCCTCTTTTACCGTATCATCCCAGTCAGTGCCACTGATTACATCAGTTTTGATGGCCAGGGCCTTTCGCCCCAGAGCCTCTACCTCAGCCGATGTTTGTCTGGCTCCTTCAAGGTCAATGTCGGCGACGATTATATCGCACCCTTCTTTCGCCAGAGATAGCGCTATAGTCTTACCGAAGCCTATCTGGCTACCAGCCCCGGTTATTAGTGCTACCTTGCCTTTTAAACCTAAGTCCATTATCTCCTCCTTCGAGATATTATCTGATAAAAATTGTCTATTGTGACAGGAAAATCCCGTCCAACCAGCTTATCTTTATAGAAAATGTCACTCTTTCGCCGTTATATAGAGCGAAGCTTCGGATGACCCGCTGGGGTCAAAGTTTTTCTTAATCTTCCTCAACAACAGGTGGTAATTGCAGGCTTCCGGCCCGTACATGTCATGGAGGGCATCAGAGTAGGTGTGGTGAGGCACTCCAAATCTGCCCTGTATGGCAGTCCTGTTGGCTTCCCTGGTAAGCATTCCCTGAACATTCCTTATATGGTCCGGTCCGGCCGGATTGTAACGGATGAGTATCTCGCCATGACCGGCATGACCGTGTTCAATCGACTGTATAAATGGATAAATGCCATCGTCCATTATCAGTTTTCTATCAATGAGGTCCTGCTTGAGGTCGGACGTGTGGAGAATATACCTAGTCATCAGAGGGAAGACATCGGTACCACCGACCGTACCGCCACCCCATCCCGTAGCCCGTGAAGTCTCCCGGATAGAGCCGGTGACTCTGATAAAACGCCACATAAAGCCGGCGCCGATTACAGGGTCTTCAACGTCCTTCAATGACCAGGCACCGGTCTCTTCCATAATTTGCTGCAGTGCCCTGCTTTTATATTCAAAATCTCTGGGCGAATTGGCGGCTATTATCAGCAGAAAGCCCGGCCCCTGTATATGGTCGGTGAATTGCTTCAAGTAAGCCAGGTCTTCATCGTTATCCGTGGCGATATTGGAGGCCATCATAGCGGCATTGAAACCCATAAGCTCAAAGCCTATTTCAGCCTCTCCGACCCTGCGTACCGCTTCGACCAGCGCATCAATATCGGGGAAGGACAGGTAGCGAATCATGAAGCCAGACGGTATCTCAGGATGTACATATTGCGGGCAGATACCTTCCATGGGGAAAGCAGCCGGACCCGGCCAGTGATAGAGCTTTACGGCCGCTTTGGTAAATACACCAAGTCCACCCAACGGCTGCGTATTACCCCTAATTATGCCTCGCAAGGAGGGGCCCGGCCCATCGCCGCAGAACCACTCACCGAGTGAGCCCAGTGTACCGAAGCCGATTATATCTCCGTCTCCAGTTACCCACTCCAGGGCCAGCTGATTCCTCTCGCTGTAGCTGCCACTCTGGCTTAGATGCCCCAGTCCGGCGTGAGCCGCCAATGGCAGCGCGGAGCAGTTAGCCCCGGCTCCAGCCAGGTTGCAGGTAAAGCCCCTCTTCATACACTCGGCCTGCAGCTGGGCGCCAATGACATAGGGCTCAACGGCCGCATACATACCTTTTTCATTTATTTCCAGGATGCGGTTCATCCTCCTCAGGTCAAGTTTGATGCAATTCGGCCCTACGGGGTCGCAGTACAACCAGCCCGTACTGGAGGCCTTATACTGCACCTTATTCCTGTTACAGAGCTTCACTATTGCCTGGACTTCCCCGGTGCTGCCGGGCAGAGTTACGGCTTCAAACCTGGGCATATACACATTCGTGTCCGGCATGGTCGCCTTTCTGATGGGAAATGAATATGACTCGGTTACTACGGGGTCTTCGGAAACATTTTCCGGTCCCACTATACCTTCTAAAGCTCTGTAAAAATCTCTTGTTAAAGTCATAATCCATAACCTCCTTCAGATTGCTTTCTCCAACAGTTCAACGACGTCATATACCCTGAGCCTACTCCCACTCGTTTTTACGGCATCGCTAAAGTTCTTCTCACACCATGGACAAGCCGTTACTAGCGCCTCAGCCCCGGTTGCCTCAGCTTCCTTAATCCTCTCATCGGCAGTCCATCTGGAAAATTCGGGATTTGACTCATTTACCCCACCCCCAGCACCACAGCACCAGGCGTATTCCTTTATCCTGTCCATCTCGGCAAGATTAACGCCGGGAATACTCTCCAGGACATCACGCGGCGGCTGGTAAACGCCCTTCGTGCCCCGCCGGAACTCCTTGGGAGGGTCGAATACACGTATATGCCCGGGGATTTCTTTCCCCTGCCAGTGTATATAAGGTTCACCCAGTCGACCGAGGTAACAGGGGTCATGATAGGTAACATTCATTTTGACTTTCCCGGTCGGTTTCAGCTTACCCTCTTTTATCAGACGGTCAAGGTACTCCGTGATATGCAGCACTTCCAGGCTGCCTTTAAGGTCGAACTTATCGTAGAGAACCTTGAAGGCCTGATAGCCGTCGGCACAGCCGGTCACCAGTGTCTTGGCACCCGATTTCTTGATTGCTTCCATATTCTTTCTTGCCTGATTCAAGAAATCCGCTTTGTAACCCATCTGGTAAGCACGGCCGCCGCAGCATGACTCGTTATTACCGGCAATGCCAAAATCAACACCGGCCTTTTTAAGCAATTTGACGATGGCCCTGGCAACCTTCCTCATATCCTTGTCATAGCTGGTCAGGCAGCCGACATGGTAGATGACATCGACTTTTTCTCTGGTGCAGTCTTTCACGTCTAACCCCGCTGCCCAATCGCCGCGTTTGGCCCTGGCTCCCGGTACCATGGTGCCCTGCTTTCTCAGGCTATTAATTACCTTATCAAGAACCGGGTTAGTGTGCCCTTCCTCAACGCACTTAATCCTTGTTTCATATATCGGCTCCATTACTTCCATGTCCATAGCATATTTACACGATACATCGCAGGCGCCACACATCTGGCAGTTATACATTACCTCCAGAAACTTATCCGAAAAGCTTATCCGGTTCTCCAGCAACGCCACTCCATTGACCAGCCTGCCACCAGCCGAATAGGTATGGAAATTATAACGTGATATGCTGGGGCAGACATTTACCAACTGGAATCCCTTCACCTTTTCTAATGGTATAAATTTACAGGCCGAGCACCGACGGCACGTTTCCATATCATTTCGATAATCTTCTAACGCCATCTCTTTTCCTCCTTAGATTCAAGTACCAGTGAATTTCTTCCCCCGGCAAGCGTTAAAAACAGAGTTTCCCTGGATTCATAATATTGACAGGGTCCAGTATCGACTTCACCTTATGTAAAGCAGCCACGGTAGCCGCATCTCTATTCATAATCATTCCGGTGCTTTCACCATAAGGCCTTGAAAAGAATGCTCCCCTGTCGATTAGCTGTCTGACAGCACCGGTGGATAGTTCCCTGACCCGGTCTGACTCCCTTTGGTTATCCGGGTCATAATATAGATTGAACTCGCAGTGATAGTTAGCGCCCTGTACTATCGGCTGTATATATACGCCCATATCTGCAACTTCATAGCCAGCTTCTCTGGCCGCATCGTACATAACACTGATTTGCCCGGGAAGCTTATCGAAACTGGTCACAAAGAATATGTCATGGCAGCCTCCCTTATAACGCAGCTTCCAGTATGGCTCGCCGGAAGGGCGCTGGACTGCTTTCAATAAATCAAAAGCCGAAACCTTATCCATAGCCTGTGTAAGTTCCAGTCCCACTCTCTGGGCTATATCCATTACGTCCTTAGTCTGCCAGTTCACTCTCTCTTCCGTCAGATATTCATAGCCGACTATATTGAAGAAAAGTATCCACGGGGGTAAATTGTCCCTGATATTCCGGTAATCACCGGGCCATCTCTTCGCCATGATAGCCGCCAGGTTGGAACCGTTTACGACGAAGCATTCGTTAACCAGTCTGAGCCTTACCAGCCAGTGGACTACCTCCATTATCTTATCAAGGTCTGAGGAGCCAATGAAGAACGGGTCTTCAAGTCTGGGAATTATTTCGCACCTCGCCGACGCCCAGGTAACAATGCCCATCGTCCCCTGTGCCCCCTGGATAACCCTGTACCAGGAAGCCGACGACGGTCCGGCCGCCTCCTTCTGCGCTCCCCCGGCCGCCCACTGCTCTTCGATAGTGCCCGGCCCGGCCGCCGCCCCCGTTCTGAACATATCGCCGGTCCCAAAAATCACCTCAACGCACGATAGAGGGTCAGCGATATCCCAGTGGTACTTGGGCATGACTACGGGCTCTCTCTCCAACATGCTGCCGGCCACAGACTTCGTCTTACGCGGCAGTAGAGGCATATTAAGTCTTAGCCCTTCCTTTTCGACGGCGGGTATCAGCTCACCAAAGGTTACACCCGGCTCAAACATGGCAACCCTGTTCATCCGGTCTACCCTGATAATCTTTTTCATGCCGCTTAAATCCACGATTACAGCGCCCCCGGCGCTCGGAACGGTATCGCCCTTGAAGTGGGGAGGACCAGAGCTTACCGGAACAAGCGGCGTCAGGGTCTCACTGGCAAGTTTCACCAGCTTCTTTACATCGTCCATACCCCCCGGTCTTACCACATAATCCGGCTTTACCGTGTTGACGAAACTCATATCCTCTGCATACTCGAGCAGTGTCACCGGTTCACTGATTACATTCTTAGCGCCGACTATTTTTACCAGTTTTGCCTTTTCAATCATTTTTACCCCCTTTCACGCAGTAGTTAAGGTTAGCAACTTTCAACAGAAATTCTATTATCCGCTTATATTATCTGGCTGGCTTTTTTCTATATTCGCCGGAGAGCGTAATATTGATGAGCAAAATCGGTTTATCTATCCTTTTATAATTCATGGGACAATGGACTAACCCCGCGGGAACATGGACAATGGTGGCTTCGGTCATGGTGTGTTTCTCCATATTGTCGGCCGTTTCACCCAGCCATATCTCCACCTCGGCATCAAAATCCCTGATATCCTCCGGAGTGCCCAGGAAACAAAGGAACTGGTCATAATCGTGCGAGTGAGGTACCTCAAACTGGAACGGAGGCCCCGTGAAATAAGAATATCTGATACCCACATCGGCGTTGCCGCCGGCGGCTTTACCGTCATATACCATTCTCTGTGCCTTTGGAGGGAAATCCCCTTCCAGTGTAGGCGCTTTTATCAGGTACTTACCGTATTTCGATTCAGCCATTAACTCTTATCCTCCTTAATAACGTCAATTAAACAACTACGGAGCACCCCTGTTGGGCATGCCTCCGCCGACGCAGATTCTATCCCCGGTAATATATGACGATTCCTCCGAGGCCAGAAACAGCGCCGCCGACGCGATGTCATCCGTCGTACCTTCTCTCTTCAGGGGTATGCCTTTGGCCATCTCACTCATAAAGCCGTCCAAATCCTCGATACCCTGAGGAGCAAAATCAGCCGTCATGTCGGTACGAATCATCCCCGGGAGAATCGCGTTAACGCAGACGTTATATTTGGCCAGTTCGAGAGCAACGCAATTCGACAGGTGTAAAGCTGCGGCCTTAGCCGCCGCATAATGAATCGCAAACGGACTGGGAGCGATGCCCGCCAGAGATGATATGTTTATGATTTTTCCGTAGTTATTCTCTTTCATATGGGGAGCTATCGCCTGGCAACACAGGAAGATGCCTTTCATGTTTACAGCCACAACCTGGTCATATTCCTCTTCGGATATATCATTGATTAATTTCGGCGGCTTGCCTATACCGGCACAGTTAACCATGATATCCACTTTTCCGAACTTGCTGATAGCCTCAGCCACCATGTCTTTCACCTGGCGGCTACTGGAGACATCACAATGGACATAAATGGCGTCCTTTCCTTTTTGTTTGACCTCAGCAACCATTTTTTCGCCTTCTTTATCTCGAACGTCAGCGATAACAGAGGAACAGCCCTCCTCAGCGAACCGGAGGGCTATGGCTCTTCCCATCCCCCTGGAACCCCCGGTTATAATAGCAACTCTGTCTTTAAGTAACATCTAATCCTCCTTTTGTTCGGTAGTTTTGTGCCCGTTCTGCTTTAAGCATACAGAAACACGTGGAAAGATGGCGATGCGATTATTTTTCGCGGGGACCATCCTTTGACAGCCATCTACAGTCTAATATACTAGTTAATGTCTGGATATTTGTCAATTTACCGATTTCGTCGATTTTTTACATACTCGACAGGTTTAATCACTACCTGACTTGAAAAATACAACGTATTTGCGATATGCTACAATAACAGTTTTCTATTGCCCGGTAATAAACATTCTTTAATAATTAATTACGATTTAACTACTGTTACATGTACTATATTCTACTAAATTATTCTTTTCCGCAAATGAATAACCGCCATACACCGGTGAGATTTAGCAATGTTTGCGAACAGAAAATCAGCACTGATTGTCCTGATGGCTCTCTTTGTCCTGGCTACAGGCATGCCGGGATGCGCCAGTCTGTCGCAGGAAGCACCTTCCCGAAGCGATGAGCCGTTTCCTGACGACCGTGTTGCCACGGTACGCCTCGTTATGGAGGCAGAAGACTGGGCATTCTGCCAGACTAACGCTTTCGACGAGGAGTATGTCCCGGCCGATTTCTGTTTCGACGACGAACTCCTACCTGATATCGCCGTCAGGACCAAGGGAAACTCCTCACTGGGACAGGCTGTAGGCTGGGAGAGCCCGCGTTTGCCACTGTGCGTCGATTTCAATTTTTTCAACCAAGCGCGCAATTTTCACGGTGTAAAAAAGGTCTTTCTCAATAACGGCTGGAGCGACCCCACCCTCATTCGTGAAGTCATTGCCTACGAAATATTTGCCAAGATGGATATTCCCACCCCCCGCTCTACTATTATCGACCTCTGGGTTAACGACACCCATCTGGGGGTATATACCATGACCGAAATGGTCGACCAGGCTTTCCTCCAGCGTCACTTTGCCGATGCCTCCGGTAACCTGTACAAACCCGAATTAATAGCGGCGCGGCTGGACTGGACGGAAGAAGACGCTACTAAAAAGTTCGGCATGCCGGGCACGCCCGAGCCACCCAGGCATGACCCTGTCCTGTACACCAACTTGGGCGGTGCCCCGCTGATTGACATCCTGCGTGCCCTCGACAGCGAAGAGACTTTCGCCGCTTACCAACCCATCCCCCAACCCGAAGGTAACATGTTCATGGGCCTCCCGCCGTATAGAATGCCGCGAGACTACCTGGAGGCCATGATGCTGAAGACCAATGAGAACAACCCGGACTACTCGGCCCTGTTCCGCTTCCTTGATGTCCTCAATAATGAACCTGACGAGACCTTTCCCCAGGAAATAGAGAAGGTGCTGGATGTAGACCAGACACTCCGATATATAGCGGTATCGGCGCTCATCGTACACCTGGACAACTACATCGGCATAGGCCATAATAACTACCTTTACGAAGTTAACGGTAAATTCACCTTTATCCCCTGGGATACGAATATGGCCTTCGGTACATTTAACCTGGGCATCAGGAAAGATGGCTTAATCAATTACTATATCGACGAACCTACCGGCGGTTCGGTCAACCGGTATCCTGTTGTCGACCGTCTGCTGTCTTACCAGCCTTACATGGATAAATATCGCGGTTACCTTGAGGAACTGCTGGACGGTCCCTTTGCCATTGACACCATAATTCCGCGAATCGACCGGCTTGTAGAAATGATACGTCCCTTCGCCGAGGCTGATACCGAGATGTTCTACTCCTTCGAGGACTGGGAACGCTGCCTGACCGAAGACCTGAGACCACCGGACGTTTTTGAGGGATGGCAGGCGGGCGGGCCATCACCAATGCTCCCCTGGATGCTTCACCGGAAGGAAACCACCTGCCTCCGCGAGAATTTTCATGTTAATATACTGTTTGAGCTCATGATGCGCGAACTAACACCCGACGACCTTAAAACACTGGAATCCTGTTTAACGGAAGAAACGTATCACCTGTTCCTTCAAAACGTCTTTGGCCCCCTGGAAGCGCCGCAGCCACCCCGCCAGCCCGGCTTCGGGCCCAATTCACTCGGTCTGAAAACCTTCATCATCGAACGCCATGAGTCAGTCCGGCAACAGCTTAACGGAGAGAGGCCCGGCAGCGCCGGCAACGGTGAAGGCAATAAGGGCAGTCTCTGGATGGTTGACTGGATGAATTTCTAACCCACGAGATAATACGATACACCGGGAGGTAATGAAAATAGAAGCAGCCAATACACCAGTTGATGAGACAGTGACCAGTACAGCTATGCCGACACAAAGGTTCGAACGAAAATTCTTCGTACTGCCCAGAAACATCGGCTTCGCACATACCTTTCTCAGGCAGGTCTGCCGACCGGATAGAGAATACCCGAAAAATCGCGTCTCCAGTCTTTACTTTGATGATGACGACCTTGACCAATACATGCGGTCAGCCTCGGGTGACTTCAGGAAGGACAAGGTGCGCATTCGCTGGTACGACGCTGTTCCCGACCATCATACGACGGTTCCCGTATTCCTGGAACTCAAATCGAGGCAGGGCTTTGCCAGCAGCAAGCAGCGGCAGAGGCTAATGATAACATCACAACAGCTTCAGCCGGCAAATCTGGGTAAAGGCATTATCGATAAAACGCTGCTTATGGAAACCCTGGCCAGGTTCGGCCATTTCCCGGAGAGTCCCCTGAGACCAATCATAGTGATTTCCTATCAGCGTCACAGGTTTAACGAAATGCAGACCGGTGTGCGAGTATCATTCGACTATGATATCAGCGCCTCGGTGATAGCTCCGCAACTGGGCCGCCGTGAACGCAAGATACGTCTGGCGGGAGGCGTTATCGAGGTTAAGGGGCCGACCCTGGAATTGCCTGTAACGCTCCGGCGGATGCGACTGCTGGATACGGACTGGAGCCGGTTTTCCAAATACGGCTATTGTATAGATGCTTACCTGTCAGAGCCGGACGGCATGGCCCTTTTCTGGCCGGCGGGCAGAGTGGTTGAAACATAGATAAAAAGGAGGTCATGTTATGCTAGGTGAATTTTGGGAATATGTTCAAGGTCTGCAATCCCCGGTTGAGTTGAATGAAGCTATTGTTGCTATTCTATTTTCGTTAATAGCTTCCATAATCACCTACCTGATGTACCAGTTGTTTTACGGGTCGAGACATATCGGGGCCGGGGTACACCGGACATTTATCATAGGGGGACCGGCTATCACCGCCCTCTTCCTGGGCATCCAGGTCTCCATACCGCTCTCGCTGGGACTGCTGGGGGCGCTTTCATTCGTCCGATTTCGCACCCCGGTAAAAGACCCGGCGGAAATCGGCTTTCTCCTTTTACTTATCGCTTCTTCAATCGGTGCCGCTACCAATAACTACCTGGTAACCGGTATCCTGTTTGTCGTTGTGTTTATCGCCCTGGGTATACACTGGCTGACCCGCAACCGATTTAACGTGTTCGGGCGCGGACACCTGATGATTTCCGTAGCCCAGCCTTCATTCCCGGACCTGGAGTCAAAAATGACGGCTTTCCTCAAGGGACGGCTGGGCAGCCTGAGGTTAGAGACCATGTCGGTTATAGAAGACCGAGTCAGTCTACATTACCAGTACCGGAAAAAGACCGATTTCGACTGGACCGCCTTTACCAATGAACTTAACCAGCTTGACACTTCGGCAAAGATAGAGATATTCGTCGGATAGTAAAACTGTCAGGACTAAATATCACTCCACGGCGTCAGCATAGATTAAGCGTACCCTTTAACCGTGTCGAATAAAATCAGGGGCTGTTTTTACTGGTATCTTCTTAATTACAGCCCCTGGTTTTTATCTATTGTATATTTGCTCTGTTATCATGTGCTACTTTCCCCTTTTATACCGCTTTCTCATATAGTGTCAAGTTTCATCCTAAAGCCGGCTGGTGTGGTCAACAGGAAGGTAAAAGCTAGACATAATCATTGGAGTTAAATACAGGTACAATGCTATAATGAAAATACAAGTCTTCAGGAGGCCCGGCTTATGTCTAAAAAACTCACGGTAATTCCCGAGCAGTGTTCTGGGTGCAGAATTTGTGAACTGGTATGTGCCATCAAGCACTTCGGGGTAAACAACCCCAAGAAGTCAGCCATAAGAATAATCAACACCTACCCTCATCCGGTTATGAGAATGCCAGTTGTGTGCAGCCAGTGTAAAGTACCCGCCTGCGCACAGGTTTGTCCTACCAATTCTTTACGATGGGTAGACGGTATCGTATATCTGGACAAGGAGAACTGCGTCTCCTGTTTCAAATGCATTGAAGCATGTCCCTTCGGTGCTATATATGCCCATGAAGACTGCGACTTTCCCATCAAGTGCGATATGTGCGGGGGCGACCCGGAGTGCGTTAAGAACTGTCCTCTAGGAGCCCTCAGGCTGATACCGGAACATGCCCTTGGCGAGACCAAACGGCTTAATAATGTCCTGAGCTATACCCAGATGAGAGAAATCGAGTTCTATGAGAAGGGTGAAAAGAAGACCATCCGGTACGCCGAGATAGGAAAGGAAGAGCTATGAGTATCAAGAGCGGGTATTTCAAGAAGTATCTTTATGTCAACCTTACGGAAAGCAACGCTGAGCATAGGGACCTGCCAGACGCTTTCCTGGAAAAGTATATCGGGGGGCGAGGCTTCGGCGCCAAAATGGTCTGGGATAACCTTAGAAACCACGATTTCAAGATAGACCCTCTGGGCGAAGAGAATCTCATGGTTATTGCACCCGGTCCCCTTACCGGCGTTTACCTGCCATCATCGGGGAAAAACTCCTTTATTGCCATATCACCGGCAACCGGCCTCTACGGTGACTCCTCGATAGGCGGCGGCTTTGGCGTCGAACTGCGGCAGTCGGGAATAGATGCCCTATCCATTACGGGCAAAGCACCGGAAATATCCGTCCTCTTCATTGACAACAACCAGGCCACGATTATTCCCATGCCCGAACTGAAAGGCAAGACCTCGCTGGAAGCTGAAGGAATTATCCGGGAACGACTGAACACCCATACCGCCCACATCGCCACTATCGGCCCGGCCGGCGAGAACCTGGTGAAGTTTGCCTGTGTCAATACCGACTGGGGACGAAATGCCGGGAGGACGGGATTCGGCGCTATCATGGGCTCTAAAAACCTCAAGGCGATTGTCGTACAGGGACACCATGACCTGCCTGTTGACGATATTAACAGCATGATGGCAGAGGCGAATAAGGCCTACAGCTATCTGAAAGAACACAAATATTTCAGAATGTGGCAGCAGGAAGGTCTGATGAATGTCATCGAATACGCCAATGATAAGGGCATCCTGCCGGCGTATAATTTCAAGGACAGCGTCTTCGCCAGGCATGACCAGATAAACGGTGCCAAGATGCTCGAGGAATATAAAATAGGTGATAGCGCCTGTTTCTCATGTTCCATGTGCTGCGGCAACATTTGCCTTGTTAAAAATGGCAAATACGCGGGAACGGTGGTCGAGGGGCCGGAGTACGAATCGTGCGCCATGCTCGGTCCCAATGTAGGCATAGACAATTTCGCCGCGGTACTGGCGGCCAACCGCCTCTGCGATGAACTTGGACTGGATACGATTTCCGCGGGCAACCTCATAGGAGCCGTCATCGAGGGGTACGAGAAGGGAATCATATCCCTGGCTGACCTTGATGGCAGGGATATAACATGGGGAGATGACGACGCCATACTTGACCTGACCCGAATGATTGCCGAGCGTAAGGGTATCGGTGACATTATTGCTGACGGACCACGCCGCATCATCGAGAGATGGCCGGAAATGGATAAACTTATTCTCGAAGTAAAAGGCCTGGAGCAGTCCGCCTATGACAGCCGCGCCGGTAGCTCCATGGCGCTTGCCTACGCAACCTCCGATATCGGCGCCCATCACACGAGGGCGTGGACCATCGCCCGCGAAATGGAAGAAGGCCAGGCATGGTCTGACGAGGAACGGGTCGAAACGGTGATATATCACCAGACACTGCGTCCGCTTTTTGATATGCTCGGTGTCTGCCGCTTACCCTGGATAGAACTGGGACTGAACGAAAGACATTACGAATACTTTTATAAGCACGTAACGGGAAACCAGCTAACCCTGGAACAGCTCCTGGCGCTATCCAATGATATCTACGACCTTACACGCCTGATTAACGTACGCCTGGGCGTTAAACGCAAGGATGACAGCCTGCCCTATAAAGTACATGCCAGCCCACCTCTCACCGGCCCCAATGCCGGTAAGGTGGTCGATAAGGAGCACTTTCAGACACTTCTTTCCATGTATTACCGAAGACGCGGCTGGGATGAAGACGGGATACCGCCGGCAGATACTGAGAAGAGGTTCGAGGACTAACCAGATCAACACAGCTAATCGTAAATATAGCAGGGAAACAGCGACTTCTTAGAACGTTAGTTGAATCAACTGCCCGCACCTGAAGGTAACGGGCAAGCCGGTGCCAGACCGCTTTCGGCAAGCTCCAGAACCCTGTCAATTCCCTCCGGTGACAGGCCGATGCTGTCCAGTTCTTTTTGCAGAGTTTCCTGCATACCAAAGCCGCGGGCATAACCGTTGACACGGGCTACGGCCGTGGACTTAATGAAATCCATAATATCCGGATATATCGCTTTAAATTCTTTAGCCAGTTCACTGTGCTGCTGTAAATAGTACTTCTGGTGATAGTCCTCGGCAAGATAGAACGTTGAAGCAGGTACTATTTTAGTGTATATGGTCCTGCCGGTCTCTATCTCCAGTTCACCCCGGCTCTCAATAGCCTGCCTTTTTTGCTCATCATCATAATAGAAAATCGCGGACATATACTGGGTGCCTGACGGCGGATAGTACGGATTATGGCTCCGCCAGAATACATCCAGTAAATCCCGGTAGGATATCCTCTCCGGGTCATACTCTATCTGAACCGTCTCGCTGTGGTCACCAAGGCGGTAGTAGGTGGGATTTTCGCTCGTACCTCCCGAATATCCCACGCGGGTACTGATGACACCTTCCAGACTCCCGAACCGGGCGTCAGGACCCCAGAATCAGCCCATAGCAAAGGTAGCCATCTCCGTTTCGGCCGGCCTGACAGTGTCTATCGGCGGAATGACGACTTCTCTATCTATCATTTCTACCTCTTCGTCTGACGCGTTGACCAGATATATCAGCGGCACAGCCAATAAGGCCATAACCCCGATGGTTATCCCGATAATACCAGATATTTTCATCACCAAGCATACCTGCTTTCATCTACTCTATTATCATGGTAGAACCAAAGAACGCTCCGGGATATGACTTATATCACATGAGAATTTAAATACTCGGTACATACACTAAATGTTACTGTTTGCATTTGACTAATAGTGTTGCCTCACCCCTGACTCCTCTCTTCTATTTATCTTTTCCCACCCACCACCCTCGTATCATCGACTGCTTATCCCGTAGTTTTCCCCCACCTCCCTTTTGGAATGTTTAAGAGGGGCGTCAGCCCCTCTTTTCCAAATCTTCCCCCTCCCTTGTCAAGGGAGGGGGACTGGATACAATTGATATAAGTGCTGCGACCGTTTTGTTTCGTCTGGCCTTCATAAGGCCACTGGCCAAGCGTAGCAAGCGGCCTGGCAAGGGACTAGTCGAGTGCCGTAATAATATCAAGCAGAAAGATTCTAATGAACGTGAAACCCCGTCATAGACAGCACAAGTGAGATTCCTTTTGCGCTTTTACGGTGTCTGCGTTGACGAGCCCTATTACTGCATGACCTGCTACAAAACAGTTGGCAGGGGTGCCCTTTGCTCGGAGAGAAGCTCTCCCCACATTCAGGACAATAACGCTTGTTGGGATACCACTCTGCTAACAAGCTTAACTCTTCTTTTATAGGAGAGCACTCTCTAAGATAATAGCTTAGGATCTCATTATAAGTAAGCGGGGGCCTTAGTTCCTCTATTTCTTTCAATTTAAGGGCATCTTTATCACGCAGCCTTTTAAGTAATTTTTCTGCTAATAGGAGATCATAAGAAATATATGAATCATCAAAATCCGTTCCCGTTCTCCCGGGCAACCGCTTCAGAGAGGTCACCGGAAGACTTCCCCGATTGGTGGCCAAAACAAGTAAGTACTCCAGAAGCAAATAGGGCTTAGCAGGTCTGCCTTCGCTTATTATTTCGGCGTTTTTCTCTCGCGCTTTATCGTCAACTATAGAAATGACATACATGATATAAGGCTCCCTTTTTACGTGTTCCATGGGTGATAGTCGGGGCATTTCAAAATTTGGCGGGTTAAACAGAGTCTTGGCTGAATAGCTTTGAATTGACTGCTGCTTTACATGCTGCCTGAACTTTTGCCGTAGCCGGGTAATTTCCTGGGCCGGGACCCCGAAATCTTCCAGATCTAAAAATAGAAAGAGCGCCCTCAGATAATTAGTTCTTTGTTCCTTGTGATATCTAATATTAACCAACCGGAATATCTCAGAGAGAAGAGCGGCTTCTTTCTCCAGATGCCCCAGACACCGCAACACAGCCTCTTTGCTGCCCGGTTCGCCCCGTCTTTGTTTGAGTAGTTCATATTTCTCTATTTGTGTTGCCACTTCGTGCCACATGGATGAGCCTCCTGGGGTCGGTAAAACCCGGTCGAATCTCTGTTTATCTATCACGCTGGCTGTCACGCTCGCATCTCTTTCCATGAACTGGAGACGTACCGTAATCTGAATTGTAACCTAAAGATGCGCAATCAGCAAGAGCACGGAATAAAAGGAAAGAACTCATTGACGAAGCAAAAAGGTCAAAACCAGCCCCTCTTAGTTCAGGTCAAGTTTGTTATTACGCCGGACGCCGAACAACGACTACGCCGTGCGTTTGATCTTTTACTTGACAGGGAGTATGTGGCGAAGGAAGGGAAGGCCAGCAGAAAAAGCCATAAAGACCTTGGAACATCAGCTTCAACGTATCTGCATGAGGAGATGCTGGATAATAGCGATGACAGAGACCAGGAGACGGTGGATGAGGGATGAAGGCTTATCTTGACGAGGAAGAAACAGAAGCTCTGGAAAAAGCGGCGGGTTGCTTTAGAGACAGACTTATGATCAGACTCCTCGCCAGATCAGGTTGCCGCATCAGTGAAGCCTTGGCTCTTGAAGTGAAAGATCTAGATTTTACTCAAGGCGCGGTAACCATCAAACACCTTAAAACCCGCCTGAAGCTGTCCTGCGCCGAGTGTGGACAGAGACTCGGCAGAAGCCATACATTCTGCCCAAAGTGCGGAAGCAAGGTCGAGAAGGCTCAAGCTGAGCAGCAACAACACCACCGCCAGAGGGTGCTCCCTCTGGATGGGGATACCTTAGAAATACTGAAGGATTATATCGAACGCGGCGGCCCGGTTCTTCGCGACGGCAAGAAGCTGATTTTCGGCATCAACAGGCACCGGGCGTGGCAGATCGTCAAGGAGTGCGCCAAGAAAGCTGGCCTGCCGGGCCTGGTAAATCCGGAAACGGGGAAGGTACACAGCGTCAGCCCGCACCGCCTGCGAGATGCCTTTGCCGTCATGGCAGTCAAACTCAATGA
>CAZLEY010000036.1:0-20156 GCA_964558675.1 uncultured Dehalococcoidaceae bacterium | reverse complement strand
TATAGCTCGCACTGTGCCGGGTCTTTCTCCGAGCAGTCAGCCAGTTTCCCGGGCAAAGTACCGGTCTCCAGGCCGCTCTTTCTGATAATTAAGTCGCGTGCCTTCCGGGCAGCTTCCCTGGCTTTGGAGGCGGTAACGCACTTCTCTATAATTCTCCTGGCATCATCGGGGTGTTCCTCGAGGTACAGAGCTAAACCCTCGCTGACGGCACTCTCTACCTGACTCTTGACTTCAATATTGCCCAGCTTGCCTTTGGTCTGCCCCTCGAATTGCGGTTCGGCGAGCTTGACACTAATGATAGCGGTCAGTCCTTCCCTGACATCCTCACCGGTCAGGTTGGGTTCATCCTCCTTAAGGAGCTTATTTTTATGGGCGTAGTCGTTAAGGACGCGGGTCAATGCCGAGCGAAACCCGGTAATATGCGTGCCGCCGTCCACAGTATTAACGCAGTTGGCGAAGCTGAAGGCGGATTCGCTGAAGCCGTCATTATACTGGAGGGCTACCTCAATCATTGTGCTGTTTGTCTGACCGGAAATATAGATAGGCACCGGATGACGTACCACCCGATTGCGATTGAGGTGGCGGATGAAGCCGGCAATCCCCCCTTCAAAGTAGAAAGTCCGTTCCAGGTCCCTGGCTTCGTCTCTAAGGGATATTTCCACCCCTTTGTTGAGATAGGCCATCTCCCGCAGGCGTTCGCTTATCGTGTTGAAATCGTAGCTGATGTCGCTGAATATCTCCCTATCTGCAAGGAAACTGGAAGTGGTGCCGTTGTCATCGGCTTCGCCAATCTCGGTTACCTTTCCCTGGGGTATCCCCTGCTTGTATTCTTGATGGTAAATTTTGCCGTCACGTCTGACATCTACTCGGCACCACTCGGAGAGGGCATTGACCACCGAGGCACCTACGCCATGCAATCCACCCGATACTGCATAGGTCTTACCACCGAACTTCGCACCGGCATGCAGTACGGTCATTACTGTTTCCAGGGCTGATACTTTGGTGGCGGGGTGAATGTCCACCGGAATACCGCGTCCGTTATCCACAACGGTTACCGAATTGTCCTCCTTAATGGTGACAGTAATCCGGTCACAACAGCCGGCCATGGCTTCGTCGATGCTGTTGTAAGCGACCTCGTAAACCAGGTGGTGCAGTCCGCGCTGGTCCGTGCTGCCGATATACATGCCGGGACGGCGACGTACCGCCTCTCGACCGCCCAGTACCTGGATATCTTCGGCGGTGTATTCGTTATTGTTGAGTTTTCTGCGCTTCTTCGGAGCGGACGTGTCCGGCATTAAAGTTCCTTTCCTGGATAGTCGTGATAATCAGGGGCAAGCGAATGGCAATAGTGAAAGGGGAAAGTACGACCTGCATGACCTAAGGATGCAACACAACGGCCCGGCCATTTGAAAAAAAACGTGCACATCAGCCTGTTTTATTATAGCACGATTTAGCTTTGAAGTAAAGGTGGAGAGGGTTTATAAGAAAAGTACCCCTGGCGCGACTCGAACGCGCGACACGCGGTTTAGGAAACCGCTGCTCTATCCTCTGAGCTACAGGGGCATGCTTTCACGTTCAATTATACCCAACAATGTCAAATGAGAGCAACGTGTACCTTTAACGCAGGAGGTCTCTTGACTTTAAATCGGCGGCAACGTCTTCAAGCTCAAGTTCTTTAAGTCTGGTCCCAGTGGGCAGGCCGCTTTCGACATCCCAGCCGCGCAGTTGGTAATATTCGCTCTTGAGGTTTTCAAATTCAGCCCTGTCCACTTTGGCACCCTTCCTGGAGACTACTTCGCCGTCTTTACCCGGCACTATGCAGTCGGGATTAAAAAATACAAACTGCAAAGGTTCGTCATGGAGATAATCCAGGAGCCTGTCTCCCTGTCTACCTCCCCACCCCTGCCTGAGCAGTATTGCCCTTTGCAGGTTAAAAATTCTCTCCCCGATTTTATTCAACCCCGCTTCGTTTATTTCTCTGCCGGTAATCGTGGATAGAACCCGGCTTTCCATGGCGGGGTCGCCGGTGTGGTCGTCGGCGAACCTGACCCATATTATCGGCCAGAGGAAGTCGCACAGAATAAGGCTCTCCTTGGCATGGGTGCGGTCCTGTATTTTCTTGGCCGCCAGCGCCTTACCTTCGTAAGTAGAGTAGTCGGCACCGGCGGCGCCGCCCCAGAAGTTCTTGCCGACATTCAGGAAGTCATTGTAAGACAGAAATGCGTCCTCTTCTTTTCGAGTCCATTTGCACCACAGCCATAAAGAGTGACTTGTCTCATGTAGCTGGTTAATAGGCCTTCTTTGCTCGGTGGCATACAGAAGCCCGTTGGTCAATATGAGCCTGGGGTCGTAGTCCCTGGTCTCGCCGGCGCTGGTAATGACGTGGGCATGTAACAGTTCCTGTGCCCTTTCCCCCACCTTCTCGGCGGCTTTGAGTGTGCCCCGGGCGAGCAAATCGCCGAAGCCCTCCCGGTACGCAATTTTCCTGGTCAGTTCTTCAATGAATTCGGCACTGCCTATCTTCGAGAGTGGAAGCCCAGTGTCTTCATCCCGCAGGACGCCTTCCTTATAACAGGCGGCAAGCCAGTCAATTAGCGGCTGCATAACCGTGGTATCCAGCCCGTAACGGTCGCATAGCCTGATAGCCAGCAGCGCCACCTCGGTACTGTCACCGCCGTAACTCGCCGCCGGTCCACCGTAAACATGTGTTGCCTGGCAGAAGAACTTGAAGCGCCGGCCTCCTTCAGTATAGGATTTTCTAAAGCAGCCGAGACCGCAATTGTAGCAGGCACGGAGCCTGGTCCGACCGGGTATGTCATCGAGCCAGTCTTTCCACGTATACTTTCTTATTTTGAGTATCCGGTCGACGAGGTTGCTGAGCCTTTCCGGGTCGGCCGCTTGCGGGCGCTTATTGCCGGAAACGACGATGGCCTTGAGGTTCTTCGACCCCATAACGCTGCCGAGGCCGCTGGCGCCGGAGGCACCGTCGTCGGTAAGCATGGTAGCGAAGGAGACCAGGTTCTCGGCGGCGGGGCTGATAGTCAGCACGCTCACCTCTTTACCCAGCTCCCCTTTCAGAGTATCACTTACTTCAAAAGCAGACTTCCCCCAGAGGGGAGAGGCGTCCCTTATTTCTATAGCGCCGTCACGTATATGGATGTAGACGGGCTTGTCGGCTTTGCCCTGTACCACCAGCCCGTCATAGCCGGCGTACTTGAGGTAAGACCCCCACCTTTCCCCCAGGTTGGCGTAGGAAAACGCCTCCGGTTCCATGACGGGCGCTTTCCCGCAGACCTGCCATCTGCATCCGGCCAGCCTGTTAAACCCGGTGACAGGGCCGGTAATATATATGAGGCAGTTCTCCGGGTCGAAAGCTCCAGCCTCGGGGGGTACCATTTCCCAGTAAAGCCTGGCGGCAATCCCCCTCCCGCCCACAAACCTGTCTGCGTAGTCGGCGGTTGGCAGCCTGATGATATTACCATCGGATAAATCCACCTTCAGGATTTCGCCGGCGTATCCGAATTCAGCCACGCTTAACCTCCAGATAATTCTGATTCAGTAAAAATATGAGATATATACGTCTAATCCGACCTCTTGCCGGTAAGCGAGACCGCCATGCACACGTAGGGTTTATCGATTCTCTTGGTTACTATCGGACAATGGTATAGTCCCTTGGGGGCTACAAGTACCGTTGGCTTGTCAAACACGTGTTTTTCTTCTTCCTCGCCTATTGATATCTCGACTTCGGCGCCTAGGTCATCAAGATGATAAGGGTCGGAGCCAATGAAGAACACGGCTTCATCATAGTTGTGTACGTGCGGCTTGGTTGACAGGCCGGTGATGCCGGTCTCATAACCACAGGCGTAGATGACATTGAGTTCGAAACCGCCCAGGATGTCACCGCCAGTGGCAAATAGCGCACCTTTCGGTGTCTTGTGGAAAGGTATGGTAACCAGGTGTTTTCCGTATTTTGTTTCTGCCATTTCTCCTCCCTCCTTCATATAGAACTTATATGTTCCGTATTATTGTATGGTTCTATTTCAGAGGTCTAACAATAGAATCACCAGTGTATGCAGAAGCATAGAGCAACTAGCTAATAGTAAGCCATGTGCCTGATTGCGCTCCTGGCCCGGCGTTGTGGTTTTATCTTTCTGCCATTTGCCGGCTTAGCTCTTCAAGGTGCTTGCTGAAATTACCAAAATGTTCTTCCCGGCTCGGAGATCGGAAGCTGCGAAACAGGTTATCATCCTGCACGTTTTCGATTATGGTAGGGAGCAGGTGCCAGGGTATGGATATGATAAACAGACCTTCCGGGATTTGTGTGTTGATTGCCTCCATACCCAGGCTGAGACCGGTGACGGTGAAATTCACTTTGCCGCTTATGAAGGGATAAATGTACATCCAGGAACACGCCATGACCGGTGTGCCTTTGCAGGACCATATATCACCGGTGGTGTAGCCTATGGACCTTAGCAGGACCTTGGCCTGGCTCACGCTGGCTGTAATAACAAGTACATCCGGGTCAAATGGCAGCTGGTCTATGGTGGCGAAGGCGACAAAGTTGACGGAGCCCTTCAGCATTCTGGGGATGAACTGGTAGAGTCTACTGTTGCCGCGTGCCTCTTTATACAGTATTCCTCCTCCTCCCATTCCGCTCACGAGTGGTGGGGCGGGGTCCGTCATACCCAGCATAAAAGGCTCCACGCACACGAAGTCTTCTTGCTGCACGTAGAAAGGTTTACTGGTTTGTGCTTCTAGAAACATCTCACAGAGGGCTGGTCCCTTTTTTATCCTTTCAATTCCCTCCGGTCTGGTGGCCAGGAACTTGACACCAACGGGCTTTCTTTCGAAGTTGAATCTATCAAGCGCTGAGTAGTCTCTTGGGGTTGAGTTCATATACAATCTCTCCTATTCTTTTATTCTTTTCCTCATGTCTTCAAGTACTTTATTGACACGTTTCCTGTGGGCATCCCCGCCCGGCCCCGGCTCCATCACCGGACTATATTCCATTTCTTTAAGGTTGTCCATCATAGTGGGGATAAGCTGGAAGGGTACCGATATCAGGAATAGCCCCGGCGGAAAGATGTTCAGTTGGTTCATACCGGTCCCCAGGCCGGTGATGTAGTAATTCAACTCGCCGCTCACGACGGGATAAATGTAAATCCAGGCGCAGGCTACCACCGGTGTCGCCTTGCTGACGAAAGGTTTCCCCGTGGAGTAGTTGATGGAGCACACCAATGTATGTGCCTGGTTGATATCAGCTGTCATGACAATCAAATCAGGGTCGAAGGAGATCTGGTCTATGGGAGCGAAGGCTACGTACTGCACCGAGCCTTTTGGCAACGTGGGGAGGTACTGGTACATAGCCCGGCAGGCATTCGCCCCCTTGTAGAGGTCCTCGTCGCCGCCTAACAACCCGCTGACGAGAACTGGCGCCGCATCTCTCATGCCCAGTATCATCTGTTCCACGCCCACGCAGACCCAATCATCGGGACCCACGTAAAATGCGTCATTCTCCTGGGCTTCTTTCAGCATTTCACACATATTCAGCTCTTTGTCTATTCGCTTGATGTCTTTGGGTCTTTCAATCATGAACTTGACGCCAACGGGCTTTCTTTCGAAATTGAACCGGTCTAATATGGAGTAGTCTCGCGGGGTTGATTGCATGATAACCTCCTAACAATTTCTATCCGCTTTAATTAAACAACAGGATACAGGTAGATAACAGCCGGCGGCTTCTCATTCTGTATGATAAGTCAGCGATGGCTCATCAAGTCCCTCTGTCAGCTCATCACCTCTCTTCTTAACCTCTTCGACGAATCCGTCTCTGCCCAGTTTGAACCAGTAAGGTTCCCATTCCATATCCTGCAAATTCTCTATCAAACCGGAGATTAAGTCGAAGGGGACGGTAATAATGAGCAGGCCTTCGGGCAGCACCTCCCTGGCTTTCATGCTGTAACCGAGTCCGCTGACAGTGCAGTTCAGTTCGCCGCTCAGGTATGGATGAGCGTATATCCAGGCGCAGGCCAGGCATGTAGACCCTTTGAAGTTCCACATTTTCCCGTTCGTATAGCTGCTGGCTCTCAGGATAATCTCTGCCTGAGTCGTGCTGGCCGTAAAAATCAATATATCCGGGTCATATGTCATCTGGTCTAAGGGAGAATGGATGATATATTTTACGGAGTCCCTGGGCAATTTTGGACAGTAATCATAGATTCTTCTGTTGGCTCCTGCGTTTTTGAACATGGAGAACATGGACCCCAACTGCCCGCTGTACATCATCGGTGGGTAGTCCTCTATGCCCATTACCTGCTCGCCACACTGTACGTTTTCCTTCGTGGCGTAGAAGGGTTTGCTGGTCTGCGCTTCTTTGAACATCTCACAAATCCCTAGACTCTTATCCAGTTGCTCAATTCCATCCGGTTTTTTCATTGAATATTTGACACCGACCGGCTTATGTTCAAATTTGAATTTCTCGAATATAGAGTAGTCAAGCTTCTTAGACATTATGATATAACCTCCTGCAATTTTATTTGGCCGTTTTAATAATACTATAAAGTGGGTAGCTGAGGCTATTTATTACCTCTTGGCCCAAACCTCTCTATTTCACCGCTTAGTTTTATGGCCATCTGTATATGTGGTCTTTCGAAACTCTGCTAGGTTACCCGGCCATGCGGTACGTTTCTTGGTATAAAGAGTGCCGTGGTTGTATTGATTAGCTGTCTTTCGTCACCCATGTAACCTTCTATTTCGGCTCCAAGATATTCAGGATTGTGAGGGTCGGTGCCTATATTCAGAATAATCTCGTCGTAGTCATGTGATTCATAAGAGGCATGGATTGGATTTGGCTCCGGCATTTTCCATATCCAGTTGTACATGATGTATACATTGCTTCCGGGAACTAGCTCATTATTCATAAGGGTAACGCCGGGGCCGGTACGGCCCTCCCCGGATATCTTCACCATATATTTATCGTATTTCGATTCGGCCATATGATGGTTACTCCTTTTGAATGATTGAAATAACCGTATAACTTTGACTTACTTCTTAACTTTCTTTCTCCAGTTCTGCAGCGATTTTCCTGACTTTCTTCTTATGCTCGGCTCTGCCTATGGTGTACGAGTGTGGAACCCATGGCATTTCCTTTAGATTGTCGATTATTCTGGGGAGCACGTCCCAGGGGATAGATATGAGTATCTGGCCTTCTGGGAAGAGACCTCTTGCTCTCATACCGAAACTGAAGCCGGTGACCGTCAGGTTCATTTCGCCGCTCAAGTAAGGGTAGAGATATAACCAGGCACAACCCACCACCGATGTTCCCCTGGCGGACCACATTTCACCGCTGGTGTAGCTCTTGGCCCTGATGAAAATCTCCGCCTGGCTAACGTTAGCCAGGATAATCATTACATCTGGTTCGAAGGAGAGCTTATCTATGGGGGCAAAGGCGACATAGTTAATGATATTATTCTTAATTCTCGGCAGGTAATCGTAGATTCTACGGTTGGCACGGGCGTCCTTGAAGGCTTCAAGCTTCGGCCCTACCCGCCCGCTCTCGAATACAGGGTCATCGGCCACCATGCCCAGCAGCATCGGTCCGATGCATGTAAATTCTTCCTTAGTGGCATAGAAGGCATTTCCCTGCTGGGCCTCTACAAGCATCTCACAAAAATCCAGGATTTTATCCAGTTTCTTCATCCCCTTTGGTTTGGTGGTCAGGAACTTGACGCCCACTGGTGGCCGCTGGAAATCGAATTTGTGGAATACTGAGTAGTCGAGTTCGTGTGAGCTCATTGTAACCTCCTTTTGATTTACGTTGAACGCTGGTACACAATTATAATAGGATTGTTGCTGTTGATATTCAAGTTCCTTTCGGAATTAAAGACGGCCAGGGCTTTTCTTGAGAAATGGGGCGATATCCAGTCACTCTGGTAGCGCCGGGAGGGCAACAGGCAGAGCTGATAAGCCGGTTTGTGGTTTTTGATGTAGAAAATTGTATCCTGGGAAGAAGCTAAGGACCACATCGGCGAGACCATAACTGTAACCGGTGTACTTATACCTAATCCTTACGGTGGCGCTAATATAGAGGTCACTGACCCGTCACAAATCGTGGTCCAGGAATGATAATAGTCTTGTATAACGTTAACTGCATCTGTCCTGGCAACAGGCAATATAACTTGATATAGGGTACACCCCAGGAAATGGACCCTTCGGATTCTGAGAACTTGTGGGTGTACCCTATCTGTATCTGTTCACCACAGGTTTCCAGTATGGGCTATATCCACGTTCTTTCGCCTGTGAATCAAGGTCCATCGTATAGAAGCGCTCCAGTGGCAGTAGAACTTCAGTTTTGGCTTTTCGCAAATCGATGGCTTTTAGATAGTGCTTGCAATGATCGCATACGTAGAGGCGGTACAGCTGCTCATCATCCGTGAAGAAGGATAACTGGTTGTGCTCCTTGGTTCCACAGTAAGGGCACTCCGTACGTTGAAAAAGCCATTCGGTATTACAGCGTGAGCACAGGAGCCACCTGGCCCCATACTCAGGTTTCAGAGTCGCCATGTCGGGACTGCCTCCGCAAACCGGGCAATATGCACGGCGCCATCCTTCCATGAAGGACTGGTCAATGGAACTTTTCAGGGCAATCGCATAGCTTTCCAGGAATGGCTGTAGCGTGGCCTGAATAATCGTCCACGTGAGATTTGCACTGACTCCGTTCAGTATCGTTGAGGGCAATTCTTTACCGGTAAACCATGTCTTAACCGCTCGCCTGGTGAGGAGGTGGCCAGCCTTTGTCTTTTTCAGTCTCTCCAGGATTTCGCCAGAAAGCTGCGGGTAACTGGCGAAGACAGTTGCAACCTTGGCGAATGTGTCCTGCACTTGCGCCCAATCAAGAGCCAACTCATCGAAGCTTACCAGTGGTAAGCCCTCCCCCGTTCGCTGTCGGATAGTATCGCTGCTCAGGCTGAGCTTGGGTGTGGCGATGCGCTTCTGAACTCTGGATTGTATCTGCAGCAGCTTTCGGTAGAATTCTAAGAGGAGGGGAAGACACCCCTCCTCTTTTTCAAGCTCTGCCAGTTTATTGAGAATTTTGCCGTTGGTATCCTCTATCACTAGGCCTCTTTCTTACCTTTGGAAACTTCCGCATACCACTTTCCGTGGTGTTTCCTGGCATACTCGACTGATACTTTGCCGCCGGTTATGGAGTTCCAGGCTTCGGTCATAAGCGGATGGAAAACGCCAGTATAAATGTGGACGAAGAACATGCAGCCCGTAGCAATAAAGCAGACATCATGGATAAAGACCATCCATTGCAGTACTGCTGGTGGAGCGGATGTCTTGGCAAACCACATGACGGCGCCCGTGATGACGAAAATGACCCCGAAGACCAACACCATGAACCACCACATTTTCTGGCCGGTATTCATGGCTTCCTGAGGTGGCATGTCTCTCTCATCGCCAATGACAAAGTAGTACCGGGGTGCCGCTTTCAGCCAGCCCATGTCTTCGCTGCTCCAGGTAAAGGCCTCCTTTAGTCCTCTACACACGGATTTCGGGTTGATGATTAAATAGATAATGGGTATGATGACGAAGATGGCTGCCCCGATGCGATGGATAAGGCGGGTCCAGCTGTCCTCGGCCAGAAAGCCCAGCTGTGGGATGAAGAGTACCAATCCAGTGAGGAAGAGGAGCACGAAGGCACCGGAGTGTATCCAGTGCAGTACCCGAACCGGTTTCCTATATTTTTCTACTTCGTGGTGTGTCATTTCTCCTCCTTCTTGACGTTAGCCCGGGCTACCAGCCAGTTTAACCCCAGGCCTGCAATAGTCAGGCCACCCACCGCCCAGCCGACCGGTTGGATTACGTCCTTCCAGGCGATAGTCGCCGCCGGAATCTGGGGTGATACCGGCAGTCCATAAATCTCGGGAGAATCATCAAGTACATACAATACGTGCAGGCCTCCAAGCTCATTTTCACCGTACAGGTTGGCATTTGTCCATCCCTTTTTCTTAAGTTCTTGAACTCGCTTTTTGCCTTCCGCCACCAGGTCAGAACGCTCGCCGTATTTCAGGGCCCCGGTGGGGCAGGTCTTGACGCAGGCCGGCTCCCAGCCCGCATCAATGCGGTCGAGTCCCTGGGTGGTGCAGAAGGTGCACTTGTCCATCTTGGCTATGCCGGTGAGAATATTGCGGTCGGAGCGTGGCACATCGAAGGGACAGGCATCAATGCAGTAACCGCAGCCGGTGCAGGTATCCTTGTTGTAGGCTACAAAGCCGAGCTCGTGGTGGTAGAGTGAACCATTGGGGCAGACCTGCACACAGGCGGCATCGGTGCAGTGCATGCAGGCACGCCTGGTAAACAACCAGCGGACACTACCGTCCGAGGGCTCTACCTCTCTGAATTCCATCTTGAGCCAGGTTGTGGGGGAGAGGTCGGGGGGGTTTTCGTAGCTGCCCCAGTTTCTGGAGTCAACACCGTTTTCTTCGGTGGGTATATATTCGTCGTTCTCGTTCCACTGCTTGCAGGCTACCTGGCAGCCGCGGCAGGCGGTACACCTTGTTGCGTCGTATAAAATCGCTTTCTCTGCCATTATTACCTCCTACACTGTCGCTTTCTAAGCCTTCTTCCTGACATTGACCAGGAAGGCTTTGAACTCCGGTATTGTCGTGTTGGCGTCACCGACATGCGGTGTGAGCTCATTAGCACTGGCTCCTGTGGAGAGTCCGACATAACCCCAGTGCCAGGGTATGCCTACCTGATGTACCTTGCGTCCGTTCATCTGGAACGGCTTGAACCGCTTGGTTACCAGAGCTACTACTTCTACCTGGCCGCGGGCTGATTCTACGATGACCTTCTCGCCGTTGGCGACTTTCAACTCTTCTGCCAGCTCATAGCTCATTTCGCAGAACGGTTCGGGCTGTGCCTCAATCACCCAGGGCATGTTGCGGGTCATCTGGCCGCCCTGCCAGTGCTCGCAGACGCGGTAGGTTGAGCAGACGATAGGGTATTTATCAGGAGTACCCTGTTCTTCGGGCCGCCATATATGTATTGCCGGGTTATTCTGCTGCCTGGACATGATATTATCTACCGGTGATTCCCAGGGCTCGTAATGTTCGGGTAGCGGGCCGTCAGCTCTGCCGAAACCAAAGAGGCGGGCGTGTCCTTCCGGCTTCATGATGAAGGGCCACCTGGTTCCCTCGGGGTCAACGTTTATCGGTGGCCAGCCACCATCGGGAACGTCGCCGACCCACTTTTCCGCACCCTGGTACTGCCACCAGATAACCGGATGCTCTTTGTCCCATGGTATACCGTCGAGGTCAACCGAGGCGCGATTGTAGATGATGCGCCGATTCACCGGCCAGCACCAGCCCCAACTGGGGTAGAGGCCGATATTGAAAGGCCCTGGAGTCGGGTCGCGGCGGGCAGCCATATTACCTTCCTCGGTATAGCTGGCGCAGTAGAGCCAGTTGCCTGAGGATGTGGTGCCGTCATCCTTGAGACCACCGAAGCTAGCCATAAGCTTACCTGTAGTCAGGTCATAGCCGTTAATCTCCCTGGCGACAGCGTGGACATCGGGATGGTCGGCTCCGTAATCCCAGACCAGTTTGGTAAGGGAATCGGCACTGGGTCCACCTTCATCAACATAAAGCTTTATGAGTCTTCGGGCGAGCTGGTCCTGCATCCAGAGGTCATCCATAGCCTCACCGGGACCTTCGGCGCCTTTCCAGCGCCACTGCATCCATCGGCCGCTGTTGGTAACGCTGCCTTCCTTCTCAAAGGAACCGACTGCCGGCAGGAGGAAGACCTCAGTCTTAATATTAGCGGTATCGGCTTTAGGCCGATTCCAGAAGTCGGCCGTCTCGGTATGCCACATATCCGCAACCACCATCCAGTCCAGTTTATCCATCGCACGTCTTTCCAGGTTGGCATCCGGGCCCCCGACGGCCGGGTTCTGCCCCCAGACCATCAGCCCCTTAATCTTGCCGGCATCCATAGCTTCAAAGAGAGCGATGTGTGTATAGTTCTGGCCCGACTGCGTTTTGGGCAGGTAATGAAAACCGAAGTCATTGTTTTTGGTAGCGTTATCGCCGTACCATGCCTTGAGCAGACTTACTATGTATTTACTGTAGTTGCTCCACCAGTTAGCGCTGTTGGGGTCGTTCGTTGTCGGCGTGAGCCTCTTGAGATAGGCCTCCAAAGTATTGTCAGTATGTACCGGCACACCGAGATAGCCGGGCAGGATGTGGGACAGGAGACAATGGTCGGTGGAACCCTGTACGTTGGACTCGCCCCGCATGGCGTTGATACCGCCGCCGGCGACTCCGATGTTGCCCAGCAGGAGCTGCAGTATTGCGTAGGAGCGGATATTCTGGGTGCCATAGGTGTGCTGGGTGGTGCCCATGGCGTACATGATGGTACCGGCTTTGCCGACAGCACCTGATGCGGCATATGTCTGCGTCACTAGCAGGAAGGTGTCCACCGGGCAACCGGTAATCTGAGAGACGACTTCAGGGATATAGCGGGAGAAGTGCCTTCTCATAATCTGGAAGACACAATCGGGGTCTTGCAGAGTCTTGTCCTTCCTGGGTATACCCCTGTCGTCAAGCTGGTACTGCCAGGTGGATTTATCGTAGTTTCTCTTACCTGTATCATATCCGGAGAAGAGGCCATCAAGTTCAGCAGGGCCCTTGTAATCAGGGTTGATGAGATAAGGGGCATTGGTATATTCCGTGATATAAGTCTTGTTGTAGTTGCCGGGGTTGGCATGGATGTCATCCATGACGTACTTAATCATGCCGTTGATGAAGGCGATATCGGTCCCTGACCTTAGTGGGGCGTAGATATCGGCCCTGGCTGAGGTCCGGGTAAATCTGGGGTCAACGCTGATGAGTTTGGCACCTCTTTCCTTGGCTACAGTTATGTGACCGAAAGCGGCCGGATGGTTTTCGGCAGGGTTGGAGCCGATGGCCATCATAACATCAGCATTGGCGATATCATTCCAGTGATTGGTCATAGCACCGCGACCGAACGTTTCCGCCAAACTGGCGACAGTAGCGGAATGTCATATGCGGGCATGATGTTCGATGTAGACCAGGCCGAGAGTACGGGCCAGCTTTACCAGCAGGTAGCATTCTTCGTTGTCTAGGGCGGAGCCACCAAGGCAGGCAATGGATTCTGTCCGGTTGACTATGTTGCCTTCTTTGTCCTTCGTAATGAAACTGGCATCCCGGGTGTCCTTGATTTTCCGGGCAACCGTGTCGAGCATCCAGTCCCAGTCCTTCTCTACCCAATCGGTGGCACCGGGTGCACGGTAGAGCGGCTTGTTCAGTCGCCAGGGGTTATCGGCGGATAACTGGCGCATCGAAGCTCCCTTGGCGCAGGCAGCCCCCCGGTTGACGGGATGGTCGGGGTCGCCTTCGATGTTGAGTACTTTGCCATCCGGCGATGCATCGACGAGGAAACCGCAACCGGAAGCGTCATAGGGACAGATGGTGGGGATTTCGTTATGCCTCTTTTTTAGCGGTATGCGCTTGATAGGCGATGCCAGGGCGACGCCATCACTGAGCGCACCAAGCAGGAAAATCCCGCCTACACCGGCTCCGGAGGCTTTCAGGAAGTCTCTTCGGCTTAGCTCCATAATCCCTCCTTCTCAAGAAATGCCGTTCAATTTGAGTAAAGCTACTTTCGTTTGTTTTAAAGTTGCTGATGAGCGGCCTTACTCTCTTTCTTTATTATTTAATTTCATCATATTGGCTAGTAGGGCGACCCCTTCTTTGGTACAGAACTGCTTTTCATCAGGGTCCATAAAAACGCCTACCGCATCCACTTCCATAATCTTCAGGTGGGACTTGACTGTTCTTGTGTCCATTCCCAGGTGGGAGGCTAACTGCGCAACATCAACGCAGGCACGCTTATTTTCCCTGGTCAGATCTACAAGCTTTTTCTTAATCTGTGTGTGCTTGGATATGTAATCTTGTTCTTTTTTGTTGCTCATATACTAATCGTAATATTTTCGAAATACTAGTTCGATATTACGATATATTAGCATTTATATTATATTTTGTCAATATCTAGTTTATATTAGTAGGTTATATTTATAAATTGTAATTATTTACAATATTATGGGAAGTATAACAGCATAATCATCGGGACTATAGAATGATATAATGCCGGTAAAAGAGATTCCCGGCGGCGGGTCAGGACATTGTAATAAACAGAATTTCAGTCTGCCTCATATGACAGGTTGAATTAAGAAATCAGTTTTTACTTAAAAGAAAGGCCGGATTACCCATTCATCATGGGCATCCAGCCTTTCGGTTAAACACTGGCAAGCTTTAGAGCTAGCTCTTGCCTATCCTGAACATCTTGGTTCCACAAGTAGGGCATACGCCCTGTGTTGCTGGCTTACCATTCTTCATGGTTATCGCCTTTGGGTCTTTCATCTCCTTCTTGGATTTACATTTGACACAATATGCCTGTACCATAGCTGCCTCCTTGAGTTTAATTTCGGTATGAACAATACAATATTCTCATGCATAATGTCAATACCGTATAGAGGTTACACATTCAAGACAAACGTAACCATTAAGCATTCCGGTCAGACTCTGCCGCCTGGATTACCTTCTGGCGACTACGGCGACGGCTGTTCGGACTGTCATTCTTCGGGTGGAGGTAATGCCTTACGGACCTGGCGGAAGATAACCAGTAGCAGGAGTGCCACGATGATAGCGGCTATAGCTATAACCACCGGGAAAAGCCAGGGAAAACGCTCGCTAACCGGGGGTTTCTCTTCCTCGAATGATGGGTTAGCGGCCTGGGGACCAATCGTGGCTTCGGGCAGCTGCTCGGTAATGAGATAAGGGAAGATATGCTCTATATCGTACGAAGGCTGCCGGGCTTCCGCATTCCCGTAATAGAGCTTGTATGATTGCTGTGGCTCGGCGGCGAAGACCAGTCGGCGCCACACGCCCCAGACATTGACCGATTGTATGGTGAGCGGTGGGCTGTCCTCGTCGTGAATAACGAGGCGGAGGTAGCGAGAAGTCGTCTCGGGATAGGTAATGACAAGGCTTTTACCGACAAATTTGGGGGTGTCAAAGCTGTATATCTCGGCTCCCCTCATGATTGAAGTCCATCTCTCCCGGTCGGTGCTTGACTGCAGGGTAACCTCTCGATAGAAGTTAACATCAGGGACGCTTATGGCCAGCCGATAGCTGGGGAGTCCGGGTGTGCCGAGGTCTATTTCCACGTTGGTGGTGTCCTGTCCTTCATTGCGGCTCGTACTCAGAATAGATGATTCCCAGGATATCTCTCGTGCCGGCGTCTCTTTGGCAAAGAAAACGGTGGCGCCGGTTATATCAAGAGACCCGCTTCCATCATCGGTTATCTTTACCCGCAGATAACGCGCCGTGCTTTCTGGATACCTGATTCGGGTATCACGGGTAGTGAAACCGCGCTCTCTGACGGTAAAGGCGTAGACCGTTTGCTCGCCTATCACCATCCAGTTGGTGCCATCCTTGCTGGTTTCTACAGTAGCCCTGCGGCGAAAATCGTTAGCCGGGGTACGAAACTCGATTTCGTTATGTATGATACCTTCCTTCCCAAGGTCAGCGGTGAATATATTGTAGCTGCCGGGAATATAGCCCTTGTCAAGGATAGATACCGAAAAGGAAGTACGCTCGTGTTCCGCCTGGCTTACCTCCAGTTTATACGGTATTTCCTTGCTGTCACTGCTGATGATGCGGAGGTCGGCCAGACCTTTAGAGGCAGCGGCATACACCTCGCGGTCGGGGGCAAGCTCGACGAGGTCGTCCGGCTGCAGTCCTGAAGGCAGAATAATGTCCTTTACATAACGACAGTCTTGATGCGAAAAATCGGCAGTGGCACTGGAAGAAGCCAGCAGTAGAAGCGTCAGGGTAATCAGAAATATTTTAATCACGCCCGGGCTATTTTTCAATGAATACCCCCTTGATTACATTACTGTAACGCTGGTAGAGGTAAGCGCTGACCAGCAGGAGCAGTCCCAGGCCAACGAAAGCGCCGATGCGATAACCCATGTCCAACTTGAATACGTCGTAGACAAACACCTTGACGATGGGAACTGCCAGAAAAGCCAGTGCGCCGAGCCTTACATAACGCCAGCGTTTCATTATACCAATAATCAGGGCGATTACAGCGTAAATTGCCCAGACAGCGGTGAGAGAGAGGTTCTGAGCGTTCCTGAGACCTTCCATGGCAGCTGGCTCCGCGCTTCTCAGGGCACTTGAGAAGGAATGCCAGACCTCAAAGCTCAGTATCCAGAGTGAAAAGAAGTTGGCGGCAATCAGCAGCGTTGAAGCTGGTGTACCCCATTCCGGGAAGGTCGCTCTCTGGCGCCAGAGTATATAAGCTGAGATGTATGTAGCGGTGATGCCCACTACAAAGGCAAGGAACCTCTCGTTAAGTACCGGTTGAAAAGAACGCATGTCTACAGTAGTATCGAAGAAAATCAGCCGTACAGCCATAGCAAGGAAGATAACATAGCTGTAGTTGCGAAGGTTAGGCATACGCAATGTGAATGACAGCCACATGAGCAGTACAAACTCAACGGCCCATACTATCGTTGTCCAGGCTGTGTCCCCGAGCTGGACCGGTATGGCAATGGTAAGAAAGACCAGAGCAATCGCCAGTGCGAAAAGGCTGAGTCTTGCGTTCTCGGAACTCCGCTTGAGTGATACGTAAGACAGGGCTCCATAAAATAGCGCCACCAGGAGGATGAATCCGCCCATCCATACCCGGAAATCGTCCCACATTATACCAAGACTTATACCCAGGTAAGCGGCCGCATTTAGCATCGTCAGAGCGTAATCAAAGGCCTGGGGAATACGGCGCCAGACGATGTGGAAGAGAGAGGTAACGCCGACGAAGATGAGGAAGATAAGCGTTATGCCTATTTCGGCTGTGGCTACACCGATATCTCTGTCAAATTCAGCGTACCAGACACCGAAGGCAATCAGTGAACAGCCGAGTGCCAGGAGGCTGAACCACCGCCAGTTGCGAAAGGTGGACAGGATAAGTACACCGATATCAACCACGATAACATAGACCAGCAACTGAACAGCCTGGCCTTCCCCGCCGGATTCTGGCCCCCTGTCTCCGAAGGCGCCCAGGATGAAAGGGGCCCCGAAGGCGCCGAGGATACCTATAATAGCCAGAGACATGGAATTATAGTAAAGGGCCAGTAATGCCGAGGCTGCGCTGACCAGCAGCAGGAAAACGATGGCGACATAGATGTGAACAAGGTCATAAATAGCGAAAGAAGCGAAGATAGAGAGGTACAGGACAGCAATACCCCCTCCGCTCAGGACCTGGGTCAGGATGGGATATCTTTTCTGCCAGTAATAGCCCAGTCCCAGCATGACCAGACCGGCAACAATACCCAGAATAACCTGGCCGGTGGGACCAATCCATTCGTTATCAAAGGCAAACTTCAGAAAGAAAGCGATGCCGATGACGAGAGCGAGGACACCTATCCTAGCCAGCCAGCTGCCGCCTAAAATCTGCTCCCATTCACGTTCCTCAACTCTGGCGGGTCTTTCTTTAGGAGGTAGCGCTCCAGCCGCCGGGACCGAGACCACCTTTTGTGCCGGCGCTGCCGGGGCTGCTTTCAGCGGAGGTGGCGGCGTAGTAGGAAGAGGTGTCGGCTGGGGCATGGGTCTGGTTACGCCCTGCCCGCGTTCCAGTACATCCAGGCGGTCGGTTATCCGGGCAATCAGTTGCCGTAACTGGTGTATTTCCTCCTCAACCGAATCCGTCTGCCCCTGAATGTTTTCGCCACCCGGCGTGGAGAGTGGGGAACCGCAGAAAATGCAGAAGCGAGCGGTTGGCTCGTTCTCCCTCTGGCAGTTAGGACACAACATAGTTCATTTATCTCCTAACGCCTTGATTCTACCCTTACGACACAGGTGTTAGCAATCTTATCATGCCAGCCCTGTTTTTGTCCATCCCAGATAATCCAGAGAAAACCTAGATATATGGGGATGGTGGATAATATCTTGCCAGGGAGCTCTCTTAGCAGGGCGAAGCCAAGCCCCGGTGCGGAACCTTCGGCATTCACTACCCTGATACCGACGGCCATCTTACCGGGGGTCTGACCCATCAGTCCAATGAAGAGCCAGTGATAGAGAAATGTTACGGGGAACCAGAAGGGAACAGACAAAAAAGAATATCGTAAGCCAATAAAGTTATTGGCTAGTGAGAAAGAAATTACAAAGGAGATGAACAAAATAATGATGCCGTCAATAATAGCCGCCGCCAGGCGTATCCAGAAGCCCATATATTCAATAGTTGCCTCCGGTGTGGCCGCTTCGCTGCCTGGTGTTGACGCAGGCGTTGGTTTCTCTTCAACAGCTGTTAAGCTTGAACCACAGTTGGCGCAGAAGCGTGCTTCAGTTGGGTTATCATATCCGCAGCTTTTGCATTTAATCGATGCCATAACCGCTTCTGTCTACGGCCTTAAATTACACCGGCCTGTTGACATCCCTGGTGGAGATAGGGTTACAATAGGCAGAACTTTCGAACTTATCTTCAGCCTCACAATATAATTTAATAGATTTATTCATAGCCAGATGATCGCTGGCATTTTCGTTGGCAATGTTGTTGTCATCATAAAAAGTATAAACAAGGCATATGCCAACATGATTGAACAAAACAAGCAAGTGTGCAATGCATTTACACGGAAGGGTTTAAGGGTCTGGTTTGAAGTTCCCGCAAACCGGGCATAGGCAGGGAAAAGTACCGAAATCAAAGATGATTTTAGTGACAAGGTTGTTCCCATCATAAATCAATCCTCAACCGATGGTCCGTAACGTTGTAAAAGCTTCTTTCTGGACATCCAGATCTCTTTCCTAACCAGGGGTTTTGCTTTAGCTACAGGTCTTCGCGCCCGCTCTGGGTAATAGGCTCGCCTCAAACCTGCAAGATAAAATTGGGACAAGTACCTCCACGGGGAATCGGACAGGTCCATTACAGTGAAGCCAAGACGTTGGTTACCGTGGTCTTGGCGTAACAGAGTACGACCGTGGACGGCTTTGATTTCGGAAGCAAATGTCCCATCACTCACTTGTTTCGCTAAGTATTTCAGATCCTCAGAAAAAGCCGATAGAAACTCCCAACCTATTTTGCCAGGTAAATGCATCATGTCCTTTTTGCGAAGGAACCATTCATTGTTCAGGTGAATTTCTATGAGCAGATCCCCAGGGTTGACCACACTACCATCACCAAGCTTGACAGGCTCACCACGACGGCGGCGAAGTCGCACGTTTATGGTGGTAATCTTGTCTTGACGTAGAGGTTTCGAGTTCAAATACCAAGAAACCATGACATCTAAGAATAACCAAATCCTTAAAACGATGGCCCCCAGAAGTGCACGAAGATAGACCGTGCGGATATAGGTGTTACCTCGTTTTCTCACTGATTTAGCGATACCTTGTATCACAGCCATATTACGTCTCCCCAAGGGTGTCTACTAATTCGAATTCGTTATTATTACGACTCCCCGGGGCTTTTTACCTCTAACGAGATCAGCCAGCAGCTTCAAAACAGAACTTCGTACCGCAGAAATTTTAACAACGAAGCCCAGTTGACGATGGTGGCAATAGTCAAATTGGGGTGAATACTATTAACAGCCTATTTCAGGCTATCATTCACAATGATTCCTGTCAACTACCTGGAGGAGTTAATTTTTGCTATCTGGACTGCACATTATGGACTACGCTCGTAGACTCTTGTTAGCTCTCTCAACCTCTCCTGGATTGTGGGCGTAAGCATATTACCAGTGAATCGCCACTCCCAGTTACCCCTGGTTGTTCCCGGCAGGTTCATGCGGGCCTCGGTTCCCAATCCAAGCACATCTTGCAACGGAAATATGGCAATGCGTGCCACGGAGCTTAAGACAAGGCGGATAAAATCCCAATGTATCTCACTCCCATCGGTACCCAAATATTTCAGGGCATATTCTCTCTCTTTCCTTACATCATCGGTGGTCTGAGTGGTTTGCGTTCCCGGCTCGGCGGTAAACCAGCCAACTGTTCGGTAGATAGGGTTCCCCCACCGCTATCCGGTGGCACTGAAGTAGTCCGGGGGAACACCTGCTATCACTAAAGGATTACCCTGCTCAT
>CAZLEY010000035.1:0-20923 GCA_964558675.1 uncultured Dehalococcoidaceae bacterium | reverse complement strand
TCCTTCACCTGGTGCATGGCCCTGCCCTGCAATTGCTTGCATATCTCCAGCGACTGGCGGGCTCCGGAAGCGCCGAAGGGATGCCCCACGCTGATAAGACCGCCGTCGGTATTGGTCGGAATCTCGCCATCGAGTGTGATGGCCCCCGAGGCGACGAATTCACCACCCTCTCCCTTTTTGCAGAAACCGAGTTCTTCCATCTCGATAATCTCGGATATGGTAAAGCAGTCATGTACCTGGGCGACATCGATATCCTTGGGCGTAAGCTGGGCGTTTTTATAGGCCACCTCGCCGGCTATCTTCAGGTGCGGCCACTCTGCCGGTGTCTCGCCCGGCCACCCGGCCGACATACTGTGTGAAGAGTGCTGCCCCGTGCCGCGGATATAGACCGGTGGCCTGTCGGATAGCTCTTTAGCGCGCTCTTCAGACGCAATGATAACCGCCGAGGCGCCGTCGGAAAGCGGGCAGCAGTCATACAGCCCGAACGGGTCGGCAATTATCCTGGCTTCCAGTGCTTCCTGCAACGTGAGTGTCCTTCCGGAAAAATGCCCGTTGGGGTTGTCCGTCCCGTAGTTATAGTTGGCTACGGATACATGGGCCATATGTTCCTTGGTCGTCCCGTAGCGTTTCATGTGGTTGGTGGCAATCATGGCGAAGAAAGGCGGTGGCACTCCCAGTCCCATAGCGGAATCCCAGTCATGGTCGTTGACCATCAGCTGGGTATAGTTGGTCTCCCATCTCTGGGGCATATAGACCTTTTCAGCCCCGGTTACCAGGACTACCTCGGAAATGCCGCTTTCTATCAGTCCCTTGGCAACGATAATAGCGGAGTTAGAGCCGGCGCAAAGCGTATCCAGCCGAATACAGATAGAGGTCGGCCTCAATCCCAGCCGGTGCACCACGAGCGGGGCAGTGTTCAGTGCCGAGGAATGCCTCCCCGCCATGGTCGTGGCTACGATAAGACCGTCAATATCTGTGGGTTTCAATGCGGGTATGTCATCGGAACAGGCCTTGGCTGATTCCTGAATCATGTCAAAAAATGATGCCTGCCTGACGCCGAATTTGCTTACACCTCCGCCTACTATCACTGCATTCTTCTTCTCTGCCATACAAATATCTCCTTTTAATTATTTAATATGAGTCGTTCAGTACTGGAAACACTGGTCTTTGCATTGAGTTAAACGAATGCCACAGACACACATGAGGTTGCACAATGTGCAGGTTCACATTAAAATCTTAACAGAAATTACAGACCAAAGCAATATTGCATATCTCCAGCTGAACGCAGTACTTCAAGCCGCTCTCTTATTTGACAGGCGTGTTGCCGAACCTATAAAATTCATAATGTCCACTTTAGTATTATTGAGTTTTGTAAAGGAGATGACGTATGGCAAAAAGCGAAGATAAAGTTGTTCTATCCGCCATGTGGTCGGCCGGCTGCGGGTCGCATGGTGGGTGTGGAGCCGAAATTTACGTTAAAGACGGTAAGGTAATCAGAGTAGAGGGAGACAGGAAACATCCCTTTAACCAGGGAAGACTCTGCCCCAAGGGACTGGCGATACCACAGTATATGTACCACCCCAACCGCGTTACGCACCCCCTCAAGCGCGTTGGTGAAAGGGGCGAGGGCAAATGGGAACAAATCACCTGGGATGAAGCCTATGACACCATAGAGGCGAGACTCAAGGATATCCGAGAGAAACACGGTGCCGAGTCGGTAATTTTCTGCCAGGGTACGGGCAGGGATATCGGCGGCCCTATTACCTTTTTAATGTATGCCTACGGCAGCCCGAACTGGGTGCAGGTGGGACTGGCCGGTCATGCCTGTTACACCCCAAGATTAGGCGCTATGTTCGCTACCCAGGGTGCCTATTGCGTTCTGGACGCTTCTCAGTTTCTGGAAAAACGATATGATTCCCCCGAATGGACGCCGCCAAAGTACATTATTATGTGGGCACAGAACCCCATTGCCGGATGCCATGACGGCTTTTATGGCCACTGGATTATCGACTGTATGAGAAGAGGCTCAAAGTTAATCGTTATTGACCCCCGCGCTACCTGGCTTACCAGCCGTGCCGAAGTGCATCTGCAAAACCGCCCCGGCACCGATGGTGCCATAGCCCTGGGTATGCTTAACGTTATCATCAACGAAGAGCTCTACGACAAAGAGTTTGTAGAGAAGTGGTGCTATGGATTTGATGAACTTAAAGAGCGGGTGCAGGAGTATCCGCCCGAAAAGGTGGCTGAAATATCCTGGGTTCCCAAGGAATTGATTATTCAGGCCGCCCGGCTTTACGCCACCAATAAACCATCCGCCATCCAGTGGGGAGAGCCTGTTGATGCCATGCCGGCGGGAAGCGTTGTTGCGCAGGCCATTAACCATCTCTGGGCAATCACCGGGAACATCGACAACCCCGGCGGAAACGTTATCGCCCGCAACTCGCACGGCGTTACCACCTATCCCTTCAGCTCCGCAGAACTCACCTATCTCTACGGCGAAGAACTGGTCAAAAAGCTGAACGAAAAGAGAATCGGCGCTGACAGATATCCCATGATTAAGAACTTCAGGGGATGGGTGCAGCCGGATGTGCTCATTGAGCAGCTGGAGACCGACAAGCCCTATAAGGTACACGGTGCCTGGATACAGACCTCCAATATCCTCGGGGGACAGGCAGCCGACCCCAGGCGGCACTATGAGGCCATGAAGAAGCTTGACTTCATTGTCTGCGTAGACCTCTTCCAGAATCCCACCACCATGGCCCTGGCGGATATTTTCCTTCCCGCCGCCACCTTCTGCGAGAAGGAAAGCTTTCGCTCGTGGTGGCAACCCCTCTGCGTAACCGTCAAGGCGGTAGATGAGGTGGGAGAATGCAAATCGGACTGGGATATCAACCTGGAAATGGCCAAGCGTCTGGCTACCAATCCTATCAAATATGAAACGGCGAGAGACCTCTTTAACGACCGTCTGAAAGACGGCAATACTGACTATGAAACGTTGGCCAAGAAAGGCGGCTGGGAATATCCGCCCGAGGGTCATCCGACCAGGCCTTATCTCCGACACGAGAGAGGTTTACTTAGAAAGGACGGCAAGCCCGGTTTCGATACGCCTACCGGCAAGGTAGAGCTCTATGCCAAGAGATATGAGGAATGGGGACTTGACCCCCTGCCCTACTATGAGGAACCGGCGGAAAGCCCGGTAGCTACCCCCGACTTATATAAAGAATACCCCCTCATACTGACAACGGGCCGGCGCTCACCCGTCTTTTTCCACTCCGAACACCGCATGATTCCCTGGCTCAGGGAGCTTGACCCCGACCCCGTTGTTGAAATAAATCCACAGACCGCCAAAGACCTGGACGTAGTCAATGGCGAGTGGGTCTATATTGAAAACCACCGCGGTAGAGTAAAACACAGAGTCAAGGTTACCGCCACCGCCCACCCCAGAGTCGCCACCACTCCCCACGGCTGGTGGCTGCCGGAGACGGAAGGTAAGGCGCCGAACCTGTTCAGCACCTGGGATTATAATATCAACAACCTTACTACCATGGGCAACCAGGGCAAGTCCGGTTTCGGCGGGACCGATTACCGTTCCAGCCTCTGCCGTATTACCAAGATTAGAGATTGAAAGGAGTAGCCATGGCCCGCAACGGCTTACTTATTGAATACGAATACTGCACCGGGTGCCATGCCTGTGAAGTAGCCTGCAAGCAGGAGCATAATTTCTCCGACGGTATGGTCGGCATCAGGGTAGACGAGGTCGAGACCGTAGGTCCCGATAAAGTCCACCTTGATTTCATCCCATTTACCACCAGATTCTGCGACCTTTGTGCGGACAGGACGAAAACCGGAGATGTGCCCGCCTGTGTTAAACACTGCCAGGCAATGTGCATGATGTATGGCCCTGTTACCGAGCTGGTTAAAGCTATGGAATCCAGGCCGCGCTCGGCAATCATAGCTCCATTATAGCAAGCTCTTCGTAGCTGCCATACTAAAAGTCCGTCAGGCCGGTAAGATAGGCCCGCTGTGCTGTGTTAAAAAGGAGTACTTACTATGTATGGTTGGATGGGCAAGATACTTCATTTAGACCTGAGCAGTTCCCGGATAACGGAATTTGCTACACAGTCCTATGCTGAGAAATATCTCGGTGGACGCGGCATTGCCTCCAGAATCTACTGGGAGACCGTGAAGCCTGAGACCGGGGCATTCAACCCGGAGAATCGCCTGATTTTCATGACGGGGCCGCTGGTAGCCACCGGCGCTCAGGCCGCTACACGTATGTCGGTGGTCGGCAAATCGCCCATGGCTTACCCCGAAGGGTTCTGCTACGGCAATATCGGCGGCTTCTTTTCGGCAGAACTGAAGAAGGCAGGATTCGACGGTATCGTCATTACGGGGCGTGCCCCGGAACCCGTTTACCTCTGGATTAATAACGATAAAGCTGAGCTTCTGGAGGCGTCATCGCTCTGGGGAAAAGGCGCCTATCAAGTCGCTGAGATTCTCCAGAAGTCTCACGGTGACAGGGCACGATTTCTTACTACCGGCGTGGCCGGAGAAAACCTTGTAAGAAGCTCTGTAATTTTCGGTTCTCACCAGTCCACAACTACCGCCGGATTCGGGGCGGTGATGGCTTCCAAGAACCTCAAAGCCATTGTCGTTAGAGGTACCGGCAAACCGTCCGTAGCTCAACCTGACAGGCTCAAGGAGCTTAACCGCTATACTGTTAAGATATGCAAGCGTGTCCATCTGGCTGTTCCCCCTCTGATAACGGCGACACAACATGGCCATTTGCTGGAGGTCATCGGCAAGGGCGGCTGTTATCAGTGCGGTCTGGACTGCATTCGCAACCTGTACCGTTACGGCCAGCGTCTGGAGGGATACCGCCGGTGCCAGTCTATGGAATACTATATGCCCTGGAGGTATGACCGGGAAGATGAGCCGATAGAAACGCTGTTCGATGCACCAACTCTGGCTAATGACTACTCCATAGGCACCTTTGAACTCCAGAGCATTATTGACTGGCTCTATGCCTGCTATAAATCGGGAGCCCTGACTGATGAGGAAACCGGTCTGCCACTCTCAAAGATAGGCACCAGGGAGTTTCTCGAGAAGTTGCTTCACTCTATAGCTTACCGGGATGGCTTCGGTGACATACTGGCGGAAGGAATGGTAAGAGCCGGCGAGAAGGTATCAGATAAAGCCCGTGCCATGTTCAGTAATTCAGTCGCCCCAATCGGCCAGCAAGACCTCGCTCCTCCCAGGACTATTGTTGCCCATGCCCTTCTCTATCCCATGGAACCCAGGATACATCAGCCACTTATCCATGAAATCAGCTTCGTAAATGCGGCCTGGGGCATCGAACGTATGCAGCCGGGCAGCACCAACGTAACCACCACGGTTTTTCATGATGTAGCCAGAGCTTTCTGGGGCAGCTATGAAGCCGGAGACTTATCCAGCTACGAGGGTAAAGCACTGGCAGCCCTGAAAATACAGAACCGGACCTATATAAAAGACAGCCTCGGCCTCTGCGACTTCGCCTGGCCTATCACCTATTCTTTCGCTACGCCGGACCACGTCGGCGACCCTGACCTGGAAGCCAAAATTTTTACGGCGGTAACCGATATCAGCAGCGATGAAATACCCCCCTGCGCCGAGCGCATTGCCAATGTACAGAGGGCTATCATGGTGCGGGAGGGACACAAAGTCCCCGATGACGACTTTCCCCCCGGGTTTAACTTCACCGAACCTATACAAGCGGGAGCGCGCGGTGAAAAAGTAATGGTGCCCGGTCCCGGTGATGAAGCCACTGACGCCACCGGCAACGTCCTTGATAGAGATAAATTCACGGACATGCTGAAGGAGTATTACCGTCTGCGGGGATGGGACGAAACTACAGGAATACCCCGGTCGGACACGCTGCGTAATCTCGGTATAAAGGATTTATCAGCTTCTTTCCGGCGCCGGAGATAGCAATATAGAAATGTCCCGCCGGGACAAATCATCACCAACGGGACTATCTTTACCGTCGGGTCTATTATTATAGCTCAATCACCATTATGAAAACAGGACCAAAAATCACGGCTACCTTGCCAACAAGCTTGATAAGTATGTTCAGCGAAGGCCCGGCCGTATCCTTGAACGGGTCGCCCACCGTGTCACCAACGATGGAGGCTTTGTGAGCGTCGCAACCCTTGCCGCCACAGGCCCCGGCTTCGATATATTTCTTGGCATTGTCCCAGGCACCTCCCGCATTGGCCATCATCACCGCTAACAGGAAGCCGGTTAACAGAGCCCCCACCAGAAGGCCGGCGACACTCTCCGGACCCAGCGTAAAACCGAGGATAAGAGGTACCGCAATCACCAGTATTCCAGGCAGCAGCATCGCCCTTAACGCCCGGCTGGTGGCAATGTCAACGCAGCTTACGTAGTCTGGATTGGCGTCACCTTCCATTAATCCCTTAATCTCCCGGAATTGCCGTCTTACCTCATTGACGATGGCAAAAGCGCCGTCGCTGACGCCCCTCATGGCAAGAGCGCTGAAGACGAAGGTCAGCATACCGCCAATCAGCACCCCGGCAATAACACCGACATTGGTCAGGCTGGCAATATCAATATCAGCGACCTCAAAGTATGTAGCCAGCCATGCCAGTGATGCCAGCGCTGCTGAAGCAATGGCAAATCCCTTGCCCAGAGCCGCCGTGGTATTGCCGACAGCATCCAGCGCCTCGCAGCGTTCCCTGACTTCCTTCCCCAGTTTTGCCATCTCGGCGATACCGGCCGAATTATCCGCTATAGGGCCGTAGCAGTCCATAGCCAGCAGCATACCCAGGTTGATTAGCATCCCCATAGCCGCTATGGCGATGCCTAACAAACCACCAAAGATATAAGCAAGAACTGTGGCAATCGCAACCAGAAGAACGGGTATAACGGTACTCATCATGCCGGTAGCTAAGCCTTCGATAATGCACACGGCCGCGCCGCTCTCCGCCGACTTGGCTATCTTCTTGGTGGGTCCCTTTTCGGCTGACGTGAAGTATTCAGTTGCCTGAGCGATTAAGAAGCCGGCGATTAAGCCCGCTATCAGCGCCCAGAAAAGGTCCAGTTTATCTGTAAATGCCCTGATAACAAAGAAACTGGCTATTATCATAAGAATATTACTGACGTAAACGCCGGTATTCATGGTAGCATGCGCTTTGGCCACCTGCTTCTCAAAATCAGCGTCTTTCATTTCCTTTGGTCTGACGGAAAGGGCGCCGATAATGGATACGACTATACCTACCGCCGCCAGTGCCAGGGGCATAAGCATGCCGGTTGACGCGTCTAGAGCGATGACTCCCAGTACCATTGACGCCGCTATGGCGGAAACATATGACTCGTATAAATCAGAACCCATGCCGGCAACATCACCGACATTGTCACCTACGTTATCGGCAATCACCGCCGGATTACGGGGGTCGTCTTCGGGGATACCGTGCTCGACCTTGCCCACAAGGTCAGCGCCAACATCGGCGCTCTTGGTAAAGATACCCCCGCCGGCCCTCAGGAACAGGGCTACCGACGAGGCGCCAAAGGCAAAGCCCAGCCATACATGGCTATCTTCCCAGATAAAGGCGATGATTGATAGTCCCAGCAGCCCGAGGCCCACCACGCAAAAGCCCATCACAGCACCGCTGGAGAAGGCTATCTTCAATCCCTTCGCCCAGCTATTTATAGCCGCGTGGGCCGTTCTTACGTTAGCCTTCGTAGCAATATTCATACCAAGCCACCCGGCCAGAGCCGATGTAACCGTACCGCAAAGATAAGCTACAGCTACGAATGGTCTGGGTTCTATGAATACAGCCAGAACGATGAAGACTACGACTGTAAATATCGCCAGTGTAAGAAACTCACGGCGCAAGAAAGCCATAGCTCCCTGGCGGATAGCCAGAGATATCTCTTTCATTTTCGCCGTGCCTTCGCTCTCGCGCAGGATTGATCTGACCAGGTAACCAACGAAGGCCAGCGCCAGCACGCCTCCTATCAGCACCAGAATTTTAATAATCAATGGATCCATAAGCATACCTCCACTATACTATTTTCTCATCACAACAAAAAGAGAAGGAGGCTATTACCAACCTCCTTTATTTTATCAAACAGCGTCCTACCGTAAAATAACCTGCTCTTTAAGTTTTCAGCAGTTTAACACATTTATCACTACGGGTCAATAAAACCTTCCTTACCCGTTCACCTGTTTTTCCTGATAATGTCGATGATGTCTTTTCCGTATTTATTGGCTCTTCTTTCGCCAAATCCTTTAATTACCATCAAGTCCTTGGGTGTGGACAGCTGTAATTTAATTATTTCTTTCAACCACGAATTACGAGCTATGACATATGGAGAAAGGTTTTCCTCACTGGCCTTATGCTCTCTCCATTCACTCAACGCCTCATAAATATCCATCTGACTTTCATCCAGAACAGGTTCATCTTGCTGAACAGGTTCTTCATGTTGAATATCTTCATCCTGCCGAACAGATGGCATATCTTCATGTTTCACGCCTTGCAGTCTGGTCTCTAAATCTTTCAGTCTCATACCCAGGGTGAGGTCGCTTCGCGTTCTTTCCAGTACACCGCGGACCATATCGGTAGTTCGCCGAAGGCCACCGGTTACAGCATCCGGGTAGTCCATGGTAACCAGAACTCCATAAATATTATCCATAGCCGATAGCAACTCCTCACCGCGGGAAAGGTCACCCTGCCTCATACCATCAAGCAGGTAACGCCGCATTTCACCTGCGGCTTCACCAAGTCCGTTCAGGTAAGCAGCCGCATCAACACCCAGTTCGGCCGGCTCCGGAAGCGGCTTCCCGGTAACCAGCGCCAGGGTTATATTGGCTTCGGCAAGCTCCTTTTGCGCATCTCGTATTAGTCCGGCACTGCCAAGTTCTCCGTTATCCCGGAGGGCCTGCTCGGCGTCCGTGAGTATGCTGCGTGCCGTTTTTACCAGTTCTGCCGCCAGTTTAAACTCATGCCGATGGACAGCGCGTATGGCGTTACTGCTATAACGTATGGAATCACGGCAAAGCGGTAACATTTTCTCCCTGGCTTCGTCCTTAGCCGAAAGACTTTTACGTATCTGCTCTGAAATTGATTCCAGATTATCCAATGTGTTCTCCTTCTATTATGTTTACCAGATGTCTGGTTGACCCCTCAACGTCCCCGGCCCCCAGAACGGCACTGATTACCGCTATTGAATCAGCCCCGGCCTTAATTACTTCTTTAATGTTGTCCTTATTAATACCGCCAATCGCAACTATTGGCAGAGCTATTGCCTGCCTGATTTCCCTTAACATGTCCGGGCCTACTACCTCCGCGCCCTCTCTGGTGGTGGTAGGGTACATGGCGCCCACACCAATATAGTCTGCACCTTCTTCCCGGGCAGCAATCGCTCTATCTACAGTACGAACCGAGCACCCCAGTATTTTATCCATCGGCATTAGACGACGTGCTGTATCTACCGGCAGGTCATCCTGCCCCAGATGCAATCCGTCAGCATCAACCGCCAGAGCTATATCAAGGTAATCGTTAATAATAAACATGACATCCTGCTCATTACACAGATTTTTCATTTCTCCGGCAATAGATAATAGCTGCTTTTTACCGCACTCTTTATCCCGCAGTTGGATTACTTTCGCCCCACCCCTGATTACCTGGGAAGCTACTTCAACATGGCCTCGTCCATTCAGAACCGCCGTGTCAATGATAACATACAGTCCCTTCAGACGTTTTATCTTCTCTTGGCGCAGTATTCTGGAGAGCAGCGTTTTCTCTATTGTATAAAGGGAAAATCTGGCGTGTTTATACTTCTCAGTATCCAGACTAAGGCCGGGAGCCCTGGCTATTTCCTCCATAACCCTCAGTGATTCCTGCACCCTCCTCGCATTAGCCACCAGTATTGCCTGTATATCCCTTTGTTTACCCTCGCCGGGCACTTCCATATCAGCACCGACATCACCTTCCGAGTCACGCGCCTGAAGAAGTTTCCGCTGCAGTTCCGAATCGACCTGCACTATCTCGTGGCGCATATTTTTCAGCTGCTGTGTCAGGACGGTATCATCAAGCATCAGGCGAGCCATTTCCTCAAGCACGCGAAGTCCCTCGCTAATGCGGTTCAGGTTCGCATCGACAATGCGTAGTGTATCAACCGGTGTCGTTTCCATACCGTGAATACCTCGGCGACTAATTCTAGCACAGCCGTTTTAGGGGGTAAAGCATTCAGCGTAATTACGTTCCGCCAACGGCGTTCTCAATTAGCTCAATGCGTGACACTTTACCGTTCCTGTCCATCTGAATAGCAAGCACATCGATTCGCCACGAAGCCGGCAGGTTGTCCCGGTTTTGGCCATAGTGGGCGGCTACAGCCCTTAATCTCTTCATTTTAGTCGGTGTGATTGACTCCTCAGGACTGCCGAAACGGCGGCTTTTCTTGGTACGCACTTCAACGAAGACCAGCGTATCTTCCTGCCGGGCAATGATATCAATCTCGCCCTCGGGGCATCTGTAGTTGGTCTCCAGGATATAGTAGCCGTTCTTGCCGAGGAATTCCCCGGCCAGCTTCTCACCGAGGATACCGGTATCACGTCGTTTCATCTTTATCCTGTTTCACGAACACTCAAAAAATGTTTAAATATCAAATTGAGGATTTTCTGTCTACCTCACCCCCTTAATCCCCCTCTCCTATCAAGGAGAGGGGGAAATATTGGGAAGAGAGGCTTCGCCTCTCTAAAACACTCCTTTTTTATCGCCCCTCTTAAACGCCCTCTATCATTTCCCTGACCGGCCGGAAAGTTCGACGGTGTATCTGGCATGGCCCCTGGCGGTGCAGGCAGGCGAGGTGCTCTTTCGTACCATACCCTTTATGCCGGGCGAAGCCGTATCCGGGATAAGAACTGTCCAGTTCTTTCACCATTCGGTCACGGGATACTTTCGCTATGATAGAAGCGCAGGAAATAGAGAAACACAGCCTGTCACCATTGGTTATTCCCTTCTGCGGCAGCGATACCTCAGGCAGGCGCATATAGTCTATGAGAATATACTGCGGTTCCGGTACAAGCTGCTCTATAGCCAGCTTCATTGCCAGTCGCGTTGCTTTGACTATTCCGATGAAGTCTATTATCTCGTTAGATGATGCGCCAACACCCACAGAAATAGCCTTCTCGTTTATGCATTCAAACAGGAATTCACGTGTGGCCGGATTTAACAGCTTGCTGTCCCTCACCCTGTCCCTCCAGCGCGCTTTCAGGTTATTCGGTAGGACTACCGCCGCCGCCACCACCGGTCCCATCAGGGCGCCCCTCCCTGCCTCGTCCACGCCCGCAACGAACCGGTAGCCCCGGGCCTTAAGTGCCCTTTCCTCAAAAAACGACGGTATCTGGCGGGTATTTATTTGCCTCACCCCCAATGATTTAGGTCACCACCCTGCCTCTTCCCGTTGTTATCTTCTCCCACCCACCACCCTCGTATCATCCACATCTTATCCGTTAATATATCCCCCACCAAGTTTCCCCCTTTGAAAAAGGGGGATTAAGGGGGATTTATTCCACACCCCCTCTTAAACTTCCCCCTTACCTAGGGAGTAACTTGCTTACCCTCTGCCAGATTATATCTGCAATTTCTTCTTTGCTCTTTTCAGCATCTATTACCAGCCAGCGTTCCGGCTCAGCAACTGCCATCGTGAGATAGCCTTCTCTTATACGCCTGTGGAAATTAACGGACTCCACTTCAAATCGGTCTCTATTATCATTCTTACGGGCAAGCCCTTTTTCCACCGGCATGTCCAGCAGAAAGGTTACGTCAGGTATCAGTCCCAGTGTGCCTATCCTGTTAACCGCCGCCACAATGGGCAAATCAAGCCTGCGGCCGTAGCCCTGGTAAGCCGTGGTGGAGTCGGCATAGCGGTCACAGATAACTACTTTCCCACTTTTCAGATTGGGCTGAATAATCTCGGCAGTTAATTGAGCCCGCGATGTATTGAACAACATTAGCTCCGCTGTTGGTGATATATCTACATTCTGCGTCCACTTAAGCAAACGGGCTACCTTCCTGCCGAGTGAGGTTACCCCGGGTTCATGTGTCAATAGTGATGGAATGGCTAATTTATTCAACCGCCGGTACAGCAGCCTGGCCTGAGTACTCTTACCACAACCCTCACCACCCTCAAAGGTAATGAATAGGGACATAATCTATACCCTTGTTTGCTCTTTATAAATCCTTACCCGTCTCTCCGGGTCTTTTCCCAGGCTGTGCGAGGACAGGTCGCTGCGCTGGGCTATCAGGTGCTGCAGACGGCGTATATAGGAACTCTGTGGACTGAGCTCAATGACTTCCTCTCCGTCATTGACCTGCGCCACCGCAGCCTCGGCCTCACCTAATGCACTCCTGAATGAGGTCGACTTGTCAGCTCCGACCAGGGGGTAGATAGTGCCCAGCAGCTGCCTCATATGGGGCGGGGTATTGCTCCTCAGGACATATATCGGCATGTTAGCGCTTTCGGCATCTCTGACCTTCTGCGGCTTGCGCCTATAATAATTTTTAGATGTCACGAACACGCCGGCATCGTGCATGTTATCGGTTATATCCAGGTCCAAACTCATCTCCTTTGCCATCTGCGCCAGCCTGGCGCGGTTAATACCAAACAGGTAGAGCCTGGACGGCCTAGCTTCCTTCTCTACCCTTTTCCCCCTGACAGTTTTCTTCTTACCCGTCTCCGATTTTTCTATTTTTACCTCGCCCTTTTCATCCAACCAGCGAACCTCGGTGCTAAGAGGCATACCGCGGAGAAGGTCATCGACAGCCTCGCCCACATCAGGGTGAATAGCCACCTTGTCCCAGTCCTGCAACTCGACGACAATATCAAAAGTGGGCGGAGACCTGCGCTCCAGTATCGATTTCTGCGTGCCCCGCCTCCTGGCTTCTTCATCACCCAGGGTCACCGACTGAATACCGCCAATGAGGTCAGCCAGGGTTGGATTCATCATCAGATTGTCCAGCGTATTGCCATGAGCCGTACCGACAAGCTGTACGCCACGCTCGGCAATAGTCCTGGCGGCCATGGCTTCCAGCTCGGTGCCTATCTCGTCAATAACGATTACCTCAGGCATATGGTTCTCCACTGCCTCAATCATTACCGCATGCTGTAGACTTGGTGTAGCTACCTGCATACGCCGTGCGTGGCCGATAGCCGGGTGGGGTATATCGCCATCGCCGGCGATTTCATTCGAAGTATCCACAATAATAACCCGCTTCCGCATATCGTCGGCCAGCACGCGGGCTACTTCCCGCAGCATGGTCGTCTTCCCCACACCCGGACGCCCCAGCAGCAGGACGCTCTTACCCGATTGCACAAGGTCTTCTATGATTTTAATCGTACCGAAGATAGCTCTGCCCAGACGGCAGGTGAGTCCTACGATACGACCCTGCCGATTACGAATAGCCGAAAGGCGGTGTAGAGTACGCTCAATACCGGCGCGGTTATCGTCGCCGAAGTTGCCGATACGGGTGGCTATATAGTCTATATCACCTTCCTCAACCTCCCTGCCATCAAGCACCATCTCTCGCCTGGGAAAACGCGCTTCCGGGGGGCGGCCCAGGTCCAGAACTACCTCCAGCAGCTCACTGACGTCCTTCTGCTTAACCAGCGGCTGCCGTATGCGTGGAGGCAAAATATCGAGCATGGCATCCATATCATCGGTAACTACCTTTTGCAAAAGCCCCTCCCCGATAACTGCTGTTTAATTTTTACCCGTGACAATATCCAGAAAATAGCGGTGGAACCTGAGGTCCGTGGTAAGCTCTGGATGAAACGCTACGGCCAGCATCTTACCCTGCCTGGCAGCCACGATAGTACCGTCATTTAATCGTGCCAGAACCTCCACGGCGCCTTCGGTTTTCTCAATATATGGAGCGCGAATGAATACTCCCGGAAAAGGCTCTTTGCCAAGCACCGGTATTGATAGCTCAGTCTCAAAACTCTCTCTCTGCCGGCCGAAGGCATTTCTTCTGACCGTGATATTCATCAAGCCAAGAGGCTCCAGATTATTGTCGGGAATTTCCCTGGCCATCATTATCATTCCGGCGCATATGCCGAGTAGCGGTATTCCATCCTTCGCCAGAGCACCTATTGCACCCTTCAGGTTATATGCGGAGATTAACCGGCTGATTGTCGTGCTTTCTCCACCCGGAATAATTAGCCCGTCCACTCCCCTGAGTTCCTGCGGCAAACGGACGGGCACAGCTTCTGTATTCAGTTGCTTTAATATTGATATCTGCTCGGCAAAGGCTCCCTGCGAGGCAAGGACACCAATTTTCATATAGTCACCCACCCTGTGGTTTTTTATAACTGACTCACAGATTCCGCCGGATTACTGTTACGTCCTTCGGCTACCATCCCCTCTGCGCCAGCAGTTCCTCTGACGGAATTTGCTTGATATCAAGTCCGCTCATGGCTTCGCCAAGGTTCTTGGAGACCTCGACGATAATCGCCGGGTCCTGGTAATGCGTGGTGGCTTTAACAATAGCCCTGGCTCTAACCTCCGGATTGCTGGACTTGAATACACCCGAGCCAACGAAGACTCCCTCAGCACCCAGCTGCATCATCAGGGCGGCGTCCGCCGGAGTCGCCACGCCACCGGCAGCGAAATTTACTACCGGCAGTTTTCCGGTATTATGCACTTCTACTACCAGTTCGAATGGAGCCCCCAGTTCTTTCGCCTGCGTCATCAGTTCTTCCTGGGGCGTGTTCACCAGCTTTCTGATGCCATCCATGACGGCCCTCATATGCCTTACCGCCTCTACGATATTCCCGGTACCTGCCTCACCCTTGGTCCTTATCATGGCCGCCCCTTCACCTATCCGCCGCAGGGCTTCACCCAGGTCGCGGCAGCCGCAGACGAACGGAACCTTGAAGTCATGCTTCCAGACGTGATGACTTTCATCGGCCGGTGTTAAAACCTCGGACTCGTCAATGTAGTCCACGCCGAGTGCTTCCAGAGCCTGCGCCTCGACGAAATGACCTATACGGCACTTGGCCATTACCGGTATTGATACTGTCTTCATAATGGCTTCTATAACCGTGGGGTCAGCCATGCGTGCCACGCCGCCGGCAGCACGGATATCCGCCGGGACCCTCTCCAGTGCCATCACGGCACAGGCACCAGCCTCCTCGGCAATCCTGGCATGCTCAGGTGTAACCACATCCATTATCACGCCCCCTTTTAACATCTGAGCCAGCCCCGTCTTTACCTTCCACGTCCCGGTCTCCATTTTCTGCCTCCTCTTGAATAGTCAGGTTGATAATATAATTTTACTACTGTTCAGGGTGCTTAGCAACAGTACTTTTTATGTCTGCATCACTCCCTTTGTCCACCGCTTCTATCAAGAAAAGGTTGAAATCGACAATACTGGCTTACGGTTATCTACAATTACTCACTAAAATTACCATAAAAGAAGACAGGTTCTTGACATGGCATCAGCCAATGAGTAAATATACAATATAAATGGCAGCTTATATTGGTAGTTAAAAGGTATTCAACGAAATACAGCCGTTCAGTGAGTATTAATGGAGTACTTTATATACGCCCTGTTTTTATTAGCCTTGATTGCGGCAGCTTTCTATATCCGTAAAATCGACACCCGTACGAAAAATAAACATAAGAAAGAAGCCTACAGGCTACTGGAAATATCTACCCCTTCCCCCAAAGAAATTAAAGATACTATTAGAGGGTTACGAATATATTCCGGGCGATTAATAAAAGACAAAGAGGCTATGCAACTCATCAATAGCTTGCTGGATAAGCACGGCCATCTTCTTGACTAAATATACTTATCTGGATTACTGAGTTAAGACGTAATCGGTCTCTTGGCCGGTATGCCGGGTCGGCGGGGGTATTCTTGGGGAGTCAAATTCACCTTGTCAATGACAACCAGGCACCGCCTATCATCGAATTCTTCCAGATTAATGGTCATTACTTCACGCAGATTGCCCCCTAGCACGCTTATAGCCCTGGACGCCTGGCTGACTTCTTGCTCAATGGCTCCCTTCTTCTGCGCAATAAAACTGCCGCCCACAGCACAGAAAGGCAGGGTCAATTCGACCAGTGTCGATAAAGGGGCGACTGCCCGCGAGAGCACCAGCTCAGACCTCTCGCGGTATTCGGTATCATGAGCGACATCCTCAGCACGCCCGACCACGATTTCTACATTGTCCAGTCCAAGTCTGGCTATTAAATGATGCAGGAACTTAGCCTTTTTAGAGGTGGCTTCAAGCAATACCAGCCGGATGCCCGGATATAAAATCCGCAGCGGCACGCCGGGCAGCCCGGCACCGGTGCCCACATCAACAATATTAAAGCTCAGGTCATTACCATACAGCGGCTTTAACGCCGATACAACCGTAAGCGAATCCAGAAAATGCGTAACCTGCACTTCTTCATAACCAGTAACGCTGGTAAGGTTGATGCGTTTATTCCAGTCGATGAGCTCCTGATAATAAACCTTGAACTGTTCAATCTGCTCGGCAGTGATGTTAAGTCCCATTTTTTGCGCGCCTGTCTGCAGATTTTTCATGTTAGATAATATTATAACACCCTAAGCTGCACCCCCATCAACAACTGCAGCAATTGCAATTAACATAACTCTAAAAACAATTCAAACGTGTTTATCCCCTATCCACGATGGAATTGTTTCCCCTCAAAAAATTAGCGTAATGTTGCGTGGCTAAAGTACCACGAACCAGTAATATAGATATACCACGACGCCCGCAAAGACAATACTGTCCATGCGGTCAAGCAAACCGCCGTGCCCCGGCATGAGACTGCCTGATTCCTTGACACCGGCGTTACGCTTTAACATCGACTCTACAAGGTCGCCGATTTGACCGAATACGCTAACCAGCACACCAAGGAGTATCGCCTGCCCGTAGCCCAGGGGAACTTGCAGGGGCGTAGAAAGAGTGAAAAGCAGACTTATAATGACAGCTCCGAATAGTCCGGCGATAGCTCCCTCCCACGTTTTGGCGGGACTGATGCGCGGCGCCAGGTGGTGCCTGCCGAAGGCTCTGCCAACGAAATAAGCAGCTGTATCAGAAGCGAAGGTAGCCAGGAGGGCAAGAAACACAAAGTTACGGCCGGCCTCTGTAAAAGCCTCCGTCCCGGGCTCAAGCCTTAATGCCACCAGATAGCTCAGAAGCAGGCCTATATACAGAATGCCGGCCATTGCCCAGGCCCAGTTGGAAAAAGCCCCCTCTCTCCTGTGAATGACCACTATTAATACCAACGAAAGTATCACCGCCGATGTTAATAAAAGCGGCACAGAGAGTTCATAATCGAAATGGGGATGAATGATAAATAACAGGGTCCAGACCATGCCGAAACAGGTCAGCGGTATGACTTTGGAAACAGCCACCATCCTGTAGAATTCAAGGACTGCCAGTAGCCCCCAGACAGCCGTAAATACGGTAAACCAGGGTAATGGTTCATCAAACCAGATGGCGGCAATGAGAAGAGGAATGCCCCACAGTGCTGTTATGACTCTTTTCCTGAGCATTTGGCCTTCGATTACAGCCCGCCAAAGCGCCTCTGTCTCTGGCTATATGTCAGCAATGCTTTCTCCAGGTCCTCTTCTTTGAAATCGGGCCAGAGAACCGGTGTAAAATAATATTCGCTATAAGCCGCCTGCCATATCAGAAAATTACTGGTGCGAATCTCGCCACCAGTGCGAATGACCATGTCAACCTCGGGAAAGCCGGCCGTATAGAGATAATCCACGAACATCTTCTCATCTATATCCTGCGACGGCACCCCGTTATCCATCAACTGACGTACCGCGTCCAATATCTCGGTACGTCCTCCATAGTTTAAAGCCACACCGAGAGTCATTCCGGTGTTATCCCGCGTGAGGTCTACAGCCCTCTTTATGGAATTTCGTAACTCAGCAGATAATCCTTCAAGCTGTCCGATATGCCGAATCCTGACACCGTTTTTATGAAGCTCACGAGCCTCTCTGTCTATTATATCTTCCAGCATGTGAAATAGACCCTTAACCTCATCATCGGGTCGATTCCAGTTCTCGGTAGAAAAGGCATAGAGTGTGAGATATGCCACACCTCGTTTGTTGAGATACCTGATTATAGGGCGTATATTCTTTACCCCGGCATGATGGCCCTCCAGGCGGGGTAATCCACGCTGCTCCGCCCATCTACCGTTTCCATCCAAAATAAAGGCTATATGACGGGGAATGCTGGTAATTTTTGCCATGTTCTTAGATATTACCGCCATCCTGGCTATCACTGATTAAGGGCAACCTAATAACAGTCCGGGCTAGACTTCCTTTAGTTCCTTTTCTTTTTCAGCGCCGACCTGTTCAACTTCAGCTATGAAACTGTCAGTGATATTCTGCAGTTGTTCCTGAGCCCGTTTCTGTTCGTCCTGTGATATTTCCTTATCCTTCTCAAGCTTCTTAAGCTCATTAAGAGCTTCATGCCTCAGATTACGTACCGATACCCTTCTTTCCTCAACCCTTTTATGCACCACCTTAATCAATTCCTGCCTTCGTTCCTCGCTGAGTGGCGGGATACTTATACGGATAATGTTGCCATCATTGGACGGATTCAGGCCAAGCTCGGCCTTCAGAATAGCTTTCTCGATACTGCTTATACTGCTCTTATCCCAGGGCTGTATAACCAGCAAACCGGCTTCCGGTGCCGAAATACCGGCCAGTTGATTCAATGCAGTTGGAACACCGGCATATTCCACCTTAACGTGCTCAACAAGGGCAGGCGTTGCGTGCCCGGTTCGTATAGTCGCCAGGTCTTCCCGGAAAACCCTCTCCGAAGCCTTCATCTTGTTTTCAATGCCTTGCAGAGCTTCGCTTACCATATCAATTCTCACTTGATACAAGCGTACCTATTGGCTCACCAAGTACGGCCTTCTCCATACTACGGTTGGCCTCAAGGTTGAAGACAATAATCGGCAGCTTGTTATCGAGACATAGAGATAAAGCAGTAGCATCCATAACTTCCAAACGCCTGTTCAATGCCTCAAGGTGCGTAATCTTGTCGAACTTTTTGGCGCTGGGGTCTTTCCGGGGGTCAGCCGTGTAGATACCATCCACATTGTTCTTGGTCATGAGCAATACCTCAGCCCCAATCTCTATCGCCCGCAGGGCGGCGGCAGTATCGGCGGTCATATACGGATTCCCGGTGCCTCCGGCGAAGATAACCACTCTGCCCTTCTCCAGATGCTGTATAGCACGCCGTCTGATGTAGGGTTCGGCCACTTTATTGATTTCTAAAGCCGACTGCGTTCTGGTAATTACTTTTTCACGTTCTAAAATATCCTGAAGTGCCAGGGCGTTTATTACAGTGGCCAGCATTCCGGCATAGTCGGCAGTGACCCTTTCCATACCGTCTGCCTCAGCCTCGGCCCCCCGCCAGATATTGCCCCCACCAACAACAATGGCAACACGGACTCCCATCTCTATCACGTTTTTGATTTGCCTAGCTATCCTGGTCAATGTAGGAGTGTCAATTCCGTATCTGAGTTTGCCACTCAACGCCTCACCGCTGATCTTGAGTAATACCCGTTTATATTTGGTTTCAGGCATTTTTTCGGTCTCTAGCTACCTAACTCGTATCTGGTGAATCGGCTTACCCTGATATTTTCCCCTACCTTGGCTACGGTTTCCATGATAACATCTCTGACGGTCTTATTAGGGTCCTTTATATACGGCTGAAGAAGCAGGCATACTTCCTGGGATTCTACTTCAGCTCCTTCCGGTATTTCTTCCTCAGAGATAAACTGCGGTGATAATGCTGCCACCTGCATCGCCAGACAATGCGCCACCTCTTTAAATTCGTCCGTGCGAGCCACGAAGTCTGTTTCACAGTTGACTTCAATCATAGCTCCAATACGACCGGCCGTATGTATATAGGCTTCCACCAACCCCTGGCCGGTGGCACGTTCCGCTTTTTTCTGCGCCTTGAGCAGTCCTTTCTCTTTCAAAACCTCCAGCGCCTTCTCAATATCACCTTCAGCGTCAAGCAGGGCACTCCGGCAATCCATAATACCGGCACCGGACTGTTCTCTTAACTCCTTAATCTTCTTCGTCGAGATTTCCAAGTCTGCCTCCTTACTCCTCCTCTGGTGTAAAAATAAGGGGTTCCGTTAATTCCACAGCTCCAATTTCATCTTCCGATTCGCCAGCTTCTTCAACCACCTCGGCGGGAACCTCACCTATGCCACTCCTGCCTTCAATAACCGCATCGGCAATCTTAGTACATATCAGTTTTATAGCACGGATGGCGTCATCATTGGCGGGAACAGGATAGTCTATATCATCGGGATTACAGTTGGTATCCACTATAGCCACCACCGGTACTCCCATACGCCTGGCTTCAGCGAGCGCGATTCTTTCTTTGGTAGGGTCGATAATAAACAGGGTGCCTGGCAGGGCGGTCATTTCCTTGAAGCCACCCATCTGGCGGTTCATTTTATCAATTTTCTCGCCAAGCTTAAGGACTTCCTTCTTGGTCAGCCGGCCGAACTCACCTCTGGCCTGCTGGTCTTCCAAGCGCACAAGCTGGTCAACTCTTGCCTGTATCGTAGAGAAGTTTGTCAGCATCCCTCCCAGCCAGCGCTGGTTCACGTAGTACATTTCACAGCGCAGAGCCTCTTCCTCCACCGACTCTTGAGCCTGCTTCTTGGTTCCTACAAAAAGGACTGTTTTACCTTCGGCCACAATATCCCGAACAAAAGCGCAGGCTCCGTCCAGCATGACGGCTGTCTTTTCCAGGTCGATAATATGGATGCCATTACGCTTGGTAAAGATGTAGTTTTTCATCCGGGGGTGCCACCGGCCGGTTTGATGCCCGAAGTGGGCACCGGCTTCCAGTA